>CAVVFG010000012.1:0-246173 GCA_963747405.1 uncultured Actinomycetota bacterium
CACCGACAGGCTCCCGGTGGCGAGCATCACCACGGCGACCGCAGAGGTCACGCTCACCACCCCGGCCACCATCCGCTCAGCAGCCGTGAAGACCGGCAGCCGGCTCTCCCGCCGCGCCCACACGTAGAAGCCGGTGCCGACGAGGTAGAACAGGGCCGCGACCAGCAGGTACTCCAACCCGCCCGCGTAGACCAGCCAGCAGGCGTACAGGAGTGCGATGGAGCCGATGACCAGGTCGCGAGCGCGTCCGGGGCTGTGCTCGTAGGTCTCGCCGCGCGCGGCCAGCAGCACCTGGTAGCCGGCCGACCACAGGTAGGGCAGCAGGATCAGGGACGTCGCGAGGTAGACCAGGCTGGTGTAGGTGCTCTCGTTGAACAGGGTCCACAGCAGCAGCAGCTGGACGCAGCCGTTGGTGAGCCAGAGGGCGGTCGCGGGTGCACCGTGGGCGTTCTCGCGGGCCAATGCCTTGGGCATCACGTGCTCGAGTGCCGGCAGGCGCAGGATCTCGACGCACAGCATGACCCAGGCGAGCAGGGCACCGAGCAGCGAGATGATGAGGCCGATGGAGATGAACCCGGCGCCCCAGCCGCCCACCTCGTGCTCGAGGACGCCGGCCATCGATGGGTCGCTCAGCCCGGCGATGTCCGCTTGCGCCATCAGGCCGTACGACAGCAGGTTGACCGCGAGCAGCAGGACCAGGACTCCGGCGAACCCCATAATGGTCGCCCGACCGACGTCCCCGCGCCTGGCTGCCCGCTGGGAGTAGACCGCGGCCCCTTCGATACCGATGAACACCCACACGGTGACGAGCATCATGTTCGTGACCTGCTCGAATGTGGTCCCCAAACCGACGCCGTCGATCTGGGTGTTCTGGCCCCAGAAGTCGGCCGTGAACAGACCGGCTGAGAAGCCCACCGCGGCGATGGCGATGAAGGTCAGGATCGGGACGACCTTGGCAATGGTCACGATCGTGTTGGCCAACGCCGCGCTGTGGACGCCGCGCAGCACCAGCGCGTGGATGACCCACAGCAGGATCGACGCCCCGATTATCGCGGACACCGTTGACCCACCCTCGAAGGTCGGGAAGAAGTAACCGAGCGTGGCGAAGAGCAGCACGAGGTAGGCGACGTTGCCCACCCAGGCCGACACCCAGTACCCCCAGGCGGCGCTGAAGCCGATGTAGTTGCCGAACCCGGCGCGGGCGTACCCGTATACGCCGCCGTCGACGTCGGGCTTGCGCTGGGCCAGGGACTGGAAGACGAATGCCAGCATCAGCATCCCGACGCCGGTGACCAGCCAGCCGATGAGCAGCGGCCCGGCGGCAGCGCTCCCGGCCATCTGGGAGGGCAGGGCGAAGATGCCGCTGCCGATCATGGACCCCACCACGATCGCGGTGAGGGCAGCCAACCCCAACCCGGGCCTGGACGTTCCGGCGCGGGGTGAGCCCTGGGACGGTGCCTCCGAAACGGGGCGCCCGGCAAGTTGCTGAGACATGAGAGCCTCCTCGGGCAAGCCGAGCCAGACTCCCCGACCCGGCACTTCCACGCTACGCCCGGCGGCAGACCGCGATAGGCGCCTGACTCCGGGATCACAGCGTGGATCGCCGTCCACGACGGCTACCGCATGAGCGAACCACAAATTCTTGAGGGGCTGGGCGCGCACGCCAGGTCTCGTGTGGGTGATCAGATGGCTGAGTGTCGCAGTCGCTTGTCCATGGCCACGACGGAGGAGGCGAGCAGGGCGACGCCGAAGATCCGTAGCCATGCCTCAGGGGCGATTGGCGCGGTGCGGAACAGAGTGTTCATGACGGGCAGGTAGGTGATGGCGAGCTGTGCGACGGCTTGGACAGCGACACCGCCGAGCACCCACCGGTTGCTGAAGAGGCCGATGCGCCAGGCGGACCGGGTCAGGGATCGGCAGCTGAAGAGGTAGAACGTCTCGACGACGACGAAGAGATTCAGTGCGACGCTGCGGGCCTCGGCCAGGGAGGCCCCGTTGGCCATCTCCCACTCGAACAGCCCCCACGTGCCGAAGACCAGGAGGGCAGAGACGAGCAGGATGCGGATGATCAGGGCGCCGGTGAGCAGCGACCGCCGCGGATCGCGCGGTGGCCGAGTCATGATCCCCGGTTCCTTCGGCTCGAAGGCGAGCATCAGCCCCAGTGCAACCGCGGTGGTCATGTTGATCCACAGGATCTGGACCGGAAGGATCGGCAGAACCGACCCGAGGAGGATGGCGACCAGGATGACGAGCCCCTCACCCATGTTCGTCGGCAAGGTCCACACGATGAACTTGGTGAGGTTGTCGAAGACCCCACGGCCTTCCTCCACCGCTCCCTCAATGGTTGCGAAATCGTCGTCGGTGAGGACCATGTCGGCGGCTTCCTTCGCCACCTCGGTGCCGGCACGGCCCATGGCGATGCCGATGTCGGCCTGCCGCAGGGCTGGGGCGTCGTTCACCCCGTCGCCGGTCATCGCGACAACGTGCCCTCGTCCCTGGAACGCCTCGACCAGCCGTAGCTTCTGCTCCGGTGAGACTCGTGCGAACACATGTGCCCGTTCGACGGTGCGTGCGTATGTGTCGTCGTCCAGCTGCGCGAGCTGAGCGCCGGTCACGACCCTGCTGTCCAGGTTGCCGCCGGTGATACCGACGTGCTGGGCTACCGCTCTGGCAGTGCCGACATGGTCACCGGTGATCATCTTGACGTCGACACCCGCCGCATGACACGCCTTAACGGCCGATCTGGCGGAGGCCCGCGGGGGGTCGAGCATGGCCTGGAGGCCAGTGAAGAGCAGCTCCCCGAACGGTTCGTCCTCGTCGAGTGTCACGGTGTCCTCTACCCGCCGCATCGCCGTGGCCAGCACTCGGAGACCGCCTGCCGCCAGCGACTCCGCCGCGGAAAGGATGCCGTCAGGATCCAGCGGGCGCGCGACACCAGCAGCGTCAGCCTGGGATGCGCACCGTTCCGCGACGCGCTCGAACCCGCCCTTGACCAGCACCACCGACTCGCCGGTGGCGAGGTCACGGTGCAGGGTGGCCATGTACTGGCGTTCGGAGCTGAACGGTACCGCCGCGACCGTGGGCAGCCGGGTGCGAAGCTCGTCGAGATCCATACCGGCCTTGGCTGCAGCAACCAGCATCGCTCCCTCAGTGGGGTCGCCGACGACGTGCCACTCGCCGTCGCGCTGGGACAGCCGCGCGTCGTTGCAGCAAGCTCCGGCCACGAGGCACCAGTGCAGCGCCTGGTCGGCCGAAGCGTCTACGCACAGACCGGCCTCGTCGGTCAGCCGTCCTTGCGGGGTGTACCCCGACCCGCTCAGCCGGTAGCCGCCGTTCGTGGTCCACAGCTCCTGCACGGTCATCTGGTTCTCGGTCAGTGTGCCGGTCTTGTCGGTGCAGATGACGGTGGTGCTGCCCAGGGTCTCCACCGCGGGCAGCCGGCGGACCACCGCCCGTCGTTGGGCCATCCGGCTCACACCGATGGCCAAAGTGATGGTCGCTGCCGCCGGCAGCCCCTCAGGAATGGCACCGACGGCCAGCGCGACGGCGGCAGTCAGCATCTCGGCCGCCTGCTCGCCGCGCAGCACCCCCACCACGAAGGTCACCAGGGCCAGAACGAGGATCACCACGGTCAGGATCTTGCTGAAACCCGCCAGCTTCCGGGTCAGCGGTGTGGCCAGAACCTCCGCAGCGCCGACCAGCCGGTGGATCTCACCGAGCTCGGTCCGCTCCCCGGTCGACACCACGATCGCCGACCCGGTGCCGTGAGTGACAAGCGTCCCGGAGTACAGCATGTTTCGACGGTCTGCGACGGCGGTATCGAACGGCAGGGCCACTTCGTCCTTGATCACCGGGACGGACTCCCCGGTCAGGGCCGACTCGTCGACCTGGACTTCGGCATGCACCAGTAGCCGCAGATCCGCCGGCACCTTGTCCCCGGCCTCGACCCGGACGAGGTCGCCGGGCACCAACTCGTCTGATGCCACCGTGCGCGCGTTGGCGTCCCGAATGACTCGGGCCTCGGTGCGCACCATGGCGCGCAGCGCGTCGAGTGCGGACTCGGCCTTGGACTCCTGGACGAACCCGATGACCGAGTTGACCAGCACCACACCGAAGATGACGGCGGAGTCCACCACCTCACCCAGCACCAAGGTGATTACGCCGGCGGTGAGCAGGACGTAGATCAGCGGGTGTTGAAACTGCCGCAAGAACCTGCCCAGCGGTCCGCCCGCCTCCACGTGCGGGAGCAGGTTGGGTCCAAAGCGCGCCAGCCGGTCTGCAGCCTCAGGCCCGGACAGCCCTCGATATGGGTCCGTTTCCAGCAGCAGCACGACCTCATGCGTGGCGAGTGCGTGATGAGCGGTGTCTGTCGCGGGCGTCATGGCCGCAGCCATACTCCGACTGTAACGACGTCGCCGCTTGGCCCAGGGAAGACTGAGGCCCATCTAACGACCACCGTCACTCTCGTCCGGACCGAGGTGGTGGCCACAACCCAGGCTCGACGAGCCTGCCCGTCGGCGAGAGAGACCCTGCCTTGAACAAGCGCCGGCTGGAAGGACGCACCACGTCGTTGGGACGGTCCGCGTGCACGAGGATGCCCAGATCGAGTCCGTCAACGCGCAAGTCGAGGGCTGGTTTGGCCGCTCGCAGATCACACACAGGTGACCGGTGGTCACCACGGGGCTGTCGGCGGAAAGGGAGGGTGCTCAGCGCGCTATGGCGACGACGCCACGACGCCCTCCTCGACCTCCAGGTTCCACACCACCGCGCACATCACGGCGGCACTGCACGCCACGGCAGTCCTGAGCGCGAACTCGACCGCTCGATCGCTGCCCTTGCTTCCGTCAACGCCGACGACGATGCGCCGCAGAGCGACGACTGTCGTTCCCGTCGGGACCACGACCACGGGACACTGCCCGTGCGCCACGACCGGTAGGGCGACCGAGCCCAGAAGGACGCGCTCGATCGTCCCCGGGCAGGCCCGCAGACGACCACCCGCATTGCGCCCTCAGAAAGCCGGACCAGAGCCGCCGCTACACGGCCCGTCGGCACACTCACCGCGATGTCGACAGCGGGATGGCGAGCGCGCGCCCGCGGGGATGTGGCGTCCAGGAGCTGGCGCGCGTCCTCGCTGAGGCGTTCCGCCAGCTCGGTGAGCCAGTGGCGAGTACCTCATAAGACGTCATCTGGACCCCCGGGTCGATGGCGTTCACCAACCGCAGCGGAGCCCCTAGACGGTGCGCCTCTTGGGGCCCAGTCGGCGACAGGCCCGTCAGCCTCGGACCCGTCGATGCCAGCCACGACGGCGCCGGTGGCACCGAGGATCTCGGCGTCGCGTGCTGCCGACGCGCCGATGTCGACCTGCGCGCCCAGTCTCTTGTCCGCCATGCCGTTCATCATCCCCTGGTGCCCGCACGCGCTGACGTCAGATCGCTCACAGAAGACGCCACCGGCGCACCAAGTCCACGGGAGGCTTGGGGTCTCGCCATGGCGACGTGCCCCGGCGTGCACGGCACCGTTGACCCACGCCCGCTCCTGACCCGTTAGTTGCCGTAGAGAACAGCACCTTGCCGCGGTCGACGACAGTACTGCACTGGCAGCACGGTGGGCCCTGCGTCGTCGTCCGCCACCGCGGCTACCCGCTTGGACCTGAGCACTGCGAGGCATTCCTCATCCGTGTGCTCCCGGACCTGGTGCAGCAGCGACTCCGCGGTGCCGTTGGACGTCATGTCCGCCCTGGGGTGGGACGGCAGTTCTGCTCGGTGTAGTGGCACGGCATGCACAGGGGCGCCCTCGGGATGGTGTCGAGCCGACTGGCCGGGAGCGGCTGCGAGCACTGGACGCATAGGCCATAGCTGCCCTGGTTCATTCGTTCCAAGGCGGCGTCGATCTCGCGCAGCGTGGCGAGGGCGGCCGTGCGAAGGGTCTGGTTTACGCTCTCGTGCCATGAGCTGAACGCAGGGTCGGCTTCAAGGGCTCTCAACTGCTCGACCCGGAACTGGCGTTCGTCGTGAAGGAGGCGTCGGCGCTCGGCGTGCTGCTCGTCCTGATGAGCGACGTGGTGGGGTGCGATGGTCGACATGGGACAGGCTCCTCGGGACCGACGTTTTGCTCTTGACTCAGGTGGCGACGCGTCGCCACGTCGGTGGCTTCCACGCGCTTGCCATCCGGGTGCTCGGCGGCGAACGATGCTTCAAGCATCGGCCGCCCAGGGGTGAAATCACAGGCTTGTGCCCGGCCGACCTCGCGCACCGTTCGTTGCCGGCGCCCGGCAACAAGCTCGCCGCAGTCGCCAGATCCACGCACGCGGCACACTGGTGACATGGCCAGCGCCCGGAAGTCCGCGCCCACCCCACCATCGACCAGCTCGCCCGCAGTCTCGGCGGTCTTTGAACAGATGTCGAGCCGGATCATCCGAGATGGCGCGTCCTTGGACGACAAGGACTTCGAAGACATTCGAAGGGCGGGATCCGAAGCTGCCGAACAGGGACTGCCCGCACGGGGAGCGGTCGACCTGTACCTGGCATCCGCGTCACACGCCTGGAGCGCGATGCCACCCGCGCACCACAAGAATGCTCAGTCTGCGGCCCAGTCGCTGCTGGAAGGGATACGAGCCGCTGTTCCGGTGCTCGTGGAGAGCTATCAAAAGGCGGGGCAGCAGCTGATCCGACAGGAGGAAACAGTCCGCAGCGAGTTCATCGACGACCTATTGCGTGGCGACGCTGACGCCGCCGGCATCGTCCAGCGCGCCGAGCCCTTCGGGATCGACCTCACCGTGTCGCACCAGGTCGTCCTCGCTGGACCGCGAAGCGACGCCCTGGTCGAGGACCGCGACGAGACCATCCTCGAACGCCAGGTCATCGACAGGTATGGCGACCGCGACGTCCTGGTCACTATCAAAGGTGGGTACCTCATCGCCCTGGTCCCGGCAGGGACCGCCTCCACGGACGTCGACGAGCCCGCGCGGCTTCTGCATGCGGCGTTGAGCAGAACCTCGACCAGGAAGCCATGGCGCGTCGCCGTCGGACGCGCCTACCCGGGAGCTTACGGAGTGGCGCGATCCTACGAGCAAGCCCGCGAAGCGATCACCCTCGCCGAGCGGCTGCACCCCGACGACGACATGGTGCCGACTCGGGATCTACTCATCTACCGCGTCCTCGGACGGGACAGGGTCGCGCTGGCTGACCTCGTCGAGACCGTCCTCACCCCCCTGACCCACGCCCGCGGCGGCGCCGCCCCACTGGTCGACACCCTCGAGGCCTACTTCGACGCCGGCGACGTGGCCACGCAGGCCGCCCGCCGCCTGCACGTCTCAGTACGCACGGTCACCTATCGCTTGGCAAAGATCGCCGACCTCACCGGGTACGACGCGACGATCCCCGCTCAACGGCTGACTCTGCAGGCCTGCGTGGTCGGTGCCCGACTACTGCCCTGGCCCGCAGACGCCACGGCGTCCACACGCTGACCCGATCACGGCCCTTCCGGCTGGTGATCCCGGTCAGGACGCCCAGATCGGCGGGCGCCGTCGGACCCAGGCGCTCGAGATGCAAGCCCCAGTCCAGGTCTGACGCGAGCCACGCGGCGTCACCGTCGTGATGCGCGGTGACCTTGCCGGCAATGCCCCGCACGCCGCAGCCCATGCACCAGCACACCTACGAGGGCCCCGACCAGGATCTGAGCGCGTTCCTGGGCCCCATCGTCAGCGCCGGCTGGTCGTTCCCGAGCAGCGCGAGGCTGACCTCGCGGCCTGCGGCTCACGACGCTCATGATCGTTCCAAGCCAGCGCCAACCAGAAGAGTCGGGCATTGCTCGTCAGGCTGCTCGCGAAGGTGGCCCCCCGCACGGGGGAGGATCTGGCCGTCCACCGGAGCCTCCTCTCGCGAACCCGAACCCCAGAACCCGGGGCTCGAGGCTCGTCCCTTGAGGCTCAGCCGGCACCTCAGGGCTCCGTGCTCGTTGTTGCTCAACACGGGACACGAGGAACCCGGCCAGCCAGTCGCCGCTTGCCCTCGAACGCCCGAATGGACATGGCCAACAGAGTGAGCGCTCGGCACTTCCCCGAGCGATCGATCGGCGCGAGCGTACGGCTCGAGGCGCCTTGGCTAGCAGCCATTCGGACGGAAGGCAGCGGGCTCCGACGGCGCCCTAAGCATCGATCCACCGATGAGTTCGGGCGTTTGAGCGCGGCGTAACAACGAGATGCCCTGCCGTGCTGGGAGATTGGGACGTGCGACGGTCCAATCGGTACCAACCCGGAAGGGCACCTCTGGGATGCAACTCTGTCACACGCGAGCAGCGACGTCGGCGCGCTTCGACGATCCGAATCTGGTGTCGGCGGCGGGGCTGGTCCCAGTGTTGGCGCTGGCGGACTCGGCGGGCCTGTCGAGGTTGGCCGGTGAGTACCTCAGCGTGCCGGGCGACAAGGGCGCCAACGCCGGGTTGAAGGTCGCCTCCCTGGTGGCCGGGATGGTCGCCGGCGCCGACAGCATCGACGACATGGCGCTGCTACGGCACGGCGGGATGGGTCGGGTCTTCGCCCGGGCGTACGCCCCGTCGACGCTGGGGTCGTTCCTGCGCTCGTTCAGCTTTCGGTCACGTCCGCCCGCTCGACGCGGTCGCCTCCAGGTTCCTGACAGCCCTGGCCGCCCAAGCCCCGCAAGTCGTCGGTGACGGCACGGGTGGTCGGGAGCTGGTCGATGTCGACGACACGATCATTGAGGTCCACGGGTACGCCAAGCAGGGCGCCGGGTTCGGCTACTCCAAGGTGCGTGGTCTGAACGCGCTGATCGCCACCGCCACGACTACCGATACCGCCCCGGTGGTCGTGGCGCAGCGGCTGCGCAAGGGATCGTGCGGGTCCCCGCGCGGTGCCAAACGGCTGGTCGCCGACGCGCTGAAGACCGTCAGCAAGCTGCACGGCCGCACGCAGGTGAAGCCGTTGCTGCGTGCGGACTCAGCCTTCTACGGGGCGCCCACGGTCGGGGCCGCGGTCCGTGGTGGGGCCGATGTGTCGGTCACCGTGCGGATGGACCCCAAGGTCAAGAAGGTGATCGCCACCATCAGCGATGAGGCCTGGACGCCCATCGAGTACACCGACGCCATCTACGACGAGGCCAGCAACACCTGGGTGTCGCGGGCGGAGGTCGCCGAGGTCCCCTTCACCGCGTTCTCCTCCAAGAAGCTCACCGAGCAGGTGGCCGGGCGCCTGGTGGTGCGCCGCATCCCCGACCTGAACGCCGAGAAGAACAAGGCCGCCGGGCAGGGCACGCTGTTCGACACCTGGCGCTTCCACGCGTTCTTCACCACCACCGAGGTCGCCGACCTGGACACCGTGACCGCGGACAAGACCCACCGCGGCCACGCCATCATCGAGCAGGTCCACGCCGACCTGAAGCACTCCGCCCTGGCACACCTGCCTCAGGGAAGTTCACCGCCAACGCCGCCTGGCTGGTGCTGGCCGTCATCGCGTTCAACCTCACCCGCACCGCCGCCACCATCGCCGGCACCGACCTGGCGAAGGCGACCACCGCCACCATCCGCGCCAAGCTGATCAGCATCCCGGCCCGGGTCGCGTCCTCAGCCCGGCGGGTCACCTTGCGCCTACCGACCCAGATCCGCGTGTAGCGGTGTGTTGTGGGGCGGTGTTCGGCGTGTGATATGACGAGAGTGCCTGTCCTGCAACGAGAATCGAGGTTGTCGAAGACTCCGAGTTTCCGAGCGGGAAGGCACCCTGTCGGTGAAGAGAATACGTCGTGGTCGTGGTGGGCGAAAGCAGGTTCGGATCGGCGCGCCGGATCCGTGGTTGACCAGGTACTCGGGGATGGTTGCGGTCAGCGAGCTCGTCGACAGGTTGGCGGTGGTGTCCACCCTCGATGAGTGCATCCCGGGGATCAAGACCAGGGCGCGGGGGTTGAGCGCGGGCGAGTTGGTGCTCGCCCTGTCGTGCGCCCAACTGCTCGGTGAGGCTGGAGGCCCTGGGCGGGTTGGACCGGGTCCGTGCCGATACCGCCGGGCAGGTGTTGTCGCCGGTCGCCACACCGGCGTCGACGACGGCGGGGGCGCTGGCCCGCCGGTTCGCGGCGGCGCAGCTGGCCGGGGTCGAGGCGGGGACCTCGGCTCTGGTGGCGCGCTGGCTGGGGTTGTTGCCCGCGCGGCGCCGTTCCCCGCTGGTGCTGCGAGCGCCGACGATCGATCTGGACTCCACCGATGTGGAGGTGTTCGGGCGGGCCAAGGCTGGCGTGGCCTACAACTACCAGGGTCAGCGCGCGGGGCGCCCACACCTGGCGACCTGGGCCGAGGCCGGGTTGCCGTTGGCCGCTGACCTGCTCGCGGGTAACGACGATGTCCGCCCGCGCTGCGCGGACCTGCTGACCAGGGCGGTCAAGGCCCTACCGGCCGCGGTGTGTGCCCGGCCTCGGGTCCGCGCCGACGCCGGCTACTTCACCGCCGACCTGGCGTTGGCCGCTGACCGGGTGGGCGCCGACTACGCCGTCGCGGCCAAACGCAACAGTGCGTTGTGGCGCGAGCTGGCCGCGGTGCCTGCCGGTGCGTGGACCCCGGCGCGGGCGATGCCCGGCGCGCAGGTCGCGGTGATCTGACACCCCCCGCGGGGTGGCCACCGGATGCGTACACCGTCGTGCGCCGGGTGCGCGTGCAGGCCGCCGACATCTCCACCGACTCCAGATCCCGTCGTCGGCGCACGATCGCCAAGGACCAGCTCGCGTTGGCGCTCGGTGGCGAGCTGGACCACGCCTGGGCAGTCAGCTTCATCGTGACCAACCTGCCCACCAGCACCGCCGCGGACGTCGTCGCGCTCGAGTGCTGGTTTCGGGGCCGCACCGACATCGAGGAACGGTTCCGCGAGGCCAAGCTCGGCGCCGGGCTCAACCACCTGCCCTCAGGCAACGCCGGGGTAAACACGCTGTGGATGTGGGCAGCGCTCCTGGCCGGGGCCCTGTCGGTGATGCTGCAGTCCCTGACCGGCCTGGACGACGACGCCGGCACAGCACGCATGCACCGGCTCCGACACCAATTCCTCTGCGTGCCAGCCAGACTCATCCACCACGCCCGCGGCCTCACCCTGCGACCACCACCAGGCGAGCACGCCCTGGCCGCAGTACTGTCCCGCCTGCGACACCTACCCCACCCGGCCTGAACAGCCGCCCCCGACCCAGCGACCAAAGGACCTCGGAACACCGCCCCCCGGAACGACATCCGGGCCTCTTGGCGTGCCACAGGGAACGATCAACACCCAAAGCCCCCAAGATCAACCGACAATCGCCTCAGGCAGCCACCCCGCAGCCACTACACGCGGATCTGGGACCGAGCACCTGGCCCTGGGAAACCGCGTGGACCCAACTGTTCAACCACGGCTGCGGCCCACCCGCACCGGCCACGGACTGACCCTGCCCGCGGTGGGGCGCCCTAAGTGGGCGCTATGACGGATGGTACGGGCCCCCAGACTGAGAGCCCTGCAGGGGCGGACGCCCCTGAACCCAGCGCACCGCGCGCGGTGGGGAGGTTGGTGAGCTGGCGGAGGGGGTTCGTACTGCTTGTCGAAGTGAATTCGGTTGCGACCAGAGGGCTTCGGCATAGGTTCGGCCCGCCGCTCGTCGACGATTTCACGCGCCCGGGCGGCGTATGAGCCGCACTGGATTTGGGATCGCACAGCACACAGGCGATGGACGGCTGCGGGGGTCGGGCCAAGTCGCACCACGGCGTGCCCAGCCGTCCCAACCTTCTGACCCCCGTCTGAGGCGTCTCGGGCTTCCCGGCCTGACCCGACAGGGGACGACCCCAACCGACATTTTGGGTCACATTTTGGGGTCAACTCAGACCGCGATCGGCGACCGGATGCCGGACACGAGTAGGCCCCCGACAGCGTCTCCGCTGGCCGGGGGCCCGTCGTCTGTCTCAACACAGAGCGCGCCCGAAGGGATTCGAACCCCTAACCTTCTCATCCGTAGCAACTCGATCGACCCGACACGGGCCGAAGCAGCCCGCCCTCCGACGAAGCCAGGTCGGATGTTTGCGCAGGTCACAGGCCTGAGGACGCGCCAAGGCGGGTCCGGTCGGGATGTTACGGAACTGAGATTCGACGAATTCTGGGTCCCATTCTGGGTCACCACTTGACTGCAGATGAACCGAGGGGGCCGCCCTCACAGTCGAGGTGTGCGACCACTTCGCCGCATGGCCCTCGCATCCGATGAGACGCAGGTCGTTACGTCCGGAAATGCTTGATGAGCGTGAGCGCTTGGCGAAATGGCGGGGCAACGAGGCGCTTCGGCCGCCAGGGGGCCAGGGGGCCGGGGGGCCAGGCCGGTGGTCCGAGCCGGTGATGCAGTGCTGGCCTTTACGCCGTGGCCCAGTGTTGGGATTCCCGGAAGGGGATGCCCCGTGTGCCCGAGTGATCAAGGCGGGCCCCACGAAGGCACCTGACCGGCGGAACACACGGCTTGAATCCTGCCGACTCAAGACCCACTATCCGCCGGCCAGGGGACTGATTCGTGGCGGGAGCTGCTAACCCTCGAGCCTCATGATGGACAACGTCCCGGTGTCCGCGACCTCGACCGCGATGTCGGCCAGCTTGCGGTTGGAGTTCTGGCTGGCCACCTGGAGCACGTGGAACGCCTCCGGGCGGCTGAACCGGTGCTGCTGCATCAGGATGCCCATGGCAACCCCGATCTCCCGGTTGGTTTCCAGGGCCTTCATCAGGTTCTTGGCACGGTTGCTCGCATGCCGCTCGGACAGCACCACCGCACCGTGGGTTGCCAAGACCAGTGCGACGCCGATGGCGGAGCGGTCGAAGGCGTCCATGGTGTCGGAGTAGATGTTCAACCCGGCCAGAATCCCGGTCTCCTCGTGCAGGTGCAGCCGCTGGGAGAGCACACTGTTCACGCCCAGCTCGGCGCTGGCTCGTGGACCCCAGCAGCTCCACCGTGGTTCGGCACCGACATCACCGGTGACGTAGGCCGAGTCCTGACGCACCGCGTCCACGCACGGCCCCGACCCCAGCTCGTACTGGAGCAGGTCGGCGCGGACCGCCCGGTCGCTGGTCGAGGCCGCGGTGGTGAAACGGTCACCGCGCAGCATGGTGACGCTGGCCCACCGGGCCCCACTGACAGTCTCCACGGCGACGGCCACCAGGTGCTCCAACGGCCGCTCCACGTGGTCGGCCATCCGATCCGACAGCAGCCGCATCGCGTCAGCCAGCGCCACCAAGTCGTAGGCGTCGGGTACGGCCGTGGTCGTGACGCTCGCATGCTCATTCTCACGGGGGTGCGACATCGGGTCCTCGATCCTCACGATGGAGGCGGGCGCGACCACTGTTCCGAGTATCCCCCCGGACCACCCAAAAGGCGCTTCACGATCAAGGGAGTCAGTTGGCCACTGGCTACCCCAAGCGTAGTGGTCGAGACGGCTCCTCACGTATCCGCCCATGCCGTGACCGGTGCCGTTCTAGGTGAAGAGTTGCCGGGCGTTCCCGACTCTTGCAGGCTCTGATGATGCACGGTTTCGAGGACTTTGTTGCCGAATCAGAAGCTGCGGATGGGGCGGGGTCGGGGTTCACCCGGCTCGAGGGCCGGGCGACGGAGGACCGGCCTCCGTGGGGCGCCTCCATCGCCGACGACACCCGGACTCTGCTGGACCAACGCGTGCCCGAGGACTCCCGATGCGAACCAGAACTGGCCCTGCCCCAAGGGGGTCGCCGGCGTCGCATCGCGGCCGACGGTCCTGGCGTGCTGCAGTGGGTCGACGAGGACGTGCTCGCCGATGCCGCACAGCGCCAAGGCGTCTCGATCGAGCTGCTTCGCGCCGTGGGCGAGTTCGTGCCCAGTGGAGCACCCCTCGGGATCGTTCACGGTGATGCGCCGTTCGACGACAGCACGTTGTCTGACGCCACCCACTTCGGTCGTGAGCGCAGCATGGACCAGGACATCGGCTTCGGCCTGTGTCAGCTCGTCGACTTGGCCGAGCGTGCGCTGTCACCTGGTGTCAACGACACCACCACAGCAGTGCAGGCCATCGACCACCTGCACGACATCATGCGCCGGTTGGCCATCCGGGCACTCCCGGCGCGGCAACACGTCACCGACGATGGGCACGTTGTCCTGTCGGTGCCGCTGCGGCGATTCTCCGACTACCTCGCGCTCGCCTTCGACGAGGTCATGCGGTGGGGTGAGGACAGCCCGCGCATCCAGCGCCGGGTGCACGTCGCACTGCGAGACCTCGAGGACGTTGCGCGTCCAGAGCACCGGCAAGCTGTGGTCGAGGCCATCGCCCGGCATCATGCGCCAGGGTTGACCGCACCGGTCGACGCGCTGTCGCCGTCCGACGTCGGACTCCGCTGACGCCGTTGCTCGCCACCGCCTGGCACACCGGGGCGAGATCAGTCTTTGCGGGAGAGCAGCTCGCGGACCCGCCCCGCGAGGGGATGGCCCGGGGCCTCGTCGAGGAACTGCGAGAGCGAGGCGCGGCTGCGCGGGTCGCCCTGTTCGCGTTGGGCCAGGCCGAGCACCAGGAGAGCGTCCTCGGCACGGCGCTCATCGTGCCCGGCGCTGCCCAGGGCAGCCCGTGCCAGGCGCTCGGCGCGCGGCGCCTCTCCGGCGACCAGCGCCTCGAGGGCGCTGCGGGCCAGGGGGTCGAGCTGACCAGCGGTTGGAGCGGACCACGTGGTCGCCGAAGTGGCGGGAGCTGCCACGTTGGGGTGCCACGCGTCACCCGCGGGCAGGTGCCCGGCGGACAGCACCGCGATCGCCGCGCAGGCACCGCCGGCACCCGCGGCCCACACCAGGCGCCTCGCGGGTCGACCGCCGGCCAGCAACGCCACGACTCCTGCGAGCACGACGGCCGGTGCCAGCACCAGGAACCAGCCGGCGCCCCGGGGCGGTGGGTCGAGCAGGATGCCGTCGCCGTACCTCATGGCGAACCATGCCCTCACTTGGTCCGGCGAACGCCCGGCGCGCAGCTGCTGGTCGATGACCGACCGCATCTGCTGGGCGAGGTCGCTCTGCGACGCGGCCACGGACTCCCCCGCGCACACGGGGCACCGGATGCCGGCCGCCACGGCACTGGTGCGCTCAGCCGCCGTGGGCGCTGGTGTCGAGGACGACTGCCACAGCGCCGCAGCCGCGGCGGCGAGCAGGATCAGCATGACGGCCACCACGACTGTCCTCGGATAGAACGTCCGGCCGCGGACGCCCTCGGGCGACTCCATGGCCCGGAACCACACCATCACGACCCGCTCACCGCCGGCTCCACGTGCCGCACCACCCAGTCACTGGTGAGCGGCCCCACGCTGCGCGCCACCACCCGTCCCCCCCGGTCGACGAGGAAGGTCTCAGGAACGCCGGTGGCCCCCCACGACACGGCCAGGGCGCCGGTGGGGTCCTCCACGGTCGGGAACGGTCTGACCCCCAGCTGGTCGAGCAGGGTGCGGGCGCCGTCGGGCCGGTCTCGCGTCAGTACGCCGACGAGCACGAGCCCGCGGTCGCGGTACCGGTCGTGCGTACGCGCCAGCAGGGGCAGCTCGTCGCGGCACGGCGGGCACCAACTGGCCCAGACGCTGATGAGGACGACCGAGCCACGCAGTGAGGCGAGGTCCAGCCTTTGGCCGTCCAACGTCGGCCCGGACAGGTCAGGGGCCGGGCGGTCCATGACCTCCAGCGACGCCGGGGATGCCGGGGAGCCGAGCGCCATACCCAGCGCGCTGAGCGTGCCGAGGAGCAGTGCCCCCGTGAGCACGCTGAGCAGGAGCCGGCGGCGCAGGGTGCCGGTGGGCACCGGGCTCACCCCTCCCTCGCCGCGACAGGGGCGAGGGCCACCTGCGTGGCCACCGGTGCGGGGCGCCGGCGCCGCCCTGGCAACGCCACGAGGATGCCGCCCAAGGCCATGACAGCCCCACCGGCCCAGAGCAGGCCGACGAGCGGTTCGAGCGTCACCCGCAGCGTCGCGGTGCCCAGGTCGGGGTCCACCGCCAACAGCGTGACGTAGAGGTCACCGCCCGGGCTGCTGGAGATCGCCGGCGTCGGCACCGTGACGTCACGGCCGGGGTAGAACACCAGCGCGGCCGTGCCGAGCGGTTCGGACCGGCCGTCGACCAGCATCGTGAGGCGGGCGGCCGTCGACATCCGGCGGCCGTCGCCGTGCCGGTCGACGCCGTCCAGCCGCACGGTGCTCGCCCCGACCTCGACGCTGCGGCCGGTGCCCAGCGTGGCCTCCGCCGTGGTGGACCAGGCCGAGCTCGCCGCGACCCCCACGACGACGAGGGCGAACCCGGCGTGGGCGAGGTGGCCGCCGGCTCCCGCGCGGCCGGTCAGCAGGGACCGACGCCCCCTCACCAGCGCCTGGATGCTCTGGGCGAGCACGGCCGTGGCCAGCCCGATCGTCAGCACTGGGAGCACTCCCCTGGCTCCGGTGAAGCCCAGCAGGCACATCGTTCCGATGCCAACCAGCGCCGGCAGGGTCGCGCGGGACAGGAGGCTGGCCGCGCGGTCGTGGCGCCACCGAGCGAGCGGTCCCAGCACCATCAGGACGAGCAGGGCCAGGCCCACCGGCACGGCGATGCGGTCGTAGAACGGCCGGCCGACCGAGACCTCGCCCGCACCGATGGCGCGTAGCAGCGCCGGGGCCACCGTGCCGAGCAGCACCGTGAGGCCGAGGCCGCCGACCAGGGCGGCCCCGGCGACCAGCAGCGACTCGCGGGCCGGCGGCGCTCCACCATCGGCCGGGCCGGGCCGGCCCGGCGGAACCAACCGGTCGCCGCGCCAGACGACCAACCCGGCGACGCCCGCCACGCCGACGGCGAGGAGGCCCAGGAGCAGCGGCCCCAGGGCCGACGGCGTGAAGGAGTGAACGCTGGCCACCACGCCCGAGCGGGTGAGGAACGTTCCGGTCACCACCAGCAGGAACGCGGTGCCCGCGAGGCCGGCGACCCAGGGTCCGAGCGCCGGCCGGTGCCGGTGCGCCATCATCAGGTGCAGCAGGGCGGTGGTGCACAGCCACGGGATGAGCGAGGCGTTCTCGACCGGGTCCCAGGCCCAGTAACCGCCCCACCCGAGCACGGCGTACGACCACCAGGCCCCGAGCGTGATGCCGGCGCTGAGCGAGACCCAGGCGACCACGGACCAGGTGCGCACGGTCGGCAGCCACGCCGCGGCCGGGCTTCCCGTCACCAGGGCGGCGACGGCGTAGGCGAACGGGACCACGAGCCCCGCGTACCCGACGTAAAGCAGCGGCGGGTGCACCAGCATCGCCGGGTGGTCGACGAGCAGCGGGTTGGGGCCAGCCCCATCGGCCGGTGCGGGGAGCAGTCGGTCGAACGGCCGGGCGCCAACGAAGGTCAGCACGGCGAAGGCCGCGGCCACCCCCGTGGCGACCGCCGACGCGACGGCATGCAGGGCCCGGACGTCGTGCCGGGTGGTGCTGCGAGGCGCCGCCCGCCCGGCGCCGACGAGCACGGCGAACCCTGACAGCACCAGCAGCCAGAGCAGCAAAGAGCCGTCGAGCCCGCCCCACAGGGCACTGAACCGATAGGCGAGCGGCGTGGCCGCACTGGAGTGGCCCGCCACGTACTCGACCGAGAAGTCGTTGCCGAGGAGGGCGACCTCCATGGCAACCACCGCGCCCAGCGCACCGACGAGCACCAGGATGCCGGCCAGCCGGGCCGATGCCGCCTCGTCGCGCCCCCGGGCCACCCGCACCCAGAGCCCCGTCGCCACGGTCGCGGCGACCGCCGTCACCGCGAGCAGCAGGATGCCGGCCGCGGCGGTCACGGCGCGGACCCCGCCGCCCCGTCCCCCTCTCGACCATCGTCGGCGCGGTAGGTGTTGGCGTGCTTGGCCATCACCCGGTCGACGTCCAGCACCCCGTCGGCGCCGAGCACGCCCTCGACCACGGCGTCAGCCCCGGCGCGGAAGGTGCCGCTGGGCACCTCGGTGGTCTTCACCTCTGCCCGGGCGCCACCACCCTCGAGGACGAAGCTCGTCACCCCGGTCTGCTCCGACAGCGACCCGGTCACCACGGTTCCCTCGACCCGCACCCGCTCGCCCACGTGGGAGGGGCCGACGAAGAGGTCGGCGGGGCTGCGCGAGTAGGTCAGCGTCCCGTTGGCGGCCGCGCCCAGCCCCACGAGGACGAGTGCTGCCCCGGCGGTGCCAAGCCACCAGCGGGCCGCTCGGCCGCTCACCGCGTGCCCGTCGGAACGGCCCGCTCCATCGGCGCAGGCAGCGGGGCCTGCGGTCGGCCGGCGCGCGCGTGCGCGCCCAACCGCCACACGACGGCGGTGAGGCCGATCGCGGTCGCGGCCACGGCCGACAGGCCGAGCGCCACGCCCATCCGCGGGTCGATCGGGGGGATCTCGGTGGGCGAACCGAAGACCGTGGCGGTCTGGTGCAGCGTGGTCCACCAGACGACCGAGAAGTGCACCACCGGCACGACGAGGAAGCCGAGCGTGCCGGTGACGGCCGCGCGGCGCATGGCCAGCACCTGTGGGCCGGGCAGTGAGCGCAGCGCCAGGTGTGCGACGTAGATGATGAGCATCACGGCGGTCGACACCAACCGGGCGTCCCAGGTCCACCAGACGCCCCACACCGCCCGGCCCCAGACGCTGCCGACGATCAGTGTCACGACGGTGGCCGCGACTCCCACCTCGGCAGCGGCCCGGCCCCACCGGTCGGCGGCCACCGATCCCCAGCGGAGATGGCACACCCCGGCCACGAGAACGATCCCGAAGCAGAGGTAGGCGAGCCACGCCGCCGGCACGTGCAGGTACATCAGCCGCTGCCATTGCCCCTGCACCACGTCAGCTGGTGCGGTGGCGGCGACGGCACCGGCCACGAGCGTGCTGGCCACGGCCACCGCGCCCATCCCGCGGAGGAGGTCCTCCCTGCCGACAGGGCTCTGCGATCCACGACGCTGACCGGACATGCGTCCTCCCACTCTTCTTCGGGCACCGGACGCCCCCGGAACTACCCAGATCCAGCGGCTCGACACCCCCCGTCGATTGGTGGGTTTGGCACGGCCTGCCGCGGGGCACTGCTACTAGCAGACCGCGGCCCTTGCTCGGCCGCGAGACCCGAGAAGCGAGGTCTGATGACGAGTCGCACGAGCCACCGCCACGGCGTGGGCTCCACCCCCGAGGGGGGTCGGACGCCAGTGGCGCTGCCGCATCGTGCCACGGGATTCGTTGCGGCAGTTCTGATCTCGTTGCTCAGCGGGTGTTCTGGCTCGGCACCCTCGGCCCTCGAGCCAGCCGGGTTCGGGGCCCGCCGCGTCGCAGGGCTGTGGTGGTTCCTGTTCACGATCGCTGCCGTGGTCTGCGTCGTCGTCATCGGGCTGCTGTTCCTCACCCTGCGGCGGCGCAGCGCGCCGCCCGGACCCAGCCATGACGGGCACCGGGTCGTCGTCGTCGCCGGCGTCATCGTCCCGGCCCTGATCCTGACCACCGTCTACCTCGTGGGGCTGCGTGACCTCAGCGCCCTCGACGAGCCGGCCGGGCCACCGGCGGTGACGGTCGACGTCGTGGGCCACACCTGGTGGTGGCAGGTGAGCTACCCCGACGACGGTGTCGTCACGGCCAACGAGATCCACGTCCCCGTCGGTCGCAACGTCCTCCTTCGCCTGCGCACCGCTGACGTCAACCACAGCTTCTGGGTGCCGCAGCTGACCGTGAAGACCGACCTCGTGGCCGGCCGGGTCAACCGCACCTGGGTACGTGCCGAGCGGCCGGGTCGCTTCCGCGGCCAGTGCGCGGAGTTCTGCGGACTCCAGCACGCGCACATGGCACTCGTCGTCGTCGCCGAGCCCGAGGCGCAGTTCCGCGAATGGGCCGCCGAGCAGGCCCGCGACGCTCCCATCCCTGCGAGCGCCCTCGCCCAGCGCGGCCGGGTGGTGCTCGAGAGCTCCTCGTGCGCGAGCTGCCACACCGTTCGGGGCACCTCGGCACAGGGCAAGGTGGGCCCGGACCTGACCCATCTGTCGACCCGGTCCGAGATCGGGGCCGGCACGCTGCCCAACGACCCCGGTCACCTCGCCGGGTGGATCGCGAACTCGCAGACCGACAAACCGGGCAACCTGATGCCGCCGCAGCCGCTCGCTCCTGCGGACCTGCAGGCCCTGGTGGCCTACCTCGAGGGCGACCGGGACACCTCGGTGCCGGTGAGCAGCCCCCCGCCCGGGACGAATGCGGCACCATGAGACTCACCGAGGCATCCCGCGTCGTGCTGCACGCCGAGGAGGCGGCCGGCCCCCGGGTCGCGCCGCACTGGCCGGAGGGCTCCGGGCTCAAGGGCGCCCTGACCACCGTGGACCACAAGCGGATCGGACGCCGCTACATCGCGACCGCCGCGATCTTCTTCGGTCTGGCCGGGCTCGACGCCCTCGTCATCCGCACCCAGCTCGCGAAGGCCGACGCCGGCCTGGTCTCGCCCGAGCTCTACGACCAGCTCTTCACGGTGCATGGCACGGCGATGATCTTCTTCTTCGCCACCCCGATGCTCTTCGGCTTCGGTAACGTGCTGATGCCCTTGATGCTGGGCACCCGAGACATGGCCTTCCCCCGGCTCAACGCCTTCGGCTACTGGGTCTTCGTCGCTTCGGGGACGCTGCTGTTCTCGAGCCTGTTCCTCGGGTCTGCCCCAAACGGTGGGTGGTTCAGCTACGTGCCCCTGACCGGGCACGAGTACTCGCCCGGCATCAACATGGACGTCTACTGCATCTCGCTGCTGTTCCTCGGCATCTCCACGACCGCCGGTGCCGTGAACTTCATCGTGACCGCGCTGAAGCTGCGGGCACCCGGCATGTCCCTGGCGCGAATGCCGGTGTTCGTGTGGGCGGTCGTCGTCACCTCGTTCATGGTCGTCTTCGCGCTGCCACCGCTGAACACCGCCAACGCCATGCTGTTCCTCGACCGGCGTTTCGACACCCACTTCCTCGACCCCGCCGGTGGCGGCGACGCCGTGCTCTGGCAGCACCTGTTCTGGCTGTTCGGACACCCCGACGTCTACATCATCGTGCTGCCGGCCCTCGGCATCGTGTCGTCCATCGTGCCGACGTTCTCGCGCCGGCCGATCGTCGCCTACCCGCTCATCGTGCTGGCCAGCATCGCAACGGGCATCATCTCCTTCGGCGTCTGGGTGCACCACATGTTCGCCGTCGGGCTGCCGCAGCTGTCGATGTCGTTCTTCTCGGCCGCGAGCATCGTCGTCACGCTGCCAGCCGGCATCCAGATGTTCTCGTGGCTCGCCACGATGCTCACCGGCCGGCTGGTGCTCTCGGTGCCCATGCTGTGGGCGATGGGGTTCGTCGGAGCGTTCGTCATCGGTGGCGTCACCGGGGTCATGTTCGCGATCGTCGCCTTCGACCAGCAGGTCACCGACTCCTACTTCGTGGTGGCCCACTTCCACTACGTGCTGTTCGGCGGGGCCGTGCTGCCGATGATCGCCGGGCTCTTCTACTGGTGGCCCAAGATCAGCGGGCGGATGACGAGCCCCCGCGGCGGCCGGTGGGCCTTCTGGGTGACCTTCACCGGGTTCAACCTGACGTTCTTCCCCATGCACATCGCCGGGCTGCTGGGAATGCCGCGGCGCGTCTACACCTTCGAGTCGGGGCTGGGCTGGGACCCGTGGAACCTCCTCGCCACGGTCGGGTCCTACCTGCTGGCCATCGGGTTGGCCCTCACCGCAGGGGTTTTCGTCCACTCGTGGCGGCGAGGGGAGAGTGCTCCACCCGACCCATGGGGCGGGGAGACCCTGGAGTGGCTGACCACCTCACCTCCACGTCCCTACAACTTCGCCGTCATCCCCACCGTGCACAGCCTGCACCCGCTGTGGGACGAGGACAGCCTGCGGTCGGTGCTCGACGGCGACACCGACGAGGACCGGGTGCTCGACGCGGGGCACGAGGTGCTGATGACCAGCGAGCTCGACGGTGAACCGGAGCGCCGCCTCGCGATGCCGGAGGACACGCCCGTGCCGGCCGTGACCGCCGGTGCGCTGCTCGTGCTGTTCGTGTCCATGCTCTTCGGAGTCTTCGTGGTCACGGCCGTGGCGGCGGTCGCCACGCTCGGCGCCATCGGCTACTGGCTGTGGCCGTTCGCCGAACCGAATCAGGCCCTGAGCGACCCGGTGCCACACCCGGAGCGTGTGTCGTGAGCGCTGTCGACGCCGTCAAGGGCACGCCCGAGGCACTGGCGGATGCCGGCGCCCTCGCCACCGAGTCCCCCCGAGGCCGCCCCACCGGGGAGTGGGGGATGTTCCTCTTCGTGGCCACGGAGGCCACCTTCTTCGCGTGCCTGCTGGCGAGCTACTTCTACGTGCGGTTCGTGCACGGTGGCGGCGACTGGCCCCCCGGTGGCATCGAGGAGCCCAAGCTGCTCAAGCCGCTGGTGATGACCTGCCTGCTCCTCGCGAGCAGCGTCACGATGGTGGTGGCCGACCACGCCATCCGGCACGGCCGCCAGCGACGCCTGCAGGTTGCCCTGGCGGCGACCATCGTGCTCGGGCTGTGCTTCCTGGCGCTGCAGGGGTCGGAGTACTCCGAGAAGCTGATGACGTTCACCTGGTCGACCAACGCCTACGGCTCGCTCTTCTACACGATCACCGGCTTCCACGGGTTGCACGTCGTGATCGGCCTGCTGATGCTGTCGCACACGTTGGTCGCCACGCTGCGGGGCCGCTACACCCAGGCTCGGCACGAGCGGGTGCGGATGGTCTCGGTCTACTGGCACTTCGTCGACGTGGTCTGGATCGCGGTGCTCACCTCCCTGTACCTGACCCCGCACCTGGGAGGCTGACGTGGCGGGTTCCACGCAGGCCGGCACCCGGGACCCCGCGGTCCCGGCACCCGCGCGCACCGCCGGCCCACTGCTCGTCTGGTTCGCGGTGCTCGGTGGGTTCCTCGCCTGGGGGGTGCACCTCTTCCTCGCCTGGATGGTGACGGAGGTCGTCTGCGTCCAGGGCCACGACCAGGTGGCCGGGCTGCCGGTTCGCTGGGCCGCCGGGCTCCTCACGGCGCTCCCCGGCGTGGTCGCCCTCGCTGCACTCCTCATCGGCCTGCGTGCGGGCTGGGTGCTCCGCCGGGGACCGGACGAGCGGCGCACCCACCGGGCGCGCTTCCTGGTGCGGATCGGCTGCTGGCTGAGCGGCCTGAGCATCCTGATGATCGCCTTCGGCGCCATCGCGGTGGTGACCCTGCCCACCTGCGGCAACACCGGCGTGGCCGACTCCGCCGCTGCCGTGCTGCACCGGCTCGGAGCCGGGCCGGGGCGCACTGCGGCCGTCATCCCCGCGCTGCGGCCCGCGCACGGGGCGTCGTCCGCGGGCTGGGAGGGTGCCGCTTCGGCGCTCGTGCTCGTGGGGCTGGCTGCGTGGGTCCTGGCACACCTGCTCGGCACCGCGCGGTGCGCGGGCCCACGGGCGAACCTGAGCACCGGCATCCGGCGCACCGGTCCCTGGCGGCTGGTGGCGTTCCTCGCCGGGGTGGCCGCCCTGGCCGTGGCCCTCGGACCCTGGAGCGAGGAAGCGGTCGACCGCAGCCTCGCCGCGCACATGGGCCAGCACATGCTGCTCATGGTCGTTGCCGCACCGCTGCTCGCCGCCGGTGCCCCCGGGACGCCCCTCGTGCTCCTCCTGCCGGTCCGGGGCCGCGGGCGGGTCGCGCGCTTCCGTCAGCGGGTGCGACACGCTCCGGTCACCCGGGAGCTCCTGCGCCCTGTCACCGGCTGGCTGCTCAGCATCGCGACGCTGTGGGTCTGGCACCTGCCCCCGATGTACGAGGCGGCCCTGTCGTCGCCGGTGCTGCACGCGCTCGAGCACGCCTGCTTCCTCCTCGGCGCCTGGGCCTTCTGGTGGCACGTGCTGCACGAGGGGCCGCAGCGAGTGCGGGGCGGCGCCGCTGTGCTCTACGTCTTCGCGGCCACGCTGCCTGCGGCCGCCCTCGGCGCGGTGCTCACCTTCGCGACCACGCCCCTTTACCCCAGCCAGGCCGAGGGCGCCGTCGCTGCCGGGCTCGATCCCGTGCGCGACCAGCAGCTCGCCGGACTGATCATGTGGGTCCCCCCGGACGTGCTGTACCTCCTGCTCACCGTCGCCCTCTTCCTGCCCTGGCTCACCCGGATGGCCGAGGACGACGACCGCCACGCGCCGTCGCCGACCGGGCACGCGCCGACCGCCCTCGTTTCCGGGGAGGGACGATGAGCACCCGACCGACACGCGTCCGGCCCCCCCACCGCGGCCGGCTCGCCCTCGCCGTGATCGTCCCGTCCGTGGTCCTCGCCGCGGCGGTGGGTTGCGGCCAGGAGGCCCGCCGCAGCGGCGCCGTCGTCCCCGGCGGTGATCCCGACCGCGGGGCGAGGCTCATCCAGACCTACGGGTGCGGCAGCTGCCACACGGTCGACGGCGTCGACGGGGCCGACGGGCTCGTCGGGCCGCCCCTGACCGGGTTCGGCCGGCGAACCTACATCGCCGGCGAGCTGCCCAACGGTGCCGAGAACCTCCAGCGGTGGATCCGACACCCGCAGGAGGTCGAGCCGGGCACGGCCATGCCCGACCTCGGTGTCTCGAGCACCGACGCCCGCGACCTGGCCGCCTTCCTGCTGGGGTCGCGATGACGGGCCCGAGCGCTCCGCACCAGCCGTCGCGCCAGTCGCGCGCCCGCACGGCCGGCCTCGTGCTGGGGGTGTCGGCGGTGGCCTGGCTGTTCGTCATCCTGCTGGGTGGAGTCGGAGGCGCCACAACGACATCCGCTGCTGCCGCCCCCGCCCCCTCGTCCTCGGCGGCCACCGGGTCGCCGAACCCTGCACCCGCTGTGTCACCGCCTGTCGGCGAGCCGGGGAGCATCCCGGTCCCCACTGCCGGCAGCCCGCTCGAGCGCGGACGGCTGCTCTACGGCGGCAACTGCGCCAGCTGCCACGGGCAGCGCGGCGAGGGGAGCCAACGCGGGCCGGACCTGCGCTCGGTCGGCAGCGCGAGCACCGACTTCCAGCTACGCACCGGCCGGATGCCGATCGCGGCCCCCGAGGACCAGCCGCGGTCAGGTCCACCGTCCTTCTCCTCCCCCGACATCGAGGCACTCGTCGCCTACGTCGACTCGCTCGGCGACGGCAGCGGCCCTCGCATCCCTCAGGTGCTGGTCGGCGAGCCGCAACGAGGTCGTGAGCTCTACCTCGCGAACTGCGCCGCCTGCCACTCCTCGAGCGGCGTGGGCGCCGTGCTGACGGCCGGGCACGTGGCGCCCAACCTGCTCGGTACCGCGCACACCCAGCTCGGCGAGGCGGTGCGGGTCGGGCCGGGCGTCATGCCGCAGTTCCCCCCAGAGGTGCTCAGCGACACCGACCTGGGTGACATCGCCACCTACGTCGACTCCCTCGACCGCGAGCGCGACCACGGTGGCTGGCCGATCGGCGGCGTCGGCCCCGTCACCGAGGGTGCCGTGGGCTGGCTGGTGGGTCTCGGCATCGCCCTGCTGCTGGCGCGGCGGCTCGGGAAGCGGGCCTCCTGATGCGCTGGCGCACACCCAACGCCCCCAGACGCAGGGACGTCCCGCAGGGTCCGCAGCGGAAGGCAGCCGCCGGCTTCGCCGTCACCGTGGTCGGCGCCGTCGGCTTCGGCTGGGCGCAGCTGGCCGGCGCGGCGGTGCAGTGGCAGGGCATCTCGCTGGCGGCGGCCCTGGCCGGGCTGGCGTACGGCTTCGCCTCGTGGACCGCGCTGCTCCCGCCCGGGCCGTACGTCGAGGAGCGTGAGCCGATGCGCTCGCCCGCCGACGACCGCCGGGCCCTGGCCGAGGACCTCGGCCGGGCCGACGGTGGCATCGTGTCGGCGCCCCTGCCCCGCCGGGCTCTCACGGCGGCACTGTCCCTGCTGGGCCTCGCCGTCCTCGTGCCGCTGCGGTCCCTGCGTGGGCCGGGTCCCGCGGCTCCCGTCGCCCTGGCGCACACGGCGTGGCGGGCCGGCATCCGGGTGGTGCGTGGCGACGGCACGCCGGTGCAGCTGGCCGACCTCGTCGAGGGCACAGCACTCACCGTGCACCCCGAGGGCCACGTCGAGGACGCCGATGCCGGCGTCATCCTGGTGCGCGTGGCGCCCGAGCAGCTGGCGCTGCCGCCGGACCGGATGGGCTGGACGGTCGACGGTGTCGTCGCCTACTCCAAGCTGTGCACACACGCCGGGTGCCCGGTCGGCCTGTTCGTCGAGGGGACGGGACAGCTGCTGTGCCCCTGCCACCAGTCGGTCTTCGACGTCTACCACGGCGCGGAGCCGCGGTTCGGTCCGGCGGCGCGTCCACTCCCCCAGCTACCGCTCGCCCTGGGCGAGGACGGCACGCTGGCCGCCGACGGCGACTTCCCAACGCCACCGGGGCCGGGGTACTGGAGGACGTCGTGATCCCCCGGCTGGCCGGCCGTCGCGCGGGTGACTGGATCGACCAGCGCCTGCGCCTCTCGAAGGTCACCCGGCACACCGTCGCCAAGGTCTTCCCCGACCACTGGTCATTCATGATGGGCGAGGTCGCGCTCTACTCGTTCGTCGTGCTCCTCGCGACCGGCACCTTCCTCGCCCTCTTCTTCGAGCCGACGACGGCCGAGCGCCTGTACTCCGGCAGCTACCAGCCGCTGGCCGGCGCCACCACCTCGGGCGCCTACGCGTCCACGGTCGAGCTGAGCTTCGACATCCAGGGCGGGCTGCTGATCCGGCAGGTGCACCACTGGGCGGCACTGCTGTTCGTCGCCGCCATCGTGGTGCACCTCATCCGCATCTTCCTCACGGCGGCGTTCCGCCACCCGCGCGAGCTCAACTGGGTGGTCGGCGTGACGATGCTGCTGCTCGCCATCCTCAACGGGTTCACCGGGTACTCCCTGCCCGACGACCTGCTCTCCGGCACCGGTCTGCGCATCGCCTCGGCGGTGCTGCTGTCCATCCCGCTCATCGGGCCCTGGCTGCAGTTCCTGCTGCTCGGCGGCGAGTTCCCCGGGGAGGCGACCGAGCAGCGGCTCTTCGTGGCGCACGTGCTCCTGGTGCCGGCGCTGCTCACCGGGCTCGTCGTCATCCACATGGCCGTGCTCATCCGCCAGAAGCACGCACAGTTCCCCGGGCCCGGCCGGCGGAACACCAACGTCGTCGGCTCGCGGATGTGGCCGACCTACGCCTTCCGGTCACTGGCCCTGCTCACCGGCGTCGCGGCGGTGCTCGTGGCCCTCGGCGGGCTCGTCCAGATCAACCCGGTCTGGCTCTGGGGGCCCTTCGACCCCAACCTGGCGACCTCGCCGGCGCAGCCCGACTGGTACGTCGGGTGGCTCGACGGCGCGCTGCGGCTGTTCCCGCCGTGGGAGTTCCGCATCGCCGGGCACCTCGTGCCCAGCGTCTTCTGGGCCGGGGTGGTGATGCCCGCGGTGGGGTTCACCGTGCTCTACGCCTGGCCGTGGGTCGACCGGCTCATCACCGGCGACCGCGCCGAGCACCACCTGCTCGAGCGGCCCCGCGAGCGGCCGTTCAGGATGGCGGTGCTGGTCGGCGTGCTGACCTTCGTCGGGATGCTGCTGCTCGCCGCCTCCGAGGACCTCGCCGCGCGCGTGTGGCGGCTGCCGGTGCGCGACGTCATCGTCACCATGCGGTTCGCGACGCTGGTCCTCCCGCCCGTCGCGGCCGCTGTGGCGTACTTCGCCACCAGGGCCCTGCTGCGCTCGGGAGCGCCGTCGTTCGCCGAGATGCCGGTGGGGCATCAGGAACCGGGGGGCGAGGCGCCCGAGGGTACGCACGACCAGCGCGCGGCGACAGGGTGGCCCGTCGAGCAGCCCGAGGAGCCCGAGCTGCGCCGGCCGCCGCTCTCCGTCGGCAGCACCGGCGGTCACGATGAGTGACCTGGGTGGCCGGCTGCTGGTGCGCGCCGACGGCTCCGGATGGCGCTGGTGCTACCGCTCCGCCGGAGCCGAGGGCGAGGCCCGGGAACTGTGGTCGTCGGTGGTCTTCGTCGACCGGCAGGCGGCCGAAGACGCCGCGGGCACGGCATACCCCGAGCTGAACCTCGTTGCGCCGAGCGCATGTTCACCCTCGCCACGGCGCCGTTCGCGGTTCCTGCTCCTGGTCGGCCTCGCCGCCCTCGCCGTCGTTCGGTACCAGCGCCGTCGGTGATCAGGCTCCTGCCGCACGCCGCACCCGTCGCCGGTCGTCGGGCAGCCGGATGGTGCGACCCGTCGCATCGAGGTGGCCGAGCAGGGGCAGGGCCACCCGCCGGCTCGTGCCCAGGGCGAGCCGGGCCTCGCTGGCGGTGAAGGGCTGCGGCACCCCGCCCAGCCGCTCGACCGCGACGTCGGCGGCATCCGGCATCAGAACCACGCCCTTGGCCAGCCGCAACAGGTACCCGCTGCGGTGCAGGAGCGTGACCGTGGCGTCATCGAGCCCCAGGCCCACCAGCCGGCCGGCCTCCGGAGCAGCGAAGGGGTCCTGCTCCAGCGCCGCCGACAGCCGGGCGAGCGCGTCGAGCGCGTCGGGTGGCACCGGCATCCGCCGCCCAGTCGTGACCCGGCCGCCCTCGGTGCGCAGAGGCGGCCCGACCAGTGCGGTGACGATGCCGGCGTCCTCCAAGCCGAGGGCCCGGGCGGCGGCCGCCGGCGTGACGCCCGGGGAGCCGCCCTGCTCAGCCTCGGTCACCACGTCGGCGAGGCGCCGGCGCAGGGTCTCGGCGCACTCCGGTCCGACCAGCCAGTCGCCGACATCGAGCGTGCCCTCGGGCAGGTCGTCGACGGTGACGCCGGCCCGGAGCAGCACCGACCGCCGCACGGTGCCCCGCCGGGCGAGCTCGGCCGACACCGACCCGACGTGGCCGGCGAGGTCGCGCGCTCGTGCCGCGGCAGCCCCCCGGCGCGCCAACGACGGCGGCACGGGGTCCAGCACGCGCACGCCCCACAGCGCACGGCTGCCCGGGTCGCGCAGGATGGCGCGGTCGCCGATGCGCAGCGGGAGCGGACGCTCGAGCGTGAGCCGCCACACGTCATCCGCCAGCGGACGGGCATGCGCGCTGACCAGGGCCGACCCGCCGTGGAGCACCGGGCGGTGCGGCACCTGACCCCGGCCGGTCAGGTGCACGTCGACCACCGAGCAGCGCACGAATGTGCCGGGGGTGACGAGGGCCGTCCCCCTCGCCACGGACTCCGGGGCCTTCCCACCCAGCTCGAGTGCCACCCTCGCGACGGCAGCCATGCTCTCGCGCACGATGCCCAGGGCCTGCAGCCCGCGGACGCGTGCCGTCCCCTCCGCGGCCTCGAGGACGTCACCCACCCGCACCGTTCCCGAGACCATCGTCCCGGTGACGACCGTACCCGCGCCCCGCACGTGGAACCGGCGGTCGACCCACAACCGAACCGGAGCGGCCGGGTCGGCAGGCGGGATGCAGCGGAGCACCTCGGCGAGCAGCTGTCGGAGGCGGTCGAGACCGGCCCCGGTGCGCCCGCTGACGACCACCGACGGAGCACCGGCCAACGAGGTCGCTGCCACCTCGGCCTCCATCCGAGCCAGCGCCGGAGCGGGGTCGGCGAGGTCGGCGCGGGTCACGACGAGCACTCCGTGCTCCACCCCGAGCGCGTCGAGAGCGGCGAGGTGCTCGGCCGCCTGCGGCATCCACGGGTCGTCCGCGGCGACGACGAGCATGACGACCGGAGCCGGCCCGAGACCCGCGAGCGTGGTCGGCAGGAACCGCTCATGACCCGGCACGTCGACGAACGCGACCTCGCCAACTGGGGGCAGGTCGAGCCAGCAGTAGCCGAGCTCGATGGACAGGCCCCGCCGGCGCTCCTCGTCGAGGCGGTCGGGGTCCTGGCCGGTGAGCGCGCGGACGAGGGTCGACTTGCCGTGGTCGACGTGGCCGGCGGTGGCGACGACGTGCACGTCAGATCCTCGGCACCGTCTCGAGCAGCGGCCGCACGCACGCCGCCAGCACCTCGTCACACGCCTCCGGCACGGCGAGGAGATCCAGTAGCAGCCTTCCGTCGTGCACGTGGCCAACCACCGGTGGATCGGCATGCCGCAACGGTGCAGCCAGCTGGTGGGGCAGGGCGACAGCGGCACTGTCCAGGGTGACGCCGGGCGCTCCCCCTCCTCCGACGCGGCCCGACGAGGACACGGCCGCTGCCGGTGGGCCGATCGCGGCAGCGACCCTCCGGGCCCGGCGCAGCAGCTGCCCAGCGTCCGTCGCCAGCGCAACGGCCACCGGCGTGGGCGGGCCGTCGAGGGTTGCCTCGAGTGCCGCAAGCGTCAGCTTGTCGACCCGCAGGGCACGGGCCATCGGATGCCGCCGGAGCCGGTGTACGAGGTGGGCGTCGCCGATGAGGAGGCCGCACTGCGGGCCACCGAGCAGCTTGTCGCCCGAAGCGGTGACCAGCGCCGCCCCGTCGCGCAGCGCGGTCGCGGCATCCGGCTCGTCGGGCAGCCTGGGGTGCGGAGCCAGCAGCCCCGAGCCGATGTCGACCACGACGGGCGGCCCGAGGGTCGCCAACTCGGCGACGGAGACGCTGGAGGTGAAGCCCTCGACGCGGAAGTTGGACGGGTGCACCTTGAGCAGGAACGCGGTGCGCTCGTTGATGGCAGCGGCGTAGTCGTCGAGGCGCACCCGGTTGGTGGTGCCGACCTCGCGCAGGCGCGCGCCGACCGACTCGACGAGGTCGGGGATGCGGAACCCGTCACCGATCTCGACCATCTCGCCGCGGGCCACGACCACCTCGCGGTCGGCGGCCAGCCCCCGAGCGGCCAGGGCGAGCGCCGCGGCACCGTTGTTGACGACGTGCACGTCACCGGCATCCGGAACGGCACGTCGTAGGGCGGCGAGTGCTGCCGCACCGCGGGGTCCGCGTCGACCGGTGTCGAGGTCGAGCTCGATGTCGGTGGGCCCGGAGGCGGTCACGACGGCTTCGACTGCCGCCTTGGACAGGGGTGCCCGCCCCAGATTGGTGTGCACCACCACGCCGGTGGCGTTGACCACCGGACGCAGGGATGCTGCGCCTGTCGGCAGTCGCTCGAGGACGCGACCCACCACGTCGGCCGCGTCGACCTCCCCCGCCCGGCAGGCCGCGAGCACGTCAGCCACCACGGTCTTGACCCGGTTGCGCCCGAGGCGGGGCACTGCGTCATCGACCTCCGGGGCGCCGAGCACGGCATCAGTGCGGGGGACGCCTCGCCGGGGGTCCTGCACCGTGTCGTCCTCTCTCGCGGCGTCGTACGTGTGGCGGAGGCGGACGGGAATCGAACCCGCCTGACCGAGATCCTCGGTCACGTCGGTGTTGAAGACCGCGCCCGTCACCAGACGAGGTACGCCTCCGCCTGCGACCCTAGCCGCGGCCGTCGTCGGGAAGTGGTCGCGGTGCAGCGTTTCCCCGGCGCCGCAAGGGGTACGGCTCGGTCGACGAGGAGAGGACGTGACGGTGTGCTGACCCCACTCGACTGGCCCGTGCTGCGACAGCTGGGCGGACGCGACCCGCTGGGCCGTGGGTCCGCGGTCATGTCCCAGAGCACCTCAGAACTCAAGCCCCGCACCAAGGACGCCGAGGTCGTCGACTCGATCTGCCCGTACTGCGCCGTGGGGTGTGGCCAGAAGGTGTACGTCTCCGACGGCAAGGTCACCCAGATCGAGGGCGACCCGGCGAGCCCGGTCTCACGAGGGCGCCTCTGCCCCAAGGGAAGTGCGAGTAAGCAGCTGGTCACCTCGCCGACCCGCATCACGAAGGTGCGCTACCGGCGGCCCAACGGCACCGACTGGGAGGACCTCGACCTCGACACCGCCATGGACATGATCGCCGACCGCGTCATCGCGACCCGGCGGCGCACGTGGGAGTGGGCCGATGACAAGGGAACCCGGCTGCGCCGGACCCTCGGCATCGCGAGCCTCGGAGGAGCGACCCTCGACAACGAGGAGAACTACCTCATGAAGAAGCTGTACACGGCCATGGGGGCGATCCAGATCGAGAACCAGGCGCGTATTTGACACTCCTCCACCGTCCCCGGTCTGGGGACGAGCTTCGGCCGGGGAGGGGCCACCACCTTCCAGCAGGACCTGTCGAACTCCGACTGCATCGTCATCCAAGGTTCGAACATGGCCGAGTGCCATCCCGTCGGGTTCCAGTGGGTGATGGAGGCCAAGCGCAAGGGCGCCACGATCATCCACATCGACCCGCGGTTCACCCGCACCTCGGCCGTCGCCGATCTCCACGTGCCGCTTCGCGCCGGCACCGACATCGTGCTGCTCGGGGCGCTGGTCAACCACGTACTCCAGAACGACCTCGACTTCCGCGAGTACGTGGTCAACTACACCAACGCGGCGGCCATCGTCGGGGAGGAGTTCCGCGACACCGAGGACCTCGGTGGGCTGTTCTCCGGCTACGACGCGAAGTCCGGCCAGTACGACCCGTCGAGCTGGCAGTACGAGAACGCCCCTCAGTCACCGGCTGCCGGGGAGCGTGACCCCGCCCAGCCGGCCGGGCCGTCGGGTGGTGGCGCGAGCGAGGGCGAACGGCACGAGGCCGGGAGGTCCGAGGCAGCCGGCTCCGGCGGTCCCACGGTGGCCGCCAAGCCCGAGCGGGACGAGACCCTGCAGCACCCCCGCTGCGTCTACCAGATCCTCAAACGACACTTCGCCCGGTACACCCCGGACATGGTGGCCCGTGTCTGCGGCATCTCCGAGCAGCAGTTCGCCGAGGTCGCCCGGGCGCTCACCGAGAACTCCGGCCGGGAGCGCACCAGCGCGTTCTGCTACGCGGTCGGCTGGACTCACCACTCGACGGGCGTGCAGATCATCCGGACCGCCTCGATCCTGCAGCTCCTGCTGGGAAACATCGGCCGGCCGGGCGGCGGCATCCTGGCCCTGCGTGGCCATGCCAGCATCCAGGGCTCCACCGACATCCCCACCCTGTTCAACATCCTCCCCGGGTACATCCCGATGCCGCATGCCCGCCAGCACCAGAACCTCGCCGAGTTCGTCGCCGAGGATGCCGGCGCAACCGGGTTCTGGGGAAACATGGACGCCTACACAGTGAGCCTGCTCAAGGCCTGGTGGGGCGAGGCAGCCACCGACGACAACGACTTCTGCTTCGACTACCTCCCGCGGCTCACCGGGCACCACGGCACCTACGACACGGTGGTCAACCAGATCGAGGGCTCATGCACGGGCTACTTCGTCGTCGGTGAGAACCCTGCAGTGGGTTCGGCCAACGGCAAGATGCAGCGGCTGGGTCTGGCCAACCTCGACTGGCTGGTCGTGCGCGACATGGCGATGATCGAGACCGCGACCTTCTGGAAGGACGGCCCCGAGATCGACACGGGAGAGCTCGTCACGCAGGACATCGGCACGGAGGTCTTCTTTCTCCCCGCCGCGTCCCACGTGGAGAAGGACGGCAGCTTCACCAACACCCAACGCATGCTCCAGTGGCACCACAAGGCGATCGAGCCGCCGGACGACGCCCGCAGCGACCTGCAGTTCTACCACGACCTCGGACGGCTGATCCGGGCCAAGCTCGCCGGCTCGAGCGACGAGATGGATCGGCCGCTGCTCGACCTCACCTGGGACTACCCGACGCACGGGCGGCTCCAGGAGCCGAGCGCCGAAGCGGTGCTCCGCGAGATCAACGGCTGGGACGGCGACGGCCAGGCGCTCGGCTCGTACACGAAGCTGAAGAGCGACGGATCGACCGCCTGCGGGTGCTGGATCTACTGCGGCACCTACGCCGATGAAGTGAACCAGGCCGCCCGCCGCAAGCCGCACTGGGAACAGAGCCTTGTCGCCCCGGAGTGGGGATGGGCTTGGCCCGCCAACCGTCGCATCCTGTACAACCGCGCCTCGGCCGACCCGGACGGGAACCCCTGGAGCGAGCGCAAGCGGTATGTCTGGTGGGATGCCGAGCAGCACACCTGGACCGGCGAGGACGTCCCCGACTTCGTGGCCGACCGGCCACCGGACCACGTGCCACCCGAGGGCGCAAAGGGGCCCGATGCGCTCGGGGGCCGCGACGCATTCATCATGCAGACCGACGGCAAAGGGTGGCTGTACGTGCCGTCGGGACTGGCGGACGGGCCGATGCCGGCGTTCTACGAGCCGCCGGAATCTCCTCTGCACAACGCGCTGTACGCGCAGCAGAACAACCCGGCCGACGAGGAGATCGTGCAGCCCTCGAACCCGCGCAACCCGTCGTACACCTCGGTGTACCCGTACGTGTTCACCAGCTACCGGCTCACCGAGCACCACACGGCCGGAGGCATGTCCCGCACGCTGCCCTACCTCAGCGAGCTCCAACCGGAGATGTTCTGCGAGGTGTCCCCGCGGCTCGCGCAGGAGCGGGGGCTGGAACACGGCGGGTGGGCGACGATCGTCACCTCCCGGTCCGCCATCGAAGCGCGTGTGCTGGTCACTGCCCGAATGCGGTCGCTGCGCCTCGGAGACCACGTCGTCGAGCAGGTGGGGCTGCCGTACCACTGGGGCGGCAACGGCCTCTCTCGGGGTGACTCGGTGAACGACCTCGTCAACGCCACCCTCGACCCCAACGTGCACATCCAGGACAAGGTCGGCACGTGCGACATCCGCCCGGGGCGCCGCCCGCGGGGACCCGCCCTCGTCGAGTTCGTCGCGGGGTACCGACATCGAGCCGACGCCGACCCGGCCGGCCGGGAGGAGCTGCAGTGAGCAAGACCTCATGGTCCGGTCCGCTCGAGGACGTCTCCACCGATGCGGGGTACCAGGACCACCCGCCGAGGATGGGCTTCTTCACGGACACCTCGGTGTGCATCGGCTGCAAGGCCTGCGAGGTGGCCTGCAAGGAGTGGAACGCCATCCCCGAGGATGGCATCGCCCTGTCGGGCATGTCGTACGACAACACGGTGCAGCTCGGTGCGGACAGTTGGCGGCACGTGGCCTTCATCGAGCAGCCGACCGGCCGCGTTTCGCGCACCGACCTCGGGATGCCGGGGATCGGCCCGCCGGCCGGCACCGAGGTGACAGTGCCCTCCGGCCCGGGTCAGGACAGCGAGTCCGGTGACGGCGGGGTGCGCTGGCTGATGTCGTCGGACGTCTGCAAGCACTGCACGCACGCCGCCTGCCTGGACGTCTGTCCTACCGGGTCGCTGTTCCGCACCGAGTTCGGCACGGTCGTCGTGCAGGAGGACATCTGCAACGGCTGCGGCTACTGCGTGCCGGCCTGCCCCTACGGCGTCATCGACCAGCGCAAGGACGACGGCCGCGTCTTCAAGTGCACCCTGTGCTACGACCGGCTCGGCGAGGGGATGATGCCGGCCTGCGCCAAGGCCTGCCCGACCGAGTCCATCCAGTACGGCGAGCTCGACGACCTGCGCCGGCGCGCCGGGCACCGGCTGGGCGAGCTGCAGGAGCAGGGGGTCGAAGGGGCGCGGCTCTACGGCGCCGACCCCGACGACGGCGTCGGTGGTGACGGCGCCTTCTTCCTCCTGCTCGACGAGCCGGAGGTCTATGGCCTGCCCCCGGACCCCGTCGTCACCACGCGCGACCTGCCCGACATGTGGCGACACGTCGGCGCCGCGGCCCTGACCCTGGTCGGGATGGGCGTCGCCGCGTTCCTCGGGAGGCGCAGGTGAGAGAGCGACAGATGGTGCCTCCGCCCGACTTCGAGTCCTACTACGGGCGCCAGATCCTCAAGACGCCGGTGTGGAAGGTCCCCGACGTGCCGGGCTACCTCTTCCTCGGCGGCCTGGCCGGGGCCTCGGCCGTGCTGGCGGAGGGTGCCGCCCTCACGGGCCGCCCCGACCTCGAGCGGGTCGCCCGGCTCGCCGCCGCAGCGGGTGCCGGGCTGGGCACCGTGGCCCTCGTGCACGACCTGGGTCGGCCCGAGCGGTTCCTGCACATGCTGCGGGTCTTCAAGCCGACCTCGCCGCTGTCGGTGGGGTCGTGGATCCTCGCACCGTTCAGCACCCTGGCGGCGGCGGCCGCGGCGTCGAACGTCACCGGCTGGCTGCCGGTAGTGGGCCGGGTCGCCGGTGCCGGAGCCGGGGTGCTCGGCCCGCCCCTGGCCACCTACACGGCGGCGTTGCTCACCAACACGGCGGTTCCCGCCTGGCACGAGGGCTACCGCGAGATGCCCTTCATCTTCGCGGGGTCCGGCGCCACGGCGGCCGGCGGCCTGGCCCTGGTCTTCACTCCCCCAGCACAGGCGGTACCCGCCCGGCGGATGCTCGTCGCGGGCGCGGCCCTGGAGATCGCGGCCGCCGAGACGCTCAAGCGCCGGGCCGGGTTCGTCGCGGAGCCGTACAGCACCGGCCGGCCCGGTCGCCTGATGAGCGCCGCGCGCACCATGACCGCCCTGGCCAGCGGTGCCGTCCTGTTGACCGGCGGCCGGTCGCGCACCGTGTCGGTGGTGGCTGGCGCGACCTGCGTCGTCGCCTCGGCCCTGACTCGGTTCGGCATCTTCAAGGCCGGAATCGCGTCGGCGGAGGACCCCAAGTACACAGTGGTCCCGCAACGCGAGCGGCTACAAACCCGCCAGGAGGCTCAGCAGACGTCGACAATGAGGACGTGACTTCTTCCCCCGACGTCTCGACTCGCCTGCGACTCACCCAGTTCGCGTCCGGTGGCGGTTGCGCCTGCAAGGTGCCACCCGGTGAGCTCGAACGGGTGCTCGGCGGGCTGGTGCCGGCCGCCGGGCCGGACCTGCTCGTGGGGGTCGAGAGCGGGGACGACGCGGCCGTGGTGCGCCTCGACGGCGGCCGTGCCGTGGTCGCGACCACGGACTTCTTCACCCCGGTCGTTGACGACCCCTACGACTGGGGCCGCATCGCAGCGGCCAACGCGCTGTCCGACGTGTACGCGATGGGCGGCGAGCCGCTGGTCGCGGTCAACCTGCTCGCGTGGCCCCTCGACCGCATCCCCATCGACGTCGCTGCCGACGTCCTGCGCGGTGGTGCCGACGTGGCGCGGGAGGCCGGGTGCCACCTCGCCGGTGGCCACAGCATCGACGACGTCGAGCCCAAGTACGGCCTTGCCGTCACGGGCATCGCCGACCCGGAACACTTGCTCCGCAACGATGCCGGCGTGGCCGGCACCCCGCTCACCCTCACCAAGCCGCTCGGGCTCGGCATCCTCAACAACCGGCACAAGACCACGGGCGAGCCGTTCCCCGAGGCGGTCGACGTGATGACCACCCTGAACCGCGACGCCTCCCGAGCCGCATTGCGCTCGGGGGCCCGCTGCGCCACCGACATCACCGGATTCGGCCTGCTCGGGCACCTGTTCAAGCTGTGCCGGGCCAGCGGGGTCTCTGCGGTGCTCGACTCCGCGGCCGTGCCGTACCTCGCGGCCGCCCGCCCCTCCCTGGAGGCGGGGTACGTGCCCGGGGGGAGCCGGCGCAACCTCGAGTGGGTCCGCCCCCACCTCGGCTCGACGGTCGACGAGGACGAGCTGCTCCTGCTGGCCGACGCGCAGACCTCGGGAGGCCTGCTCGTGGCGGGCGAGGTGCCGGGGCATCCGGTCATCGGACAGCTCGTGCCGCGGGCCGACCACGTCCTCGAGGTCCGCTGACCTCCCACGACCAGTTCCCCGGCAGGCTGCGCGGCGTTTCAGCGAGGGCCGCGGGGTAGGAGACGGAGTGACCACACCCGAGGAGGAGCCCGCATGCCCGAGCACCGTGAGGTCCGACAGCGGAATGACACCGCTTCCACCTTCGACGCCATCGTCATCGGCGCCGGACCCAACGGGCTCGTGGCCGCCAACCACCTCGCCGACCAGGGCTGGTCGGTGCTCGTCCTCGAGGCGCAGCCGGACGTCGGTGGGGCGGTGCGCAGCGCCAGCGACGTGCACCGCGGCTTCATCCACGACACGTTCAGCTCGTTCTACCCGCTCGCGGCCGCCTCCCCGGCCATCGCGTCGCTCGAGCTCGAGAAGCACGGCCTCACCTGGGTCCACGCGCCCGCGGTGCTCGGTCACCCCCTCCCTGGCGGCGAGTGGGCGCTCCTGCACCACGACCGTGAGGCCACCGCCCACCACATGGAGTCGCAGCAGCCCGGGGACGGCGAGGCCTGGCTCCGGCTCTGCACCGCCTGGGACCGGATCGGCGACCAGCTGCTGGGGGCCCTGCTCACCCCTTTCCCACCGGTGCGTGCGGGGGCGGGGGTGCTGGCGCGGCTGAGGTCCGCCGGGGGACTCGAGCTCGTCAGGCTGCTGCTCACGCCCGCGCTGAACGTCGGTGAGGGCCGCTTCGCCGGCACCGCGCCGCGCATCCTGATCGCCGGCAACGCCGGCCACGCCGATATCCCGTTGAACGCCCCGGGGTCCGGGCTGATGGGAATCCTGATGACCATGCTCGCCCAGACGGTCGGCTTCCCGGTGCCGCGCGGCGGTTCCGGCGAGCTCAGCCGGGCCATGGCCCGCCGCCTCGAGGGCGCTGGGGGCGACATCCGGTGCTCGCATCCCGTCACCGGCGTGACCGTCCGATCCCGACGGGCGACCGGCGTCACCACGGCTGACGGGCAGCGCTTCACGGCAAGGCACGCCGTCATCGCGGACGTCGCTGCACCGAACCTGTTCGGCGGGCTTGTGCCGACCGACGACCTCCCCGCGCGGACGATGCGGCGGATGAGCTCCTTCCAGCTCGACCCCGGGACGGTCAAAGTGGACTGGGCGCTGGATGGCAGAGTGCCGTGGGCATCAGCCCCGTCGACGGCGCCCGGGACGTTCCACGTGGCGGAGTCCGTCGAGGACATGACCGAGGCCCTGGGCCAGGTCTCCACGGGCTCCATCCCCACGAAGCCCTTCATGCTGGCCGGCCAGATGACCACGTGCGACCCGACCCGCTCACCGCAGGGCACCGAGTCGTTGTGGGCCTACGCCCACGTGCCCCAGCACCCCCGACGGGATGCCGGAGACGGGGGCATCGTCGGGACCTGGGACTCCGACGACTGCGAACGGTTCGCCGACCGGATGCAGGGTCGCATCGAAGCGCTCGCTCCGGGGTTCGGGTCACGGATCCTCTCGCGCCGGGTCCTCGGTCCCCGCGAGCTCGAGGCCCGAGACGCCAACCTCATCGGCGGCGCCATCAACCAGGGCACCACGCAGCTGCACCAGCAGCTGGTCTTCCGCCCGGTTCCCGGATGGGGTCGGGCCGAGACGCCGCTGGGCAACCTCTACCTCGGCTCGGCGTCCGCCCACCCGGGCGGGGGCGTGCACGGAGCCGCCGGCATGAACGCTGCGCGCGCCGCCATCGCGCACCGCAACGTCGGTCGGCTCTCACCAGGCCGGGCCCTCAGCGGACGGCTGTCCCGCCGATGAGCCAGCGACCAAGGCAGCGGGGAGGTGCCGTGGCCACGCCACTCGGCGGTCTCCCGAGGGCTCAGGATGGTTCGGCCATCAGCGCGATGCTCTACGAGTGCCGTCGCGGACTGGAGCGGGTGGCACCTGGGGAGCTGGAGTCGGTGGTGTCCGCCGGGGCGCTGCTGGTCGACATCCGGCCCGACGGTCAGCGCGCCAAGGACGGAGAGCTCCCCGGCGCGCTCGTGATCGACCGCAACGTACTGGAGTGGCGGCTCGACCCGTCCAGCCCGTACCGCCTACCGCTGGCCACCGACCCCGAGCGCCGCATGGTGCTCGTATGCAACGAGGGGTACAGCTCGAGCCTCGCTGCCCACACCCTGCAGCTGCTCGGCCTTCGCAACGCCACCGACCTGCGCGGCGGCTACCAACGCTGGGTCGCCGCCCACACCCCCCACCACGAGCACTCCCGCACGCAGCGGTGAGGTCCATGGGGCCCGGACGGGTGGCGCCTCATCCCTACTGGTTTCGGTTGGCGACGGCGGCCGTCAGTGCGGTGGCGTAGCTGCACCACGCCAGGTAGGGCGCCAGGAGTACTGCAGCGGTCCGGTCGCGACGCGCGAGGTGCGCGACCTCGGCGACGATCGCGGCATCGAGGGCGACGTTCACCGCAAGCGCGGCCCAGCGTCGCTGGGCGCCGAAGAACAATGGCGACCACGCCGCGTTGAGTGCGAGCTGCCCAAGGTGCAGCCCGAGCGCGCTGTCGTCCTCGCGGTCGGCGATCCGCCAGCCCACCACGCCGTTGACCGCGTAGAGCACCGTCCAAGCAGGTCCGAAGGCGCTGCCTGGTGGAGACCACGAGGGTGTGTCGAGCCGGCGGTAGGTGCGCCGCGCCTCGCGTGACGCGAGGCCACCGAGCGCGGCCGCGGCGAGCGGCGGGACGGTGGCGATTGCGAGTCGGGAGAGAAGACGCATACTGGGCGCCTACCCCCTCGAGCCGGCCTCAACCGCGCAGGATCGGCCGGTGCCGAAGGTACGGGCGCCACAGACCGGCCCTCCCGTTGAGGTGGTGGATGTGAAGGGACCCCTCTCGAAACATTCGTGGATAATCTCCGCCGCTGCGCCCCTCCCTCTCCGCCACATTTTGAGTCACATTTTGGGTCACCTCAGAACACGATCGGCGTCCGGATGCCGCCGACGAGTGAGGCCCCGACCGCGCATCCGCAGGTCAGGGCCTTCATCCTCTGTCTCAACACAGAGCGCGCCCGGAGGGATTCGAACCCCCAACCTCCTGATCCGTAGCAACTCGATCGGGCCGACTTGGGCCGAAGCAGCCCGGCCTCAAACGAAGCCGCGTCAGATGTTTGCGCAGGTCACAGGCGTGTGGACGCGTCAAGGCGGGCCGGGTCGGGGTGTTACGGAACCGAGATCCGCGCAATTTTGGGTCACATTCTGGGTCAGGACATGCCAGCACCTGGTGGCCCGAGGCTGCGGCCGGCACTCCCCTCGCAGTTGCGGTGCCGGATGCCCTCCGGCGCCGCAGCCCCGGCGATCCCATCAAGGCGGCCCAAGACGCCGGCCGCCCAGGATCAGTCCTTCGAGTGACGGCGCCGAAGCTCCGGGACTACCAGCTGGGGGATGGCGCGCAGGATGAACTTGTCGAACTGCGGAACCGTGAAGGCTGCGTACCCGTGCTCCGGCGTGTAGAGCAACCCCATGTTGATCAGCTCAGCCCTCGTCGGAGCCAGGTTCTGTGACGTCCTGCCCATCACCTCGGCCACGTCGGAGGCCTTGTGGGGCTGCGGCCCCAGCTGCGCCATGGCCCGAAGGTAGGCACGCTGCAGCTCGGTCGAGCGATCCAGCCGGACGCGGAAGAACGACTCGTCCAGCTTGGCCTCATAGCTGGGGACCGTGACCCGGATGTCGTCCAACGAGATCTGGGGGCCCTCAGCAACTGTCCAGACCGCATAGCCCAGCTCCTGCAGGAAGTACGGATACCCCTGCGTGATGGACACGGCGGCATCCAGGGCTGCGTCGCTGTAGGTGACCCCTTCGTCGTTGGCGGGACGGGCCAGCGCCTCCTTGGCATCGTCGGCGGCCAGGTTACCGATCGCCGGGAACTTGAAAAGTCGCTCGGCGTACGACTTGGCGTCACCGGCCAGCTCCGCGATCTGGGGCAGTCCCGCTCCCACCATGGTGATCGGAAGCTTGCGCTGCACCATCTTGTGCAGCGCCTCGATCACGGCCTCGAGCTGCACCTTGGTGAGGAACTGAACCTCGTCGAAGAGAAGAACTACCCCACGCCCGCGTTCGGCAGCTGCCTGCCCGATGGCAAGCAGCACGTCAGTGAGGTCGAGCGCCAGGTTGGCATGGTCGGCAAACCCTTGCGCTGGCTCGACGTCCAGGCCGGCTGACCAGTTTCCGGCCGCGTCGACGCTGATCGTGAAGGACTTCAGCACCGCGGCCGCGTGTTGGAATCGGTCGGTCCACTTCGCCCGGGGGGACAGCTCGAACAGCGCAGTCCGCAACCGAGAGGCCATGTCCCGCCGGAACTCCGCCTCGTCGTTCTTGCTGACTTCCAGCTCCACCACGACCCACTCACGCGCCAGGGCCTTGGTGTGGAACTGCCCCAGCAGCACCGTCTTGCCCACCCCACGCAGTCCCGTGATGATCATCGACTGCTCGGTGCGCCCTGCCTCGATCCGGGCCAGGAGCAGGTCGAACCACTCGAGCTGGTCGTCGCGACCCACCACAGCCTGCGGCTCCGCGCCCGCATTAGGCGTGTACGGGTTGGTCAAGGCCTTCATCACCAGAGGTTACCTCGATTAGGGAGGTTTATGCGGATCAGATAAACCATCCTAAAGCCGATAACTTAGGCATCCTGATGGGACGGCTCGCTACGCTGAACCAGCGGTCGGGGAACCCTGTTGTCGATCTCATTCGATGTGTGGCAGCCGATTTCGCCGCGACCATCTTCGCAGCTGGGAGCGCAGGCGCTTCAGCTACGTGATGTCATGCAGCGGTCGCCGACGACGTCGAGCTGAGCGACCACCGGCCCCCCGCAGTCGGCGATACCACGCGCGGCCAGCTCGCCAAGTGGTTCATGAGGCGCCAGGCCGCGTTACAAGACGCCTGCCAACAGCTCGAGCGCGCGCTGCGTCGCGGCATGCACGATCTCTTCCGGTGATCCCAGGAAGAGCCGTTCTTCGATCCGCTCACCGTCAGCCCCGCCTTCGCAGTGCCGTAGGCGGTCGCCCCGTAGCGCGGCAGGTGCTCGTGCACGCTGGTGATCTTGGTGATGCGGCCGCGGTGTCCCTGCTGCACCACGTGGCGCGCCGCGACCTGGGCGTTCAGGAAGGGCCCCGTGAGGTCGTTCGCGACGACTGCGTTGAACGTGTCCAGGTCCAGGTCGAGCACAGGCGTGCTGTGGCCGGTGCCGGCGTTGTTGACGAGCACCCCGACCCCACCGGGCCGGCCGACGCACGACCCCACCGGGCCGGCCGACGAGCTCCTCGATGGTGTCGGCCGTTCCGGGACTGGCAGCGTCGTGCTACGCCACGGAACAGCACTGCCCGCTGCTCCACGGCCTGCTGGGTGTCCCGCGCGCCCGCCTCGTCGGTGTGGAAGGTGATGCCGACGTCGAAGCCCTCGGTGGCGATCAGGTCGGCACTGGCCTTGCCCATCCCGGAGTCCGCGCCGGTGACGACGGCGAGCCGGGGGTGTGCCGGTGGTGTGGTCACGGCCGGGACCTACCCGGCGCTGTGCTGCCCACGCGCCGGTCGCCGGTGTCGCTGCGGAGGGGCGCGACGTCACGGACCAGGTAGCCGTGCTCGGGCAGCGCCGGTAGGCGGGTGAAGTCGACGGGCCCGGCCGCGTGGACGGGTGTGTACGTCATCCGGCGGGTGAGCTGGTCGAGGGCGAGAGCCATCAGTCGCGTCGAGATCGGCTCCCCGGGGCACCGATGGTGCACGGCCGGGTCGCCACCACCTTGGGGCACGAAGGCGAACGGGTCGGGGTCGGCGCCGCGGAAGCGTTCGGGGTCGAACGAGGAGGGGTCGCGCCACACGGTGGGGTCGTGGTTCGTGCCGTAGAGGTCGAGCAGCACTCGGCGCCCCTTGGGGAATCGGTGGCCGTGCCAGTCGAAGTCCTCTCGCACGAGCGCGGTGACGGCCGGGAAGAAGGGGTAGAACCGCCGGACCTCCTCGACGAATGCGAGGTCCTCACTGCCGTCGCCGTCGGCCAGACGCTGCCTCCACGACGGGTTCAGGTCAAGCGCATGCGCCACGAAGGTGATGTACACGGAGGTGGCGATCGTGGGACGCAGGACGTTGAGCAGCTCCACCGCGGCGACCCGGCGCGGCAACGGGTGGCCGTCGGCATCTCGGTGGCCGGCGATGATGCCGGCAGCGGACTCGTTCGGCACCTGCTCGGCCCCGGCCCGGATCGAGTCGATGACACCTGCAGCCCAGCGCTCGGCGCGCTTTCGGGCCGCCCGGGAGCGGACGTGGCCGATGCCGACGGTGCCGGCGTCGTCGAACAGGGCGGACAACTGCGAGGTTCGGGTCTCGACCTCGCTTTCGGGCAACGGAACTGCGGCCCAGTCGCAGACCGCGCGCGTCAGCAGCCGCTGCACCTGCGGGTACAGGTCGACCTGATCGGTCGTGGCCCAGTTCTCGAGCGCGGTTCGCCACTCCCGCCGCACGATCTGCGCCAGCGCCTCCACGCGGTCACGTCCGTTGATCTGAAGGAACATCGCCTTGCGTTTCCGGTGCTCCTCGCCGTCCAGGCCCTGCACGCCCCCCTTGCCGAACAGGGTCTTCAGTAGCGGCCCTGGGGCGGCGCCCGCGCGCTGAAACCGGATGGGGTCGTAGAAGACGCGCGCGGCATCAGCGCCGGTCAGGCACAACGTCGGACGAAACAGCAGACGGGTCTCCACCACGTTCTCACCGAGCTCGGCGGCCCTGCGAGAGATGAACCGGTACGGGTCCCTCCTCAGCGCGATGGTGGCGTCGGGAAGGCGGTTCGTGAAGAAGTGGGGCATGAGGTCCTCCCTTTGCGGTGGGGGAACGCGTCGATGTGCGCTTGCCCTGCCATCGACGCGCTTTCCTACGACAAGCGCCGAGATAGTCTCGTCGAGGGTCTCCTACCCCTTGGCGGTGCCGTCACTCACTGGCCCCCCGCGTGAACGCCGGGAGTGCGGTCTTGGGGTCAGCTAATCGGGTATGACCTTCGCAGACTCTGCCCGGCACCGTCTCGAAGGAGAACCCAACCCCTAACTGGGACAGGTGAGCTCGGCTACCGTCAGGATCCGGGTATGGGGCCGCGGCTGCTGGGGGTCCGCCCTGCGCTGGTGGCACCGCCACGATGTCGAGACAGCGTGGGGCGATGTGCGGTCGGTGGACTGGACGGCCCGCCGGGTACAGCTTGCGTCGTCAACTGACGGCCCAGAGGTTGCGGACTCAGGCGGGGCCGACAGTCGGGGAGATCCTTCAGCGGCTCGCCGCGTTCCCTCCTGACACTGTCCGCGGCTGTGCCCTTCGTGGTCCGCGTGAGGCGACCCTGTTCACCATGCCAAGCCCTACCGGCCCTGCACCACGCCCAGGTAAGCGGCCGGGTGCTGATGTCCGTTCGGGTCCGCTCGGGTCGTGCCCAGTCGTCCCAATCTTCTGACCCCTGTCCAAGGCGACTCGTGCTTCCCGACCTGACCCGACAGGACCCGACCTGACCCGACATTTCGGGTCACATTCTGGGTCACCTTGCGGCCCGATCGACGTCCACCACCCGGACACGAGTAAGCCCCCGACAGCGTTTCCGCTGGTCGGGGGCCCGTCGTCTGTCTCAACACAGAGCGCGCCCGGAGGGATTCGAACCCCCAACCTTCTGATCCGTAGTCAGATGCTCTATCCGTTGAGCTACGGGCGCCCGTCACGCTCGCGCGCGACGAGAGAGCAGACTACCGGAGCCCCGGCGTCGCGAGAAATCGCTGCCGAGGCGCCTGCGAGCCGACTACGCACGAGGGCACCGGCATCCGGCCCCGCAAGGGCCGCCATCGCTGTGGCCTCCTCTTCCGGTCATCCTGCAAGATCTTGCACCGCCCGAGGGCGCCTGTGAGGAGCCTCATAACGCGTAAGCGCTTCCGCGGTGGCTACCCCCGAGTACCCGGGCCTACCGTGGGAACCAGGCTCCCACGGGCGGGTGCCGAGCCACCGCCACGAGCGGTTCGCATAGGTTTCGCGCGAGGGGTGGCCGACCAGTTGAGCCAGACCGGCGGAAGGACCACCATGACCACGCAGGCGGAGCACACCACAGGCACGAGTCACCCAGGCCTGGCGGCCTGGGTCGAGGAAGTCGCCGCGCTCACGACCCCCGATGCGATCCACTGGGTCGACGGGTCCGACGAGGAGTGGGACCTGCTGACGACGCGGCTGGTCGACGGCGGCACGTTCACCCGGCTGAACCCGGACAAGAAGCCGAACAGCTTCCACGCGGCGTCCGACCCCAGCGACGTCGCCCGGGTCGAGGACCGCACCTTCATCTGCTCCGAGGACGAGAAGGACGCCGGCTTCACGAACAACTGGAAGTCGCCGGCCGAGATGAAGGCCATCATGACCGACCTCTACAAGGGGTGCATGACCGGCCGCACGATGTACGTCATCCCCTTCGTCATGGGTCACATCGAGGCCGATGTGCCGATGTACGGCGTCGAGATCACCGACTCCGCCTACGTCGTCGTGTCCATGAAGATCATGGCCCGCATCGGTAACCCGGTGCTCAAGGCCATCGAGGAGCAGGGCGCCGACTTCGTCAAGGGCCTGCACTCGGTCGGCTTCCCGCTCACCGAGGGCAAGGCCGACGTCGCCTGGCCGTGCAGCGACACCAAGTACATCGCGCACTTCCCCGAGACCCGCGAGATCTGGAGCTACGGCTCTGGCTACGGCGGCAACGCCCTGCTGGGCAAGAAGTGCTACGCGCTGCGCATCGCCTCGGCGATGGCCCGCGACGAGGGCTGGATGGCCGAGCACATGCTCATCCTCAAGCTCACCTCGCCGACCGGCTCGGTGCACTACATCGCCGGCGCGTTCCCCAGCGCCTGCGGCAAGACCAACCTGGCGATGATCGAGCCGGCGCTGGATGGCTGGAAGGCCGAGATGGTCGGTGACGACATCGCCTGGATGCGCTTCGGCCCCGACGGCCGGCTCTACGCCGTCAACCCCGAGTTCGGCCTGTTCGGCGTCGCCCCGGGCACCGGCATGCACTCCAACCCGAACGCCATGCGCACCGTGGAGAAGGGCAACTCGATCTTCACCAACGTCGCCCTCACCGACGACGGTGACGTGTGGTGGGAGGACATGACCAAGGAGAAGCCGGCCCACCTCACCGACTGGAAGGGCAACGACTGGACCCCCGAGTCCGATGTGCCCTCCAGCCACCCGAACAGCCGCTTCTGCACCCCGGCCAAGCAGTGCCCGATGATGGCTGCCGAGTACGACGAGCCCAACGGCGTGCCGATCGACGCGATCCTCTTCGGCGGCCGCCGCAGGACCACCGTGCCGCTGGTCTACGAGTCGCGCGACTGGGCGCATGGTGTCTTCATCGGCGCGACGCTCTCCTCCGAGACCACCGCCGCCGCCACCGGTGCGGTCGGCGTCGTACGCCGCGACCCGATGGCGATGCTGCCCTTCATCGGCTACAACGCCGGCGACTACGTCAACCACTGGCTCGAGATCGGCAAGGCCCACGACGAGTCCAAGCTGCCGAAGATCTACCAGGTCAACTGGTTCCGCAAGGACGACGAGGACGGCTCCTTCCTGTGGCCCGGGTTCGGCGACAACGCCCGCGTGCTCAAGTGGGTCGTCGAGCGCCTCGACGGCACCGCCGAGGCCGTCGAGACCCCGGTCGGCCTGGTGCCCACCCCCGGCGCCATCGACACCACCGGCCTGGACATGACCGAGGAGCAGGTCGCCAAGGCCCTGGCCGTCAACGTCGACGAGTGGCGCGACAAGGAGCTGCCGCTCATCGAGGAGTGGTTCGCCAAGTTCGGTGACACCCTCCCCACCCAGCTGGCCGACGAGCTCGCGACCCTCAAGGCGCGGCTCGAGACCGCCTGACCGTCCGCCCGCCCGCGGACGCGGAGAACCCTCGGAGAGCCGCCCTCTCCGGGGGTTCTTCCCGTCCCGCCCCAGCGTCCGGCAGGGGACGGGGTCAGGTGGCCTCGTCGCTGCCGCTGTCGTCCGAGCCGATGCCGTTGCCCGTTCCGCCGGGCAGTTGACCGTTGGGAAGCTGGCCGTTGGGGAGCCGCCCATCGGGAGGCGGACCACCGCGCCCACCGCGGCCGAAGTCACCATCGCCGTCGTGGTCGAAACGGCCGGAGCCGTCGCCGCCTGAACGGCCGAAGCCGCCGGTGCCGTCCGCGACGCTGCCGACACCGTCGGTGTGGACGGCGGCATAGGTGACGGCCGCGCCCCCGACCGCGCCGAGGCCGAGGCCGACGAGCAGGGCGGCGACGGCCAGGCCGGGTCCGCCGGGAACCCGCGAGGCGCCCGGGCGCGTGGCCGGTGCGGCCGCCGCGGGCGGCACCGAGGACCCGTAGGGCCCCATCGGCGCCGGCGCGCCGACCGGAACCGGCCTGGCGGATGCCGTCCCGCCACCTGCGGAGTCGGCGCTCGCCCACGCGGGGGTGGGCTGGGCAGCGACCGGCGCCGCGGCATCCGCCACAGGCACACCGGCATCCACCGCAGGTATACCGGTGTCCACCGCGGGCTGCTCGCTCGTGGACGACGTCGATATCGGCTGGGTCCGGTCGTCGGGCCGGTCGTTCATGCTCGCTCCTCGATCAGCGGTGATCCACCACGACCATCGAGCCGCTCCCTGTGCACTGGCTGTGGGCAGTGCAGCGACCGGCTGTCAGTCCGGGCCGACCGCTCACAGGAAGCACACAGCGAACGCATGGACTCGGAACAGAGCGGGCGCGCAGGATGAACCCATGACGACAACCCGCCCCGTGAGCGCTCCTGCTCTCCGGCGACCCGACGGCAGCCCCGTGCGGGTGCTGGTGGTCGACGACGAGCCCAACCTCACCGAGCTGCTGTCGATGGCGCTGCGCTACGAGGGCTGGGAGGTGCGCACCGCCGACAGCGGTCTGGCCGCCGTGCGCTCGGCGAAGGACTTCGGGCCGGATGCCGTGGTGCTCGACATGATGCTCCCCGACTTCGACGGCCTCGAGGTGCTGCGCCGGATGCGCGCCGACGACCCCAACGTGCCGGTGCTGTTCCTCACCGCGAAGGATGCCGTCGAGGACCGCGTCGCCGGCCTGACCGCGGGCGGCGACGACTACGTGACCAAACCGTTCAGCCTCGAGGAGGTCGTCGCCCGGCTGCGCGCCCTGATGCGTCGCACCACCGTCGCGGCCGACGAGGGCAGCTCGCTGCTCGTCGTCGGCGACCTCACCATGGACGAGGACAGCCACGAGGTCACCCGCGCCGGTGAGCAGGTGCACCTGACCGCGACGGAGTTCGAGCTGCTGCGCTACCTCATGCGCAACCCCAAGCGGGTGCTCAGCAAGGCACAGATCCTCGACCGGGTGTGGAACTACGACTTCGGCGGCCAGGCCAACGTCGTGGAGCTCTACATCTCCTACCTGCGCAAGAAGATCGATGCCGGCCGCTCCCCGATGATCCACACCATGCGCGGTGTCGGGTACGTCCTCAAGCCCGCCGACTGACCGGGCAGGACGCCGGATGCCGCCCCCTCCCTCGCAGTGGACCCTACGGGCCAAGCTGCTCGCATCGGTGCTCGCGCTGTTCACCGTGGTGATGCTCGCGACCAGCGCGCTCACGGTGCTCGAGACCCAGCGCTACCTCTCACAGCAGATCGAGAGCGACCTCAACGGTGCCCTCGGCCGGGTCGGCGACAGCCGGCCGGACGGGTACGACAGCGACGACGACGGCCGGCTGCCGCCGCACGACGGCCCCATCGCCGCTCCCGGCGGCGGCAACCTCCTGGTGCTCCTGCTCAACCCCGACGGATCGGTCGTCACCGACCGACAGGGTGTCGAGCAGAACGCCGTCGTCAACGACACCGGTGCCAACGACACCCTCGACGCGGCCCAGGTCCGCACGGTCAGTGAGGCGGTCCACGGCCCGGACACGGTCAGGGTGGTCGTCGGCGGCGACGTGGGCAGCTACCTGGTCACCGAGCGCACGGCCCGCGACGGTCGGCGGCTGATCGTGGGGGTGTCCACCGGCCAGGTCGACGAGCTGATGGCGAAGCTGCTCGGTCTCGTGGTCGGCGGAACCGTGGTCGGGCTGGTGCTCGTCGGCGTGGGGGGCACGGTCGTCATCCGCCGCAGCCTGGCCCCGCTCGACCGGGTGGCGGCCACGGCCCGGCGGGTCTCGGGCCTGAAGCTCGACTCGGGCAAGGTCGCGCTCGCGGAGCGGGTGCCCGCCGCGGATGCCGACCCGCACACCGAGGTCGGCCAGGTGGGCCTCGCGCTCAACACGATGCTCGACAACGTGGAGTCCGCCCTGCTGGCCCGCCAGGCGAGCGAGACCCAGGTGCGCCAGTTCGTCGCCGACGCCAGCCACGAGCTGCGCACCCCGTTGGCGTCGATCCGAGGGTATGCCGAGCTGACCCGCCGCGAGAGCGACCCGGTGCCTCCCACCGTCACCCACGCCATCGGCCGGGTGGAGTCCGAGGCGCTGCGGATGCAGGAGCTCGTCGAGGACCTGCTGCTGCTCGCCCGCCTCGACTCGGGCCGGCCGCTCGAGCGCCAGCCGGTCGACCTGTCACTGCTGGCGGTCAACGCCGTGAGCGACGCCCACGCCGCCTCGCCGGACCACACCTGGGAGCTCGACCTGCCCGAGGACCCGGTCGAGGTGCCCGGCGACCAGGCGCGGCTGCACCAGATCCTGGCCAACCTGCTGGCCAACGCCCGCACCCACACCCCCGCCGGCACCAAGGTGGTCACCCGGGTGCGGCCGGAGGGCCCGCTGGTGCGGGTCTCGGTGACCGACGACGGGCCGGGTGTGCCGGAGGCGCTGCAGCCCAGGATCTTCGAGCGGTTCACCCGAGGTGACGACGCGCGGGTGCGCGCGAACGGCTCCACCGGGCTGGGGCTGAGCATCGTTGCGGCGGTGGGCCAGGCGCACGGTGGGCGCGTCGAGGTGACCAGCCGTCCGGGCGCGACCACCTTCGCGGTGCTCCTGCCGGCAACCTGACAGCGCAGGCTCCGACCGATTGCGGATCCCTCTCCCTCCCCCGGGTGCTCAGGCCCGCAATCCGGTAGGAAACCCGCAATCAGTCGGGAAGGGGGAGGCGGTAGGCGACGAGCTGGACCCCGGGCACCGGTGACCAGTCGCGCTCGGGCAGCCGGGTGAAGCCGAGCCGCTCGTAGAGCCGGTGGGCGTTGTGCATCGTGGTCGACGAGGACAGCACCATCGACTCGAAGCCGCGCCCGCGCGCCCGCGCGATGGTGTGCCGGGTGAGCGCCTCACCGATCCCCTCGCCGGACGCCTCGGGCAGCACGGCGAGTGACCGGATCTCGGCCTCCCCGTCGCGGGCGATCTCGCACAGCGCCGACCCGGGCTCGACGTAGGTCACCGTCCCCACCACGCCCCGGGCGTCCACGGCGACCCACACCTCGGCGTCCGCGTCACGGCCCCTCGCGTCACCGAGGAAGGCCAGGTACGGCGCGTCACGGGGGATGACGCCACCGCTCACGTACGCGTCGACGGTGAGCCGGCCCACGGCATCCAGCTCGTCGGGGTGGGCGCGGCGGATCGTCGGGGTCACCGGCTGATCATTCCAAAGAGCGCCGGCCGGGCGGCGCCGGGTCCTCGCCCAGAGCCGCCCCGGTGTCGTGGAGTGCTCGCGACCTCGGGCGAACCCCAGCTCCGCGCAGGCAGTTCGGCCTGCTGCGGCCACCGCGGGGCTGCCCCGGAGGACGGAAGACCCCCGGTCGGATACGCCGGGGGTCTTCTGTCGGCGGAGGCGGAGGGATTTGAACCCTCGATGGGCTTGAGACCCAAACCGCATTAGCAGTGCGGCGCCATAGACCGGACTAGGCGACGCCTCCAACGTCGCACAGGGTAACCGCCCGCCCGCCCGGGGCACAAAGCGGGGCCGGCGTCCGCCATCCGGCTGCTGGAGCCGGCGGGATCACGAGCAGATGTCCTGGTCGGCCGTGCGCGTCGTGATGGTGGGCGAAGGGGCGGGCGCGGGCGCGGACACCGTCGGCGTGGGCAGCGGCGCCGACCCGGTGCGGTTCGGCACCTCGCGCACCGGCGGCGCCCCGGCCCCGACGACGACCCGCACGCCCGAGGCGGCCGCGGCGTCCTCGCGCAGGGTCGCGCCCTCGAACGCCGCGGCCACGGTGCGGGCCGCCTCCCGCTGGCCGGGGCCGTACTCGACGACCACGCCGCTGGGCCGGTCGGTCGTGCTGCTCCTGGTCGGCGCCGGGAAGCCCTGCACCTCGAGCGCCGCGACCACCTGCGCGGCCAGGCCCTGCACCCCGGTGGCGTTGACGACGTCGACGGCGATCTCGGTGGGGCTCACTGTGAGCGGCGCCGCCGAGGGGGATGCCGTCGCCGTGGCCTTCGCGCCGACCACCGCGTCGTCGCGCAGGGTCTGCCAGAGCACGTCGGCGCCGGGTGCCCACTCGACCCGGTTCGGGTCGGGGGCGTACGGCTGCACCGGCACGGTGATGAACTGGATGTTCTTGATCCCGATGTCCTTGACGCTCGCCGCCAGGTCCTTCATCGTGCCGAGGTCGAACTGCTCGTCGGTGGTCAGCGACCTGGTCGCCGCATCGAGGAAGCCGAACAGGCGGTCCGGGCGCACGAGCAACGAGGTGCGGGTCGCCTCCTGCACGACCGACGACAGGAAGGCCTGCTGCCGGGCGATCCGGCCGAGGTCCGAGCCGTCACCGAGCGTCTTGCGGGCCCGCACGTAGCCCAGCGCCTGGGTGCCGTCGAGCACGTGGCGGCCGGCCGAGAGCTTGAGCTTGGCCTTGGGGTCGTCGATCGCCTCGGGTGCGCAGATCGGCACCCCGCCCAGCGCGTCGACCATGGCGCGGAAGCCCCGGAAGTCGACGACGGCGAAGTGGTCCATCCGCAGCCCGGTGTTCCCCTCGATCGTGGTGATCAGGCAGGCCGGGCCGCCGATGCTGAACATCGCGTTCCACTGCTGGACGACCCACTGGTCCTTGGGTGTCGAGTTCTTGCAGCCGGGCGGGGCCGGCACCATCGAGTCACGTGGCACCGACACCACCGTCACGTGCTGGCGGTCGGCCGACACGTGGGCGATGAGCGTGGTGTCGGAGCGGGCACCGGAGGTCAGCGAGGCCCCCGGCACCCCTTCCCCGGCGCGGTTGTCGGAACCGATCACCAGGATGTTGAGCGGACCGGCAGGCGCGGGGGGCCGGGCGCCGAGGTTGCCGGTCACGTCGAGCCGCGAGATGTTCCCCTCGAGCCGCCACCAGGCCACGCCGAGCCCGAGCACGACCACGAGCACGAAGACGCCCAGCCCCGAGAGCAGGCGGCGGCGCCGGACGTGCCGGGCCTCGCGCGCCTGGCTCTCGGCACGCTCACGACGAGTGGCGTCGGACAACGCGGCTCCTTCACGCTCCGATGCCCGCCTCGTCACGCCCTCGCGACCAGGCAGGACCGTGCGCCGGAGGGAGGCGCACGACCTTGCGAGTGTAGGTCCGCACGCTGTGAGAACGATGGCATCGGCTTCTCGTAGTTGACTGGGGCCCATGAGGGCTCGCGTCGCACTGATCGTCACCGCCGTGCTGGTGGTCGCCCTGGGCATCGGCGGTGGGCTCTGGTGGCGCCAGCGCGAGACCGGTCGGGATGCCGCCGCTGCGGATGCGGCCACGTCGTACGCCGCGGCGTGGGCCGCCAAGGACCTCACGCCCGTGGCCTTCGCCGACGAAACGACCAAGGCGAGCTTCGCCCCAGCGATCGAGGACCTGGGCGACACACCGGTCGCCGTCACCGCGGGCGACGTCACGCGCGACGGCGACACCGCCACCGGCACCCTCGATGTCACCTGGACCCTGCCCGGCGACGTGCCGTGGTCGTACACGGTGCCGGTTACCCTCACCGCCGACGGCGAGCGCTGGGTGGTGGCCACCCCGTCCACCGGCTCGCCCTGGCACCCCGACCTGCCCGCCGGAAGGGCCTTCCGGCTCGAGCGCACCTTCGGCGAGCGCGGCGACCTGCTCGACCGCCGGGGCCGGCCCCTGATGCCGCTCGGAACGGTGCACGCGGTGCAGATCGACCCGGTCAATGCGACCCCCGAGTCGGTCGCCGCGCTGGAACCCCTGGTCGATGCCGAGAAGGGGTCGTTGGTCCAGGCCCTGGCCAAGGCCACGGCCTCCGGGTCCAAGGCGCCGATCCCGGTGATCACCTACCGCGACGCCGACTGGGAACCGCGGGCGGCACGCATCGAGGCGCTCGACGGCATCATCGCCCCGACCAGCCAGCAGCCGCTGGGCCGCACGCGCACCTTCGCCCAGCCCCTGCTCGGCAGCTTCGGCGAGGTGACCGCCGAGATGGTCGAGAAGAGCCAGGGCCGCTACTTCGCCGGTGACCGGGCCGGCCGCAGCGGCCTGCAGTCGCAGTACGACGAGAAGCTGGCCGGTGTCACCGGCATCCGGGTCACGGTGAGCGGCGAGGACGGCGCCACGCTGTTCGAGAAGGCGGCCACGGACGGCGCCGACGTCGAGACCACCCTCGACCCGAGCGTGCAGGTCGCGGCCGAGGAGGCGTTGGCCGACAGCAAGCTCACCGTGCCCGGCGCCGTCGTCGCCGTCGACGTCACGAGCGGTGAGGTGCTGGCCGTCGCCAACAGCCCCACCAACGGGTTCGACCGGGCGCTCACCGGGCGCTACCCGCCCGGGTCGACGTTCAAGGTGGCGACGAGCTATGCCTACCTGACCCGCGGCATCACCACGCCGTCGTCGACGGTGCCGTGCCCGGCATCCGTGACGGTCGACGGGCGCACGTTCACCAACTTCGCCGGTGAGTCGGTCAGCGGCAGCCCCACCTTCTTCCAGGACTTCACCATCTCGTGCAACACGGCGTTCGTGGGGCTGTCGAGCAAGCTCGGCGAGAACGACCTCACGACGGCCGCGAAGGCGCTCGGCATCGGTGCGGGCTGGGGCGACACCCTCGGTGTCAGCGGCACCTTCGCCGGCAGCGTGCCGGCCACCAACGGCGGCACCGACCAGGCCGCGGCGTCGATCGGCCAGGGCCGGGTCGAGGTGTCTCCGGTCGCGCTGGCCGTGATGGCCGGCAGCGTGGGGCGGGGCACCTACGTGCCGCCGGTGCTCGTCAAGGGCGGCGGCGGGTCGACCCGGCCGGTGGCCCTCGACGGCACCGCGGTCGCCCGGCTGCGCTCGATGATGGCGTCGGTGGTGTCGTCGGGCACTGGCACGGTGCTGCGCAACACCCCGGGCGGGCCGGTGCGCGGCAAGACCGGAACCGCAGAGCACGGCAACGACCCCGACGCCCTGCCGCGCACCTGGTTCGCCGGCTACCAGGGGACCGTGGCGTTCGCGGTGCTCGTCGAGGAGGGCAAGAGCGGCGGCACCGTGGCGGCGCCGGTGGCCAAGCGGTTCCTCACCCTCCTGGCCCGCGGCTGACCGGCGACCACTCGGGAGGACAGCGGAAGGCCCCGGCCGGCGAACCGGGCGGGGCCTTCGCGAAGACTCGGGGAACCCGGGTCAGATGGGGCGGACCTGGTCGGCCTGCGGCCCCTTGGGGCCCTGGGTGACCTCGAACTCGACCCGCTGCGCCTCGTCGAGGGAGCGGTAGCCCTGGGTGTCGATGGCGGAGTAGTGAACGAACACGTCGGGGCCGCCGCCGTCCTGGGCGATGAAACCGAAGCCCTTCTCAGCGTTGAACCACTTCACGGTGCCCTGTGCCATATCGGGGGTAACTCTTTCTGTGTGTAGCACGCGGCCGGTACACGTCGCACCGACCGTGGATGCGAACTCCAGTCCCCTTGTGGCGCGTTGGTGTTCGACCTGCGAGGAAAGCCTGATGCTGCAACCGACAGCGAAACTAGCACGCAGTCGCGCCGGGCGCGCGCCACGAGCAGCACCGATCACCCAACGGGACGGGGTGCGGATGCCGGGTCGGCACCTCGCGGATGCCGCGCGGCGGGCGGGCCGCGGGTCGGCGGGCGGACACCGCGGCATCACTGCAGGTCAGGCGCCCGGTCCCTTGACGGCGAGCACGTCGCACGTGGCGTCGAGCAGCACCTGCTGGGCGGTCGATCCGGTGATGAGCTTGCCGAGCGGGCTGCGCCGGCGAAGCCCGATGACGATGAGGGTGGCGTCGGCCTCTGCGGCGGCGGCGAGCAGCTCGTCGGCCGGAGCCCACCCGCGGTTCGGCTGGCGGATCTCGTGCTCGATGCCACGCTCGGTGAGCTGCCCCTCGAGGGCGTCGAGGTCCTGCGGGGCGGCGTAGCTGGCGTCGGTGTTGTCACCGTGGTGACCGGTGTTGACCACCACGAGCCGCTCGGCGCGCCGCTCGGCCTCGACGACGGCGGCATCGACCGCGGCCAGGCCCTCGGGGCGGGGGATGTATCCCACGACGATCGTCATCAGGTTCTCCGGGTTCCGTTGGGTGGCTTCGTGGCTGGACGTGGTCGACGCGGGTGCGGCCGGCTGGCCGGATGGGCCGGCCGGCCGCGACGGACGAGGGTGCGCCGGGTGGGCACGAGCCGCCGCACCTCGTCGTCCGTCAGGTGCGGCGACCCGCGTCTAGGAGGCCGGGGGCAGGTGGCCGCGCGTCACGAGAGCGTCGTCGCCCCGGTCATGACGGCCACGCCCTCCCCCATGTCGTGCGACTGGGGGGTGATGACTCCGGCACAGCCACCCAGCCGCTGGATGTGGATGCGGTCGGCGGCCTCCCACACGTGCGGCATGTTGTGGCTGATCAGGATGACGGCCAGGCCGTTGTCGCGCAGCTGCTTGACCATGTCGAGGACCATCCCCGACTCCTTGACGCCCAGCGCTGCCGTCGGCTCGTCGAGCACGACGACCTTGCTCCCGAACGCCGCGGCTCGGGCCACGGCCACCGCCTGGCGCTGGCCACCGGACAGGGTCTCGACCGCCTGACCCATGTTCTGGATCGTCTGGATGCCGAGCTTCTGCACCGAGTCCCCGGCGCGCTCCTTCATGCCCTTCTTGTCGAGCATGCGGAACACCGAGCCCAGCACGCCGGGCCGGCGCTCCTCGCGGGCGAGGTAGAGGTTGCTCGCGATGTCGAGCGCCGGAATGACGGCCAGCTGCTGGTAGACGGTCTCGATGCCGTGCTCACGCGCGTCCTGCGGGCGCCTGAAGGTCACCCGCTTGCCGTCGAGGAAGACCTCTCCCTTGCTCGCCTGGTAGGCACCGGTGAGGCACTTGATGAGCGTCGACTTCCCGGCGCCGTTGTCGCCGATGACCGCGAGCACCTCACCTCGGTAGAGGTCGAGGTCTACGCCCTCGAGACCCACGACCCTGCCGAAGCTGATGCCGAGGTTGCGGGCCGACAGGATCGGCTCCGCATCGTAGACCGCATGCTTGGAGTCGGGGATGTGGTCTACCGCCAGCGGCAGCTTCTCAATGGTGCTCATCGGGGCCCCCGGGAAGTATCGGAGCGACGCAGGAGCGCAGAACCTTCTGGGGTGATGTTCATCCCTTGACCTTCCTGATCCACTGGTCGACCGACACGGCGACGATGACGAGGACGCCGATCGCCAGCAGCCGCCACTGCTGGTCGACACCGGCGAGCGACAGCCCGAGGGTGAACGAGCCGACGATCAGCGCACCGAGGAGGGTGCCGATCAGACCGCCACGCCCACCGAAGAGGCTGGTTCCACCGATGACGACGGCGGTGATCGTGTCGAGGTTGGCGTCGGGGATGCCGTTCGCCGTCGCCGAGCCGGCACGGCCGATCTGGATCCAGGCGGCGAGCCCGTAGATGAGGCCGGCAACCGTGTAGACGCTCAGGAGGACGCGCTTGCTCTCGACGCCGGAGAGGCGTGCCGACTCGGGGTCGTCGCCCACGGCGAAGATGTGCCGCCCCCACGCGGTCTGCGACAGGGCGAACCCCACGACCGCGTACATGAGCAGCACCATGACGACGCCGACCGTGATCCGGAACGGGCCGACGGAGAAGGCCTTTCCGGTCCAGTTGATGATGTCGGGCAGCCGGTTGTTCTGGATGCTCGACCCACCTGAGTACAGCAGCGCGATGGCGGTGAAGATCGACAACGTACCCAGGGTGACGATGAACGGTGGGAGCCCGACGCGCGTCACCAGGAAACCGTTGAGGAAGCCAGCAGCCACGCCGAGTGCCACGCCGATGAGGATCGACAGCCAGCCGGGCAGCCCGTTCTCGGCGGCCAGGGTGGCCATGACCATCATCGACAGGATTGCGACCGCCCCCACGGAGAGGTCGATGCCCGCGGTGAGGATGACCAGGGTCTGCCCGATGGCGAGGCACGCGACGACCGCCACCTGCTGGAGCAGGAGCGACTGCGCCGCGGGAGAGGCGAAGCGCGGGTTGAGGATCGAGAAGATCACGAAGGTCAGCACGAGCAGGAACAGCGGGCTCAGCCAGGGATACCCGTGCAGCAGGTGCTGGACGCGTTGGACGGGGCTCTGCCGCCGCCGACCGAAGTCGGCGGCGGCAGACGATGTGGACGACGACATCGAGGTCAGCCCCAGCAGATCTTCAGGGCCTCGTCGGTGGTGATGCTGTCGACACCATCCGCCGGCTTGTCGGTCACGAGGGCGACGCCGGTGTTGAAGAAGTCGAGGCCGTCAGAGGTCGTGGGCTTCTCGCCGCCACGGGCGATCTTGGCGATCGCCTCCATGCCCATGGTCGCCATCTTCAGCGGGTACTGCTGCGCCGTGGCGCCGATGGTGCCGTCCTTGACCGACTTGACACCTGCGCAGCCACCGTCGATCGAGACGACGAGGGCGTCGGTGATGCCGGCCGCCTTCAGCGCGGCCGAGGCGCCGACCGCCGTCGGCTCGTTGATCGTGTAGACGACGTTGATGTCCCTGTTCTTGGTCAGGCACGTCTCCATGGCCGTGCGGCCGCCGTCCTCGGCGCCGTTGCCCGCCTCGTTGCAGACGATGGTGTAGTCGCCGCCCTTGCCGCCGGTGTACTTGCCGGTCTTGGCCTCGTCACCGTTCTTGTTCGGGTCTGCCACGTCGATGCCCATGCCCTCGAGGAAGCCCTGGTCGCGGTCGTAGTCGACGGAGACGATCTTGTCGTTGAACAGGTCGAGCAGCGCGATCGTCGCAGCGTTCCCGTCGAGCGTGGCGGCAGCCCACTGCCCGTCGAGCTTCCCCGCGAGGCGGTTGTCGGTGGCGAAGGTGATGTCGACAGTGTCCGGCGGGTCGGGGGGCGTGTCGAGCGCGATGACGTAGAGGCCGGCGTCGCGAGCCTTCTTGATCGCGTCGTTGACACCGGTCGACATCGGGGTGATGAGGATCCCCTTGTCGCCCCTCACGACAGCCTGCTCGATGGCTGCGATCTGCCCGGCGTCGTCACCCTCCTGCTTGCCGGACGCGATCGTCAGGTCGACGTTGTTCTTCGCGGCATCCGCCTTGGCGCCATTCTGCATGGCGACGAAGAACGGGTTGCTCGAGTCCTTGGTGATGAGGGAGACACCGATCTTGTCGCCGCCGGAACCACCCGAGGAGCCCGAACTCGAGTCGTCGGAGCCGCATGCTGCGGCACCGAGAGCAAGGCCGACGATGCCGGCAGAGGCGAGCGCCCGGCGCACCGTGCGCGGAGTTGGGACGTGACGAATGTGCATGAGGAGGACTCTCCTTCGAGTGCTGGTCAGGGCCGACCCCGTCGTGACAACGTTGTCACGGCATGTCTAGCGCGTGCTTGCCTACTCGTCAACCGATGGAGTACAAATCGTGATGTGAAGGTGACATCGTTGTCAGACCCGCCGTCGCGGGCCACGATGCGCGACGTGGCCGCCCTCGCGGGCGTCAGCCTGAAGACGGTGTCTCGCGTCGTGAACGACGAGCCCGGCGTCTCCCCCGACGTCCGCGAACGGGTCCACTCCGCCGTGCGTGGGCTCGACTACCGCCCCAACCTCGCCGCGAGCAGCCTCCGGCGCACGGGCGCACGCACCGGGCTGATCGGTGCCCTCGTGCAGGACGTGTCGAACTCGTTCTCGGCGGGCCTGCTCCGTGCGCTCGAGGACTCGGCACGGCGGCATGGCACGGCCGTGCTGGCCGCCAGCCTCGACGAGGGCGCCGACCGTGAGCAGGAGCTCGTCCATGACCTCGTCACGCGCCGGGTCGACGGCCTGGTCATCATGCCGGCCAGCGAGCGGCAGGACTACCTCGTCGGCGAGCTGCGTTCGGGCACCCCGGCCGTCTTCGTCGACCGGCCACCCCGCGGCATCGACGTCGACTCGGTCACCGTCGACAACAATCGCGGCGGCCGGCTCGCCGCCGATCACCTGCTGGGCCAGGGACACCGCCGCATCGCCGCCCTCATCGACCTCCCGACCATCCCCACCGCGGCGCGCCGGCTGGCCGGCTTCACCGACGCCTACGCCGAGCGCGGGCTGAGTCCCGACCCCCGCCTCGTGGTGACCGGTTTGCGCTCCACCGACGAGGCCACCGAGGTCATGCATTCCCTGCTCGCCCTGGACGACCCTCCCACGGCCATCTTCACCGCGCGGAACATCTTGTCCGCAGGTGCAGTTCGCGCCCTCGCCGAGCGCGGCCTGCGCCACGAGGTGGCACTGGTCGGCTTCGACGACTTCCCGCTCGCCGACCTGCTCGACCCACCGCTGACCGTCATCCGGCAGGACGTCGCGCGCATCGGCAACACGGTGGCCGACCTGCTCTTCGACCGCATCGGGGGCAACACCTCGCCGCCGCGTCACATCGTGCACGAGCCGACGCTGGTGGCCCGCGGCTCCGGCGAGATCCCGCCGCCCTCGCGGTAACCGACGAGGTCCGGTCGGGGAACGCGGCCAACCCCGACGGCGCTCATCGGGACCGTGTCCGTGGGTTCTCACCCCGGGAGGACGGGGTCGGACACAACCCACGACCGCTGCTCGCGAGTTGCCGACTCGGAGCAGCATGCCGCCGCGACGTGGTGGCCCGGAACCCAGACAGCCTCACGCCGGCCGTCCGGTCGCCGCACACAACGAGGTGTCGCAACGTGCAGGGGATCCGCGATGCGCCCGAGCGTGTCTTGACCCCTCGACTGAGGTCGCGAGACCCGCCGCGAGTCGGCGGAGGGCGTGGGACCCCGCGGACTCGCTCGTACCTCGCAAGTTCGCTCCCCGTCATCTCACGCCCTCCGCCGGCTCCAGCGGTCGCAGGCTCCCGCTGGGAGGCGGCGGAGGGCGTGGGATTCGAACCCACGATGACGTTGCCGCCATAGCGGTTTTCAAGACCGCCGCACTAGGCCACTATGCGAGCCCTCCAACCCGGCGCGCAGCCGGACGAGCACAAGGGTATGCCGGGACGCAGTCGCAAGCGCACGGCATCCGGGCCGAGGCGGCGGGTAGGGTCGGAGGCCGACGAGAGGAGCCACCCCATGGGGAAGCTGACGTTCATCGCCGGCATGGCCGCCGGCTACGTGCTCGGAGCGCGGGCCGGCCGGCAGCGCTACGAGCAGATCCGCCGCACCTCGGGCAAGGTGTGGCACTCGGGCCCAGTGCAGAAGCAGGTGGTCAACGCCAAGGAGGTCGCGCGCACCAAGGCGGCCCCCGTCGTCGCCGACATGGTGGCCGACGCCGCCCGCGCCACCGGCGAGAAGCTGCGCTCGAGCCGCACGGTCGAGGCGGAGGCCATCGAGACCGGAACGGGCAACGGCACCGCCACCGGCACGACGAACGGCCGACCGGCACCCTCGGCGACCGGCTCCGGCGCCGAGCCCTGGGCTGATGTCACGGGGCGCACCGACGGCGCCGCCTGAGCCCCTCCCCGCAGGCGGACCGCTGTCGGGCCCACACCCCAGCTGGTCGGCCGCGCTCGCCTCAACCGGGTACGACGGCCACGCCGGGTGCTGCGCCCCCTGCGGCGCTGCGCCCGGCGTGGCCGGTCCCCGTGTTGCGGAACCGTCGTCCCGTGCACCGCGCTCTCGCAACCCGGTGCCGCGACGCCCCTGAAGTTCCGCGGGCCGACCGGCAGGCCCCTGAAACGAGCCGGTCGACGTTCGCGGCCCCTGTAAGGGTCCGACGTGGTGAAGGAGCGGGGTACCGGCGCCCTGATACACGGCTTTCGAGATTTCTTCTCGGATGCCGTGCCGAGCCGGCTTCCGCGCGCCCGGCGCGCTCGCGGGCGCAGGAAGAAGGTGCAGGTCCGAGGTATCAGCGGGGCTCGCACGGGCTCCTGTTCAGCGTCGACGTACATCACTACGCTGAGCGAGTTCCCCTCTCGCACCGGTCGTGCTCACCAGGAGATCCGATGGCTGGCAAGTCCCCCGAGAAGCCCGCGCACGAGCAGCAGCCGGCCGGCAGCCAGACTCCGGCGACCGAGAGGGCCTCCGCCGACGGCCCCAGCTCCCTCCCCCCGACCCCGGTCATCTCGCCGTTGCTCGCCCGACGGCTCGGCGCTCGTGTGCTCGACCCGGAGACGGCAGTCCTGGCGCCCGACCGACCGACGCCGCTGCCGACCGTCTACGTTGCCGACACCCTCCTGGTGCGTGACATCGTCGACCCGTTCCTCGACGCCGGCGGGGCGAAGACCCGTGTCGAGGAGCTCGTCGAGTTCGCCGGCTCACAGACGAATCCCCTCGCTCTCACACAGGTCGGGGACCCCACCAGCGTGCCGCTGCGGCGCAGGAGCGACGTACTCGGCCCTCACGCCAGGCTGACGGTCACCAGGGTGCGCCTCGAGCGCCACCCCACCCAGGCCGGCAAGGTCCCTGACGCGTGGCGCTTCCTCCAGGATGCGTTGGCGGCACCGTCCGATCGGGCCAGGACCCTGTACGACAAGCTCGGCCTCGGCCAGCCGGCAGAGCGTGACGACAGCGTGGTGGAGACCGAAGCCGAGAAGCTCAAACGCGACCGGCGCGACCGGCGCGGCGTCAGCATGGCGAGCGGGGTGAGCGTCGAGCACGTGCTCACCGCCGGCGGCGGCGTGTGGGGCGGCGGCGGAGGCGTGTGGGGCGGCGGCGGAGGCGTGTGGGGCGGCGGCGGAGGCGTGTGGGGCGGCGGCGGAGGCGTGTGGGGCGGCGGCGGCCTGCTCGCCGAGTACGGCACCGCCGGCGTCGGTGGTCGAACACCCGTGGTCTGGTCGGCCCCCGACCCGCGCACCCTCGCGAATCCAGCCGATCACCCACCCGTGGTGGCGGTGCTCGACACCGGCCTGGGAGAACACCCGTGGTTCCCCGCCGAGGACGAGGACGGCACTCCCGAGGACCAGAAGGTCACGGCGGAGGACTGCAAGGACGGTCACTGCCCCGGCGCCCACCGACGGGTGACGTTCGGCGGCAAGCGGATCGGGGTCTGGAAGGAACCCTCGCGCGACCCCGAGAACACCGGCAGGATCATCGACGACGTCAACGGGCTCGTCGACCAGCTCTGCGGCCACGGGACCTTCATCTCTGGCATCATCCGCCAGCGCTGCCCGCAGGCTGTCATCCTCGAGATCCCCATCATGGCCTCGGACGGCGCCGCGCTCGAGGACGACGTCGTCACCGCACTGGGCCTGCTGCTCGACCGGCACCGTGCGGCGAAGAAGGACCCCGGCTCGATCCGCCACGGCATCCTGGACGTCGTCAACCTCTCGCTCGGCTACTACCACGAGACCCCCGACGAGGCTGACGACAGCGCCCTGCACGACCTCCTGCGTGACTTCGCCGACGAGGGAGTGGTCGTCGTCGCGTGCGCGGGCAACGACGCCACCAGAGCGCGCTTCTTCCCGGCCGCGTTCGCCGAGCCCGGTCACGAGGCACTGGTGGGGGTCGGCGCGACCAACCCCGACGACCGGAGCATCGCGCTCTTCACCAATGTCGGCGACTGGGTCACCGCCTATGCGCCCGGTGCGGGGGTGGTGAGCACCGTCCCCACCACGCTCTCCGGCTCGCTCAACCCCCCGCTCAGCGTCGAGGGCCATGGGCCGGGCGTGCGGGCCGGCGTCGACTTCGACGACTTCCGCAGCGGGTTCGCCCTGTGGAGCGGCACGTCGTTCGCCTCGCCGTGGATCGCCGGCGAGATCGCGGCCGAGGTCGTCCGCAGCGGCTCGCCCCCGACCGTCAGCGCAGGACCGTCTCGGTCCCGGGTGGCTTCCACGCAGGTCGTCGCCAGCGCAACGGCCGAGCGCTTCCCGTCGAAGGAGGAGGCGTGATGAGCACCGATGGCACCGTGGAGTCGCTCGCGACCAGGGCCGCTGGCGCCTTCTCGGCCTACCGCGACGGCGACGTCCGGGCGATGGACGAGCTGGTCGACCTGCTGACGCCGGTGCTGTGGCACACCGCCCGCGCGCAGGGGGTATCGGACGGCGTGGCACAGGATGCCGTGCAGACCGCCTGGCTGCGGCTCGTCGAGAACGCCGAACGGATCAAGGACTCCCAGGCGGTCATGGGCTGGCTGATCGTCACGGTGCGGCGCGAGACCTGGCGGGTGCACAAGGCGCACGGCCGGGAAGACCACGACATCGACGAGACCCTCCCGGACTCCACCCCTGACCCGTCGACCCTGGTGCTGCGACAGGAGGGGCACCGGGTGCTGTGGCGGCACTTCCAGGACCTGCCGGAGAAGTGCCAGGCACTGCTCCGCGTGATTGCCTTCGCCGACCGTCCCGACTACGCCGCGGTCTCCGAGTCGCTGAAGATGCCGATGGGAAGCATCGGACCCACGCGTGGCCGCTGCCTGGCCAAGCTCCGCACCGCTCTCGCCAACGACCCTTCCTGGGAAGGAGGTGCGCTGTGAGCACTGACCGTGACATCGCCGCGCAGCCGCTCGACGACCTCGACCGCATCATCCTCGACACCGTCGCGGAGGTATTCCGGGCGGCCGACCCGGTGCCTGCCGGCCTCACCGAGGACATCAAGTTCGCCCTGACGGTGCAGGCCATGCACGCCGAGGTGGCCGAGCTTCAGCGGGTCGGCGCGCAGAGCGCCCTGGCGCGCTCCGAGTACACCCAGACGCAGACCCTGACCTTCAGCGCCGAGACCCTCTCGGTGATGGTGACGATGTCGCCCATCGACGCCGACGAGGTACGCGTCGACGGTTGGGTGACCGGCCACGACTCGCCGGTGCGGGTCGAGCTCCGCACCGCGACCCGCACGATCGCCGCCGACGTCGACGACGACGGCCGGTTCACGGTGGACCCGGCTCCGCGCGGCCTGGTGCGCTTCGTGTTCCTGCCCGAGGGCGACGTGCGGCCCGTCATCACACCGACCGTGGAGATCTGAGGGAACGGATCCGGCACCAGCTGCACGACCACGTCACCCGCCTCGTCGAGGAAGCGGTCCTCGCGAACGCGGCGGGCACCCCCGCGCGCGCCGAAGCGCTCCTCCGACGGGCGCTGAGGCGGCTCGACCGTGAGCTCGACCCGCGCGAGGACGCCGTCGTGCTGCGCGCCCGGGTCCAGGTGACCCACGCCGTGTCACGTGTCCAGCGCGGCGACCGGGAAGGGGCCTTCGCGCTCCTGGACGCCGCCGACGCCCAGCTCGCCGGCGCGCCACCGAGCCCCCTGCACTCCCTGGCGGTCGTCCAACGGGCCGGGCTGCACGGGCGGGTCGGGGAGTGGGAGCGCACCCGCGAGCTGCTCGAAGGCGTGCCACTCACCCCGGACGTCGCGCCGAGGACCCGCTGTCTGCTCCACCTGAACCTCGGGCTCACCTACCAGTTCCTCGGTCGGTATCACGACAGCGACGTGCGGCTGCGGCGAGCCCATCAGGATGCCGTCGCACTCGGCTTCCCCGACCTCGCGGCCGCCGCCCTGCACAACCGCGGCCGCCTCCAGCTGCTACTGGGCAACCTCCCACGGGCGCTTGCCCTGATGGAGCAGGCGCGGACCCTCGAGGGGGACCTCCTGCCGCCGGCCGCGATCCTGGACCGGGCAAGGGTCCTCTCGGAAGCCGGACTGGTCGACCAGGCGATGGAGACCCTCGAGGAGGGCGAGCAGGCCGCCCGGGCCGGCGGGGTCACCCACGACGTCGCCGAGGCCGACCTCGAGCGAGCCCGGCTCGCCCTGCTGCGACAGGACCACGCCGACGCCCGCCGGCATGCGGCGAGGGCGGAGCGCAGGTTCGCCCGGGCGTCCGAGGACGCCTGGGCGGTGCGGGCGTCATTGCTGAGGCTGCAGGCCGAGCTGCTCCTCGGTCGCAACCCGCGGGCCACTGCGACGACCCTCACCGAGCTCGCGGACGGGCCTGCCCTGGCCAGCGCCGTGGGGGCGGAGGCGGCAGTGCTCGCCGCGGAGGCCAGCGCCCGGGTGGGGCGCGTCGACGTGGCCCGCCGAGAGCTCGGCCGGCCTGAGGTCAAGCGGGCCGCGTCGTTCCCGCTGCGGCTGCAACGCACCCTGGCGCTGGCCGAGCTGCACGCCGCCGAGGGACGCCCCGACCTGATGCGCCGCGAGCTTCGCCGAGGAGCCCACCGGCTGGCCGTCGAGCAGGGACGGCACACGTCGATCGACTCCCGGACCGCGGCCGCGCTGCACACCGCGCGCCTGCGTGACGCCCACATCGACCTGGCCCTCGCCTCGAGCTCACCCGCGCAGGTCTTCGACGCCATCGAGCTGTGGCGCGGGGTGTCACAGCGGCTGCCGCGACTGGTGGCCTCACACGACGTCGAGCTGGCCAGGCTCACCGCCGACGCACGGCGCCTGCACGCCGAGGCATTCGACGCCTCCGACCCGGCCCGCCGCGCTGCCCTGGTGGCGGCCGCCCGCGCCGCGGAGCGCGCGGTGGCACGGCGCGACTGGGCGCAGTCGGGAGGCGGCCACGCCCGCGTCGAGGAGCGGCCGGTCACCGTGTCGGCGCTGCGCCCCCTGCTCAGCCAGGCGCGAGCCGGGCTGCTGAGCCTGTTCTTCCACCGCGACGAGCTGTGGGCCGTGACGGTGACACCGAGCGGCGCGAAGCTTGCCCGGGTGCCCCATGGTGCCAACGTCGTCGAGGCGGCCGCCCGGCTCCGGGCCGATCTCACCACCCGTCGCATGGCGAGGGGCACCGTCCTCGAGCAGGTCATCGAGCGCTCCATGGTGCGCAACGCCGCATCCCTTGGACAGGCACTGGCCCCTGTCCTCCCCCGCGCGCACCGGCTGGTCGTGATCCCGTCGAGCTCGCTGGCGTCCCTGCCCTGGCGGCTCGTTCCCGGAGTCCGCGGCAGGATCGTCACGGTCGCACCATCGGCAACCTTCTGGGCACGACGGTCCTCGCGTCGCGCCCGCCCGGACGGCGAGCACGTCGTCGCCCTGGCGGGGCCGGGGCTGCCCCGAGCGATGAGCGAGGTGCGTGACGTCGAAGGCGCCTGGGCGGTCGGCCCGGCATCCCACCACGACGCGGTCGCGAGCGGCCAGCAACTGCGAGATGCGTTGTCCGACAGCACGATCGTCCATGTAGCGGCGCACGGCATCCACCAGGACGAGAGCCCGCTGTTCTCGTCGGTCGTCATGGGCGACGGCCCGGTGTTCGCGCACGAGTTCCAGCGCGCCGGCATCCGGGCCGAGCACGTCGTGCTGTCGTCGTGCGAGGTGGGGCGCACCCACGTCCGCCCGGGCGACGAGGCTCTCGGGCTCACGGCAAGCCTGTTGGCCACCGGTGTCCGGTCAGTGGTGGCAGCGGTCGGCCCGGTCGGCGACGGTGACGCGCACACCGTGATGGCGGCCTACCACCGGGTTCTCGCGCAGGGCCTCGATGCCGCCGAGGCGCTCGAGATCGCGAGCGCCGGCGTGGAGGAGGGCCGGTTGTTCTGCGCGTACGGCGCCGACTGGGCGCCGTCCCCTGCCACCTCCGAGGTCGGGACGGGCGCTGAGATGAAGACGGCAGGCTCGGCGGCGAGCGCGTCGTAGGGGTGCCACGACATGTCGTAGGGGTGCCACGGCATCACGGGTACGACGGCCACGCCGGGTGCTGCGCCCCCTGCGGCGCTGCGCCCGGCGTGGCCGGTCCCCGTGTTGCGGAACCGTCGTCCCGTGCACCGCGCTCTCGCAACCCGGTGCCGCGACGCCCCTGAAGTTCCGCGGGCCGACCGGCAGGCCCCTGAAACGAGCCGGTCGACGTTCGCGGCCCCTGTAAGGGTCCGACGTGGTGAAGGAGCGGGGTACCGGCGCCCTGATACACGGCTTTCGAGATTTCTTCTCGGATGCCGTGCCGAGCCGGCTTCCGCGCGCCCGGCGCGCTCGCGGGCGCCGGAAGAAGGTGCAGGTCCGAGGTATCAGCGGGGCTCGCACGGGCTCCTGTTCAGCGTCGACGTACATCACTAGGCTGAGCCAACGGGGGATCCACCCACGCTCGGCGGCACAGGAGCACCATGACTGAGAAGACGCCTGAGTTCCAGTCGGATGCCCAGCGGCCCGAGCCGGCTCACAGCTTTCCCATCTTCGGCGTGCCGGCCTCGGCCTTCCGCCGCTTCCGGGCCACGGTGCTCTCGCCGGACGCTGCCGACGTGCTCGGCGAACAGGATCCACCCCACCCCACCGTGTACCGCCCCGACCGCCTCATCCTGCCGGGGCTCGCGGGTGGCTCCCTGAACCAGGGTCCGCTGGACGAGCTGACCCGGATCGGCCGGCTGCCGCAGTTCGCGTTCACCCCCCGGGTCGTCGACCCGCCCCGGGCGAGCGACCTCGGTGACGGGGACGACTCGGGCGACTCGGGCGACCGCACCCCGGAGACGCTGCGTGCCCTGGCCAGCCGGCTCGGCTACGAGGACCGCCTCGAAGCTGTCGCGCAGACCGTCGTCGACCTGATGCCGCACACCGGCCGCCTTGCGCCCCCGCTCGATGCCTGGCAGGTGCTCCAGTTCGCCCGCAGCGAGGTGCAGCGGGTGGCGGCCTACCGGCAGGACCCTGAGAGCCTTCGCGACGGCCTGAGCCAGAACGAGTTCGAGGACTTCGAAGCAGCGATCCCGACCATCGAGGGCGGTAGCGCCCGCAGCTGGGGGCTCGACCACATCCTCATGGCGACGGGTTACGGCAGCGGTGTGGGCTACGGCTCGGGCGTCGGGTACGGCAGCGGTGTCGGCTACGGCTCGGGCGTCGGGTACGGCAGCGGTGTCGGCTACGGCTCGGGCGTCGGGTACGGCAGCGGTGTCGGCTACGGCTCGGGCGTCGGGTACGGCAGCGGTGTCGGCTACGGCTCGGGAGTGGGCTACGGCTCGGGAGTCGGCGTCCCCGGATCCGCGGACGGTCGCATCCCCGTGGCGCTGCACCTCGGGCCGCCCACGCCGGTCGGCAGCCCGGCACCGAACGTCGCGATCCTCGACACCGGCCTGGGTCGGCACCCGTGGTTCGACGGACCGGGGGCCCGCGTCAACCGCCACCCGAGGGTGGGCGGCAAAAGGATCGGTGTCGAGTTCGAGCCCGGCCAGGATCCCGAGGTCGACGGCGTCACCCTCGACCTGGTCAACCGGTTCCTCGACCCCATGGCGGGCCACGGCACCTTCATCGCGGGACTGGTCCGCCAGCACTGCGCCAACGCCACGCTGGTCATCGTCCCGGTCATGTACGGCGACGGTGCGGCCGACGAGGCCGACATCATCGACGCCCTGCACCGCCTGCTGCTCTGGCACTGGATGGGCCTGGAGCACGGGGCGAAGCACGGCCCGCTCGACGCCGTCAGCCTCTCCTTCGGCTACTACCACGAGACTCCGAGCGCGATCGTGAACGAGGCCGGCCTGTTCCGGCTGATCCGGGCCCTGCAGGCCAACGGCGTGTGTGTCGTCGCGGCGGCGGGCAACGGCGCCACCACCTTGCCGTTCTGGCCGGCCGCGCTGGCCGGCGACTACGCCGACGACATCAGGAACGACCGGGTGCCGGTGCTCAGCGTGGGGGCTCGCAACCCCAACGACGGCACGGTCGCGGCGTTCTCCAACACCGGGACGTGGGTGCGCACCTACCGGTGCGGCGTCGCGGCGGTGAGCACGATGCCGGTGACCTTCGACGGCTCGTTGCGTGGAGGTCTTGATGTGCCGAAGCAGGACGGCAGCCCCCAGCGCGGCACCCCCGACCCGGACGACTACTCCAGCGGGTTCGGCGTCTGGAGCGGCAGCAGCTTCGCCTCACCCGCCTGCGCCGGCGACCTGGCGCACCTGATGTGTGAGGAGCCGTTCATCTCCGGCCCGGGCACCCGGGTCGAGAAGCTGACCAGGATCGTGGAGCGGGCCATCAAGGAGCAGGGGTGATGCACACGGGCGCCGAGAGCCTGGCCGTGCGGGCGGCCAACTCCTTCCGCGCCTACCGCGACGGCGACTCCTCCGGCGTGTCGATCCTGGTCGAACAGGTCACCCCGCTGCTGTGGTCGGTCGCCCGGCAGCAGGGCCTGTCCCGGCAGTCGGCCGAGGACGTCGTGCAGAACACCTGGCTCAAGCTCGTCGAGCACGCCGGTGAGATCACCGACCCGCAGGCGGTGCTCAAGTGGCTCATCACGACGACCCGGCGCGACGCGTGGACGACGTCGTCGCGGGGCCGCCGGAAGGAGCCGGCCACCGACGCCGACGTGCGCGACCAGGAGTCCGACGACACCACGCCATCGCCCGAGACCAGCGTGCTGGCGGAGGTCGACGACCGGCTCGTCTGGCGGCACTTCGCCTCGCTGCCCGAACGATGCAGGTCGCTACTACGCGCCATCGCCTTCGCCGAACGCCCCGACTACGCCGCAGTCGCCCAGGCCCTCGGGATGCCTGTCGGAAGCATCGGCCCCACCCGCCGGCGCTGCCTCGCCAAGCTCCGGCAAGCCCTGAGCACAGACCCGCGTTGGGAGATGCCGTCATGAATGCCACCCCGGACCCCGAGACCGTCCTTGCCGCCGGCGCGCTGGACGACGTCGACGCCCAGCTACTGGCGCAGGTACGGCATCTCCATGGGCTGGTCGACCCCGTCCCTGCCGACCTGGTCGACCGGGTGAAGTTCGCCATGTCGATCGCGGCCCTCGAGGCCGAGGTCGCCGAGATCGTCTCCAGCGCCACGCTCGAGACGGTGCGCGGCACGGACTACGACCGCGCCGACACCGTCACCTTCGCCAGCGAGGGTCTCAGCGTGATGGTCACCATCGAGCACGGCCGCTCGGCCCGCGCAGATCTCGCCGGTTGGGTGAGCGAGGGCGAGGTGGAGGTCGAGCTCCGCGAGCGGGGCCGCACCCGCATCACGGTGGTCGACGAAGAGGGCCGCTTCACCTTCACCGGCGTCGAGCGAGGGTTGGTCAGCTTCGTCCTGCGGAGGCGCGACGACACCGAGGCGCCACCGATCATCACGCCGGCGATAGAGCTGTAGGAGTACCGATCCGGGACCCCGTCGACATCGCGGACTCCCACCTCAACGCGGCGCGGCACGCCAACGAGGTGGGTCGCTTCGAGGATGCCGTCGCACACCTCGACCAGGCCGTGGGAGCGCTCGACGGCGCCACCGGGGGCGATGCCGAGCGGATTCGCATCCGGGTGCTGATCACCCGGTCCTGGACCGAGCTCGAGGTCAACGGCCTCGGGCCGGCGCTGACGATGGTGCGCGGCGCCCGGGATCAGGCAACCGCCATCGACGACAGTCTGCTCGTCGCCCTGAGCCACGTCCAGGAGGGAGTCATCCACGTGCGCGGCGGCGACTGGGCGGCATCCCTGACGGCGCTGAACGGGGCGGGCGACGATGAGCAGGCCCTCAACCCCAGCCAACGCTGCGCGCTGCTGATCAACCGGGGCATGGCACACCTGGGTCTCGGCCACACGTCGGCAGCCGAGGCGGACCTCACCCGGGCCGCCGAGACCGCCGCCGCTCACGGGTATGCCGACCAGGAGTTCAAGGCCCGGCACAACCTCGCCTGCCTGGCCTTCGTCGACGGAGACCTCGCCCGGGCCCTCGTGCTCATGCGTGCTGCAGACCGGATGGATGCAGCCGTCAGCCGCGACCGCGCTCGCCTCGACCACGCCGAGGTGCTGCTCGAGGCGGGGCTCGTCGACAAGGCGCGAAGCGTCCTGCAGGACGCACTGGAGTCGGCGCGCTCTGACGACCACCGGCTCGAGGTCGGCGAGATCAGCGCACGGCTGGCCCGCTGCGACCTCCTCGCCAACGACCTCGACGGCGCTCGACGACACATCCGCACGGCACTGGCCGCCTACCGCACCCGGCAGGTCGACGAGCTGGTGCGCGACGCCGCCCTGATCCGGGCGACGATCGACGTCGCTGCCGGTCATGACCTGGGCGCCGTCATCTCCGACCTGGCGCGGCGCAACGGGCAGACGACCACCGGCAGGGTGGCCGACCGGGCGGCGGTGCGGCTGGAGGCCGAGGCGCGGCTGCTCTCGGGCGACGTCGACGGCGCCGAGCTGCGGCTGGCCACGCTCGAGCGCACCAATCGCGACTCGCTCGCGGCGCGGCTCCACGAGTGCCTCGTACGCGCCCGCCTCGACCATGCCCGGGGCCGCCAGGTGGAGGCCGAGCGCCGCATCACCACCGGCAACCGCCTCCTCGCGGCGCACCAGTTCCAGTCCTCGAGCCTCGACGTGCGCGCCGCCCTGGCCCTGCACGGACGGCGGCTTGCCGCGTTCGATGTCGAGCGCGCGCTCCAGCGCAATGACGGCGACGGCACCCTCACCAGCATCGAGCGGTGGCGCGCCATCTCGCACCGGATCAACCCGGTCACCACCTCTACCGACCCCGAACTCACCGCGATGACCCGGGACCTGAGGCGGCTGCGGCGGGTGGCGGCCGAGCGCGAGGGCCACACCTCCCTGGAGCTTGCCCACGAGATCGCCCAGCTCGAGGACCACGTGGCCCAACGGGAATGGACCCTGACCGTCGGTGGCAGCTCGGCCGGCACCCTCCCGCCCGTCGACGCCGACGAGGCCCGCGCCGCCGCGTCCGACCGGGACGCCACGGTGGTGGAGTTCTTCGAGACGGGCGACGAGCTGTGGACCATCGTGCTCGACGACGGCACCCTCGCGGTGTCGCGCACCGGCACCATCTCGGTGGCGGGCCGGCAGTTGGCCCGGCTGCGGCGGGACCTGCGCGCGCGGGCCATGCTGGCGCCGGGGACTCCCATGGAGGCGGCCCTGAACCGGGCGTGCGCGGCATCCCTCGCCGCCGTCGACGCCACCCTGAACCCGGCAGGGCCGGCACTGGGCCGCTCGGCCGAGCGCCGTGTGGTCGTCATCCCCTCGGGCACCCTGGCGGCCGTGCCGTGGAGTCTGCTCCCCAGCCTGGGGGGTCGCCCGGTCACCGTGGCGCCGTCCCTCACCCGCTGGGTCCGCGGCCCCTCCCGCGGCTCGGCTGCCGAATGGTCCGTTCCGGCCACCGCCTACTACGGCCCCGGGCTGGCGCGCACCGGCCCGGAGATCCGGGCGGTGCGTGGGTTCTGGTCGGCCGACCCGGTGGCCACCGACCACCGGCCGGCGACGAGCGAGGAGGTGGTGGCGGCCCTGGGCCGCGCTCGCGTGGTGCACCTTGCTGCCCACGGGGTCCACGAGGCTCAGAGCCCCCTGTTCTCGTCGGTGCGAATGGCGGACGGGCCCGTGTTCGCCCACGAGTTTCCCCGACCGGTTGCGGCAGAGCACGTTTCGCTGGCGGCGTGCGACGTCGGCCAGTTCTCGACGCGCCCCGGGGACGAGCCTCTCGGCCTGGCGATCGCGCTCATGGCGCTCGGCGCCACGAGCGTGCTGGCGGCGGTGTCGCCGGTCTCCGACTCGGTCGCCGCGGACGCGATGGTGGCCTATCACAGGGTGCTGTCGACGGGCACCGATGCCGCCGAGGCCTGGGCCGGGGTGGTGCGCGAGCATCCCGCGGCGGGCGTGTTCTGCCTCTACGGCTCGGACTGGAGCGCCGCCAGCGGCGCATCCGCCCTCAGATGAAGATGGCCGGCTCGGCGAAGAGCGCGTCGTAGGGGTCCTGGGTCGGCGAGACGGGGAACCGCACCCGAGCGGGGATGCCGGTCGCGACCGCACCGGCCGGAACCGGCTTCACGACAACGGAGTTCGCGCCGATCTGCACGTCGTCGCCGATGTGGATGTTGCCGAGCACGCGGGCGCCCGCACCGATGGTGACCCGGTCGCCGACGGTCGGGTGCCGCTTGGTGCCGCGCGCGAGCGTGCGGCCACCCAGGGTGACGCCGTGGTAGAGCATCACGTCGTCGCCGACCACGGCGGTGGCGCCGATGACGACGCCCATCCCGTGGTCGATGAAGAAGCGCCGGCCGATCTGCGCCCCGGGGTGGATCTCGACCCCGGTGACCGACCGCACGAAGGTCGACAGGGCACGGGCCACGGGCCGAGCACCAGGCTTCTGCCACAACCGGTGCAACCCGCGGTAGGCCCAGATCGCGTGCAGCCCGGGCGAGTTCACGGCGACATCGGCGCGCGTCTCCGCTGCGGGGTCACGCAGCATGGCGGCGTCGAGGTCCTCGCGAACCATTGCCCGGGCGTCACGGATCCAGCCCATCTCAGTCGACGAGGCCCTCGAACAGGATCGTCGACAGGTAGCGCTCGCCGAAGCTCGGGATGATGACCACGATGGTCTTGCCGGCGTTCTCGGGGCGCGAAGCGACCTGGTTCGCGGCGGCGAGGGCGGCGCCGGAGGAGATGCCGACGAGCAGGCCCTCCTCGGTGGCGGCCCGACGGGCCCACTGCACGGAGGTCTCGGCGTTGACGTCGATCACCTCGTCGTAGACGGAGGTGTCGAGGATCTCGGGCACGAAGTTGGCGCCGATCCCCTGAATCTTGTGCGGCCCAGGGCTGCCGCCGTTGAGGATGGGCGACTCCTCGGGCTCGACGGCCACGATCTGCACGGCGGGCTTGCGTGACTTGAGCACCTGCCCGACGCCGGTGATGGTGCCGCCGGTGCCGATGCCGGCCACGACGATGTCGACCTCACCGTCGGTGTCCTTCCAGATCTCCTCCGCGGTGGTCTTGCGGTGGATCTCGGGGTTCGCGGCGTTGGCGAACTGGCGTGCCAGCACGGCGCCCTCGCGCTCGGCGACGATCTCGTCGGCCTTGGCGACGGCGCCCTTCATACCGGTCGAGGGGTCGGTGAGGATCAGCTCGGCACCGTAGGCGCGCAACAGGGCGCGACGCTCCTTGCTCATCGACTCGGGCATCGCGAGAACGACCTGGTAGCCACGTGCTGCACCGACCATGGCGAGAGCGATGCCGGTGTTGCCAGAGGTGGCCTCGACGATGGTACCCCCCGGCTTCAGCTCACCCGACGCCTCTGCGGCGTCGACGATCGCGACGCCGATCCGGTCCTTGACCGAGCTCGCGGGGTTGTAGAACTCGAGCTTGGCGGCAACGATCGCGTCCCCACCGATGATCCGGTTGAGCCGGACGAGCGGGGTGTTGCCGACGGCCTGGGTCACGTCGTCGAGGATGGGCATCGCTGGGCCTTTCGCTGGAAGGGGGCCGGTGGACGGGAACCCGACGCGGGCGCCCGGCATCCGGCTCGGAACTGCCGACGACGGTGCCAACCGTCGCCTGCTTATGCGTATTCCAACAGAGGGTTATCGCGCCGGGCAACGACGTCTCGTCGAGGCTTCGCAGCAGGTCAGCGGTCGAGGAGGTCGCGCTGCACCGCGTTGAGCGGCAGCCGGCGGGCGGCGGCCTCGGCGGCGGCCGCCTCGTCGGAGCGGGAGAGCCGGCGCAGCAGGGCCGCCCGCGTCGCGTGCCACAGCGGGTACTCGCGCAGCCCGTCGATGCCGTCGACGAGGTCGAGGCCCTCCTGCGGCCCCCGCGCCTCGGCCACGGCGACGGCATGGTTGAGGCGCACCACCGGCCCGTCGTCGACCCGAAGCAGCACCCCGTACCAGGACTCGATGGCGGCCCAGTCGGTCTCCTCCGACGACGGCGCGAGCGCATGGCAGGCGGCGATGGCGGCCTGCACGACGTAGGGATCGGGATACGCGGGAGAGAGCCGCAGGCCCTCTCCCACCAGCGGCACCGCCTCGGCGATGGCGGCGCGGTCCCACAGCGAGCGGTCCTGGTCGGCGAGCAGCACCGCCGCCCCGACGGCATCCGTGCGGGCGGCCCGGCGGGAGTCCTGCAGGAGGATGAGCGCGAGCAGGCCGGTCGCGCCGGGGTCGTCGGGCCGCAGCCGGTGCAGCAGCCGGGTGAGGCGCAGCGCCTCGGCCACCAGCGCGGGGCGGGTCAGCTCGGGGCCGGCCGTGGCGGCATACCCCTCGTTGAACACCAGGTATGTCGTGGCGAGCACGGTGTCCCAGCGCTCGCGGAGGTCCTCGGCGGACGGCACCCGATACGGGATGCCGGCCAGCCGGATCTTCTGCCGGGCGCGGGTCAGGCGCTTGGCCATCGTTGGCTCGGAGACCAGCAGGGCGCGCGCGACCCCCTCGGTGCTCAGCCCGCACAGCGTGCGCAGGGCCAGGGCGACCCGGGTCTCCGGGGCGAGGCTGGGGTGGCAGCAGGTGAAGACCAACCGCAGCAGGTCGTCCTCGACGACCTCCGGCCCGGGGTCCTCCTCGGGCAGGGGGTCGGTGAGCGGGCCGTGGGCGAGGGCCTCCTTGGGCCCGCGGGCCGCCTCTCGGCGGATCAGGTCGACGGCACAGCGGCGCGCGGTGGTGCGCAGCCACGCGACCGGGTTGTCCGGGATGCCGTCGCGCGGCCAGGTCTGGAGGGCGCGCACGCTGGCGTCCTGCACGGCATCCTCGGCGAGGGCGAGGTTGCCGGTCCAGCGGGCGAGCGTGGCGAGGACGTCCCGGCCGGCGGCCCGGACGATCTCGGCCAGGGCGCGGTGGGCGTCCTCGGGGGCGGGCGGACCGGCGGGGCCAGCCGCACCCGCCCCCGAGGCGACGGCACTCACATCGGGAACTCGATGACGGGGCGCACCTCGATGGCCCCGTCCCACGCGCCCGGGATGGTGGCGGCGACCCGCACCGCCTCGTCGAGGTCGGCGCACTCGAGCAGGTAGAAGCCGGTGAGGGCCTCCTTGGTCTCGGCGTAGGGGCCGTCCGTGGTCAGCGGCGTGCCGCCCTTGGAGTCGACCCGCACGGTGGTCGCCGTCGAGGTGGGGTAGAGCGCGGCACCCCCGCGGATGACGGCGCTCGCGGCTTGGGCGAACTCCCCGTACTGCGCGGTGTCCGCGGCGTACTCGGGGGCGCTCCAGTCGACGTCGCGGCTGTAGATGATGGCGGCGTACTGGGTCATGTCGACTCCTTGGTTGTCAGTGCTGGGCCGCACCGGTGTCCGGCCTCACCCTAGAGACGAACGGGGTGGGCTGAGAAGGACAGCTCGGCCACGGCGTTCCGGCCGGACCTTCGACGGCCTTCGCGGGCCCGTGGGGTGAGGGTCACACCGAGGTATGCAAGCGCTTAGCGCTATATAGACTCGGGCAGCGCCGGCCGCGGTACTGCCGTCGTCGTGCGGCCACACCACCCCCACCCCCGCCGGATGGAGCACCACATGACCGCCGTCCTCGTGATCGGCCTCCTCATGACCGCGATCGCGCTGCCCCTCGCGGCACGCCGGGTGTCGTGGATCTACCGGCTGATCCGCAGTGGGCAGCCCGCGCCCGACCGGGTCGAGGGCGTCACCGGCCGGGTCACCGCCGCCGTGAAGACCCAGCTCGTCGAGGTCTTCGGGCAGAAGAAGCTGCTCAAGTGGACCGTGCCCGGCATCGCCCACTTCTTCGTGTTCTGGGCGTTCCTGATCCTGGCGACGGTCTACCTCGAGGCGTACGGCTCGCTGTTCAAGGAGGGGTGGGCGATCCCCGTTGTCGGCACCTGGGGCGTGCTCGGCTTCGCGCAGGACTTCATCGCCGTGATGGGCCTGCTCGGCATCATTGCCTTCGGAGCCATCCGGGTGAAGAACTCGCCGAAACGGCTCGGCCGGCGTTCGCGGTTCCAGGGCTCGCACCTCGGGGGCGCCTGGCTGACGCTGTTCTTCATCTTCAACGTCATCTGGACGATGTTCCTCTTCCGCGGGTCCAGCGTGGCCACGGGCAACTTCCCCTACGGCAACGCCGCCTTCGCCTCCCACGCGGTGGGACGGGCGATCGAGCCCTTGGGTGAGTCGACCGCGACCGTCCTCGAGCACGTCGGCCTGTTGCTGCACATCGGGGTCATGCTGGTCTTCCTCATCTTCGTGCTGCACTCCAAGCACCTGCACATCTTCGTGGCGCCGATCAACGTGATGTTCGGCCGGCGGCCGGTCGCCCTGGGCGCGGCCAAGGAGCTCTTCGTCGACGGCACACCGTTCTCCATCGACGAGATGGACGAGCTCGACGAGGGCGCCTCGCTCGGCGTCGGCCACGCCGAGGACTTCACGTGGAAGGGCCTGCTCGACTTCACGACCTGCACCGAGTGCGGCCGCTGCCAGAGCCAGTGCCCGGCCTGGAACACCGAGAAGCCGTTGTCCCCGAAGCTGCTCATCATGGGGCTGCGCGACCACGCCAACGCCAAGGCGCCGTACCTGCAGGCGCTGGCCAAGGTCGACGGCGACCGCGAGAAGGTGCCGGCGGGCGTCACGGCCGTGCCGGCGTACCACGGCCACGCCGCGCCCGAGGGGCTGTCCTGGGACGACGTCCCGCTGGTCGGCGACACCGGCTACGACGGCGACTCGCTCGCCGCCTACGCGCCGGTCGGGCCCGGTGCCGTCATCGACGACGACGTGCTGTGGTCGTGCACCACGTGCGGAGCGTGCGTGGAGCAGTGCCCGGTCGACATCGAGCACGTCGACCACATCATCGATATGCGCCGCTACCAGACGCTCATCGAGTCGGCGTTCCCGGCCGAGCTCGGTGGGTTGTTCAAGAACCTCGAGGGCAAGGGCAACCCGTGGGGCATGGGCGCCCGGGCCCGGCTCGACTGGGCCAAGGACCTGCCCTTCCCGGTGAAGGTGCTCGGCCAGGACGTCGAGAAGGCCTCGGACGTCGAGTGGTTGTTCTGGGTCGGCTGCGCCGGGGCCTACGAGGACCGCGCCAAGCAGACCACCCGCGCAGTGGCCGAGCTGCTCGACACCGCCGGGGTCTCGTTCGCGGTGCTCGGCAACGGAGAGACCTGCACCGGCGACTCCGCCCGGCGGGCCGGCAACGAGCTGCTCTTCCAGACCCTCGCGCAGCAGAACGTCGACACCTTCGGCGAGTTCGGCGTCACCAAGGTCGTCGTCACCTGCGCGCACTGCTTCAACACCATCAAGAACGAGTACGCACCGCTCGGCGGGTCCTACGAGGTCGTGCACCACACCCAGCTGCTCAACCGGCTCGTGCGTGACAACAAGCTCGTGCCGGTGGCGCGGCCGGCCGACGTGCCGGGGATGTCGTCGGCCAAGAACGCCGCGTCCACTGCCTCGACCGTCACCTACCACGACCCGTGCTACCTGGGCCGGCACAACGGCGTCTACGCCCCGCCGCGCGAGCTGATCGAGTCGTTGCCCGGCGTCGAGCTGCGCGAGATGGAGCGCACCCGCGAGACCTCCTTCTGCTGCGGCGCCGGCGGCGCCCGGATGTGGATGGAGGAGAAGCTCGGCACACAGGTCAACACCAACCGCACCGAGGAGGCCATCGCCACCGGCGCCGAGCGGATCGCCATCGGCTGCCCGTTCTGCCGGGTGATGATCTCCGACGGCCTGGGAGCGAAGCAGTCCGAGGGGGTGGCCGAGACGGTGGAGGTCGTCGACGTCGCGCAGATGCTGCTCGCGGCCGTGCGGCGTGGGAGTGGCGACGGCGGCGACCTCGCGATCGTCGAGGGTGGTTCTTCGGCCGACACGGCCGCGATGCCGTCCACGCCCGCTCCCGCGGTGACCGCACCTGCCGCTGCGGCGACGGCGGCGGCAGCTGCGGGAGCACCAGTCACGACCGAGCCCGAGGCCGACCCGTGGGACACCCCGGCGACTGCGGCAGCTGCTACAGCAGCACCGAAGACAGCCGAACCAGAGGCCGACCCGTGGGACGCCCCTGCGACCCCGGCGGAGGCCGAGGCCGACCCCTGGGACGAGCCCGCAGCCCCAGCAGCACCGGCACCGCCCGCAACCGAGGCCGACCCCTGGGACGAGCCCGCGGGGACAGGTCCGGATGCTTCAGCTGATGAGCCAGCCCAAGCCACAGCCAAGCAGTTGGTCGACGTTTCCCCAGCCGCCAATGAGCCCGATCCGTGGGACGAGCCCGCAGCACCCGCTGCCACTGCGGCCGAGCCCGAGCGTCCCTCCGGTGACCAATTGGTCGATTCCGGGACGGATGCCAGCCCCGCGGCACCGGCTCCTGCCGCCGACGAGCCCGACCCCTGGGACGAGCCCGCAGCACCCGCTGCCAGGTGCGGTCGAGACCGAGCGTCCCTCCGGTGACCAATTGGTCGATTCCGGGACGGATGCCAGCCCCGCGGCACCGGCTCCTGCCGCCGACGAGCCCGACCCCTGGGACGAGCCCGCAGCACCCGCCGCAGGTTCGGCCGAGCCCGAGCGTCCCTCCGGTGACCTATTGGTCGATTCCGGGACGGACGCCAGCCCGGGCGAGCCTGCTGTCCCTCCGGCTGGAGAGGCGGAGAGCGGAGCCACCGACGCGGCACAGGCCGACACGGCGCCGGCATCCGGCGACGAGGCGGCCGAGGCGCCTCCTGCGGAGCCGAAGCCCGCGGCATCCGGCTTCACGGGTGACGCGGCGCTGCTCGACGAGCCGGACCCCTGGGACTGACCCGGGTCTGAACAACGGTGGGGGTGGCCGCGGTCAGCGCCCCGACGAGACCCCCACTGGTGTCCCGGGATCCCGGTGATTCGGGCGGACGAGCACCCCACGGCACCGCGGGCTCAGGTGCACTTCGCGGGCTCAGGTGCAGTTCGCGGGCTCAGGTGCAGTTCGCGGGCTCAGGAGGATGCCACCGAGTCAGGACCGGATACCTCCCTGACTGTGCGAAGTGCTCCTGACTCCACGAGGAGGCGCCCACAAGCGACAGCGCCCGGCCCCACCTGGGACCGGGCGCTGTCCGCGCGAACGAGACTCGTCAGGCGAGGCCGTTGGCGGTGAGGAACTCCTGGGCGACCGCCTGGGGGTCCTTCTTGTCGATGTCGGTCTGCTTGAGCATGTCGGCGATGGCCTGGGTGGTGAGCTTGGCCGAGACCGCGTTCAGGGCGTCCTTCACCTCGTCGGCGCGGTCGGCCCGCACCAGCGGGACGATGTTCTGCGACCCGAACAGCTTCTTGTTGTCCTCGAGCTGCACGAAGTCGTTGGCCGCGATGGCCGGGTCGGTGGAGAAGATGTTCGCCGCGTCGGCCTGGCCGTTCTTCAGGGCCTGCACGATGGCCTGTCCGGTGAGGGGGCGGAAGGACTTGAACGTGACGCCGTAGGTCTTCTCCAGCCCGGGGATGCCCTGCGGGCGGCCCTTGAACTCCGGCGGCGCGGTGAGAGTGAGGTCACCGGCGACGGGCTTGAGGTCCTCGATGGTCTTGAGGTTGTACTTCGCGGCGGTGTCCTGGGTGACGACGATCGAGTCGTTGTCCTCGGCGGCCGACTTGTCGAGCACCGTCAGGGTCTCGGGCAGCACCTGCTGCACCTTCTGGTAGACCTCGTCCGGATCGGTGCCGGTGAAGGACTTGTCGTAGTTGAAGGCCAGCGCACCGGTGTACTCGGGGAACACCTGCACCGAGTTGTCCTCGAGGGCGCGCAGGTAGATCTCGCGCGAGCCGATGTTGAGCTTGGTCGTGGCGTCGATGCCCTTGGCCTTGAGCGCGCCGGCGTAGATCTCGGCGAGCAGCGTGGACTCGGAGAAGTTCGCACCGCCGACGACGATCGGGCCGCCGGAGCCGCCACTGGCAGAGGCCGAGCCGGCCGGAGACGAGGACGCGAGCGGGTCTTCGGAGCTGCCGCACGCGGTGAGCCCGAGCAGCGAGGCGGCGATCAGTGCCACCGCGGAGGTCATGCGCTTCATCGGAGTGGGTCCCTTCGTGGTGCTGTGGTCGGTGGGTGCGATCTGGCGTGGCGACAGGACGGGCGAAACGAGACAGAGCGAGGTCATGCGCGAGCAGCAGGCATGCCGGAATCAGCCGACGGCCTGTCGGCCTCAACCGCGACGCGACGCGAATCCTTCCCGCGACCACCGACGCGGCGGCCGGTGAGGCCCGGTGAGACGACCCGTCGCTGCACCAGAGCGAAGGCGCCGTCGAGGGCGACGGCCAGTACCGCGACGAGGATGGCGCCGCCCGCGGTGGCCGGGTAGTCGCCCAGGGCCAGGCCGTCGATGAGGTAACGACCCAGACCGCCCAACCCGACGTACGCCGCCACCGTCGCGGTCGCGACGACCTGCAGCACCGCCGAGCGCAGCCCGGACAACAGCAGCGGTAGCCCGACCGGCAGCTCGACCTGCCGCAGCACCTGGCCCGACGTCATGCCCACGCCCCTGGCAGCGTCGCGCGCGGCAGGCGGCACCGCCTCGATGCCGGCATAGGTGCCGGCGAGGATCGGCGGGATGGCCAGCAGGGCGAGCACCAGGATGCTCGGGAGGGTGAACGCGAGGTCGCTCTGGATCATCGCCCCGAGCCACAAGGTGGCAGCCAGGAGCAGGCCGAGGGTCGGCACGGCCCGCACCGAGTTGGCGAACGAGACCAGTACGCGGGCCCGCCCGGTGTGGCCGACCCAGAGCCCCAGCGGGATCGCGATGACGGCCGCGAGGAGCACCGCCATCGCGGTGTACTCGACGTGCTGCAGGGTTCGGTGCGGGATGCCGTCGACGCCCTGCCAGTTGGCCGGGTCGGTGAACCACGCCCAGATCGAGGGGATCATGCCCGCGCCCCCTGCACCCGCAGCCATGGCGTGACCGCCCGCGTGCCCAGCACGATGACCGCGTCGAACGCCAGGGCGAGCACCACGCAGGCCACGATGCCGGTGAGCAGCTCTCCCCAGATGACCCGGTTGAAGCCGTCGACGAGCAGGTCACCGAGCTGGCTGACGCCGATCAGCGTGGCGACGCTGACGATGCTCACGTTGCTCACCGCGGCCACGCGCAGCCCGGCGGCGATGACGGGCGCGGCGAGCGGCAGCTCGACACCGAACAGCCGGCGGGCGCCCTTGTAGCCCATCGCCGTGGCCGCCTGCGCGATGTCGTCGGGCACCGAGTTGAGCCCGTCGGCCACCGTACGGGCCAGCAGCGCCACGGTGTAGATCGTCATGGCGACGATGACGTTGACCGGGTCGAGGATCTTGGTGCCCAGCACCACCGGCATGATCACGAAGAGGGCGAGCGACGGGATCGTGTAGAGCAGGCCGGTCGTGGTGATGATGGCCGGGTAGGTGCGCGACCAGCGGCTCGCCGCCCAGCCCAGCGGGATGGACAGCACGAACCCGAGCACGAGCGGTATGCCGGCGAGGTAGAGGCTGCGCCACGTGAGCGTGAGCACCGTGCTCCAGTTGTCGGCCAGCCAGCTCACGACGCGACCTCGTCGACCACGGACGCCGCGCCTCCGTGCACCGGGTCGGACTCGTCACGTTCGGGCCGGTCGGTCTGCTCGATGGCGGTGAGCACCTCGTGCGCCTGCACGGTGCCGCACAGCGCGCCGCCGCCGTCGACGATGACGCCGCGCCTGCTCGGCGACGACAGCGCGGCATCCAGTGCCCCGCGCAGAGAACCGTGCTCGAGCGCCACCGTGCCACCACGGTGCAGGTCGTCCTCGGACACCGGCCGGTCACCGATGCGGTGCGGCTCCACCCACCCCAGCGGATGCCGGTCGTCGTCGACCACGAGGAGCCACCCGGCGCCCGTGCGCTCGGGACGCTCGCCGAGGACCACGGTCGGCTCGGAGTGCAGCGGCAGGCGCGGCGTGTCCTGGAACTGCAGCGCGCGGTAGCCGCGGTCACGCCCGACGAAGTCGGCGACGAAGTCGTCGGCTGGGTGGGCGAGCAGGTAGGAGGGCTCGGCCACCTGCGCCAGCCGCCCACCGACACGCAGCACGGCCACCTGGTCGCCGAGCTTGATCGCCTCGTCGATGTCGTGGGTGACGAAGACGATGGTCTTGCCGAGCTCGTCCTGCAGGCGCAGGAACTCGTCCTGCAGCTGCTCGCGCACCACGGGGTCGACGGCCGAGAACGGCTCGTCCATCAGCATCACCGGCGGGTCGGCCGCGAGCGCCCGAGCCACGCCCACCCGCTGCTGCTGGCCACCGGACAGCTGCGCGGGGTAGCGCTCGCCGAGCTCGGGCGCGAGGCCCACGCGCTCGAGCAGCTCGCGGGAGCGGTCGGCGATCCGCTTCTTGTCCCAGCCGAGCAGGCGCGGCACAGTGCCGATGTTGTCGATGACGGTGCGGTGCGGGAACAGCCCGGCGTGCTGGATGACGTAGCCCATGCCGCGCCGCAGCTCGGCCTCGTTCATGCGGCCGGTGTCCTGGCCGTCGAGGGTGATGGCCCCTCGGGTGGGCTCGATCATCCGGTTGACCATGCGCAGGCTCGTGGTCTTGCCGCACCCGGACGGGCCGACCAGCACGGTGATCTTGCCGGTGGGCGCGGTGAGCGTGAGCTCGTCGACCGCGACGGTCCCGTCGGGGAACTGCTTGGTCACGGCATCGAAGCGGATCATCGGGGCCCCTCACGAGGTCGGTGACAAGGCCTCACAACCTATCGGCTCACCCCCACACGGCGGGCGCGCGCGCCCAGCCAGCCGGTTGTCGAAGTTGTCCTGTCGCGTGTCCAAGGGCGGTCAGGCACCGCGTGGTACCCATGACGGCATGGACTCGAGCGCCGCCCGCCACCGGCCCGACCCGGCACTGCGGTGAGCGAGTACGCCCTCGACCGGCGCTCCGCCCGGGGCCGGATGATGCTGGCCGGTGTCATCCTCGGATCCGGTGTCGCCATCCTCGACGGCTCGGTCGTCAACGTGGCCCTGCGCACCATCGGACGAGACCTCGGCGCCTCGCTCGCCCAGCTGCAGTGGGTGGTCAACGGCTACCTGCTGGCCCTGGCCTCGCTGGTGCTCGTCGGCGGAGCGTTGGGTGACCGCTTCGGCCGGCGGCGGGTGTACCTCATCGGGGTCGGCTGGTTCCTGGTGGCGTCGGCACTGTGCGCGGCCGCCCAGAGCCCCGGCCAGCTCATCGCCCTGCGGGCGCTGCAGGGGGTCGGCGCCGCCCTGCTCACACCCGGCGCGCTGGCCCTCATCCAGTCGTCCTTCCGAGTCGAGGACCGCGCCCCGGCCATCGGCGCCTGGGCCGGGCTCTCGGGTGTCGCCGCCGCCATCGGTCCCCTGCTGGGTGGCTGGCTGGTCGACAACGCATCCTGGCGCTGGATCTTCGCCATCAACGTGCCGCTGTGCGTGGCGGTCGTCGCGCTGACCTGGCGCGCCGCCCCCGAGAGCCGCGACAGCACCATCGAGGGCCGCTTCGACGCCCTGGGCGCGACGCTCACGGTGATCGCCCTCGGCGCGGCGACCTACGCGCTGACGGCCTCGGGCGACACCGGCGGCGCGATGGTCGTCGCTGCGTGGGTGGTCTCCGTCGGCGCGGGGGTGGCGTTCGTGATCGTCGAGGAACACACGGCATTCCCGCTGGTTCCGTTGCGGCTGTTCCGTTCTCGCATCTTCTCCGCTGCCAATGCGATGACCCTGCTGGTCTACGGGGCGCTCGGTGGCGTGTCGCTCTTCACCGTGTTGCAGCTGCAGGCGGTGGGCTGGAGCGCGTTGCAGGCCGGGCTGTCGGGCCTGCCGGTGACACTCTCGCTGTTGCTGCTGTCGTCACGCGCCGCCTCGCTGTCGGCCCGGATCGGGCCACGGGTGCCGATGACGGTCGGACCGCTGGTGTGCGCCGCAGGCGCGGTGCTGCTGCTCGGCATCGGTGCTGGTGCCACCTGGTGGTCGGTGCTGCCCGGCATGACCGTCTTCGCGCTCGGCCTCGCCCTGCTGGTATCGCCCCTGACGGCATCCGTGCTGGCGGCGGCGCCCGACCAGTTCGCCGGTGTGGCGAGCGGGGTGAACAACGCGGTCGCCCGCGCCGGGTCGCTGCTGGCGGTGGCCGCGCTGCCCGCCCTGGTCGGGCTGGCGGGTGACGACTACCTCGACCTCGACGCGATGACCGACGGCTACCGCGCGGCGATGCTGTGGTGCGCCGGGCTGCTCGCCGCCGGTGGGGTGGTCAGCTGGTTCGGGCTGGGCCGAGCAGCACGTCGGTGACGAAGTCGGCGACGGCCTCGTGCCAGATGCGGGGGTAGCGCAGCATCGAGTGGATGCCCCGCTGGACCTCGACGTAGCGCAGGTCGACCCCCATGTGCGTGTAACGCTTGGCAAGCACGTCGGTGCGCCGCGGGTCGGTGACGCGGTCGTGGGAGCCGTGTGCGAGCAGCACCGAGACGCCCGGCGGCGGCTGGCGGGTGTCGTACTCGACCCACGGGGCGAGCGCCGCGACGCCCACCACGTCGGGCTCGCCACTGAGCTGCAGCGCCACCCGACCGCCCATCGAGTGGCCGACGAGCACCACGGGCCGCCCCGGCAGCACGTGGCGAATGCGGTCCAGGGCCCACCGGGCGTCCTGCAGAGGGTCCTGCCGGGTTCCGTTCCAGCCGTGCACCCGGTTCTTCAGGCGCACCACGGCGATCCGGTCGCCGCCCCGCCGCTCGATGGCCCTGGCGAAGGGCGCCATCCGCAGCACCGCCAGGCGCCACCAGGTCATCGGCGTGCGGCTGGCATCGGCGCCCCCGTGCAGCACGAGCGCCACGCCGCGCGGGTGGGGCGGCACGTGGCCCCTCAGCTCGGCGCCCGCCCCGCCCTCCGGCGCCAGCAGTGCGGAGGCGACGTCACGGGCGGCGGCGACGTCACGGGCGGCGGCCGCCCGGTCGTCGTGGCGCCGATGCACCGGGTGGCCGTCGTCGTGGCTTGCGCGCTGCAGGCTCGAGTGCCGCCTCGTCATGGGTACCCCTCCCGGTGTCCTCCGCTATCCCCTGTGGTGGAGGAGTTCGGCGCCGAGCGGCCACCGGATTGGCCTCCGCTCAGAATTCTTCAGGATGCCCGCATCGCCCGCCGACGCCGGTCAGCCGTTGGACGGCACCGGCCGATGCCGCTCAGACGTCGGCGCGGTGGAAGTTCTGGAAGCTGCGGCTGGCGGTGGGGCCGCGCTGCCCCTGGTAGTGGGAGCCGTACCGATCCGAGCCGTAGGGGTTCTCGGCCGAGGATGAGAGTCGGAAGAACGCGAGCTGGCCGATCTTCATCCCAGGCCACAGCATGATCGGCAGGGTTGCGACGTTGGAGAGCTCGAGGGTGACGTGGCCGTTGAAGCCCGGGTCGACGAACCCGGCGGTGGCGTGCGTGAGCAGGCCGAGACGGCCCAGGCTGCTCTTGCCCTCGACGCGCGCCGCGAGGTCGTCGGGCAGTGCGACCGTCTCCACCGTGCTGCCGAGCACGAACTCACCCGGGTGCAGAACAAAGCCCTCGGTGGGGTCGACCTCGACCAGGCGGGTGAGGTCGGCCTGGTCCTGTGCGGGGTCGATGACCGGGTACTTGTGGTTGTCGAACAGCCGGAAGAACTTGTCGAGCCGCACGTCGACGCTGCTCGGCTGCACCATGTCGGGGTCCCACGGGTCGATCCGGACCCGTCCGGACTCGATCTCGGCCCTGATGTCGCGGTCGGAGAGCAGCACTCCGTCAGGCTACCGGTTGGGGCCAGGGAGCACGGCGAGACGGCCTGCGGAGCGGGGTGGCGGTTGGGTTAGACTTCCCGGCGCCGGGGAGGTCGCTGGTCGGCCCGCGACCCGGCACGCCGGTGTAGCTCAATGGTAGAGCGCCAGCTTCCCAAGCTGGACACGCGGGTTCGATTCCCGTCACCGGCTCAACCCACCGGGGCCAGGGGATCACCGCGAGCACCTGGAGCACCGCCACGAGGGGCGAGCACGGGCCCTAGGCTCGCGGCGTGACCGACAGCCCGCGGACCGATCCGAGTGGCCTGCTCGACGACCCCGAGCTGCCTGCTGACCGGCCCCGCTCGGTGGGGCGGCAGATCGTGTCGGGTTTCCTCAGCTACGGCGTCGTCGCACTCGCCGTCTGGTACCTGCTCACCAACGTCCAGACCGATGACCTGACCTCGGCCGCCGCGCTCGTCACGGCACCGATGCTGGTGGCGTCCGTCGTGCTCGGACTGGTCAACCTCTCCACGAACTGGCCGCCGGTCGTCGTCGCCCTCCCGGGCCTGAGGGTGCGCGAGGCCGCGGTCACGAACACCGCCGGTGCGGCGCTCTCCAACACGGTGCCCGAAGGTGGCGCCGTCGCGACCGGCCTGAACTACGCGATGCTGCGCTCCTGGGGCTTCACCCTCCGCGACACGACCTCGGAGGTGCTGGTCACCGGTACCTGGTCGCAGGTGATGAAGTACACGTTGCTGGCGGTCGGGCTCGTCGCCGTGGTGATGCAGGGCTGGGGTCCCCAGTGGGTGGGGTGGGTGGCGCTCGGGCTCACCGCGCTCGTGCTCGTGGCCATCGCGATGTTGACGCTCGTCCTGCGCAGCGAACGCTTCGCGAGCGGGCTGGGGGCGTGGTGCGACCGGGTCGTCGGGCGGTTGCGCCGCCGCGTCACCCGCATCCCCGACCCCGGCCTCACCGACGGGCTGCCGCTGTTCCGCACCGAGATGGTGCGGTTGCTGCGCCTGTGCTGGGGCCGGCTGACCGCGACCATGCTCGTCTCCCAGCTCACCGTGGTGCTGGTGCTCGGCCTCTGCGTGCGGATGCAGGGCCTGGACCGGGCGACGATCTCCTGGGCCGTCGTCCTCGTGGCCTGGGGGCTGGTCACCCTCGCCTCGCTGCTCATCCCCACCCCGGGCGGCCTCGGAGTGGCCGAGGTGGTGCTCGTGACGGTGCTCGGCCACGGGCTGCCCGCCTCCGACCAGGCAGCCGTGCTCGCGGCCGTGCTCCTCTACCGCGTCGCCACGTTCCTGGTCCCCATCCCGATCGGTCTGGTCACCTACCTCTACTGGCGGATGTCGCCGTCGTGGCGGCGCCCGGTCAACTCCCGCGGCCCGAGTGGCACCTCTACGCTCGACCGATGACCGGGTCCGCCCTCACCCTCGCCGCCCTACTGGCCGCCTCGGTCACCAGCGGGCTGCTCGCGGGTGTGTACGTGCTGTACGCCCACACGGTGATGCCGGGCCTGCGCACGCTCGACGACCGCACCTTCGTGGCGGCGTTCCAAGCGCTCGACAGCGCCGTCGTGAACCCGTGGTTCATGGGGCTGGGATTCCTCGGCGCGCCGGTGCTCACCGCCGTGGCCCTGGCCCGCACGTGGGGCGAGCCCGCCGCGCTCTGGGTCGCGACGGCGCTGGTCCTGCACGTGGCCGCCATGGTGGTGACGGCGCGGGTGCACCTGCCGCGCAACGACGCCGTCAAGGCCGCCGGCAGCCCCGGCACCCTGGCAGCGGCCGACTGTGCCGCGCTCCGCTCGGCCTTCGACGAGCTGCGTTGGGCGCGGTGGAACCTGCTGCGGGCGGTGGCGTCGGTGGCGGCCACCGGCATCCTGGGCTGGGCGCTGGTGCTCACCGGCTAGGTCAGCCGGGGAAGAGCCAGCCGAGCGTCGCGATCGCCCCGATGGCGGCGAGCACCACGAACGCCACGGCGAGCACCCACGCGATGAGCCAGGCGAAGTCGAAGCCGCCTTCGTCGTCGTCCGGCAGGGCGCCGGCCGACTCGTCGGCGGAGGCCAGGTCGGCCACGCCGGCCGCCGTGGAGTTCAGGGCCCGCTCGCGCAGCGCCTCGATGCGGCGGGGGCGTGGCTGCGAGCGGGCCGATGCCGGCAGCTCGGCCCACATGACCGCGAAGTCGTCGTGGGACTGCTCGCGCCAGGCCGCGACGGCCGTGTCGACGCTCGGGCCCTTCGCCCCGGCCGCGAACCAGATGGCCCCGGCGCGCGGCAGGTCGCCCATCTCGAAGAGCACCTCGCCGAGCTCGACGAGGGCCTCCGGGTCCTGGCTGCCCTCGACGTGGGCGGTCAGCAGGTCCCGCGCCTTCCACAGCTCGCCCGCCTCCCGCGCCTCGTGCGCCAGCCGAACCGGTGTGGACGCCCCACCATCGCCGGTCATCGAACCCCCTCCGTCGAGCGCGACACCGAGACGACGCGCACCGCCACGAGTGTGGCCAGCACCAGGCCGATCAGCAGCACGGCCAGGCCCATCGACGGCACCAGCCACGCCACCGCGACGCAGAGCACCGTGACGACCAGCGCCGGCACCATCGTCGCCACCGTCTCGCGGTCGCTCATCGCGTGCAACCCGGAGACGGCGAGGCAGACGATCGACACGGCCCCCGCGAGGGCGAGCGCGATCGGCCGCGTCCCGGCATCCGCCGAACCCTCGACGACGTCGATCGCGGCCGCCAGCGCGGCGCCGACCGCGGCGATCGAGGCGAACACCGGGAGGTGGCCGTAGCCGAACACCCAGGCCCCGCGTGGGGTTTCGAGGATGCTGGCGTGGTCGCGCGAGAAGTACATCCACCACAGCGAGAAGACGATGAGCAGCCCACCGGTGATGAGCGGCGCCAGCGCCCAGCTCAGCCCGCCGCCCTCGGGTGACATGACCTGCTGGATCGCGAGGACCGACGACAGGATCACCTCGCCGAGCACGATGATCGTGAGCAGGCCGTAGCGCTCGGCGATGTGGTGCGGGTGGAAGGGGGTGTAGCCGTGCCGCTGCTCGGCGAGCACGGGCACCAGCAGCTCGAGGCCGACGAGCAGGACGAACGTGGGGATGAGCCACGACTGCGGCACGGCGAGCCGGGCGATCCACAGCACCTGCACGATGCTGATGCCGCATGCGTACCAGAGCGCCGTCTCCCGCCCTTCGGGGTGGCCGGAGGCCGCCCGCAGCCAGAGCCCGACCATCGCGAAGCGCATGACGGCGTAGCCGAGCACGACCGTCACCGACTGGCCGTCCTCGAAGATGTCGGGCACGCCGGCAGCGAGGAACAGCGCCCCGACCATGATCACGAACGTCAGCAGGCGGAAGACGACGTCGTCGTTGTCGTAGGCCGAGGCGTACCAGGTGTAGTTCAGCCAGGCCCACCAGATGGCGAACCAGGTCAGCGAGTAGCCCACGATCGTGCCGTAGTGCGCCTCGGCGAGACCGTGGTGCAGCTCTGCGGCGTTGCTCGCGATGGCGACGACGAACACGAGGTCGAAGAGCAGCTCGAGCGGGGTGGCGGCGCGGTGGTGCTCGCCGGAGTCGCGCGCGACCACCGGTCGGCGCAGCGGCACGGGGAGGATGCTCACGAGGCGAGTATGCCGCCGGGTCGGCGGTGACACCGCCGACCCGGGAGGTGGGTACCAGACCGTGGACCGAACGGGGCGCGGACGCGCAGTTCGGTGTGTCACGGCATCCGGCCCTTGTTTTTGTTACCGGTGGGTAGCACACTGGTAAGCAAGCGCTCACTGACCCCAATGGGAGGACCACGGCCATGGGCCACTACAAGAGCAACCTTCGTGACATCGAGTTCAACCTCTTCGAGGTGCTCGGCCGCGGTGACGTGCTGGGCTCGGGCCCGTACGAGTCCATCGACGCCGACACGGCCCGGGAGATGCTGAAGGAGGTCTCCCGCCTGGCCGAGAACGAGCTCGCCGAGTCCTTCCAGGACAGTGACCGCAACCCGCCCGTCTACGACCCGGCGACCCAGGCCGTCACCATGCCGGCGTCGTTCCGCAAGTCCTTCGACGCCTACCGCGACAGCGGCTTCTGGGGCATCGACCTCAACGAGGAGCTCGGCGGCACCGTGGCGCCCCCGAGCCTGCGCTGGGCCGTCAACGAGATGCTGCTCGGCTCCAACCCCGCCGTCGCGATGTTCGCGGCCTCCTACGGCTTCGCCAAGCTGCTCTACGCCCTGGGCAACGACGAGCAGAAGAAGCTGGCGCACTGGATCGTCGAGAACAACTGGCACTGCACGATGGTGCTCACCGAGCCCGATGCCGGGTCCGACGTCGGCGCCGGTCGCACCAAGGCGACCCAGAACGCCGACGGCACCTGGAGCATCAGCGGCGTCAAGCGCTTCATCACCAGCGCCGAGAGCGACATGGTCGACAACGTCGTACACTTCGTGCTCGCCCGCCCCGAGGGCGCCGGCCCGGGCACCAAGGGCCTGTCGTTGTTCATCCTCACCAAGTACGACGTCGACCTCGAGACCGGTGAGCTCGGCGAGCGCAACGGCGTCTACGTCACCAACGTCGAGAAGAAGATGGGCCTGAAGGTCTCCACGACCTGCGAGCTCACCTTCGGCGGCGAGCGGCCGGCCGTCGGAACCCTGCTGGGTGACGTGCACGACGGCATCGCCCAGATGTTCCACGTCATCGAGAACGCCCGGATGATGGTGGGCACCAAGGCGATCGCCACCCTGTCGACCGGCTACCTCAACGCCCTCGACTACGCCAAGCAGCGCGTGCAGGGTGCCGACCTCACCCGGTCGTCCGACAAGACCGCACCGCGGGTCACCATCACCCACCACCCCGACGTGCGCCGGTCGCTGATGACCCAGAAGGCGTACTCCGAGGGCCTGCGCGCGCTGGTGCTGTTCACCGCCAGCCAGCAGGACATCGTCGACCAGCAGCTGCTGTCGTCGGGGTCGATGGAGTTCGAGCGCGGCTCGGCCGCCGACATCGCCAGCCGGGTCAACGACCTGCTCCTGCCGATCGTCAAGGGCCTGGGCTCGGAGCGGGCCTGGGTGCTGCTCGGCACCGAGTCGCTGCAGACCTTCGGCGGTTCCGGGTTCCTGCAGGACTACCCCGTCGAGCAGTACGTGCGCGACGCCAAGATCGACACGCTGTACGAGGGCACCACTGCCATCCAGGGCCTGGACTTCTTCTTCCGCAAGATCGTCAAGGACAAGGGCCAGGCGCTCACCTACCTGTCGACGCAGATGCAGGAGTTCGCCAAGGACCTCGGCGCGCACGAGGGCCGGCTCGACCGCGACCGCGAGCTGCTCGGCCAGGGCGTCGAGGACGTGCAGGGCATCCTCGGTTACATGGTCGGCGAGCTCATGAAGAGCGACCCGCGCAACGGCGGCGAGGTCACCAACCTGTACTCGGTGGGGCAGAACACCACCCGCCTGCTGCTCGGCGCGGGTGACCTCGTGGTCGGCTGGCTGCTGCTGCGCCAGGCCGCCGTGGCGCTCGACGCCCTCGCCGCCGGTGCCTCCGGCAAGGACAAGGACTTCTACGAGGGCAAGGTCGCGGCCGCGCAGTTCTACGCCCGGCAGGTGCTGCCCCGACTGTCGGCCGAGCGGGCCGTGGCCGAGGCCACCGACTCGCTCCTCATGGAGGTGCCCGAGTCGGCGTTCTGACCACCCGGACAGCAGCACGAACGGCCCACCCGGCGAGGGGTGGGCCGTTCGGCGTTCGGCGCGGGCACGGCATCCCCGATTCCGTGCGCTCGGGTCAGCGGGGGTCGACGTCGGTGCGGTGCAGGAGTGGCAGGGGCTCGACGGAGCCTGCGCGACGGGCCGGTTTCGCCCGCGCCGGGGTCAGAAGGCGGCGCCCGGGTTGAGGATGCCGCGCGGGTCGAGCGCGTACTTGACCCGGCGGGTGAGCGCCATGACGTCGGGGCCGAGCTGGGCCGCGAGCGAGCCGACCTTGAGCCGGCCGACGCCGTGCTCGCCGGTGATCGTGCCGCCGAGCTCGATGGCCGTGGCCATGATCTCGTCGAAGGCCAGGCGCGCGCGGGCCTCGGCGTCGAGGTCGCCGGGGGGATAGATGATCGCCGGGTGGGTGTTGCCGTCGCCGGCGTGGGCCACCACGGGGATCTCGACGTCGTGCCGCACGGCGATCGCCTCGACGGCGGCGAGCAGCGCGGGCAGGTGCGGGATCGGCACCCCGACGTCCTCGGGCAGCACCGACCCGCGCGCCTCGATGGCCGTGAAGTGCAGCCGCCTGGCCTGCACGAACTGCTCGCCCTCGTCGGGGTCGTCGGTGGCGAAGACCGCCTTGGCGCCGGCCACCTGGCAGGCCGCCGTGGCCACCGCCACCTCGTCGGCGCGCGACGGGCCCGGGGCGTCGGACTGGATGAGGAGCAACGCTCCGGCATCGCGGTCCAGGCCCATCGGCCTGAAGTCCTCGACGGCATTGATCGAGGCGTGGTCCATCAGCTCGACCAGCGAGGCGCGCACCGTGCGGCCCAGCTCGACGACGGCGGCCGCCGCGGCGGCGACGGTCGGGAAGGTGGCGACGACGGTCGCCCTCGGCGCCTGCGCGGGGACGAGGCGCAGGATGGCCCGGGTGACGACGCCGAGGGTTCCCTCGGAGCCCACGAAGAGCTTGAGCAGCGGCAGGCCGGCGACGTCCTTGACGCGCTTTCCCCCGAGGGCGAGCAGGGTGCCGTCGGCGAGCACCACGTCGAGACCGAGCACGTAGTCGGTGGTGACGCCGTACTTGACGCAGCACAACCCGCCGGCGTTGGTGGCGATGTTGCCGCCGATCGAGCAGATCTCGTACGAGCTGGGGTCGGGCGGGTACCAGAGGCCGTGCTCGGCGGCCGCCCGCTTGACCTCGACGTTGAGGGCGCCGGGTTCGACGACCGCCACCCGGCTGGCGGTGTCGATCTCGATGGCGCGCATCCGCTCGGTCGAGAGCACGATGCCGCCGTCCAAGGCGAGTGCCCCGCCGGAGAGTCCCGAGCCGGAGCCCCGCGGCACGACGGGGATGCCGTGCCGGCTCGCCCAGCGCAGCGTCGCCTGCACGTGGGCGGCGGTCTCGGCTCGCACCGCCGCGAGGGGGGTGCCGGCGGTGGCGTCGTGGGTCCAGTCGAAGCGGTACTTCTCCACGGCATCCGGCGCGGTGACCACCACCCCGTCGGGCAGCATCCCCACCAGCTCGGCGACGGCATCGCCGGGAGTGGCAGCAGGATCGGCGACCTCGGCATCCATGCCGCTCACTCTGCCACTGTGGGTTCCCGATGTCGGTGCGGCCGCCGGCTCTGGTGTATCTGCCCGGCTCTGGTCCATCTGCCCGGGTGGCGGTGCTGCGGGGCCACCCCTCCCGAGAACCACCGCCATCCCGGGGGACGGACCAGAGCCCCGGCGGTCCTGCATTGCGACCAGCGCAAGCGGCCCCGGGAATCGGTCACAGGCGGCGGTCGTCGAGCACCGGGAAGGCCGTGCGGTACTCGCGGGTGGAGGAGAGATCGACCTGCACCGACAGCACCTGCTCGTCGCCGCCCGATGCCTCGGCGAGCACCTCGCCGCTCGCGGTGACCACCTGGCTGTGGCCGCCCATCTGGTAGCCCGCGTGGGTGCCGGTGGTGTTGCACTGCACCACGACGCACTGGTTCTCCACGGCCCGGGCCCGACCGAGCAGGGTCCAGTGCCCGACCCGGGCCGCCGGCCAGGCCGCCGGGACGGCGAACAGCTCCGCCCCGGCGTCGACCTGCCGCCGATAGAGTTCGGGGAACCGCAGGTCGTAGCAGGTCGACAGCCCGACCGTCACCAGATCGCCTGTGCCAGAGGGGATCTCGGTCACCACCACGTCGACACCAGCCTCCATCAGCCGCGGCTCCCCCGCCCCGAAGCCGAACCGGTGGATCTTGCGGTAGACCGCGAGCGGCGCCCCCCCGGCATCCAGCAGCAGCGAGGTGTTGGCGAGGTCGTTGCCGTCGACACCGGGCTCGGGCAGCCGCTCGACGAACGACCCCGCGTGCAGCACCACGGATGCCGCGCGCGCGGCATCCGCCATCACCCGGCCCCACGGGCCGTCGAGCGGCTGCGCCTCGTCGGGCCAGCGCCGGTAGTCGAAGCCCGTGGCACCCCACAGCTCGGGCAGCACGACCAGGTCGTGCCCGGCCTGGTCGGCGACCAGTGCCGCGACCCGGTCGACCCGCGCGTCGAAGGGCTCGTCGTCGTCGTAGCCGAGCTGGATGACCGCGATGCGCATGCCCCCATCCTGCCGTGACGGCGAGGGCACGTCTCAGTCGAGGTGCTCGGCCTCCTGGCGCAGCCGCGCGAGGTACTCGTTGTAGGCCTTGAGCTCGACGTCGCCGTCGCGGTCGGCCTGGCGGTCCTTGCGCCGGGTCTCCTGCTCGTCTCGCCGGAACCACTGGAAGGCCACCACCACCGCGAGGAACAGGGTGGGCGCCTCGCCGAACCCCCAGGCGATCTCACCGGCCCGGTGCTGGTCGAGCAGCGGGTCGGGACCCCAGGGCAGGTTGACCTGCGCGAAGAAGTCCGGCGCCAGCAGGGTCTCGCTGCCGGTGAGCGCCACCCCGAAGAACGCGTGGAACGAGATGGTGGCGAAGAGGACGACGAGCAGGGCCAGCGGCGACCACCGCGGCGGCCCGGGGTCGATGCCGATGAGCACCCACACGAACAGGTACCCGGTGAGCAGGAAGTGGGCCATCATCAGCAGGTGCCCGGTGTGGGTGGTGAGCGACAGCTCGAACAGGCCGGTCCAGTAGAAGGCCGCCAGGCTGAAGAAGAACAGGGATGCCGCCACGACCGGGTTGGCCAGCACGTGCATCGCCCGCGAGTGCACCACCTGGAGCAGCACCTCGCGCGGCCCCCACGACTTGTCCGGCCGCGCCTTGAGCGCCCGCAGCGCCAGCGTCACCGGCGCGCCGGGCACGAGCAACAGCGGCACGGTCATCGCCACGGCCATGTGCAGCACCATGTGGGTGCTGAACAGCACGCGCCCCCAGATGCCGGGCGCACCGCAGGTGGCCCAGACGAACAGGGCCCACCCGACCACCCAGCAGACCGTGCGGGCCACGGGCCAGGCGTCGCCGCGCCGGCGCAGCCGCACGACCCCCGCGAGGTAGAGACCCACGGCCAGGGTGGCAGTGGCGAGGAAGAGCCAGTCGATGCGCCACGCCGTGATCCAGTCGGCGCCGGTCATCGGCCCCGGGTCGGGGTAGCCGCTCAGCTCGAGCACGCGGCTGGCCACCGGCGGCGCGTCGGGCACCGGCGGCTCACTGCGCGCCAGGGCCGCGGCCAGCCCGGTGGCGGCGCCCATGATCGTGATCTCGACGACGGCCAGCCGGGCGAACGCCCGGCCGTCGCCGGGGCGTGCCGTGAGCACGCCGACGATGTTGCGCCGGTGCAGCCAGCCGAGCATGCCCAGTGCGACCATCGCCACGGTCTTGAGCAGCACCACGACGCCGTAGGGGGTGGCGAGCCCCGCGATCGACCCCACCCGGATCCAGGCCTGCTGCACCCCGCTGAGCGCCACGGCCACGAAGCACCACGCCGCGACGGTCGAGTAGCGGGCCACGGTGGTGCCGAGGTCGGTGCCGAGCGGCCGGCGCAGCGCGACCAGGCCGATCAGCCCACCGGTCCAGACCACGACGCCCAACAGGTGCACGCCGAGGGCGTTGACGGCATCCTCGTGGCTGGTGGAGCCGGCCGCGTGACCGGTGAGCGCCAGGATGACGACGGCGGCCAGGCTGAGCGCCGCGAGCCACGCCATCGGCGCCCGCCGGGTGCTGAGCCGGGCGCACAGCGCCACCACCACGGCGACGAGCGCGCTGATGAACAGCACCCGGGTCGTCTCCAGGACCCAGGTGAACGAGACGAGCTGGTCGAACAGCCCGGCGCTGGTGAGCGGGGTGCCGGCGAGGTCGGCGAAGGTGAGCACCACCTCGAGCAGCGCGGCCACCGCCCACACCGTGGCGGCGGTGGCGGCGTACCGGGTGGCGGTGATGCGGCGGTTCGTGCGGGTGCGCTCGGGCACCAGGAAGGCCGCCAGGCCGAGCAACCCCACCGTGGCGGCCGACGCCACGGTGCTGACCGCCGACACGAGCGGGACCCCCCAGCGCACGACGGCGCCGGGGTCGGCCAGCAGGAGGGGCGCGGTGGCACCGGTGATCGTGGCGGCGACCAGCGCCCCCAGCAGCCCCGCCCCGACTGCGAGGCCCAGGGCACGCCCGACCCCCGGCGCCCTTTGAGGCGGCGGGTGCTCGGTGGTGGCCATGGGCACCAGCGTAGGTACTGTGGCCGCATGCCCCTGCACCCCCCGGCCCCGAGCGACCTCGGCGAGCTGGTCGAGGCGTACGCACAGACGGTGCAGCACGTCATCGACCTCGGGCGCACCATGCGCCCGGCCGACGCCGCCCGCCCCACCGACTGCCCCGGCTGGACCGTGCTCGACCAGATCGCACACGTCGCCAGCGCCGAGGCGATGGTCGCCGGCGAGCCGGAGCCCGATGTCGACGTCAGCCACCACACGCACGTTCGGCACTCCTTCGGCGCCCGGATCGAGAAGTACGTCGAGTCCCGCCGCGGGCGTGACCTGGAGGAGGTGCTCGACGAGCTCGAGGAGCGCCTCGCCGAGCGGCTGTCGGTCTACCGCTCGGGCACCGAGTGGGCCGAGCGCGAGGTGGCAGGCCCGTTCGGCACCACCACCTGGGCCGGCCTGCTCGCCACTCGCACCTTCGACATCTGGATGCACGAGCAGGACGTCCGCGAGGCCCTCGAGCGCCCCGGCGGCCTCGACACGGGCGCCGCGGCGCTCTCGGTGAGCCGGCTGTTCGCGCTGCTGCCCCGCATCGTGGCCAAGGACGCCGGCATCGAGCCCGGTAACGCCGTCGTCCTCGACCTCACCGGTCCGGCCACGGGGCGCGCCGGGGCCCGCGTCGAGGAGCACGACGGCACGCGGCGTGGCATTCCGCTGTTCACCGGCGAGCCCGACGAGCACCCCGACGTCGTCACCACCTCGCTCACCATGTCGACCGCGGTCGCCGGCCGGCTGATGGGCGGCCGCCGCTCCCCGGACGACCTGCACGTGGTCGTGCACGGCCTCGACGACGTGGCGGGCCGGGTCATGGCCGCCATGGCGATCACCCCCTGACCATGGCCACGTTCTCGACCGCGAACCGTTCGGCGGCCACCGTCACCGCCGACGTGGACGCCGTGTGGGAGGTGCTCACCGACCCCGACCAGCTCGCCCGGCTCACGCCCTTCCTGCACTCGGTGAAGGAGGAGGGCCAGCACTGGGTCTGGCAGATGACCAAGGTGCCCGTGCTGGGCACATCCTTCTCCTTCACCTTCCGCGAGCGGATGGACTTCGACGAGCCGCACCGCATCGACTTCACGCACGACCCGGCCCCCGGTGCGAACGAGAGCGCGGGCGTGGTGGGGTGGTACAGGCTCGCCCCGCGTCCCTCGGGCACCCACCTGGAGACCTCGATGCAGATCACCGTCGAGCTGCCCTTCCCCGGTCTGGTGCGGCCCGCGGTGACCGCGGCGATGAAGGGTGTCATCGCGCTGATGGGCCAGCGGTTCGCCCACAACCTGCTGGCGCACCTCGGCGCCAGGAGCGCCTGAACCTTCGACAACGGCTCCTGCTGCGTCATTGCGGGAATGACCGCGACCCCTCATATAGTTGTATGCCGCAAGCAACTGTTGTGAGAAAGGACGCCGCATGCCGTTCAGCTCAGTGCCGTCGACCCCGACGGCCGTGCTCGGCGACGACCTGATCCGCGTCGTCAAGCTGCTGCACCTCGTGCGCCAGCAAGCGCCGCGCCAGCACCCCCAGGTCGACCCGATGGCCTACCCGCTGCTGTTCAACCTCAAGGCGGCGCCGATGCGCGTCTCGGCCCTGGCCGAGGTGCTGCACTCCGACGTCTCCACCGTGAGCCGGCAGGTCACCACCCTGGTCGACCTCGGCTTCGTGCGACGGGGCCCCGACCCCGACGACGGCCGCGCGCAGGCGCTGTCCCTCACCGACGAGGGCAGCTCGCTGCTCTCCGCTATCCGCGAGGACCGCGACCGCTGGCTGAAGGGCCTGCTGGCGGACTGGTCCGACGACGACGTCACCTCGTTCTCCGCGCACCTGCGCCACTTCGCCTCCGACCTCGAGGCCTCCATCCCCTCCATCACCAGAAGGACCGACCGATGAACGACTCCACCCCGCCCGGTACCCGGGAGGCCGTCGCGGCCACCGGTAGCGGCGCCCCGGCACCTGCCGCGGTACCTGCTGCGGCGACAGCCGCGCCGGACCGCCCCTCCGGACCGCTCACCCACCGCCAGATCGTCACCATCCTCATCGGCCTGATGATGGGCATGTTCCTCGCGGCGCTGGACCAGACCATCGTCGCGACCGCCATCCGCACCATCGCCGACGACCTCAAGGGGCTGAACCACCAGGCCTGGGCGACCACTGCCTACCTGATCACCTCGACGATCGTCACCCCGCTCTACGGCAAGCTCGGCGACATCTACGGCCGCAAGAAGCTGTTCATCATCGCCATCTCGATCTTCATCTTCGGGTCGGTGCTGTGCACGTTCTCGCAGTCGATGTTCAGCCTCGCGGCGTTCCGCGCGGTACAGGGCCTCGGCGCCGGTGGCCTGTTCTCGCTGGCGCTGGCCATCATCGGCGACATCGTGCCGCCGCGTGAGCGCGCCAAGTACCAGGGCTACTTCCTCGCCGTCTTCGGCACCGCGTCGGTGCTCGGCCCGGTCATCGGCGGCTTCTTCGCCGGTCAGCAGACCATCCTCGGCATCGACGGCTGGCGCTGGGTCTTCCTCGTCAACGTGCCGATCGGCATCGCCGCCCTGGCCGTCGTCTCCAAGACGCTGCACCTGCGCCACCACCGCCTCGACCACCGCATCGACTGGGGTGGCGCCGCGCTGCTCTCGGTCGCCCTCGTGCCGCTGCTGCTCGTCGCCGAGCAGGGCCGCGAGTGGGGTTGGGTCGACAGTCGGTCGACCGCCTGCTACGTCATCGGCATCCTCGGCGCCATCGGCTTCTTCTGGCAGGAGTGGCGGATGAAGGAGGAGGCGATCCTCCCGCTGAAGATGTTCACCAACAAGACCGTGGGCGTCTCCTCGGCGGCCTCGGTGCTGATCGGTGTCGCCATGTTCGGTGGCCTGGCCGCGCTGCCGCTCTACCTGCAGATCGTCAAGGGTGCCACGCCCACCGAGGCCGGCCTGCTGCTGCTGCCGATGACGCTGGGCATCATGTTCGGGTCGATCCTGTCGGGCCAGATCATCTCGCGCACCGGCCGGTACCGGATGTTCCCGATCATCGGCTCCGCGCTGCTGGCCGTGTCGCTGTTCGTCTTCCACTACGTCGCGTTCGACACCCCGCTGTGGCAGACGATGATCGTCATGCTGGCCTTCGGCATGGGGCTGGGCTTCAACTTCCAGCCACTGACCCTGGCCGTGCAGAACGCCGTGCCGCCGCAGCAGATCGGTGTCGCCACGTCGACGGCCACGTTCACCCGGCAGATCGGTGGAGCGCTGGGAACAGCCGTGTTCCTGTCCATCCTGTTCTCCACCGCGGGTGAGAAGATCGCCGCTGCGCTACGGGCGGCTGCGCCGACGGCCGACTTCCAGGCGGCCCTGCGCGACCCGGCGAACGCCGCGGTCGCCGAGCAGCTCAAGGCTGCTCAGGCCAACGGTGGCAGTGGCGCCGCCGCCAGCGGTGTGCTGCAGGACAGCTCGTTCCTCAACGGCCTCGACGAGCGCATCGCCAAGCCGTTCCTGATGGGCTTCTCCCAGGCCATGGACACCGTGTTCCTGGTCGGCTCCGTCGTCATGGTGGTCGGCTTCCTCGTGATGCTGATGCTGCCGCACGTCGAGCTGCGCAAGGGCTCCTCGTACGACGACCGCGGCAAGGCCGACTCGGATGCCGCGGCGGCCGGTCAGCAGGACGCCCCGGTCATCGCCCCCCACTGATCGGGCCCGACGAGAGTCACAGGACACGCCGCCCCTGCCCTTGCCGGGGTGGCGTGTCCTGTCCCGCGGACGGCGTCAGACGGCCGGCCAGCCGAAGAGAGGTTCGCCCGCCGCGACGGTCTTCGCGACGAGTCCGCACTCGACCGCACCGGGTTTCGTGTCGAGCACGCAGACCATCACCATCGGGCTGAGGCCGCGCTCGACCACGGCGGCGGGGTTCCACCGGTTGACCGGCTGACCGGCCTCGACGGAGTCCTTCTCGTCCACCAGCAGCTCGAACCCCGCGCCGTGGAGGTGGTTGGTGTCGATGCCGAGGTGCACGAGGATGCCGGTGCCGTCCCCGGTGAGCACGACGAACGCGTGCGGGAGCAGCTTGAGCACCGTACCCGCGACGGGTGCCACGGCATCCGTCGCGCCGCCCGCGGGCTCGATGGCCACGCCGGCCCCCACCATCTCGGCGGCGAAGACCGGGTCGGGCACCTGCGACAGCGCACGCACCAGCCCCGCGACCGGGGCGAGCACGTCGGTCACATCAGGTCCTCGATGTCCTCGGCCAGGTTGTCGGCCTCGGGCCCGACCACGACCTGCACGACCGACCCGGCTCGCACCACCCCGTGGGCGCCGGCGGCCTTGAGCGCCTTGTCGTCGACCAGGTCGATGTCCTTGACCTCGGTGCGCAACCGGGTGATGCACGGCTCCAGCTCGACGATGTTGCCGGCGCCACCGAGCCCGGCCAGGATCTGCTCTGCCTTGCTGCTCATTCCAGGTCCTCTCGGGTCGGGCGCCGCCCGGATTGACAGGTCCCCGCCCCGGGTGCATCCTCAGCTGGTACTGACTGGACCGTACCAGTAGAGACCGCTACCGGCGAGGGGGACGAATGGCGGAGCCGGTGGCCACCGTGCCGCGCCCGCTCGTCGACGGCGCCGAGCCCAAGCATGCCCAGCTCCGGGCGGTGCTGGCCGCGATGTGTGCGGGCGGGCTCGCGCCGGGCGCCGCCATCCCCTCCGAGCGCGAGCTGATGGCGACGCACGCCGTGTCGCGCGCCACCGTGCGCCGCGCGATCGAGTCGCTCGTGGCCGAGGGAGCCCTGCGGCGGGTGCCCGGCAAGGGCACCTTCGTGGCGCCCCCGCGCGTGCAGTCGCACCTGCACCTGGCGTCGTTCACCCAGGACATGCGACGGCGTGGCACCACCCCCTCGACCCGGGTGCTGCGGGTCGCACCGCTCGAGCCACCGGCCGAGGTGGCGGCCTGGTTGGGGCTGGCACCGGGCGACACCGCGTGGCGGGTCGAGCGGGTGCGCCTGGCCGCCGGGGAGCCGATGGCGGTCGAGGCCGGCTGGTACTCCCCCACCCTGCTCCCCGGCCTCGACCGGCACGACCTGAGCCGCTCGCTGTACGAGCTGTTCGCCGGTGGCTACGGCGTGCCGGTCGACACCGCCGACCAGACCGTGCGCGCCGAGCTGGCCGACGCGGCGACCGCCCACCACCTCGGTGTGCAGCAAGGCGACCCGGTGCTGGTGTTCGACCGGCTCAGCCGCAGCGGCGGCGCCCCCCTGGAGCACGTCACCAGCCACTACCGCGGCGACCGCTACGAGCTGCACGTCTCGCTCGACTGCGCGATGCCCGACGCTGCACAGCCGCCACCACCGGAGGGGAACCCATGACCACTGCCGACGCCACGACGGATACAGCGGCCCGCAAGCGCCTCAACCTCGCGCCCATCCAGAAGTTCGGCCGCAGCCTGATGCTGCCGATCGCCGCGCTGCCGGTCGCCGCGCTCATGCTGCGCCTCGGCCAGCCCGACCTGCTCGGCGCCGACGGCCTCGGCTGGGACAAGGTCGCCGCCGTGCTGGCGGGCGGCGGCGGTGCCCTCTTCGAGAACCTCCCGCTGCTGTTCGCCGTCGGCGTCGCGATCGGCATGGCGAAGAAGGCCGACGGCTCCACGGCGCTCGCGGCGGTCGTCGGCTACCTCGTCTTCAAGGGCGTGGGGGATGCCGTGTCGCCGTTCGTGCTCCCGTCGCCTCCGCAGGGCGAGGACCAGGAGCTGATCAACTACGGCGTGCTCGGCGGCATCCTGTGCGGGCTGACCGCCGCCTACCTCTGGCAGCGCTACTACCGCATCTCGCTGCCGCCCTACCTCGCCTTCTTCGGCGGGCGCCGGTTCGTGCCGATCGTCACCGGCTTCGCCACGCTCGTCCTGGCGGTGCTGCTCGCCGTCATCTACCCCGCCTTCGACGCCGGCCTGACCAGCGTCGGCGAGTGGGTCGCCGCCAACGCGGTGATCGGCGGGTTCGTCTACGGCACGGCCAACCGGCTGCTCATCCCGCTCGGTCTGCACCACATCCTCAACTCCGTGCCGTGGTTCATCCTGGGCGACTACACCAACCCCGCGACCGGGAAGGTCGTGCACGGTGACATCAGCCGCTTCCTGGCCGGCGACAAGACCGCGGGGGCGTTCATGACCGGCTTCTTCCCGATCATGATGTTCGCCCTCCCTGCAGCGGCCCTGGCCATCTGGCAGGAGGCGAAGTCCGCGAGGCGCAAACTGGTCGGCGGCTTGATGATGACCGCCGCCCTCACCTCGTTCCTCACCGGCGTCACCGAGCCGCTCGAGTTCGCGTTCATGTTCGTGGCCTGGCCGCTCTACGTCATCCACGCGGTGCTCACCGGCACGTCGATGGCGCTCACCAATGCGCTCGGCATCAGAGACGGGTTCGGCTTCAGCGCAGGGCTGTTCGACTACGTGCTGAACTTCAACATCGCGACCAGGCCGCTGCTGCTCGTCGTCATCGGGCTGGGCTACGCCGCGGTCTACTACCTGCTCTTCCGCTGGGTGATCCGCAGGTGGAACCTGCGCACCCCGGGTCGCGAGGACGACGACGACGACGCGGCGACGCCGGAGAAGGAACCCGAGAAGGTGGTTGCCGGTGCTGCTCAGCGCTGACCGCGTCGTCCTGCCGTCCGGGTCGGCCGAGCCGGGCTTCGTGGAGACCGACGGGGACCGGATTGCCGCAGCCGGTGGTGGGCACCCGCCGGCCCCGGCCGACCTGCACCTCGCCGGCACCATCGTTCCCGGCTTCGTCGACGCCCACTCCCACGGCGGCGGCGGGGCGGCCTTCACCTCGGGCGACCCCGGCGAGGCCGCGACCGTGCTGGCCACCCACCGGGCGCACGGCACCACCACGATGGTGGCCAGCCTGGTCACCGACACCTCCGAGCGGCTCGAGGCATCAGTGCGGGCCCTGGCTCCGCTGGTCCTCGCAGGTGAGCTGGCCGGCATCCACCTCGAGGGCCCGTGGCTGAGCGGTTCCCACCGCGGCGCGCACGACCCGGCCCTGCTGCGCGCACCCGAGCGGGGCGAGGTGAACCGCCTGCTCGACGCGGGCGAGGGTGCGGTGCGCATGGTCACCCTCGCCCCCGAGCTCGAGGGCGGGCTCGAGGCGGTGGCCATGCTCGCCGAGCGGGGTGTCATCGCCGCCCTCGGGCACAGTGACGCGACGTACGCCGTGGCGCGGGCGGCGCTCGACGCCGGGGCGTCGGTCGCGACGCACCTGTTCAACGCGATGCGTCCGATCCACCACCGCGAGCCCGGGCCGGTGCTCGCGCTGGTCGAGGACCCGCGCGCGTTCGTCGAGCTGATCGCCGACGGCATCCACCTGCACCCGGCCGTGCTGCACTGGGCCGCCACCGCGGCGCCGCACCGCTTCCTCCTGGTCACCGACGCGATGGGCGCGGCCGGCGCCGCCGACGGCGACTACGTGCTCGGGCCAGCAGCCGTCCAGGTGCGCGACGGCGTCGCCCGGCTGGCATCGAACGGCGCGATCGCCGGCAGCACGCTCACCCTGGACCGTGCCGTGCGGTATGCCGTGCAGACCGCCGGCCTGCCGCTCGCCGCGGCCGTCTACGCGGCGACCGCCACCCCGGCGCGGCTGCTCGGGCTTGCCGACGTGGGCGTCATCGAGCCCGGCCGCCGGGCCGACCTCGTGCACCTCGACGAGTCGCTCGAGGTCGTCGCCGTGATGCGTCGCGGCACGTGGCTGTGACCCGACTTCTTCGGTCTCCCCCGCGCCAGGGGGTGAGGAATCCGCAATCAGTGCGGGGCCAGCTCGTGGCGCTCGAGGCGGCGGTAGCGCGCCGCGATGATCGACAGGGCCAGCGCCCCGGCGAGCACCGGGACGGCATAGGCCGGCTGCGCCCCCCACGCCTCGATCGCCCAGCCGCCGACGGCCGACCCCGCCGAGATGCCGATGAGGATGCCGGTGATGGCGACCGCCATCCCCTCGGTCACCAAGGCGGCCGGCACCAGCCGCTGGGCGAGGGACAAGCTGGTGATCAGCGTGGGCGCCGTCGCCGAGCCGGCCACGAACATGACGACGACGAGCGGCCACAGCCCGCCGACGAACAGCGCCGGCACCTCGAGCACGAACATGCCGGCGGCCGCGAGCAGCAGCCGGCGGGTCATCGTCATCCGGAAGACCCTGCTGCCGAACACGACGCCGGCCAGGGTCGAGCCGAGCGCGAACGCCCCGAGGATGACGCTCGAGAACCCGGTGTCGCCCTGCTCCTTGGCGAAGGCCACGGCGATCACCTCGTTGGCGCCGAAGATGACGCCGGTCATGACCAGCGCGGTGGTGACGACGAGCAGGCCGGGGCGGCGTGCCGCGATCCCGCCCGGCCGGTCGGCGTGCGGCACCACCGGCGGCTCGGTGGCGCGGGCGGCGAGGAAGGCGAGCATCCCTGCGGTGAAGAACAGCTCTGCGAGCAGCAGGCCCGCCTCGGGGAACCACAGCGTCGACACGAGCACCGCCAGCACCGGCCCGATGACGAACGACGCCTCGTCGGCGACCTGCTCGAACGCCATGGCGGTGTGCAGGTGCTGCGGCTCGTCGCGGTAGATGTGCGCCCAGCGGGCGCGCGACATCGGGCCGGGTTCGGCGAGGACGGCGCTCAGGCCGTAGAAGACGAACAGCGTCCAGGCCGGGGCGTCGCGCCAGGACAGCACGGCCACGGTGAGCCCGCACACCGTGGAGAACACGACGAAGGGCAGCGCGACCTTGCGCTGACCGTGCTTGTCCACGAGCCGGCCGATGACCGGCCCGGCGACGGCGAGCACGAGCAGGCCGACCGCCGAGACGGCCCCGGCGAGCCCGAACGACCCGCGGCGCTCGCTGAGCATGATGATGATCGCGACCCCGAACATCGCCCCGCCGGTGCGCGAGAGCGCCGTGCCCGCGATGAATCGGGTGGCGCCGGGGACGCGGAACAACGGGCCATACGCGGACAGCACGGGGTTCTCCGATGAGGTGGGTCGGGGACGGTCATCGTCCCTGCCGCCCGGAGGGCGGGTAACGTGGTTGGTGCGGGGGCTGCGGGTGGCCGGTGGCCGGCGCCCCAGGTCAGCGGAAGGCGGACTCTCCGGTGAGGGCCTGGCCGATGACGAGCGTGTGCATCTCGACGGTGCCCTCGTAGGTGAGCACCGACTCGAGGTTGTTGGCGTGCCGCATGACGGGGTACTCGCCGCTGACGCCGTTGGCCCCGAGGATGGTGCGCGCCGTGCGGCAGATCTCGAGCGACTTGGTGATGTTGTTGTACTTGCCGACCGACACCTGCTCCGGGCGCAGCCCCACGGCGTCCTTGCGGCGGCCCAGGTGCAGGGCGAGCAGCTGGCCGAGCTGCAGCTCGGTGGCCATGTTGGCGAGCTTGGCCTGGGTCAGCTGGAACCCGGCGATCGGGCGGCCGAACTGGATGCGCTCCATCGAGTACCGGCGGGCCGCCTCGAGGGAGGACCGGGCGGCGCCGAGCGAGCCCCAGACGATGCCGTAGCGCGCCTCGCTCAGGCAGGCGAGCGGGCCCTTGAGGCCGGCGACGTCGGGGAACACGGCATCCGCCGGCAGGCGCAGGTCCTCGAAGGTGAGCTCGGAGGTGACCGACGCGCGCAGCGACATCTTGTGGGTGATCTTGTGCGCCGCGAAACCGGGTGTGTCAGTGGGCACCACGAAGCCGCGGATGCCGCCGTTCTCCTCCCCGGCGTTCGCCCAGACGACCGCGACGTCGGCGATCGAGCCGTTCGTGATCCACGTCTTGGAGCCGTTGAGCACCCAGTCGTCGCCGTCGCGCCGGGCGCGGGTGCGCATCGAGGCGGGGTCGGAGCCGTGGTCGGGCTCGGTGAGGCCGAAGCAGCCGATCGCCTCACCGGCGGCCATCCGCGGCAGCCACTCCTGCTTGTGCCCCTCGGTGCCGAAGCGCCAGATGGCGAACATCGCCAGGCTGCCCTGCACCGACACCAGCGAGCGGATGCCGGAGTCGCTCGCCTCGAGCTCGAGGCAGGCCAGGCCGTAGTCGACGGCGGACATGCCGGCACAGCCGTAGCCCTCGAGGTGCATGCCGAGCAGGCCGACCTTGCCGAACTCCTTCGCGAGCTCGCGCGCCGCCGGCAGGTCGCCGTCCTCGTACCACTGCATGACGTGGGGGTCGACGGCATCGGCGCAGACCTGGCGGGTGGCCGCCCGGATCGCCTTCTCCTCGTCGGTGAGCAGACTGTCGAGGTCGATCAGGTCGAGGGGCTCGGACGGTCGCTTCGGCATCGACGAGGTGGCGCTCATGCCCTCCATCATGACGGCTGGAGGCGATCGGCGCCAACCACCGATTCCGTAGTCAGGAGCGCGCATGGGTGCGGATCACGGCGCGCAGAGAAGCGCTGGGTACTGAAGTGGTCGCCAGGGTGGCCGTCTCCGCACCGTCCCGGAGGCAGTCCCGAGTGGGGTCAGGGTCGGGCCGAGGCGCCGCCGAGCAGGGCGGCGAGCCCGAGCGCACTGCGCGGGTCGTAGGCCGCGCGCCACAACCCGCCGTGCGCCGCGGCATACGCCTCGTCCTGCCACGGGGCCTCCTGGCGCGGCGAGCCGGCGGCCAGGTCGTGCACGAGGAGGGCCGCCATCAGCGTGTTGGCGGTGCCCGGGTCGAAGACCTCGACGCCGAAGCGGTGGGCCCCGGCGTACGCGGCGGCCAGGGCACGGTTCTTGAGCACCGACCTGGTGCGGGTGGGCGGGGCGATCTTGAAGGACACCGTGGCGCCCAGCGAGCGTGCCGAGGTAGCGCGCCACCGCTGGAGCCGCTTGGCGAGCAGGTAGTTGGGGCCCTGCTGGAGCACGACCGAGTCGTTGATGCCGGGGTCCTCGCCGGGCACGTAGTTGCGGCGCAGCAGCCGTCCACCCGACAGGGTGCGCAACGGACCGCGCAGCACCTTGGAGGTGCGGCGCTCGGCATACGCCTGCACCGAGGCCTCGACCGCCTCGCCGGGGACGGCGAAGACGTCGGTGGGGGTCGCCAGGAAGGACATCGCGGTGTCGGGCCGGGCCGAGCGCGCGGTCTCGGTGAGGGCGTCGACGGCCGTGCTGACCCGCACGTTGGTGGCGCCGTCGGCGTAGACGTAGTTGCCGATGACGAGTGAACCGGGCAGGCCGCACACCCACCCGGTCGCGGTCGGCAGGTCGTGCACGAGGTCGACCCCGGCGCGCTGGGTCACCTCGGAGGTGCCGGGGGTCGCCGGCACCAGGAGGCGGCCGGCCAGGTTCCTGGTGTCACCGAGCAGCCGGGCCCACAGGTCGGGGCGGGGCAGGTCGACGGCGGCGACGGTGGCGCCCCAGCGCAGCAGCGAGCGAAGTGGGCCCATCTCGGCTGCGGCGCCGAGCACGACGACGGTGCGGTCCTCGAGGCGAAGCCACTCGGGGTGGTCGAGCACGGCGCCGACCGCCTCGCGCAGGCTCGGCTCGACGACCCCGTCGCTCACCCAGGTGTCGAGCTGGCGGCGCAGCTCGTCGCCACCGAGCCGGGCTCCGCGATAGGGGATGGTGAGAGCTGTCTCGGCGGCGCCCCCGCCACCGAGCGGCTCGGTCGACAGCAGGTCGGCGGGGCTGCCGGCCACCCCGCCGAGGGCCGACTCGAGCCGCACCTGGCGGCCGTCCGGATCGCGCCAGCGCATCCGGTCGTAGACCGAGGCGAGCCCCGCGTCGGCGATGGCCACGGCATCCTCGGGCCGGGCCAGGCCGGCCTCGACCAGGCGACGGAAGTGGCTGAGGTACCCACTGCGCCAGTTGGTCTCGCGCTGCGCGGCCGCGGCGCCGACCGGGTCGACGGGCCGCAGCGCGTCGGCGACCACCGCCCGCCCGGTGGCGCCGGTGGAACGCCGCCCGTCGACCTCGGGGAATACGACGCCGGTGGGGTCGGCAGGCTCGGCCGGCACCGGCTCAGCCCCAGACGAGCGCGCGGCTCGGGTCGGCCAGGATCGCCGCGACGTCGGCGAGGTAGCGGCTGCCCAGCTCGCCGTCGACGAGGCGGTGGTCGAAGCTGAGCGCGAGCGTGGTCACCCAGCGCGGCTCGATGCTCTCACTGCCGTCGGATGCCGTGACGACCCACGGGCGCCGCGCGACGGTGCCGAAGGCGAGGATCGCGGCCTCGCCCGGGTTGAGGATGGGGGTGCCCGCATCGACGCCGAAGACGCCGACGTTCGTGATCGTGAGGGTGCCGCCGGCCATGTCGGCGGGCTGGGTGCGGCCCTCTCGCGCGGTGGCGGTGAGTGTGCCGATGGCCTCGGCGAGCTCGCGCATCGACATGCGGTCGGCGTCCTTGACGTTGGGGACGACCAGGCCGCGGGGGGTGGCCGCGGCGATGCCGAGGTTGACGTAGTGCTTGAGCACGATCTCCTGGGCGGCGTCGTCCCAGGTGGCGTTGATGCCGGGGTTGCGGCGTACGGCCAGGCACATCGCCTTGGCCAGCACGAGCAGCGGCGTCACCTTGACGTCGCGGAACTCCCGATCCTGCTTGAGCCTCTCGACGAGGTCCATCGTTGCGCTGACGTCGAGCGTGACCCACTCGGTGACGTGCGGAGCGGTGAAGGCCGAGGCCACCATCGCCTGGGCGGTCATCTTGCGCACGCCCTTGATCGGGGTGCGCACCTCGCGGACGCCCATCCGGTCGGCGCCGGACCGGGTGGTGACGTCGTCACGGTCACCGTCGGCGAAGCCGTGGTACCACTCGTCGGCGGGGGCATCCGCGGTGGCACCGGTGGTGGCTGCGGTGGTTGCCGTGCCGGCAGAGGCGGCGGCCTCGACGTCGGCGCGGGTGACGACGCCGCCCGGGCCGGTGGGGGTGACGCTGCCCAGTTCGACACCGAGGTCCTTGGCAAGCTTGCGCACGGGAGGCTTGGCCAAGGCCCGGACCTGCTCGCCGGAGAGGGGTGCCTGACCCTGCTGTGACCTATTGGTCGATTCCGGGACGCCGGCGGGAGGGGATGCCTGACCCTGCTGTGACCTATTGGTCGATTCCGGGACGCCAGCGGGAGGGGATGCCTGACCCTGCTGTGACCTATGGGTCGATTCCGGGACGCCGGCGGGAGGGGATGCCGGTCCCTGCTGTGACCTATTGGTCGATTCGGGGACGCCGGTGCGGGGGCGGCGCTTGGCCTCGGTCTGCTTGACGCCGTAGCCGACCAGCACCGCAGTGCGGCCGGTGGAGGTGGTGCCACCGATCAGGCCCTCGCCGATCTCCTCCTCGGCCGGGGCGGAGGCGGCCGGAGCGGAGGCCGAGGCCGCAGCGGGAGCCGGGCTGCCGGCATCCGACGAACCGCCCACGCCGTCGTCGATCGTGACGATGGTGGTGCCCACCTCGACGGTGTCACCCTCGGCGGCGTCCAGCGAGACCACCGTGCCGGCGAACGGCACGGGCAGCTCGACGAGCGACTTGGCGGTCTCGACCTCGACGACGATGTCGTTGACCTTGACGGTGTCGCCGGCGGCGACGTGCCAGGTGACGAGCTCGGCCTCGGTCAGGCCCTCGCCGGGGTCGGGGAGCTTGAACTCACGAAGAGCCATCTGCGAGAACGCCTTTCAGTATGCGAGCGAGCGATCGACAGCGTCGAGGACGCGGTCGAGGTCGGGGAGGAACTCCTCCTCGATCCGGCTCGGCGGGTACGGCACGTTGTAGCCGCCGACGCGCAGCACCGGTGCCTCGAGCGAGTAGAACGCCTGCTCGGTGACCAGCGCCGAGATCTCGGCGCCCATGCCGAGGAAGGTCGACGCCTCGTGCACCACGACCACGCGTCCGGTCCTGCGCGCCGAGTCGAGGATGGTGGCCTCGTCGAGCGGCGAGAGCGAGCGCAGGTCGACGACCTCGAGGCTGCGCCCCTCTTCCTGCGCGGCCTGGGCGGCCTGCAGGCACGTCTTCACCATCGGTCCGTAGGCGAGCAGGGTGACGTCGGTGCCTTCGCGGAGCACCCGGGCCGAGCCGAGCGCGCCCTCGGGGGCCTCGCCGACCTCCCCCTTGTCCCAGTAGCGGCGCTTGGGCTCGTAGAAGACGACGGGGTCGTCGGTCTCGACGGCCTGCTGGATCATCCAGTGCGCGTCGTGCGGGTTGGACACCGCGACGACCCGCAGGCCGGCGGTGTGCGCGAAGTAGGCCTCGTTGGACTCGCTGTGGTGCTCGACCGCGCCGATGCCGCCGCCGAACGGGATGCGGATGACCAGCGGCATGGCGACGTGGCCCAGGCTGCGGGCGCGCAGCTTGGCGACCTGGCTGACGATGTGGTCGAAGGCCGGGTAGACGAAGCCGTCGAACTGGATCTCGACCACCGGTCGGTAGCCGCGCAGCGCCATCCCGATGGCCGTGCCGAGGATGCCGGCCTCCGCCAGCGGGGTGTCGATGACGCGGTCCTCGCCGAAGTCCTTCTGCAGGCCCTCGGTGACCCGGAAGACACCACCGAGCTTGCCGATGTCCTCGCCCATCAGGACCACCTTGGGGTCCTTGTCCATGGCGGCGCGCAGGCCGCTCGTGATGCCCTTGGCCAGGGTGGTGGCGGCCATCAGCTGGCTCCCTCGAACGAGGACTGGTAGCGCTCGAACTCGGCGCGCTCACGCTCCACCAGCGGGTGCCGCTCGGCGTAGACGTTGTCGAACATGTCGGTGCCGGGCGGGTCGGGCAGGGCGAGGCAGCGCTCGCGGACGGAGGCGCCTAGCTCGTCGGACTCCTCCTCGACGGCCTCGAGGAACTCGGCGTCGGCGCGGCCGGAGGTCGTGAGCCATCGCTTGAACCGCTCGATCGGGTCGCGGTGCTTCCACACCTCGACCTCGGCGAGGACGCGGTACTTGGTGGGGTCGTCGGAGGTGGTGTGCGCACCCATCCGGTAGGTGTAGGCCTCGACGAAGGTGGGGCCCTGACCAGAGCGGGCGGCGTCGAGCGCGGCCTTGGTGACGGCATACACCGCGAGGACGTCGTTGCCGTCGACCCGGATGCCGGGAAAGCCGAAGCCGCGCGCCCGGTGCCACAGCGGGGCACGGGTCTGCTTCTCGTTGGGCTCGGAGATGGCCCACTGGTTGTTCTGGCAGAAGAACACGACCGGGCTGTTGTTGACACCGGCGAAGACCAGCGCCTCGGACACGTCGCCCTGGCTGGTGGCGCCGTCGCCGAAGTAGGCGATGACGGCGGTGTCGCGGTCGTCGTCACCGGTGCCGACGCTGCCGTCGCGCTGCACCCCCATGGCGTAGCCGGTCGCGTGCAGGGTCTGCGCGCCGATGATGATCGTGTACAGGTGGAAGTTCTTCTCGTTGGGGTCCCACCCGCCGTGGTTGACGCCGCGGAACATGCCGAGCAGGTTGACCGGGTCGACCCCACGGCACCAGGCCACGCCGTGCTCGCGGTAGGTCGGAAAGGCGTAGTCCTGCGGGCGCAGCGCGCGGCCCGAGCCGACCTGGGCGGCCTCCTGGCCGAGCAGGCTGGCCCACAGGCCGAGCTCGCCCTGGCGCTGCAGCGCGGTGGCCTCGGCGTCGAAGCGGCGGATGAGGACGAGGTCGCGGTACAACCCGCGCAGCTCCTCGTCGCTCAGCGCGTCGATGACGGCGTCGTGGTCGGGATGGGGGACTCGCTCGCCCTCGGGGTTGAGCAGCTGGACCATCTCCGGCCCGCCGTCCTGCGCGGGGCGTTGCGGGGCCTCGGCTCGTGAGACGTGGTGGTCCACGCCGAACGCCGTCTCGAGGGGGGCGACCTCGTTGTCGCTCACTGGGCACTCCTTCTCGGGGCTTCCGTGGTGACGGTCGCCGCGTCGGTGGTCGTCGCGACCGCTGGTGCTGGGTGTGGCGGCGGTCACTGCCGGTGTCGGCACCACCGTACCGGTGGGGTGGCCGTTACGCGTACGCCTGCTCCCCGGGGGCAAGCACCCGCAGCCACTGGCCCCGGTGGCCGTCGACGCGCAGCTGGACACAGCCGCTCGGGTCGATCGCCCGGTCACCGCCGCCGCCGAGGACGTCGCGCAGCACCGACCCCTCGGGCACCTCACCGAGCTCGAGGGTGACGATGGCGTCGTCGGCAGCGAGGTTGTGCACGGCGAGCAGCCGCCAGCCGTCGCACCGGCAGACGTGGGCGAGCAAGGCCGGCACCTCGTGGTCGAGCACCTCGACGTCGGACCAGCCGATCTGCGGCATCTGGCGGTACCGCCGGATCAGCAGCCGGAGGAAGGACCACAGCGAGTCCGGGTCCTGGCGCTGAGCGGCGGCGTTGACGTGCTCGGGCGCGAACAGACCGGTCGGCTGGGGGCGGGTGAGCCGCCCCTCGGGTGCGCTGGAGAAACCGCCGTTGGGGCCGGCATCCCACTGCATGGGGGTGCGCACGGCGAGGCGGCCCTCGACCTCGAGGTTCTCGGCCATGCCGATCTCCTCCCCGTAGAACAGCGTGGGCGTGCCAGGCAGCGAGAACAGCAGGGAGTAGACCAGCCGGATGCGGCGCTCGTCACCGCCGAGCATGGTCGGGAGGCGGCGGCGCAGGCCTCGGCCGTAGAGCTGCATGCCGGGGTCGGGCCCGAAGGCGGCGAAGACCTCCTTGCGCTCGGGCACGCTGAGCTTGTCGAGGGTGAGCTCGTCGTGGTTGCGCACGAAGTTCGCCCACTGGCTCGTGACGTCGAGGTTGGGGCGCTCGCGCAGCGCGTCGGTGAGCGGGCCGGCATCCGAACGGGCCAGCGACAGGTAGAGGCGCTGCATGCCGACGAAGTCGAACTGCATGTTGAGGCCGTCGCCGTCGGCGCCGCCGAAGAAGTCCTTCTGCTGCGGGTAGGGCAGGTTGACCTCGCCGAGCAGGGCGGCGTCGCCCAGGCGGCGGGTGACGAAGTCGCGCACGTCCTTGAGGTAGGCCTGCGGGTTGAAGCTGCCCGGCTCCGACCCGGGGTAGGTATCGGTGGCGAACAGGAAGGGAACGGCGTCGATGCGGAAGCCGGAGACCCCGAGCTCGAGCCAGTAGCCCAGGGTCCGCGCGATCTCCTCCTGCACGGCCGGGTTGGCGACGTTGAGGTCGGGCTGGGTCCGGTAGAAGTGGTGGAGGTAGTACTCGCCGGTCTTCTCGTCGAGCTCCCAGATGCTGTCCTCCTTGTCGGGGAAGACGACCTCGGCCTTGGTGGAGCGCGGCTCGGTGGGAGACCACACGTAGTGGCGGCGGTAGGGGTCCTCGACGCTGCGGCGGGCGCTCTTGAACCACGGGTGCTGGTCGGAGGTGTGGTTCATGACGAAGTCGACGACCACCCGGATGCCGCAGGAGCGCGCCGTGCGCACGAGCTCGACGAAGTCGCCAGGGGTACCCAGGCGTGGGTCGACGCCGAAGAAGTCGGTGATGTCGTAGCCGTCGTCGCGCCCGGCGGTGGGGTAGAGCGGCATCAGCCACAGGCAGGTGATGCCCAGGTCGGCGAGGTACTCCATCCGCTCGGTCATGCCACGCAGGTCGCCGACGCCGTCGCCGTTGCTGTCCTGGAAGGTCTCGACGTCGGCGCAGTAGACGACCGCCGACTTCCACCAGACGTCGCCGGTCTGGCTGATCCTCATCGGGTGGCCCCTTCACGCTCCACGGCGGTGCGGTCGGGGAGGAGGGGGCGGGGGGAGTGCTCGTGAGGGCAGTGGAGTCCGATGGTGGGCATCGGACCACCGAACCACACGGCCCACCGGCCGAGGGGGCTTCGGTGCGCACCTCCTGCCGGCTGTGGTCGCTGCTGTGTCGCACGAGGTCGGGTGACAGGATTTCCCCGGAGGTGAGGCCCCGTGGAGCACTTGGAAGCCGACGTCGTCGTCATCGGGTCGGGGATGGGTGGTGGCACCGCCGCCCGGGCGCTGGCTGAGCGCGGGGTCGACGTGCTCGTGCTGGAACGGGGCGAGCGCCTGCGGCGGGAGCCGGAGAACTGGTCGCCGGAGGAGGTGTTCCTCCGGCGCCGGTACAAGCCGGCCGAGGTGTGGGAGGACGGCGAGGGCCGGACGTTCGCCCCGGGCGTGCACTACGTGGTCGGCGGCAACACCAAGGTCTACGGTGCGTCGCTGCCACGCTTTCGCGAGTCGGACTTCGAGGAGGTGGCGCACCTCGACGGGGTGTCGCCGGCGTGGCCGTTCCGGTACGCCGACCTCGAGCCCTACTACGGCCGGGCCGAGCAGCTGTACGCCGTGCACGGGACCGCAGGCTCGGACCCCACCGAGCCGTGGCGCAGCGCGCCCTTCCCGTACGCGGCGCTGCCGCACGAGCCCTACGTCGCCGCGCTGGTCGAGCGGCTGACCACGGCGGGGGTGCACCCGGCATCCACGGCGATGGGAGTCGACCTGCGACCCGATGGGCGGTGCGTGCGGTGTGCGACCTGTGACGGCTTTCCGTGCCCGCTCGGCGCCAAGTCGGATGCCGAAGTGTGCGGTGTCGACCCTGCGCTCGCCACCGGGTCGGCGCGGTTGGCGACCGGGGTACGGGTGGAGCGGCTGCTGACCGGGGCCTCCGGTCAGCGGGTGGTGGAGGCGGTGGGGGTCGGGCCGGCCGGGCCGGTGACGGTTCGCGGTCGACGCTTCGTGGTGTCGGCGGGCGCGGCGAACTCGGCGGCGCTGCTGCTGGCGTCGTCGAGTGCCGAGCACCCCGACGGGCTGGGCAACTCCTCGGGGAGGCTGGGGCGCAGCTTCATGATGCACAACAACGCCCACATCGCCGCCGTCGACCTGAACCGGCACAACGACGTGGTCTTCCAGAAGACCGTGATGGTGACCGACTGGTACCACGACGGTGGCGACGGGCACCCGCTGGGCACCGTGCAGGCGATCGGCAAGGTGCAGGGCGTGATGATGAAGAGCTGGGCGACCCGGGTGCCGCTGCCGCTGCTCGACGCGATCGCCCGGCGCTCGGTGGAGTGGGTGGTGATGGCCGAGGACCTGCCCGACCCGGCCAACCGGGTGACGGTGACGGCGCAGGGCCGGATCCGGACCGCGCGGGTGGCGACCAACACCCGCCAGCACGCGCGGCTGCTGGCCCGCGCCAAGCGGCTCATGCGCGATGCCGGCTACGACGTGGTCTTCACGCAGCCGTTCGACATCAGCATGAACAGCCACATGTGCGGCACGGTCGTGGCGGGGGCGGATGGGGGAACCAGCGTGCTCGACGGCCACTGCAAGGCCCACGATCTCGACAACCTCTGGGTGGTCGACGCGGGGTTCTTTCCCTCGTCGGCGGCGATGAACCCGGCCCTGACCATCGCGGCTCAGGCCCTGCGCGTCGTCGCGGAGTCGGACCTCGCCGGCTGACGCGGCGACCCCGACGATCCAGCCGGGTACCCGGGTCATCTGAGGAACCGGCACAGCCGGCGTTCCAGGGCGCTCGTCATCCGCCGTCGCCTCGGGACGGGTGAACGCTGCCGAGCCCGTTTGCGGCGAAGGGCGAGCTTTCCGCGGGATGCTCCGGGAGACGCCGGCCCGGCGACTGGTGGGTCGCGCGCCACTCGCTCTGACCTCCGACTCGATGCCGGCCGAGCAGCCGCCCGGCTGCGGATCGCCGGGGTCGGGGCCGGATCCGGGTTCGTGATGCGCTCGGGCCCCGCGACCAGCGGCGGCTCATCGTGCGGGCCGAGTTCCTGTCGCCTGCGCTCGAGACGATCTGCCGCCGTGAGGTGCGGCTTCCCCAGGTGCGTGCTCTGACGTTGTCTCATGGCTTAAATCGTACGTACGTCCACCGGCAGCCGAGCCGACAGCATCAGCGCCCTGTGGACAACCACGCGGGTGAACCGCCTCTGTGGACAACCGAGCCCAGCGGCGCCGGCAAGCGTGCCAGCCGACAGCCCGACAAGCCCCGACAGCCGAGGACCCCAGTCAGGCGAAGTGGGCGAGATAGAACTCGCCCGCCACCTGCACGAGCCGGTCGTTGGCCTCGTGCTCCCCGATGGTGGCCCGCACGCCGTCGGTGCCGTAGGGGCGCACCGTCAGCCCGGTGGCCTCGCACGCCGCCGCGAACTCCGAGCTGAGGTCGCCCAGCCCGAACCACACGAAGTTGGCCTGCGCATCAGGCAGCACCCATCCTTGCGCCGACAGGGCGGCCACCACCCGCGACCGCTCCGCGACGAGCTCCTTGACCCGAACCTCGAGCTCGTCGAACGCCTCCAGCGACGCCACCGCCGCCACCTGGGCGAGCGAGTTGACCCCGAAGGGGATCGCCGCCTTGCGCAGCCCCTCGGCGAGCGGTTCGTGCGCCACGGCATACCCCACCCGGAGCCCGGCGAGCCCGTACGCCTTGGAGAACGTCCGCAGCACGGCGACGTTCGGCCGCGACCGGTGGATGGCGAGCGCGTCGGGCGAGTGCGGCGACGTGACGAACTCGAGGTACGCCTCGTCGATGACCACCAGAACGTCAGAAGGCACCTGCTCGAGGAACAGCGCGAGCTCGGTGTCGCCCACTGTCGTGCCGGTCGGGTTGTTCGGGGTGCACACGAGCACCATGCGGGTGCGCGGGGAGATCGCCGCCGCCATCGCGGGCAGGTCGTGCCGGTCCCCCGGACCCAGCGGCACCTGCACCGGAACCGCGCCCGCCAGCGTCACCAGGATCGGGTACGCCTCGAACGACCGCCAGGCGAAGACCACCTCGTCGCCCGGGTCGCAGGTGGCCGCGATCAGCTGCCCCAGCACCCCCACCGACCCCGGCCCGAGCGCCAGCCGCCCGGCGGGCACGTCGAGACGCGCCGCCAGGGCCGAGGTCAGCGCGGACACCGCCATGTCGGGGTACCGGTTCATCGAGCCGGCCGCGTCACGCACGACGTCGAGCACCGACGGCAGCGGTGGGTAGGGGTTCTCGTTGCTGCTGATCTTGTAGGCCGTGACGCCGGGCCGCACCGCCGCCGGGCGGCCCGGCGTGTACGCAGGCACGGCGTCGAGGGCGCTGCGCAGGTGCACTGCCGGCAGGCCGGCACCGGTCGAGGGAAGGGCGCCCCGGGGGTCGTCGCTCATGCCGACCACTGTAGGCAACCCGCCCGACCGGGGTGCCGGACGCACCCGTCCCCACGCTCCGGCCGGCACGGCCGTGCGTGCCACAATGCGCCCGTGAAGAACTTCCTGATCCGGGTGGCCGTCAACGGCCTCGCCCTGTGGATGGCCGCCCTGGTGATCCCCGGGGTCAACCTCGCCAACGGGTCGACCTCCTGGGCCAACAAGCTGCTCACCGTGCTCTTCGTCGCGCTCGTCTTCGGTGTCATCAACGCGTTCGTCAAGCCCGTCGTCAAGCTGCTCTCGCTGCCGTTCATCGTGCTGACGCTCGGGCTGTTCACCTTCATCGTCAACGCGTTCATGCTGCAGATCACCGAGTGGATCTGCGACTGGCTCAACCTCGACTTCACCATCGCCGACTTCTTCTGGGATGCCGTGTTCGCGGCCATCGTGATCACCTTCGTCTCCTGGCTGCTCAACATCCTCCTGCCGGAGGACGACTGAGCCCGCAGGACGACCGAGGAGGTACGCAGCTGGGCCGCCAGGGCCACGGGTGGTACGTCGTACGTCGCGACCACGCCCGCCGACATCCAAGCGGGTCTTCGGGCAGGCGCTCCCCGCCAGCACTGCCCGGTGACCGCGGCAGGATAGGTTCGACGCCATGCGCGTGCTCGTCTCCGGTGGAGCCGGATACATCGGCTCCCACACCGTCGTCCAGCTCGTCGAGGCCGGCCACGAGGTCGTCGTCGTCGACTCCTTCGCCAACGCCAAGCCGTCGGTCGTGGGCCGGGTCGAGGCGCTCACCGGGCAACCCCTGGACGTGCGGTCCTTCGACCTGACCGACCACGACAAGACCGAGCACCTCTTCGCGCACGAGCGCATCGACGCCGTCATCCACTTCGCGGGCTTCAAGGCGGTCGGCGAGAGCGTGGCCAAGCCGCTGGAGTACTACGAGAACAACATCGGCACGACGTTCTCGCTGGTGCGCGCGATGCGCCGGCACGGGGTGTCGATGCTGGTGTTCTCGTCGTCCGCCACCGTCTACGGCGCCGACGCCCCGGTGCCGATGACCGAGCACCTGCCCACCTCGGCCACCAACCCCTACGGCTGGACCAAGGTGATGCAGGAGCAGATCCTGCGCGACGTCGCCGCCGCCGACCCGCACTGGCGGATCGCGCTGCTGCGCTACTTCAACCCGGTCGGGGCCCATCCCTCCGGCACGATCGGCGAGGACCCCTCCGACGTGCCCAACAACCTGATGCCGTACATCGCCCAGGTGGCCGTCGGCCGGCGCGAGAAGCTGTCGATCTACGGCGGCGACTACCCCACCCCCGACGGCACCGGCGTGCGCGACTACATCCACGTCGACGACCTCGCCGCGGGCCACATCGCGGCCCTGAACCGGCTCGCCACCACCGAGGAACCGGTCTCGACCTGGAACCTCGGCACGGGCCACGGCACCTCGGTGCTCGAGCTGCTGCACGCGTTCGAGCAGGCCTGCGGCCACGACCTGCCCTACGAGATCGTCGACCGTCGCCCCGGCGACATCGCCGCGTCCTACGCCGACCCCGCCCGCGCTGAGGGCGAGCTGGGCTGGCGCGCCACCCGAACCGTCGACGACATGTGCGCCGACACCTGGCGCTGGCAGAGCGCCAACCCGCACGGCTACCCCGAGGACTGAGCCCTCACCCGTTCTGGTCGGGCAGCACCTGGTTGAACCGCAGCATGTTCCCGGCCGGGTCGCGGAAGGCGCAGTCGCGCACACCGTAGAACTGGTCGGTCGGCTCCTGCAGCACCTCGGACAGCCCGGACGCCCGCACGTGCTCGAACAGCGCGTCGACGTCGTCGCAGCGGAAGATCAGCGGGGTCAGCAGGCCCTTGGCGAGCAGGGTGTCGATGGCCGCGCGGTCGGCCTCGCTGACGCCGGGGCCGCCGCCGACGGACTGGATCGTGATCTCGAGGCCGGGTTGGGTGGGGGCGGCGACGCTGAGCCAGCGGAACTCGCCCATGGTGACGTCCTTGGTGACCGCGAGGCCGAGCACGTCGCGGTAGAAGCTGAGCGCCTTCTCGTGGTCGTCGACCACGAGGAAGCAGTTGGCGACGGCGAGCGACGCGGTGGCCGGCGAACCGGAGGCGGCCGGCATCCCGGCGGTACCTGTGCTGCTGGTGCTGGTGTCCATGGCACCGAGGTTAGGCACGCGGCCCCGCCGGGCGCTTCTCCGATCCTGACCGGGTGCGCGTGGGGCGGTCGGCCTGCTTGGCGACGCATGAGGGGATGCCGGCCCGCTCGTCGTGCGACCGCCCGCGGTACGCGCTGGGCGTCTCGCCCATCAGCTCGGTGAACCGCGCGCTGAAGGAGCCCAGCGAGGTGCAGCCGACCTGCATGCACACGTCGGTGACCGACAGCTCGCCCGAGCGCAGCAGCCACGCCGCCCGCTCGACCCGGCGGGTCATCAGGTGCGTGTAGGGCGTCTCGCCGAACGCCTCCTTGTAGCTGCGCTGGAAGTGGCCGACCGACATCAGCGCCTCGGCGGCGAGCGCCGGCACGTCGAGGGGCTGCGCGTAGTCGCGGTCCATCCGGTCGCGGGCCCGCCGCAGGCGCACCAGGTCTTCTCGCTGCACCCGCCAACGGTGCCACAGCGGGGCACACCGACGTGGGTGGTGTCACACCTCTGATGGTTCGGAGCCATCTACGACAGCCTGTAGTTTATAGACCGTCACGTCGCTAATGACTGCCCAGGAGTCCTGCATGGATGCCGTTGATGTCGCCAGGTGGCAGTTCGCCATCACGACCGTCTACCACTTCTTGTTCGTCCCGATCACGATCGGCATGTCGCTGATCGTGGCGGTCTTCCACACGGCGTGGCTACGGACGCGCAAACCCGAGTACTTCAGGCTCACCAAGTTCTTCGGGAAGCTGTTCCTCATCAACTTCGCCCTCGGCCTCGTCACGGGCATCGTGCAGGAGTTCCAGTTCGGCATGAACTGGTCTGACTACTCGCGCTTCGTCGGCGACATCTTCGGCGCCCCGCTCGCGTTCGAGGCGCTCCTGGCGTTCTTCCTGGAGTCGACCTTCCTGGGCATCTGGATCTTCGGCTGGGGCCGCCTCCCCGAGAAGCTGCACGTCGCCGCCATCTGGCTGGTGCACATCGGCACGGTGCTGTCGGCCTACTTCATCCTCGCGGCCAACTCGTTCATGCAGAACCCGGTCGGCTACAAGTTCAACCCCGACACCGGCCGCGCCGAGATGAGTGACTTCATCGCCGTGCTCACCAACAAGGTGCAGCTGGTGACGTTCCCCCACGTCATCGCCTCGGCCTACATGGTCGGTGGTGCGGTCATCATGGGAGTGGCCCTGTGGCTGATGCGCAAGCACGCCGGCAGCAGCGACGAGAGCATGTACCGCAAGGCCACCAAGTTCGGTGCGATCTTCGCGCTCGTGGCCTCCCTGGGCGTCATCGTCACCGGCGACGTGCAGGGCAAGATCATGACCGAGGTGCAGCCGATGAAGATGGCCGCCGCCGAGGGCCTGTACGACACCACGAGCAGCGCACCGTTCTCGGTGCTGTCGGTCGGCTCGCTCGACGGCAGCTCGGCCACCCGGATCATCGAGATCCCCGGCCTGCTGTCCTTCCTCGCCACCGGCACCTTCGACGGCACCGTCGAGGGCATCAACGACCTCCAGGTCTCCGAGCAGGCCAAGGCGCAGGCAGTGGCCGACCAGTACGGGCCGCAGGTCGCCGCCCTGGTCACCGCCAAGAGCTACGCGCCGATCATCCCGGTCACCTACTGGTCGTTCCGGATCATGATGGGCCTGGGCTTCCTCACCATGTTCCTCGCCGGCATCACCCTGTGGGGCATCCGCAAGGGCCGCGTCCCCGTATCCAGGTGGTGGGTCTGGGTGGCAGTGATCACGCCACTGGCACCGGTGTTCGCCAACAGCTTCGGCTGGATCTTCACCGAGGTCGGCCGCCAGCCCTGGATCGTATACGGCCTGATGACGACGTCGAGCGGCGTCTCCCCGTCGGTCAGCAGCGGTGAGGTGTGGTTCTCGATGATCGCCTACACCCTCGTCTACGCGATCCTCGCCGTCATCGAGGTCAAGCTCTTCCTGACCTACGTCCGCCGCGGCGCCGACCCCTTCGAGGAGCCGGCCGACCCAGCGAGCAAGGGCGAGGACGCCCCGCTCGAGTTCGCCTACTGAGATCGGATCGAGGACACACACTCATGGACCTGCAACTCATCTGGTTCGGCCTCATCGGCCTCCTGTGGGCCGGCTACCTCGTGCTCGAGGGCTTCGACTTCGGTGTGGGCGCCCTGCTGCCCGTGCTCGGCAAGGGCAAGGACGCCGCCGACACCGAGAAGCGTCGTCGGGTCATGCTCACCACCATCGGCCCCCACTGGGACGGCAACGAGGTGTGGCTGCTCACCGCCGGCGGCGCGACCTTCGCGGCCTTCCCGGAGTGGTACGCCACGATGTTCTCGGGCTTCTACCTGGCCCTGCTGGTGCTCCTCATCGCGCTCATCGTGCGCAACATGGGCTTCGAGTACCGCGGCAAGCGCGACAACCAGGTCTGGCGGCAGCGCTGGGACTGGGCCATCATCGCCGGCTCGATCATCTCCCCGCTCCTGGTGGGCGTGGCCCTGACCAACGTGGTGCGCGGCCTGCCGATCAACCGCGACATGGAGTACGTCGGCAACTTCTTCACGCTCCTGAACCCGATGAGCCTGCTCGGCGGCCTGGTCATCCTGGGCCTGAGCCTCACCCACGGCGCGTTCTTCCTGGCGCTGAAGACCCGCGGTGACATCCAGCGCGACGCCCGGGCGTTGGGCACCACCATGGGCCTCGGCACCGCGGCGCTGGCCGTCGTCCTGCTGCTCTGGCTGGGCTTCACCCAGGGCACGATCTGGTCGTGGCTCACCACCGTCGTGGCCGCGGTGGCGCTCCTCGCGGCCATCTACGCGAACACGCAGGCCAGGGAGGGCTGGGCCTTCATCGGCACCGCAGTCACCATGGCCTCCGCCGTGGCGACGTACTTCCTGACGCTCTACCCGAACGTCATGCCGACCACGCTCCCCGGCGGCACCTCGCTCACCATCGAGAACGCCTCGAGCAGCGAGCTGACGCTGAAGATCATGACCGTCGCGGCCCTGGTCTTCACGCCGATCGTGCTCGTCTACACCGGCTACACCTACTGGGTCTTCCGCAAGCGGCTCGGGACGCGGAACATCCCCGCCCCGGTCCCCGTGCCCTGACGAGCCGGACGGCCCACCCCCGATGAGGCCCTTCGACCCTCGGCTGCTCAGAACGGCACCGGCTGCACGCCGGCCGGTCGCCGTCCTGGCGGTCGTGGGCGTGCTGCAGGGGGTGGCCACCATCGGCCTGGCCATCGCGATCGCCGCGCTCATCGTGGCGGTCGTCGACGGCACCTCGCTGCGCGCGCCCGCCCTGTGGCTCGCGGGCCTGTTCGCCGTGCGCGCCGTGCTGGCCTGGACCTCCGAGCGGGTCGCCGCCTGGGTGGGGGTCGAGGTCACCGTGGCCCTGCGCGGCCGGCTCCTGGAGCGATGGCTCGCCGCCCCCGCGGAGCGCCGCCCCGCCCCCGACAGGGCAGTCACCTTGGCGGCCCAGGGCGCCGCCTCGGTCGAGCCGTATGCCGCCCGCTTCCTCCCGGCGCTCGTCGCCGGCGCCTTCGTGCCCGTGCTGGCGCTCGCCACGCTGTTCCGGGTCGACTGGGTCAGCGGCCTGATCGTGCTGCTCACCCTGCCCTTGCTCCCGTTCTTCGCGACGCTGATCGGGCGCGCGACCCAGGCCCAGACCGAGAAGCAGTGGTCGTCGCTCGCGGCGCTGTCCGGCCACTTCCTCGACGTCATGCGCGGCCTGCCCACGCTCGTCGGCTACCAGCGCGCCGAACGCCAGGTGCAGGTGATCGGTGAGGTGAGCCAGCGCCACCGGGCCGCCACCATGAGCACCCTGCGCATCGCCTTCATGTCGTCGGCCGCGCTCGAGCTGCTCGCGTCGATCTCCGTCGCGATCGTGGCCGTCACCGTCGGCGTGCGACTCACCCACGGGTCGATGACCCTGCAGGCCGGCCTGCTCGCCATCCTGGTCGCCCCCGAGGCCTACTGGCCGATCCGCCGGATCGGCGCCGAGTTCCACGCGGCCGCCGACGGCGCCGAGGCGATCGACGGCATCCTCGCCGAGCTCGACGGCGAGACGGCTCCGGTCGCCGAGGGCGGCACGGAGATCGGGGTGCTGCTGAGCGACGTCGCGTACACCTACCCGCAGGTGTCGACCCCGGTGCTCACCGGCGTCCACCTGGATGCCGGCCCTGGCCTGACCGCCATCACCGGGCCGTCAGGGGTCGGCAAGTCCACCCTCCTCGAGCTCGCGGCCGGTCTGCGCACGCCCACTGCCGGTACCGTGCGCGCCGGCCGCGCCCACCTCGTCACCCAGCGCCCCTTCCTCCCGGCCGGCACCCTGCGAGACGCGCTCGTGCTCGGCAACGGCGCCGACGACCAGGCCGTCTGGGACGCCCTGCGCCTCGTCGGCCTCGAAGGCTTCGTGGCCGGCCTGCCGCTGGCGCTCGCGACCCCGCTCGGCGACGACGGCTTCGGGCTGTCGGCCGGCCAGCGTGCCCGCGTCGCCCTGGCCCGGGCCACCCTGTCGACCGCCCCGGTGCTGCTCGTCGACGAACCGACCGCGCACCTCGACACCGCCGCCGCCGACCTCGTGCACGGGGTGCTCGCCGAGCTGGCCGAACGGCGCACGGTCGTCGTGGTGACCCACCGGCCCGAGCTCGTCATCATGGCCGACCAACACGTCGAGCTGACCCGCGAGGGTGCGGAGGTCGTCGGATGAGCACCCACACCGCCCGGGCCGGCCTGCTGCGCCCCACCCGCCGCACGATCATCGGTGCGCTGCTCGGTGGCGCGGCCACGGCATCCGGCATCGCGCTCACCGCCACCTCCGGCTGGCTGATCGTGCGGGCGAGCGAGGAGCCGATCATCCTCACCCTGATGGTGGCCATCGTCGCCGTGCGCACCTTCGGCATCGCGCGCCCGTTCTTCCGCTACCTCGAGCGCCTGGTGTCGCACGACGCCGCGCTCGACGACCTCGCGGTGCGGCGCACCTCGGTGTATGCGGCACTCATCCCCCTCACGCCAGCCCGGCTCGGGCGCCGCTCGCGCTCGCGCGTGCTCACCGGGGTGGTCGACGACCTCACCGACGTCGTGGAGGCACAAGTGAGGGTGACCGTGCCGCTGCTCTCGAGCGCCCTTGCGGCGCTGGTCGCGGTGGCGCTGACCGCGTGGTTCTCCCCGGCGATCGGGCTGGTGCTCGCCGGCCTGATGGTCGCGGTGGCCGGCACCTGCTGGCTGGCCTGGGTGCTCGAGTCGCACTCGCGCGACGAGCTGCTCGAGTCGCGCGCCGAGGTGCTGCGGATCAGCGACCTGGTGGCCCGCCAGGCCGCCGAGCTGCAGGCCATCGGTGCCACCGGCACCGCCGCCCGCTGGCTCGACGACGCACACGACACCCTGCGGCGGGCGGTACGGCGGCAGAGCCGGGGACGCGCCCTCGTGGCGGCCGCGCTGCTCGTGGCCACCGCGGTGGCGACCCTGCTCGCGGCCCTGCTCGTCGACCCCGCCGTCACCGGTCGGCCGGTCGCGGCCCTGCTGGTCGTCGTGCCGGTCGCCGTGGGCGACGCCCTGGCGCCGCTGGTCGACACCATGCGCTACCTCGCCCGCGCACAGGGCAGCGCGGTACGGCTCGAGGCCCTGCTCGACCAGGCGCCGGCGGTCACCGACAGTGCGGCGGCCGTGGCCGACGACATCCACTCCTCGGGCCGGCGGGTCGACCTCGACGGCGTCGCCGCCACGTGGACCGGCCACGGCGAGCAGCTCGCCCCCACCGACCTGCACCTCACGCCCGGCCAGCGGGTGGCCGTCGTCGGGCCCAACGGCACCGGCAAGAGCACGCTGCTAGCGGTGCTCGCCCGCCACCTCGACCCCAGCCGGGGCCGGCACACGGTGGACAACGTCGACGTGCACCACCTGACCCTCGACGACGTGCGGCGGCACGTGGCCGTCGTTGACGACGAGCCGCACGTGTTCGCCGCCTCCGTGGCCACCAACCTGCGCCTCGCCGGCCCCGGCGCCGACGACGGCGCCCTCCAGCAGGCTCTGGAGCGCGCCGGACTCGGCCGGTGGCTCGCCGACCTCCCCGCCGGCCTCGAGACCGCCCTGGGCAGTGGCGGCCGCGGGCTCTCCGGTGGGGAGCGGGCCCGGCTCGGTGTCGCCCGCGCGGTGCTCGCGGACCGCCCGGTGGTGCTCCTCGACGAGCCGACTGCACACCTCGACCACGCCACCGCCACAGCGGTGCTCGACGACGTACTCTCTGCCACGGACGGCCGCAGCGTCGTCATGGTCAGCCACCGACCCGAGGCCCTCGACCGGTTCGACACGGTCCTCGACCTCGGCGCGCGCCGCCCGGCCGCGCCACCACCGAAGGAGTAAGCCATGCCCCACTCGACCTCCGCGCCCCGTCTCGGCGACCTCGAGCGCGTGGTCATGGAGCACCTGTGGGAGGCCGCGACGCTGGGCGGTGCCTCGTTCGAGGGCGCCACCGTGCGCGAGGTGCACGACCGGTTCGAGGGCGAGCGCGAGATCGCCTACACCACCGTGATGACCGTGCTCGACCGGCTGGCCAAGAAGGGCCTGGTCACCCGCGAGCGCGACGGACGAGCCTGGCGCTACTTCCCGGCCGACACCCGTGAGGCGCTCACCGCCCAGACGATGCTGCGCACGCTCGACGACATGGACGTCACCGACCGCCGTGCCGCCCTGCTGCACTTCCTCGACGGCGCCAGCACCGACGAGCTGGCCGACATCAAGGCCGCGCTCGCCGAGATCGAGGCCCGCGCCGACGACGAGCAGCCCGCGGGCACGCGGCGGAGCATGATCCGCCGCCGCTGAGCCGCACCCGGGCACGGCGGCGTCGACTGGGACGGACCCGGTTGTCCGGTCGAGGGCGCGCGCCTGTCACCATTGAGCGTGTGATCCCGTTCGCGCTCGCGGTGCTCGCCGTGCTCCTCGCGTGGGTGGCCCCGGGGCTGATGGCCCGCCGCAAAAGCTTCCGACGTGCGCCGCGGTCTGCCCTCGTGGCGTGGCAGGCGGTGTCGCTGGGCGGCATCCTGGCGGCGCTCGCGGCGGCCCCCGCGGCCGTGCCGCTGCTCCTGCACGGCGACGACCCGCTGCGCCACCCGGCCCTGGTCGCGCTCGCCGTGCTGGTCAGCGCCCTCGTGCTCGGCCGGCTGCTCTATGCCGGGCACGACGTCGGCACCCGGCTGCGGCGGGTGCGTGCCGACCACCGCCAGCTCGTCGACATCGTGGCGCAGCACGACGAGCGGATGCGGATCCTGCAGCACCCGACCCCGACCGCCTACTGCATCCCCGGCCGCAGGTCGCGCCTCGTGCTGACCCAGGGCGTGCTCGACGCACTGCCCGCCGAGCAGCTCGACGCGGTCGTGGCCCACGAGGAGGCGCACCTGCGCGGCCGGCACGACCTGCTGCTGGAGTTCTTCGAGGTCATCACCCGGGCCGTGCCGGGCCCGTTGCGGTCGGCGGAGGCGCTCGCCGAGGTACGCCTGCTCGTCGAGGCGCTGGCCGACCGCGCCGCCGTGCACCGCAGCGGCGAGGTCGCGACCGCCCGGGCCCTGCTCACGCTCGCCGGCAGCCGCACCCCCGAGGCCGCCCTGGGTGTGGGCACCACGGCGCCGGTGCGGCTGCGCCTGCTCGCCGACGGGCCGGCCAACCCGGTGCTCCCGGTCGCCGCCTACTCGTTCGCCGCCGTGGCCGCGGCGCTGCCACTGGTGCTGCTCGGGTTGGCCTGGTCGTGAGCAGCCGCTCGGGGGACCTGCGCGGCCGGATGGCGACCGCGCTCACCGACGCGATGCGCGCTCGCGACCGGGTGGCAGTAGCGGCGCTGCGCTCGGCGCTCTCGGCCGTCGCCAACGCCGAAGCGGTCGCCATCGACACGATGCCGCGGGCCGGGGCGGCGGAGGCGTCCGCCGTGGGAGCCGGGGCGGCCGATGCCCCGCGGCGCGAGCTCACCGAGCCCGACGTGCGCGCGGTCGTGGCAGCCGAGCTCGCCGAGCACGAGCGGGCGTCGGCACACCTGGGCGACGCCGGCCGTCCCGACGAGGCTCAGCGGGTCGCGGCACAGGCCGCGGTGCTGCGCGAGCTGCTGGCCAGCACCTGGTAGCGAGCGTGCCCCGGTGGTTCTAGGTGATCCGCTCACACCGGAGGCCAGGGGGCCGGTGAGCAGTCGAGCGCCCGCAGCATCCTCGGTGAGTTGCTCCGGTAGCACTGTCGCTCAGGCGTTCTCGCGCCGGAAGGTAGCCGTCCCCCACCAGAGCGAGACCGCGAGCAGGAGCAGGGTCCACGCGACGCCCCAGCCGAGCACGCTGCCGGTGAGGTCACCGCGGAAGGTGCTGCGCACGGCATCCACGACGTGCTTGGTCGGCACCACGTCGGCGACCCTCTGCAGCCACAGCGGTGCGAGCGCCATCGGCAGCAGGATGCCGGACAGCAGGAGCACGGGCGTGATCAGCGAGTTGATGATCGGGGCCATGGTGTCCTCGCTCTTGGTGGTCAGGGCCAGGGCGTTGGATGACGCGGCGCACGCCCCGCCGAGGAGCAGGGTGAGCACGATGCCCACCGCCGCGCCACCCATCGGTGCGACCATCCCCATGGCGTATCCAAGGCCGACGAGGATCAGCGCCTGCACGAACAGCTGGGCCAGGTCGCGCCAGAGCCGGCCCATCAGCAGGGCCGTGCGGCTGGCCGGGGTGACCCGCTCGGCCTCGATGACACCGTCACGCCACTCGCCGATCAGCGAGAAGCCGGCGAAGAACGCGCCGAAGATGGCGAGCTGCACCAGCAGCCCGGGCACGAAGAAGGTCAAGGCGTTGGCGTCGCCGAACTGGGCGGCCAGGGGCTTCAGCAGCGGGCCGAAGAGCAGCAGGTAGAGCACCGGCTGCAGCAGCCCGATGAAGACCCAGGCCGGGTTGCGCAGGTAGATGCGGATCTGGCGGCGGAAGACGATGGTGCTCTCGCGCAGAAAGGTCATGTCGGGTCCCTTCGGTAGGCCGGTGGCTCAGCCCTCGCGCAGCGAGCGGCCGGTGAGGTCGAGGAAGACGTCGTCGAGGGTGGGCCGGCGCACCTCGATGGAGGACAGCTCGACCCCGGTGCGGTCGAGCTCGCGCAGCAACCCGGGCACGGCCCGCCCGGCCTGCCGTACCCGGCCGCGCACCCGCGCCCCGTCGACCTCGATGCCGCCGGCGTCGTCGGCGAGGGTGCCCAGCTTCTCGGCGGCGCAGGACACCTGCTCGAGCGTGACGAGCTCGAGCTCGACGAGGTCACCGGCCAGGGCGGCCTTGAGGTGATCCGGGGTGTCGGACGCGACGATCCGGCCGTGGTCGATGATGACGACCCGGTCGCTGAGCGCGTCGGCCTCGTCGAGGTAGTGGGTGGTGAGGAACACCGTCGCCCCGCGCCGCTCGCGCAGGTCGGCGATGTGCTGCCACAGGTTGGCCCGGGCCTGGGGGTCGAGCCCCGTGGTCGGCTCGTCGAGGAAGACCAGCCTCGGCTCGTGGATCAGCCCCATGACGATGTCGAGGCGGCGGCGCTGGCCCCCGGACATCGCGCGCGGCTGGCGGGTCCACAGCCCCTCGAGGTCCAGCTGCTCGAAGAGGTGCCGCCCGTGGACACGGGCGGCGGCGGCGCTCATCCCGTAGAGCATCCCGTGGTCGACCACCTCCTCACCGGCCCGGGTGACGCTGCCGGTCGAGCCGGACTGGGAGACGTAGCCGATGCTGCGGCGCACCTCCTGGGCCTGGGTCGCGACGTCGTAGCCGGCCACCGTGGCGGTGCCGGCGGTGGGCCGCAGCAGTGTGGTCAGGATGCGCAGCGTGGTGGTCTTCCCGGCGCCGTTCGGGCCGAGGAAGGCGACCACCTCCCCTTCGGCGACGTGGAGGTCGATGCCGTCGACGGCGCTGACCTCGGTCTTCTCGCGCCCCGCCTTCGAGGTGAAGGTCTGGGTCAATCCCCTGGCGCTGATCATCCCGGCTCCTTAATCAAAGTTGAACACTTCGCTCCCATGGTGATCAACTTTGATCATCCCGTCAAGGACGGTCCGACGTTGCGGCGGGTGCGGCCGTGGCTGCCACTGGTGCACCCCGGCAACTGTTCGGCCGACCCCGGCTCTGGGCTGCCTGCCCGGCTCTGGTCTGCCTGCCGGCTCTGGTCTGTCTGCTCACGTGGCGGTGCCCCGGCACCGCCACCCGCACAGACCACCGCCACCCCGGCATCCCGACCAGAGCACGGTGGTGCTGCCGCGCCACTGGGTGCGGGCGGCTCATCCTCGAGGAGAGACCGGTGTCAGTCGGGGATGCCGAGGGCCTCGCGGTAGCGCTCCCGGTCGGCCTGCATCGCCCAACCCGGGTCGTCCTGGGGCGGCATCCAGCCGGCGGAGTCGGCGGCATACGCACCCGTGCCGGAGCGGACCTCGACGATCGTGTCGGCCAGCCAGTCCCGTTCCGTGTGGGCCTGGGCCTGCCAGAGGCCGAGAAGTGGCGGCAGGTGCGGCGGCAGCGCGCCGTCGGGCGACTTCGCCAGTGCCTCGTCCTGGGCGAGCACGGCGTCGACCGCGGCCAGCCGCTCCTGCAGCAGCTCGAGGAACACCGCACGGTCGACCAGGGGCTGCAGCGACAAGGCGGTGGTGAACCCCCGCGCCGAGCCGCGGTCGTGCGTGCGCACGGCATCGGCGAACAGCCGCTGGAACTCCTCGCGCCCCTCCGCGGTGGTCGTGTACACGGTGACGGTTCGGCTGCCCTCGACCAGGGAGTGACGGGCCAGGTGTCCGGCGCGCGCGAGGGTCTCGAGCCCGGAGTAGATCGAACCGGGGTTGATGTGCGCCCACTCGTCGACCCGCCACGACACCAGCTCGCGCCGGATCTGGTACCCGTTGACCGGCTCGAACAGCCGCACGGCGCCGAGCAGCAGCATCCGGGTCGACGAGCTGGCCATGGCCGCAGTCTAGGGACGCCCGACGAGTAGAGCCGGGCACCACCGGGCAAGCGTCCCCTGGCCGAGCGACCGCTGGCCGAGCCGCCAGTGGCGGCGCGGGCGGCATGCGACACAATCGGGGGCATGACGGCACAGGTGACCGAAACCGACATCCTCGACGTCGCGCGCGAGCAGGTGCTCGGGCGCGGGGTGCCGCTGACGCACCCGCAGATCGTCGAGGTGCTGCGCACGGGCGACGACCGGCTGCAGGACCTCCTGGCCCTCGCCCACGAGGTGCGGATGAAGTACCAGGGTCCCAGCGTCGAGGTCGAGGGCATCGTGTCGCTCAAGACCGGTGGCTGCCCCGAGGACTGCCACTTCTGCTCGCAGTCGGGGCAGTTCACCAGCCCGGTGCGCTCGGTATGGCTCAACGTGCCCGAGCTCGTGCGCGCCGCCAAGCAGACCGCCGCCACCGGGGCCAGCGAGTTCTGCATCGTCGCCGCCGTGCGCGGCCCCGACGCCAGGCTGATGGAGCAGATGCGCGAGGGCGTGGCCGCCATCCGGGCCGCGGTCGACATCAACGTCGCCGCATCGCTCGGCATGCTCGACCGCGAGCAGGTGGCCGACCTCGTCGACATGGGGGTGCACCGGTACAACCACAACCTCGAGGCCGGCCGCTCCTACTTCCCCGACGTCGTCACCACGCACTCCTTCGACGAGCGCTGGGACACCTGCCTGATGGTCAAGGAGTCGGGCATGGAGCTGTGCTGCGGCGGCCTGGTCGGCATGGGCGAGAGCATCGAGCAGCGCGCCGAGCTCGCCGCGCAGCTCGGTGAGCTCGAGCCGCACGAGGTGCCGCTGAACTTCCTCAACCCGCGGCCCGGCACGCCCTTCGGCGACCTCGAGCCCATGGAGACCGGCGACGCGCTGCGCACCATCGCCGCCTTCCGGCTCGCGCTGCCGCGCACCATCCTGCGCTACGCCGGTGGCCGCGAGCTGACCCTCGGCGACCTCGGCACCCGCGACGGACTGCTCGGGGGCATCAACGCCGTCATCGTCGGCAACTACCTGACCACCCTCGGGCGCGACCCCCGCGAGGACCTCGCGCTGCTCGATGAGCTCGAGATGCCGATCAAGGCGCTCAACGAGACGTTCTGACGTGGAGCCCGTTCCGAGCCGCACCTCCCCCGGGCAGTGGTGCGGGCAGTGCGGGGATGCCGTGGCCGCCGGCGACCACCGGCGCTGCGCCCAGCGCGCCGAGCTGGAGCCCCCGCGGTTCTGCGCACACTGCCGGCGCCGGATGAAGGTGCAGGTGACACCCGGCGCGTGGACCGCCACGTGCGTGCAGCACGGGACGGTCGAGCAGCCCACCTGGGCCTGACGACCCAACCACCCTCAGGGAGCCGGGGACTCCCCGAAGCAGAACCACCCGCCGACGCGCTCCGACACGGGCTTGGCGCACTGGTCCTGCGAGCTGGTGCCGGCGTCCGCGCGGAGCACCCCGACCGCGCCCACGACAGACACCGTCGCGACGGCGAGGGCCACGAGCGTGGCCACGAGGGCGCGTGCAGTCACCGGAACACTGTGTCATGCCCAGGCGCTGGCATCCCACCCCTCGCGGCGGGCCATCAGCTCGTACATCGTGGCACCGTCGATCGCCTCGCGCAGCAGGTCGGCGTGGCCCGCGTGCCGGGCGAGCTCCTCGATGAGGTGCAGCACCACCCAGCGCACCGACCAGGAGCTGACGTCCTTGGGGAACCAGGGCACGTCCTGCGGCACCGGCACGGGGGTGTCGAGGTCCGCCGCACGGATGGCGGCGAGCACCCGCTGCGCCTCGGCGTCGAACGCGGACAGTGCGGCATCCACCGTGTCGCCCTCGAGCCAGGTGTTGTCGCGCTCGTAGTTGGCCTGCTGCTCCTCGAGGGTGCCGGGCCAGGTCGGCGGCTCGGGCGCGGCCTCGATCATCATCCGCCAGCCCACCTGGACCTGCGCGGCGTGCTTGACCAGGCCGCCGACGCTCAGGGCGCTCGATGCGATCCGTTGCCCGGCCTGCTCGTCGGTGAGGTCGAGGATCGCCCCCCGGAAGCCGTCGTGCTGCTGGTGGACGTAGCTGGCGAGCAGCTCGCGCTCGTCGGTGCTCATCGCGGCGTTGCCGGACATCTCGGGCTCCTTCTCGGTGCTGGTGTCGTGCGGGATGTCACCACCCTCGGTCACAATCAGGACAGTTCTGGTCCGCTACCGATCGGAGGATTCCGGCATGACCCAGACCTCGCGCGTGTTGCGCCTGCTCGGCCTGCTCCAGTCGCGCCCGACGTGGACCGGCCCAGAGCTCGCCGACCGGCTCGAGGTCACCACCCGCACCGTGCGCCGCGACGTCGACCGGCTGCGCGCGCTCGGCTACCCGGTGCGCGCCGGCCGGGGCGTGGGCGGCGGCTACCAGCTCGGCTCGGGAGCGGCCCTGCCGCCACTGCTGCTCGACGACGAGGAGGCCGTGGCCGTGGCGGTGTCGCTGCGACTGGCAGCCGGTGGCACCGTGGCCGGGCTCGGAGAGCCGGCGATGCGCACCCTCGGCAAGCTCGACCAGGTGCTGCCGGCGCGGCTGCGCGCGAGCGTCGAGGCGGTCTCGCAGGCGACGGTCACCCTCGAGCGCCGCGACCAGCTCGTGGAGGGCGCCGTGGTGGCGCTGCTCGCCCGCGCTGCGCGGGGGTGCCGGGAGGTGCGCTTCGACTACGAGGCAGGGTCCGGCGAGCGGAGCAGCCGGCGGGCCGAGCCCTACCGGCTGGTCGCCACCACCTCGCGCTGGTACCTCCTCGCGTGGGACCTCGACCGGGCCGACTGGCGCAGCTTCCGCCTCGACCGGATGAGCGAGGTGCGCGAGACCACCTTCGCCTTCCGGCCGCGCGAGGCGCCCGACGCCGCCGAGCACGTGCGCGAGTCGCTCACCCGCGGGCCGCGGGGCGTCGACGTCGTGCTCGACCTCGACGCCCCGCTCGAGGTCGTCGCCGACGCCCTGCCCGCCGGCATCGGCAGCCTGTCGGCCCTCGGCGACCGGTGCGAGCTGCGCTTCTCGGCCTGGGACGTGCACTCCGCGGCGGCCCGGCTGGCCTGGCTGCCGTGGCAGTTCCGGGTGGTCGCCCCCGACGCGCTCAACGACGAGGTGGCGGCGCTGGCGCAGCGGCTCGGTCAGGCGGTCCTGCGCCGGTAGACGAGCATCGCGACCCCGTAGGCCAGGGCGAGCAGCCCCAGGCACCAGGCCAGGGCCGCCCAGATCGCGCTGCCGACCGGCTGCCCGGCGAGCAGGTTGCGGGTGGCGTCGACGATCGCGGTGACCGGCTGGTTCTCGGCGAAGGCCCGCACCGGCCCGGGCATCGTGGCGGTGGGCACGAAGGCCGAGCTGATGAACGGCAGCAGGATGAGCGGGTACGAGAACGCGCTCGCGCCGTCGACCGACGTTGCCGTCAGCCCGGGCACGACGGCGAGCCAGGTGAGCGCCAGGGTGAACAGCGCGAGGATGCCGGTCACAGCCAGCCACGCGAGAATGCCTGCGCTGGAACGGAACCCGAAGGCGATAGCAGCGAGCACGACGACCGCGACCGACAGGGCGATGGCGGCCAGCGAGGTGATCACGTGCGCCCACAGCACCGCGGAGCGCGCGATCGGCATCGAGTGCAAGCGCTCGAAGATGCCGCTCTGCTGGTCGAGGAAGAGCCGGTAGGCCGTGTAGGAGACGCCCGACGCCACGGTGACGACGAGGATGCCGGGCAGCAGGTAGTCGATGTAGTCCCCGGTGCCGGTGTCGATCGCGCCACCGAAGACGAACACGAACAGCAGCAGGAAGGCGATCGGCATGATCGTCGTGGTGATGATGGTGTCGAGGCTGCGGGTGATGTGTCGCAGCGACCGCCCGGTGAGCAGGGCGGTGTCGCCGACGAGGTGCGTGGTGGTCATGGGGTCTCCTCGGTTGGGGCCGTGCTGGCGGTCGTCGCGTCGTGGCCGACGAGGGCGAGGAAGACGTCCTCGAGCGTGGGCTGCTTCTCGACGTACTCGACCTTCGCCGGGGGCAGGAGCGCCTTGAGCTCGGCGAGCGTGCCGTTCTCGAGGATGCGGCCCTCGTGCAGGATGGCGATCCGGTCGGCGAGCTGCTCGGCCTCGTCGAGGTACTGGGTGGTGAGCAGCACGGTGGTGCCGTTCGCGGCGAGGTCGCGCACCGCCTGCCACACCTCCAGGCGCGCCTCGGGGTCCAGCCCGGTGGTGGGCTCGTCGAGGAAGACCACCGGCGGGTCGCCGATCAGGCTCATCGCGATGTCGAGCCGGCGGCGCATGCCGCCGGAGTAGGTCGCGACCCGGCGCTCGGCGGCGTCGGTGAGCTGGAACCGGGCGAGCAGGCGCTCGGCGATGCGGCCGACATCCGGCAGGTGTCGTAGCCGGGCGACGAGCACGAGGTTCTCGCGGCCGGTGAGCACGTCGTCGACCGCGGCGAACTGACCGGTGAGGCTGATCGACTCGCGCACCTCGGCCGCCGACGACACCACGTCGAAGCCGTTGACGCCGGCCCGGCCGGCATCGGCGCGCAGCAGCGTGGCCAGGATGCGGATGACGGTCGTCTTACCCGCGCCGTTGGAGCCGAGCAGGGCGAAGATGCTGCCCCGCTCCACCTCGAAGTCGACCCCACGCAGCACATCGAGGTCCTTGAACGACTTGACCAGGCCCTCGACCCGGATGGCCGGGGCCGTTGCCGTGCTCATCTGGGGCTCCCGGCATCCGCGGCGTGGATCGCCGACGTGAGGCGCGCCCGCTCCTTGTCGATCCAGCGGGTGCCCGCGTAGGACTGTGCGAACGTCTCGGCGAACTCCACCGGGTCCTCGCCGACGATCTCGCGCACTGGCGTGCCGTCGAGGGCGGCCCGCTCCCACAGGTCGGTGAAGTCGCCCAGCATCGTCACGAGGGTGTCGCCGCCGGTGATGCCCCCGTAGTACATGAAGTACCGCTCGAAGGCCTTGCCCGTGCTGCCGTAGGGCTCGGGGAGTGCCTCGATGCGGGCCTTGTCCCGCTTGTACTGCTTCTTCTGCTCGAGCGACCCGGTCAGGGCCTCGATCCACTTCGCGGCCATCTCAGCTGCCTCCCTGTCGGAGCTGTTCGATACGTACCTGGAGGAAGCTCCACGTCCTCCAGAAGTCGTCGAGCTGGGCCCGACCGTTGTCGTTGAGGGTGTAGACCTTGCGCGGCGGGCCCTTCTCGGAGGGCACCTTCGCGACGTCGACCAGGCCGCGCTGCTCCACGCGCACCAGGAGGGCGTAGACGGTGCCCTCGGCGAGGTCGGTGAACCCGCGCTCGCGCAGCTCGGCGGTGATCTCGTAGCCGTACGCCGACCGGCCCGCGAGCAGCGCCAGGACGATGCCCTCGAGCGTGCCCTTGAGCATCTCGGTCTCCTGCTTGCCCACGGCACCCCTCCTTCCGTCGCTACTCAATGTCACTGGTATCCAGTGACACTGACTACTGGTACATAGTGACGCTGAGTAGCGGATCGCGCAAGTCCCGGCGACCGCCGGGGCACCCGGGCGGGAATGGTGCCGGGTAGTTGACGGTTCAATCAAGTGATCAGCGTCGATCGCCTCCCCGATCCGCCCCCGATTCCCAGGAGCACTCCGTGAACGTCCTCGTCCTCGTCGGCAGCCTGCGCGCCGGCTCCACCAACCGCCAGCTCGCCGACGCCGCCATGGCACACCTCCCCGCCGGTGTCGACGCGACGGTCTTCGCCCGCCTCGCCGAGCTCCCGCACTACAGCGAGGACCTGGACTCCCCCGAGGAGCTGCCCGAGATCGCCCGCGACCTGCGCGAGGCCGTCGCCGACGCTGACGCCGTGCTGCTCGTCACCCCGGAGTACAACGGCTCGCTCTCCAGCGCCGTCAAGAACGCCGTCGACTGGGCGTCGCGCCCGCGCGGTGCCGCCGCCCTCGCCGGCAAGCCGGCCGCCGTGATCGCGGCTTCTGGCGCCCCCCGCGCCGCCCAGTGGGCCCGCGAGGACGGCGTCAAGGTGCTCAAGGTCGCCGGCGCCGCCGTGCTCGAGGACACCGTGGGGGTCGGCTCGGCATTCCAGGCGTTCGTCGACGGCCGCCTGTCCGACCAGGCCCTCGACGCCGACCTCCGCTCGCTGATGCAGCGCCTCGCCAGCCACGTCGAGAGCGCCCGCGCCGCCGCCTGAGTTCCCGACACAATGGGGCGCGATGACACCCGACCGCGACCCCAGCCGTGACGGCGACCCCAGCACGTTGGATGCCGCCGCGCTCCTCGCGTTCGACCGGGAGCACGTCTGGCACCCGTACTCATCCGCGTTGACACCTCAGGATCCGTACCTCGTGGAGTCGGCGCACGGCATCCGGCTGCGGTTGCGCGACCGCGACGGGACTGTGCGCGAGGTGGTGGACGCGATGGCCTCGTGGTGGTGCGCCATCCACGGGTATGCCGTGCCCGAGCTGGACGCCGCGGCGGCTGCGCAGCTCGGGTCGATGGCGCACGTGATGTTCGGGGGCCTGACCCACGAGCCCGCCATCGGGCTGTCCCGCCGGCTGGTCGAGCTGGCACCCGCCGGGCTCGAGCGCGTGTTCCTCGCCGACTCCGGGTCGGTGTCGGTCGAGGTGGCGATGAAGATGGCGCTGCAGTGGCACCTCGCCGCTGGGCGCCCACGCACCCGGTTCTTCACGATCCGCGGCGGCTACCACGGCGACACCTTCTCGCCGATGTCGGTCACCGACCCGGTGGGCGGGATGCACGCGCTGTTCCGCGGCGTGCTGCCCCAGCACGTCTTCGCGCCCCGCCCGCCCGGTGGCCTCGACCGCTCGCCCGACGAGCCCGAGCTGGTCGCCTGGGAGCGCGAGACCCGGGCGCTGTACGCCGCGCACGCCGAGTCGGTGGCGGCCGTCATCGCCGAGCCGGTGCTGCAGGGTGCCGGTGGCATGCACGTCTACACCCCGCACGCGCTGGCGGTGCTGCACGACCTGGCCCGCGAGCACGGGGCGCTGGTGATCCACGACGAGATCGCCACCGGGTTCCACCGCACCGGGCCGCTGTGGGCGGGGAACCGCACGGCGAACCCACCCGACATCCTGTGCGTCGGAAAGGCGCTCACCGGCGGCTACCTGACGCTCGCGGCGGCGCTCTGCACCCGGGACGTGGCCGAGGGGGTCAGCGCCGGCGAGGCCGGCGGGCTGATGCACGGGCCCACCTTCATGGGCAACCCGTTGGCCTGCGCCATCGCGTCGGCGAACCTCGACCTGCTGGCCTCTCGCGACACCCCCGCCGAGGTGGCCCGCATCGAACGCGGGCTGACCGCGGGGCTGGAGCGGGCGGCATCCCTGCCGTCGGTGCGCGAGGTGCGCGTGCTGGGAGCCGTCGGCGTGGTGCAGCTGCGCGAGCCGGTGCGGGTGGCCGAGGTGACCGCGGCCGCCATCGCGCGGGGCGTGTGGGTGCGGCCGTTCCGCGACCTCGTCTACACGATGCCGCCCTACGTGACGTCCGACGACGACCTGGCCCTGCTCACCTCGGGGCTGGTCGCGGCCGTGGAGGACGTCCACGGCTGACGGGTGTCGATGGCGCGGGATGCTGCGCCAGCGGCACTCCCGAGCCGGGTGCTCAACGGCGGGCGAGCGAGAGCGCCACGAGCACCGGCCCCGACCGTCGTCGCGACGGGCCGCTCGACCCGCACCCCGCCGTGCCGTCGGCGGTACCGGACGCGCACGACCCGCACCCGCCGCCGGGGCAGCCGACGGCGAGCTCGTTCGCCTGGAGCCGACCCATCCGCACCAGGTGGTCGACGCAGGCCCGCACCGTGTCGAGTGGCAGGTCGCTGCGGTCGGCGACCTCGTCGAGCGAGCGAGCACCGGCGTCGAAGGCCTCGAGCACCGCGGTCAGCGGGCCGCGCACCGGCGAGGAGGCGCTCACCAGAACACCCGGCCGACCTGGAACACCAGCACGGCGAGCGTCCACGCGACGACGAGCTGCAGCCCCATCCCGAACGCGGTCCAGCGCAGGCCGAGCTCGCGGCGCTGGGCGGACAGTGTTGCGACGCAGGGCGTGTACGCCAGCAGGAAGACCATGAACGCCGCTACTGCTGCTGCCGTGTGGCCGCCGCTGGCGACCGCGAACGTCTGGTGCAGCTGCACGCCCAGGGCACCCGGGTCGTGTGACGACGCCGGCTCGGCGAGGGCATACGTCTGGGCCCATGACGAGATCACCGCCTCCTTGGCGACGAACCCGACGAGCAGCGCCGAGACGGCCTCCCACTGCCCGAACCCGGCCGGGGCGAGCAGCGGCGAGACGGCCCTCGAGAGCTCGGCGTACAGGCTGCCCGACACGGGCACGTCGCCGAACGACCCCGCCCCCACCGGGATCGACTGCAGCAGCCACACCACCACGACGGTGGCGACGATGATGCCGGATGCCGTGCGCAGGAAGCCCCGCAACCTCAGCCAGGTGACCGACAGGCTCAGCTGCAGTGTCGGCCGCTGGTAGGGCGGCAGGTCGATGACCAGGGGGTCGGCGCCGACCGCGCGCCACAGCGTCGACCGCAGCCCGAGGCCGACGACCACCACGAGCAGGATCGAGACGAGGTACATCGCGAACACGACCGTGCCGGCGTGGGCCGGGAAGAACGTCGTCGCGAGCAGGACGTAGACGGTCAGCCGCGCCGAGCACGAGGTGAACGGCACGAGCAGCGCGGTGAGCACCCGGTGCCTGGCGTCGGGCAGGATGCGGGTGGCCGACACCGCCGGCACGTTGCAGCCGAAGCCGACGACGATGGGCAGGAAGGCGCGCCCGGGCAGCCCGAGCCGGCTCATCAGCCGGTCGGTCACGACCGCGGCCCGCGCCAGGTAGCCCGAGTCCTCGAGCACGGCCAGCAGCAGGAAGATCAGCGCCATCAGCGGCACGAACGTCAGCAGCATCCCGACCCCGGCGATCACGCCGTCGACCACCAGCCCGCGCACCGGCGTGCCACCGAGCCCCACGGTGTCGACCAGCCAGCCGCCCACCGACGACACCGGTCCCGACACGAAGGCGCCCAGGGCGTCCTGGAGGGGCGCGGCCAGGGTGGTCGTGGCCTGGAAGACCGCCCACATGACCGCGAGGAACAGCAGCGGGCCGACCACCGGGGCCGTGGCGAAGCGGTCGATGCGGTCTGACCAGGTGCGCCGGCCCATCGCCTGCCTGCTCACGGATGCCGTGACGGCCGCGTCGATCCAGCCGAACCGCTCGTCGGCGGCGGCGAGGTCGTCGCCGGCAGCGGCGGCGACGGCGCGGCGCTCGGCCGGGCCGCGCTCGAGCGAGGTGGCCACCGCCGCGAGCAGAGCGTCGACGCCGCAGCGGCGGCGCGGGTCGAGCACGACGACCGGGCAGCCGACGACCGCGGCGAGCGTTCCGGCATCCACCCGGATGCCGCGACGGGCGGCGACGTCGCCCATGGTCAGCGCGACGACGACGGGCAGGTCGGTCTCGCGCACCTGGGCGACGAGGTAGAGGCTGCGCGCGAGATGGGCCGCGCTGGCGACGAGGACCACGACGTCGGGACGGTCGGAGCCCTGCGCGAGCACGACGTTCCGGGTGAGCGCCTCGTCGGGGCTGAGCGGGTCGAGCGAGTAGGAGCCGGGCAGGTCGACCACGTCGGCAACCCGACCCTCGACGGCGCACCCCCCGCGGCCGACCTCGACCGTCGTGCCCGGCCAGTTGCCCACCGTGCGGCGGGCGCCGGTGAGCGCGTTGAACAGGGTCGACTTGCCGACGTTGGGCGCGCCGGCGAGCACGATCACCGGAGCCCCGCACGGGGCCGCGCGTGGTGAACCGTCCTCGTGGCACGACGGGGCCGATGTCGGGCGGGGCAGGGGCGAGACCGTGGTCATGAGGGGGCGGCCCCGGCAGCCGGACGTGCAGCCGGACGTGCAGCCGGACGTGCGGCCGGCTCGGCCTGCACCGACTCGAGCACCTCGCGCCCCAGCGCGATGCGCGAGCCCGCGACGTCGACGATCCGCCCACCGCCCGAGGTGCGCTGCACGCACCGGACGTGGCTACCGACCCGCAGCCCGAGCTCGGCCAGACGTCGTGACAGGGCGGTCGGCCCGGCTGCGTCCACGACGCGCAGCTCGATGCCGATCGGAGCCCGTGCGAGGGACGTCGCCACCCTTCGACGCTAACACCGGGTTAGGCGAACCTAAGCACCCGGAAAGGTGATTGAAAGCAACCTCACACGCAGGCCGGGTCAGGGCGTCACTCCGCCTTGGCCTGACCCCAGCCGTGCCAGGTGTCGACCCGCACCCAGCAGCTCACCCGCGGCCGCTCGCGGTTCGGGTAGGCGCCTGCGCCGTAGTGCATCGAGAGCCGGTCGATGTCGGCCAGCGCCTTCCGCGGGTCGTCCTCCCACCGCACGATGGGGCCGCGCACGCTGACGTGGGTGTACCACTCGCCCTCCTTGAGCGCGGTGAGCGCGATCTGCGGCCGCCCGCGCATCCAGCGCAGCCGGGCGCGGCCGGCATCCATGTTGAGCAGCACCGTGCCGTCGTCCTCGACGAGGTACCAGGTGGCGACCGACATCGGCGAGCCGTCCGGGCGCAGCACCGCGACGACCGCGGGGTTGGGCTGCGCGAACAGCTCGGCGACCTCAGTGGGCAGCGGGGCCTTGGGCATGGGTGTCCTCCTCGGATGGTGGGGGTGGGCTCGCGCCCGGGGCGGGCGAGAGCGAGGTGGTCAGGGCGTGGGAGCCGTCGGCGGCGGCGACCTCGGCGTACCAGCGCAGGCCGCCGTCCGGCAGCGGCACGGCGCAGGCGTAGCGCAGGGCGCCGTCGCCGTGCGGCGAGGATGCCGCGGGGCCGTCGGCGTCGGCGGTGAGCACCGGTGTGCCGTCTTTCGAGCGGGCGACGCCGGTGCGCTCGTGCCAGTTCTCGTCGGCGGTGGCTCGGCCGTCGTAGAGCACGACCAGCGGGTCGGGTGAGAGCACCGTGGTGACCCGGGCGCCGCGCGCGTCCCAGGTGCCGGGGGTGCCGCTCAGCACCTCGCCGGAGTCGGTCCAGGCCAGGCCGTCGTCGCTGCGCAGGAAGCGGGTCGTCATCGCGTCCTCGTGGCCGGGCTCGTCGAGCGGGTGGCAGCACAGCCACATCTGCCAGCCGCCGTCGTCGACGCGCACAACCGGGTCCTTGACGCCGACGTCGGGGCCGCCGGGGTGCACGACGGTGCGGCGGCCGTGGTGCAGCTGGGCCGCGGCGTCGGCGTCGAGCGCCTCGACCCACCAGTGCTTGGAACCCGTTGTCGCACAGGAGAGGTAGAGCCGCCAGCCGCCGCCGGGGCGGCGGACCAGCGCCGGCCGCTCGAGGGAGGCCGCGCCCAGCGCCTCACGCGCGATGCGCGCCACTGTCGTGAACCGCACCCCGTCGCCGGAGCGCGCCACGACGACGCCGACACCGCGGCCGTCGTCGACCGGGCGGCGCAGCCGGTAGGCGAGCCAGAAGGTGCCGTCGTCGAGCACCGCGCTCGGCGCCCCCGCCCAGTGGCCCGCACCCCGCCCCGGGGCCGGCACGACGACCGGCCCGTCGGCGGTCGGCAACGGCGTCGGGCTCACCCGGCCGAGGTTATCGACCGATGAGCGGGGTCGGTGGATGGCCTCCCGGCGAACCACCTCGCCGAGCGCGTCCTCGGCGCCGAGGGGCGGTGGCCGCCCCCAGGGTCGGCTCTCCCCGGAGTCAGGTCCACTTCGCGCAGTCAGGGCCGAACTCGGCCCTGACTGCGCGAGCACCTCCTGAGCCCGCGAACGGCCTCCGACTCCCCGTGCGGCCCCGCCCGCCCGGGATCCGTCGAGCCGCGTCCGGGCGGTCGTGGCAGGATCGACGGCGTGACGAGCTCCCTCGACTGGATCCGGGACGCTGCTGCGACCCGCGCCGACGCCGGGCTCACCCGTCGGCTCACCACCACCAAGACCGGCGACGGCCTCGACCTCGCGGGCAACGACTACCTCGGCCTGCGCACCCACCCGGCGGTCGTCGCCGGTGCCGTGGCCGCCGCTGAGACGTACGGCGCAGGAGCCGGCGCCTCGCGCCTGGTCACCGGCACCCTCGACGTGCACGACGAGCTCGAGGCCGCGCTCGTCGCGCTGACCGGCGCCCCCTCGGCGCTGGTGCTGTCCACGGGGTACGCCGCCAACCTCTCGGTGCTGACCACCCTCGCCGACGCCGGCACCCTCGTGGTGAGCGACGAGCACGCCCACGCGAGCCTCATCGATGGCTGCCGCCTCTCGCGCGCTGCGGTGTCGGTGTCCCGGCACAACGACCTGGGGCACGTCGCCGAGCTGCTGTCCCGGCGGGAGGGACCGCGGGCGGTGGTCGTCGTCGAGTCGATCTACTCGGTGCTCGGCGACGCCGCGCCCATCGACGACCTCGTGGCGCTCACGCAGGATTCCGGTGCGATCCTCGTCGTCGACGAGGCGCATGCCCTCGGGGTCGTGGGCCCGCGCGGCGGCGGCCTCGTCGCACAGGGGGGGCACACGCAGGCCGAGCACGTCGTGGTGACCGCCACCCTCTCGAAGTCCCTCGCGGCCCAGGGCGGTGCTGTGCTCGCGGCCCCCGTCGTGCGCGATCACCTGGTCAACACCGCGCGCCCGTTCATCTACGACACCGGGCTCGCCCCGGCCTCCGCGGGTGCGGCGCTGGCCGCGCTCGGCGTACTGCGCGACCACCCCGAGCTCACCGACCGGGTGCACGCCAACGCCGCCCGGCTGGCTGCCGCGTGCGGCGTCGAGGTGCCCGCCGGCGCGGTGATGTCGGTGTCGATGCCGGGGCCGCACGAAACGGTCGAAGCGGTCGATCAGGCGCGGGCGCGCGGCATCCGGGTCGGGTGCTTCCGGCCCCCGTCGACGCCGGACGGCTCGTCGCGCCTGCGGCTCACGGCACACGCCGACCACGCCGAGCACGACCTCGACCGCGCCTGCGAGGTGCTCGCGGAGCTCACCGGTCCCCGTGGCTGACCCCCGGTCGCTCACCTCGGTGGTGCTGGTCACCGGTACCGGAACCGGGATCGGCAAGACGGTCGTCACCGCCGCCCTGGCCGCCGTGGTGCGCGAGCGCGGCAGCGACGTGGCCGTCGTCAAGCCGACCCAGACCGGCTTGGCCGCCGGCGAGCCCGGTGACGTCGACGAGGTGCGCCGGCTGGTGGGTGACGACGTCGCCACGCACGAGCTGGTGCGGCTGCGCGACCCGCTCTCTCCCGAGGCCGCGGCCCGCCGGGAGGGGGTGCGGCTGTCGCCGGTCGCGGTGCACGCGAAGCGGATCGGGGAGATCGCGGCCGAGTCGGAGGTGGTCTTCGTCGAGGGCGCCGGTGGGCTGCTCGTGCGGCTCGACGAGCGCGGAGGCACGCTGGCCGACCTCGGGACCGGGCTGCGCTACAAGGGTGTCGGCTGCGGAGTGGTGCTCGTGGTTAGCGCCGGCCTCGGCACGCTCAACACTGCCGCGCTCACCGCCGAGGCGCTCGCGGCCCGCTCGCTGCCGCTGCTCGGCGTCGTCATCGGCTCGTGGCCGGCCGACCCGGGCCTGGCCGAGCAGAGCAACCTGGTCGACCTGCCCCGGGTCACCGGTGCGCCGCTGTGGGGCCGCATCCCCGCCGGTGCCGGTGCCCTGTCCCGCGAGGCGTTCCTCGAGGGCGTCCACGACTGGCTCGACCTCGACGACGGCGACGCCTGACCCGCCCCAGCACCCCTCCTGGACTTCGTGCGACTTGCACACGGTTCTCGCACGTCTGGGGCTGTAAGAACCGTGTGTAAATCGCACGAGGTCGGGGTTGGCAGGATGGGGGGATGACGACGAGCAACGAGGGCCCGTACCGGGTGTGTGTCGTGTGCTGGGGCAACATCTGCCGGTCGCCGATGGGCGAGTACCTGCTGCGCGAGGCGTTCGAGGATGCCGGGCTCGACGACCGCGTCGTCGTCGACTCCGCGGGCACCAGCAGCGAGGAGATCGGCAGTGGGATGCACCCGCGCACCGCGGCCGTGCTGCGCCGCAACGGCCACGCCGACAACGGCTGGGACGAGCACGTCGCCCGCCGCTTCGAGCCGAGCTGGCTCGACCGCTACGACCTGGTGCTGCCCGTCGACCACGTGCACGAGCAGCAGCTCGGCCAGCTCGCCGGCGCCGGTACGCACCGCGCCACCGTGCGGCTGTTCCGCTCCTTCGACCCCGAGGCCGTGGCCGCCGGAGAGCTCGGCATGGACGACCCCTGGTACGGCACCGACCCCGCTTACGACCACACCTACGCCGAGGTCACCGCGGCGGTCCCGGGCATCGTCGACCACGTCCGCGCCGAGCTCGAGTCCCGCGACCGGGCCTGACCCTGCGCCGGCCCCGCGGGCCTGCGGAGCACCCGGCATCCGCCCTCGTGCGGCTCTGGGAGGATGGGGGCATGCCCAGCACCGCCCCCGCGACCAGCCTCGCGGCATCCACCTCCCTCGCCGACGCCGAGCCGCACATCGCGCTCGGTGCGCTCGACGGGCGCTACCGCGGCGTCGTGGCCTCCCTCGTCGACCACCTCTCCGAGCCCGCCCTGAACCGGGCCCGGGTGCACGTCGAGGTCGAGTGGCTGATCCACCTCACCGAGCACGAGGTGGTGCCAGGGGTGCGCCGCCTCACCAGCGGCGAGCAGGAGGCGCTGCGCGACGTCGTGCGCGGGTTCGGCGCGGCGGAGATCGACGAGATGGCCGCCACCGAGCGGGTCACCCAGCACGACGTCAAGGCCGTCGAGTACTTCCTCAAGAAGCGGCTCACCGACATCGCACCGGCCCCCGGCGACGCCGGCCTCGCCGAGCTGATCCACTTCGCCTGCACCAGTGAGGACGTCAATAACCTCTCGTACGCGGTCATGGTCAAGGGCGCCGTGCACGAGGTCTGGCTGCCCCGTGCCACCGCCCTCGTGGAGCAGCTCGCCACGATGGCCAGCGACCTGCGCGCGGTGCCGCTGCTGGCCCACACCCACGGCCAGCCGGCGACGCCCACCACGATGGGCAAGGAGCTCGCCGTGCTCGCGTGGCGGCTGCAGCGCCAGCTGGCGCGCATCGAGGACGCCGAGTTCCTCGGCAAGCTCAACGGCGCCACCGGCACTTACGGGGCGCACGTCGCCGCCGTGCCGGGTGCCGACTGGCAGGACGTCAGCCGCGCGTTCGTCGAGCACCTCGGCCTCACCTGGAACCCGCTGACCACCCAGATCGAGAGCCACGACTGGCAGAGCGAGCTCTACGCCGACGTCGCCCGCTTCAACCGGGTGCTGCACAACATGTGCACCGACGTGTGGACCTACATCTCGCTCGGCTACTTCGCCCAGGTGCGCGGCCAGGGAACCGTCGGCTCCTCGACGATGCCGCACAAGGTCAACCCGATCCGGTTCGAGAACGCCGAGGCCAACCTCGAGGTGAGCAACGCGCTGCTCGACGTGCTCGCCGCCACCCTCGTGCAGAGCCGCCTCCAGCGCGACCTCACCGATTCCTCCATGCAGCGCAACATCGGCTCGGCGTTCGGGCACAGCCTGCTCGCCATCGACAACGCCATCCGCGGGCTCGACGGCCTGGATGCCGTGCCGGCCGCCATGGCCGCCGACCTCGACGCCAACTGGGAGGTGCTCGGCGAGCCGATCCAGTCGGCGATGCGCGCCCTCGGCGCCCGCGGCGTGCCCGGCATGGACCAGCCCTACGAGCGGCTCAAGGAGCTCACCCGGGGACGGCGCATCGGGCAGGCCGAGCTGGTCGAGTTCGTGCACGGCCTCGGGCTGCCGGCCGACGTCGAGGCCCGGCTGGCCGCGATGACCCCGCAGACGTACGTCGGGCTGGCACCCCAGCTCGTCGACCACCTGACGTGACCGTCGCGATCCACCCCGCCGACCTCGACGACCCACGGGTGGCCGCGCTGCTCGACGACCACCTCGCCGAGATGGAGCCCACCGCGCCGCCCGAGAGTCGCCACGGGCTCACCATCGACCAGTTCCGGATGCCGGCCGTGCGCCTCTGGGTCGCCGAGTCCGGTTCCGCGGTGGTCGGGTCGGTGGCGCTGAAGGACCTCGGGCGCGGGCACCTGGAGCTGAAGACCATGCGGGTCAGCCCGGCGGTGCGCGGTCAGGGCGTGGGCCGGGCCCTGCTCGCGCACGCGATCACCGAGGCGCGTGCCTCGGGCGCCGAGTGGGTCAGCCTCGAGACCGGGGTCGCTCCGGCCTTCGACGCCGCCCGCGCGCTCTACACCGGCGCCGGTTTCACCCCGTGCGAGCCCTTCGGCGACTACCGGCCCGACCGGCACAGCATGTTCCTCACGAGGGCTGTGTGATGGGCACCGCCTCCTGGGTCCTGGTGGCCTGTGCCGTCATGGTGGTGCTGTCGGTCTGGCTGCCCGTGGCCGGTGCCCGCCGGTGGGTGACCGCCCGCTGGCGGCCCGTCACGGCATCCGTCGGTGCGGCGGCCGGCCTGGCCGTGACGGGCTGGCTCGCGGTGGTGTGGTTCACCGCCCTCGCCACTGGCTGACGCCCCCCGCGCCCCCCGGCGAGGGGGGGGCCGGTCGGTGTCGTCGAGTCATCCGGGAGGGGTGATGCGCGGCCCGGCGGCGGAGGAGGACAGTCGCCCAACAGGCGCGCAGCCAGGGGCTGCCGCCACGACCTTGTGAGGGTGACATGGCCAGGACGGCGTCTCGACTCCCGGTCCTCGAAGGCATCCTCCCCGTCGAGCGCACCCGCATCCCGGCGGACATCGCCGCGGGAGTCACGCTCGCGGCGCTCGGCATCCCCGAGGTGATGGGCTACACCTCGATCGCCGGGATGCCCGTGATCACCGGCCTGTACACGATCCTCATCCCCATCGCGGTGTTCGCGCTGCTCGGCTCCTCGCGCCACCTGGTCGTCGGGGCCGACTCCGCGACCGCCGCGATCATGGCCGCCGGCCTGGCCGGGATGGCGACCATCGCCTCGCCGCAGTACGTCACCCTGGCCGGGATGCTGGCGCTGATCACCGGCGGGTACCTCATCCTCGCCCGGCTGCTCAAGCTGGGCTTCATCGCGAACTTCCTCTCCCGCAGCGTGCTCGTCGGCTTCCTCACCGGCGTCGGGATCCAGGTGGCGATGGGGCAGGTGGGCGACATGTTGGGCATCCCCAAGCAGTCCGGCGGCACCGTCGAGAAGTTCCTCGCGACCCTCGGTAACCTCAGCGACAGCAACGGCGCGACCGTCTGGGTCTCCGCGGCGGTCATCGCCGTGATCCTGGGTTCGAAGGCGGTCTCGCCCCGCATCCCGGGGGCGCTCATCGCCGTCGTCGGCGCGATCGTCGTCAGCTGGCAGCTCGACCTCGCTGCCGACGGCGTCGCCACCCTGGGCGTCGTGCCCAGTGGCCTGCCGAACTTCGGGTTCCCCTCGGTCACCTGGACGCAGTTCGCAAGCCTGCTCGGCACCGGCGGCGCGATCTTCATCGTCGTGCTCGCGCAGAGCGCGGCGACCTCGCGCGCCTACGCCGCGAAGTACGAGGAGCCCTTCGACGAGAACGTCGACCTGGTGGGCCTGGGCCTGGCGAACGCCAGCGCCGGGCTGAGCGGCACGTTCGTGGTCAACGGCAGCCCGACCAAGACCCAGATGGTCGACGGCGCCGGTGGTCGCAGCCAGGTCGCCAGCCTGACGACTGCCGTGATCGTGCTCGTCGTGCTGCTCTTCCTCACCAAGCCCCTGCAGTACATGCCCACGGCCGTCCTGGCGTCCGTGGTCTTCCTCATCGGCATCGAGCTGATCGCGGTGAAGGGCCTGCGGGCCATCCTGAGGATCCGCCCCGGCGAGTTCGTCATCGCGGTCCTCACCGGCCTGCTCGTCATCATCGTCGGCGTCGAGCAGGCGATCGTCGTCGCCATCGTCGTGTCGGTGATCGACCACCTACGCCGCAGCTACGCCCCCAAGGACTCGGTCCTCGTGCCGTCGGAGGGCGGCCACTACCGGTCCGTGCCGGTCGCCGAGGGTGGCCAGATCGCGCCCGGGGTGGTCGTCTACCGGTTTGCGTCGGGCCTGTACTACGCCAACGCCAACCGGTTCAACGAGGAGATCCTGGCGCTCGTCGACGAGGCCGACCCGTCCACGCCGGTGCGCCGGTTGGTGCTCGAGGCCTCGGCGATCGTCGACGTCGACTACAGCGGCGGGCTGACCCTCAAGCAGGTGGTCGACGAGCTCGAGGACCGCGGGGCGAGCATGGTCATCGCGCAGCTGTCGGACAGCGTCCGTCCCGAGCTGGACCGGCTCGGCATCAGCGAGGCGCTGGGAGCCGACGCCTTCTACGACTCGGTGGCGGCGGCGGTGGAGGCGCCCGACGCGCCGGCCACGACACCGCCGGCTCCCGCGCCCGCCGCCGGGTAGACCCGTCGGCCCGGACCCACCGGCTCAGACGTGCCGGGGAACCTTGCCGGTCAGCTTGAGCAGGGCGCACATCACCTTGTGGCCACCGTCGGCCGCCGGGCCGAACATCAGCGGGCACCCGCCGTCGATCACGACCATGCCGAGCTCGCGGCCCAGGACGGTGGCCTGCGGGGAGACGCTGCCCGCGCCCATCGACCGGTGCATCCACACCTTGGTCATGCCCAGGTTCGCCGCCTCGCGCACGGTGGCCTCGGCGTGCTCGGGCCGGGTCGCGATGACGACGGCCTCGACCCCACCCGGGATGGAGGTCAGGTCGGGGTAGGCCCGGTCGCCCTCGACCAGCTCGGTGTTCGGGTTGACCGCGAACACCTGGTAGCCGCGCTCCTTCAGCCGGGTGTAGACGATGTTGCCCCCGTGCTCCTTGGGTTCGCGGGACACCCCGGTCACCGCGATCCGCCGACAGGACAGGAAGTCCGTGGCGGCTTCCTTGATCGTGCTCATGCCAGTCCCTTTCCGGCGCGGGCGCGGCCCACCGACTGTCGTGGCGCCGGTCCGCGCTCCCTCCATCGTCCTCCCGCCGCAGGCCCGGGGCGCGCTCCGCGGGGCGTGAGACGGGCCACGCGGACCTGATACCCCCTAGGGGTAGGGGTATCGGCTACCCTGTAGTGGTGGATGCGAACGACCAGACCATCGCCGTGCCGGGCTACGCCGGCCACAAGGACGACCACCTCAAGCGGCTGCGCCGCGTCGAGGGGCAGGTGCGCGGCATCGCCCGGATGGTGGAGTCCGACACCTACTGCATCGACGTCCTCACCCAGGTCAGCGCGGTGACCCGCGCCCTGCAGGCCGTCAGCATCAAGCTGCTCGAGGAGCACATCGAGCACTGCGTGGTCGACGCCGCCCGCGAGTCCGACGAGGCCGCCGCCGCCAAGGTCGCCGAGGCCAGTGCCGCGATCGCCCGCCTCGTGAGGAGCTGAGGTGACCCAGACCACCGACCGCCCCGTTCCCGACGAGATGCACGAGGTCGACCTCGCCATCTCCGGCATGACCTGCGCCTCGTGCTCGGCCCGCATCGAGAAGAAGCTCGGCAAGCTCGACGGCGTGGATGCCGTGGTGAACCTCGCCACCGAGAAGGCCACCGTCCGCTTCGCCGGGCCGGTCACGGTCGAACAGCTGCTGAGCACGGTGCGCGCCACCGGCTACGGCGCCGAGGTCATCGGCGGCGCGGCGGGGCCCGCCTCGGACGACGAGCCCGCCGACACCGGCACGACCCCCGAACAGACCGAGTCGCGGATCTCCATCGTCGATGTCATCAGTGCGGCCGTGCTGACCGTGCCGATCGTCGTGCTCGGGATGGTTCCCGGCATCCAGGTCAACAACAGCGGGTGGGTGCAGCTGATCCTGGCCACGCCCGTCGTGCTGTGGTGCGGCTGGCCGTTCCACCGGGCTGCCATCGTCAACGCCCGGCACGGCGCCTCGACCATGGACACCCTGGTCTCCATCGGGGTGCTCACCGCCTACCTGTCCTCGGCCTACGTGGTGCTGACCGGTGGGTCGTCCGGGGCGGTAGACATGGGCGGCTACATGGGCGGTGGCATGGGCGGGAGTACCGCCCCCGCGGCGGACCTCTGGTTCGAGAGCGCCACCGTGGTGACCACCTTCCTGCTGCTCGGTCGCTGGTTGGAGGCCCGTGCGACCAACCGCACCCGCGACGCCCTGCGTGGGCTGCTCAGCCTGGGCGCCAAGGACGTCGCCGTCGAGCGCACCGACGCCGTGACCGGGACCGTCACCGAGCAGCGCATCCCCATCGACCGGCTGCTCGTCGGCGAGCGCTTCCTCGTGCGGCCCGGCGAGAAGGTCGCCACCGACGGCCGGGTGGTCGACGGCAGCAGTGCGGTCGACGCCTCGCTCATCACCGGCGAGTCGCTTCCGGTCGAGGTCACCGTGGGCGACGAGCTCACCGGTGGCAGCATCAACACCACCGGCCGCCTGGTCGTCGAGGCGACGCGGGTGGGCGCCGACACCACGCTGGCCGGCATCGCCCGGCTCGTGGAGCGCGCGCAGACCACCAAGGCCCCCGTGCAGCGGCTCGCCGACCGCGTCTCGTCGGTCTTCGTCCCCGTGGTCCTCGTGCTCGCCGCGCTCACCTTCGCCGCGTGGTTCCTGGCCACCGGTGACTCGGCCCGCGCGCTCGAGGTCGCCATCGCCGTACTCGTCATCGCCTGCCCCTGCGCCCTTGGGCTGGCCACCCCGACCGCGCTGCTGGTGGGCACCGGCCGGGGAGCCCGTCTCGGCATCCTGATCAAGGGAGCCGACGTGCTCGAGGACACCCGGCGCATCGACGCCGTCGTGCTCGACAAGACCGGCACGGTCACCACCGGCGAGATGACCCTCGTCGACGTGGCGACCGCCGGCGACCTCGCCAAGGACCAGGCACTGCGCACCGCCGCCGCCGTCGAGGCCGGCAGCGAGCACCCGGTCGCCCGGGCCGTCGTCACCGCCGCGGCGAGCCGGGCCATCGACGTGCCCAGGGCCAGCGACTTCGTGTCGTTGCCGGGTTCCGGCGTGCGGGCGCGGGTCGACGACACCGAGATCACCGTCGGCCGCGCCGACCTGTTCGACGAGGTGCCTGACGAGCTCGCCCGGCCCACCGTCGACGGCACCACCGTGTGGCTCGGCTGGGACGGGCGGGCGCGCGCCTCCTTCACCGTCGCCGACACGGTGCGCGAGAGCTCCGCCCGCGCGATCCGCGACCTCACCGCGGCCGGCCTACCGGCCTACCTGCTCACCGGCGACCACGACGCGGCGGCGCTGGCCGTCGCCCGCGAGGTCGGCATCCCCGTGGGCCGGGTGCTCGCCGACGTGCGGCCGGAGGACAAGCACGCGATGATCGCCAACCTCCAGGCCCACGGAAAGGTCGTCGCCATGGTCGGTGACGGCGTCAACGACGCCGCGGCGCTGGCCCAGGCCGACCTCGGCATCGCCATGGGCAGTGGCGCCGACGTCGCCGCCGACTCCGCCAACATCGTGCTGCTGCGCGCCGAGCTGCCCGCCGTGGTCGACGCCATCGAGCTGTCCCGGGCCACCCTGCGCACCATCAAACAGAACCTCGGCTGGGCGTTCGGCTACAACGTCGCGGCCATCCCGCTGGCGATGGCCGGCCTGCTCAACCCGATGATCGCGGGCGGCGCCATGGCGATGTCGAGCGTGCTCGTGGTGTCGAACAGCCTGCGGCTGCGCGCCTGGACGCGCAAGGTCTGAGCCCTCGCTCAGATGGTGACCTCGCCCTGGGGCGTGTCGAAGGTGACGGCCATCAGGCCCGGGGTGCCGTGCGGGCAGACGAACTCGAAGTCGATGACCGAGGAGGTGCTGTCGGCCGGGAGGCCCAGCCACTCGCGCACCCGGTCGGGGTCGCCCGCGATCTGGATCGACTCGATGGTGACCTCGGTGTGCGCGTCGTCGGAGGGGTGCGGGACGCCGTCCTCCCACTCGATGAAGTAGGGCAGCTGGGGGTCGGCCTGGAAGCCCTTGACACCGAGCTGCTTCCAGCGCAGCTCGACACCGTCGGGGCGGTGCCGGTTGCCGACGACCGCCTCACGGCCCAGGCGGCTCTCGACCACGGAGATGTCGTCAACCTGCACGACCCACCCGAGCCAGCCGCCGCCGACCTCGGAGCGGGCCCGTACGGCCTGCCCGAAGGGCGCCTTGTCGCTGGCGGGGTGGTCGAGCACCCCGACGACCTCCAGGTACCGCTCGTGGGCGAGCGGCAGGATGATGTTGCGCGTCCCGAAGCGCGGGTGAACTCCCCCATCGACCGGCGTCACGCCGATCTGCTCCGCGAGGCGCTGCGCCGTGGCCTGGAGGCCGTCGCGCTCGGCGGCATAGACGACGTGGTCAACTCGCATGCACGTCATCGTCGCACATACACCGGGGTGCTCTTGACACGGCCCGGTTCGCCTGCCTCACCGTGACGTCCGCGAGACCACACCGCACCACTGACGTCACACCGGCCTCACGAGGAGCGCTGCCGGACCGCCTCGTACACCACGACCGCGGCGGCCGTCGCGGCGTTGAGCGAGTTAACCCGGCCCACCATCGGGATGCGCACCCGGGCGTCGGCTGCGTCCAGCGCACGGCCGGTGAGTCCCTCCTTCTCGGTGCCCACGGCGATCGCCACCGCCCCCCGGTAGTCGACGGCCGTGTGCAGGGTGTCGGTGTCGGGGGTGGTCGCCACCAGGGCGATGCCGTTGCGCCGCAACCACTCCAGCACCTCCGGCGTGCCCGCGGCCGCCACCGGCACCGAGAACACGGTGCCCTTGCTGGAGCGCACGACGTTGGGGTTGCCCCAGTCGGTGACCGGGTCGGCGGCCACGACGGCGGCGACACCTGCGGCATCCGCCGTGCGCAGCACCGCGCCGAGGTTGCCGGGCTTCTCGAGCCCCTCGCAGACCAGCACCAGCGGATCGGGTGGGAGAACCAGGTCGGCGAGGGCTGCCCCGGCCACGGGCACCACGGCCACGAACCCGTCGGGGCCCTCGCGGTAGGCGACCTTCTCGAAGGCCGCGCGACTGCAGCGGATGGTGCTCGCGCCCAGCGCACGGGCCCGCTCGACCAGCACCGACTGGTGTCGCGGGTCGAGCATCAGCTCGGGGCAGTGCAGCACGGTGTCGGGCACCACCCCGGCATCCAGGGCCAGTGCGAGCTCGTCGTAGCCGTCGACGACCGTGCGCCCCTCCTGCTCGCGAACGCGCCGCCGGCGCAGCGCCAGCACCGCCCGCAGGCGGGGGTTCGACGCGGAGGTCACGAGCAGCTCGGCCATGGCGGCCCCAGCATCCCACGGGCACGGAACCGCTTCTCGCTCCCGCGTTCGGGTAGACAAGGTCGGTGAGCAGCACGACGGCGGACACGCCCACCCGCACCCACGGACGCCGCCTCGGCCGGGCCTTCGCCTACGGGGTGGCCGTGGCCGTGGTGCTGTTCGGCGTCGGGTTCATCGTGCGCAGCAAGTGGGGCCCGCTGCAGACCCTCGACGACGACCTCACCGCGGCCGCCACGTCGTTCACCCGCCCGCGCGACGGGCTGCGGTCCTTCCTGATCACCTGGCAGTGGCTCACCCAGCCGATCCGGCTGTATGTCGTCGGCACCGCCCTGTGCCTGTGGGTGTGGCTGGCCAAGGGGCTGCGCACCCGCGCCTGGTGGGCCTTCGGCACGATGATGGTCGCCTGGTTCATCGGCTATGCGGCCAAGGACGTCTTCCAGCGGGCCCGGCCGGTGGTCGAGGACCCCGTCTCCAAGGCCCCCGGCTACTCCTTCCCCTCGGGCCACGCCCTGAACTCCGCCGCCTGGTCGACCATCGTCGTCATCCTGCTGTGGCCCCTGCTGCGCCCGCTGTGGGCCCGGGTCGTGGCGGTCGTGCTGGCCACCGTCGTGGTGCTCGTCACCGCGCTGGACCGGGTGCTGCTCGGCGTGCACTACCCGAGCGACGTCACGGTCGGCGTGCTCACCGGCGTCGGCCTGGCCCTCGCCTCCTACGCCGGCTACGTCGGGTGGAACCCCCCCGACCCCACCGAGGCCGACGACCCCGACGTCGGCCCACCCACTCCCCAGGAGACCTGATGCCGTTCCTCACCCGCTGGGACGATGACCACAGCCGCCCGGCGTTCACCGCGGCGCTGCGCGACGTGGCCGTGCGGGCCGTGCTCCCTGCCGTCGCCATCTTCGCCGTCATCGTCGGCTTCGGCTTCGTGCTCCTGGGGCCGCTCAAGTCCTACGCGAGGTGGGAGAACAGCGTCAGCAGGTGGTTCGAGGACGGTCGCACGCAGACGTGGAACACCATCACCCACTTCATGTCGACGATCGGCAACACCGAGTACGTCATCGCCGTCGGGGTGATCGTCAGCGCCGTCGTCTGGTGGCGCACCAAGGAGTGGTGGTTCGCCGTCGTCCCGCTCATCGCGATCTCGCTGCAGGCCACGGTGTTCGTCATCGCCACCGCCGTCGTCGGTCGCGAGCGGCCCCCGGTCGAGCGGCTCGACCCCACGCCGCCCACCTCGAGCTACCCCAGCGGCCACGTCGGGGCCTCCACCGCCCTCTATGTCTCCTTCGCCCTGATGGCCACCCGCATCCAGAACCTCGTGGTGCGCCGCGTCGTCATCACGCTGTGCGTCATCGCGCCGCTGCTCGTGACGTACGCCCGCCTGTACCGGGGGGCCCACCACATCTCCGACGTGGTCGTCGGGATGCTCAACGGCGTGCTCTGCGCGCTGCTCGCGTGGGCCTACCTGCGCCGGGAGCCGGCCCGGTCATCGGGCCCGGATGCCGGGGCATCCGGGCGCGACGAGAGCCTGCAGACCCGCGCGTAGCGTAGTGGCCGCTCAGACCCGCGCGTAGCGCGCGCGGGCGAAGGAGTAGACGCCGTAGGCGGCGATGCCGAGCGCCACGAGGGTCAGCAGGTACGGACCGAACGGCTGGTCCTTGACCGTCTTGAGCGCGCCGTCGAGGCCCGCGGCCTCGTCGGGGTCGGCCTGCCAGGCCGCCACGAGGAAGAAGAAGCCCACGATGACCAGGGCGATGCCCTTGGCGATGTAGCCGACGCGGCCGGCCGTGACGGCCCACTGGCCGGGGTGCTCGCCCAGGTCCTCGAGGAACTTCTTCGTCCAGCCCTTGTAGACGTGGTAGCCGGCGATGCCGAGCACGACCAGGCCCACGACACCGACGAGGATCCGTCCGCCGGGATTGCCCATGAGGGCGGCGGTGAAGTCCTCGGTCTTCTTCTCGGCCGACGAGTTCGCGCCCTGGCCGACCTTGAAGGTGGTCCACGCGAAGAACAGGTAGGTCACGCCCTTGGCGGCGGCCTTGAGCCGGTCAGCGGTCTCGCCGTGGTTCAGGACCGCCTCGAACAGCTGCCACACGGCGAGCAGCACGAAACCCACGACGCAGATCCAGAGCAGCACCACGCCGGTGCTCGAGGAGGACAGGGTCTGCAGGGCACCGGAGGTGTCGGCGTTCTTCGAGCCGCCGCCGACGCCCCAGGCCACCTTGAGGGCGATCCAGGCGATGAGCAGGTGGATCAGGCCGAGGGTGGCGTAGCCGAGCCGTGCGCCCCACTCGACGACGGTGCTGTTGCCCGCCTCGCGGGCTGCGGTGGTGGCCTCGGTGGTGTCCATCCGGACACCTTCCCACCGGTGAGGAGGCCGCGGCGGTTTGCGTGCGCCCCTCCTTGGGAGCGCTCAGAGCAGGGCGCGGAGGACCGGCACGAGGCCGTCGTCGTCGACGTCGCCGGTGACCTCGTCAGCGGCCTGCTTGACCTCGTCGGGGGCGTTTCCCATCGCCACCCCGCGGGCCGCCCAGCGCAGCATCTCGAGGTCGTTGCGCTGGTCACCGACGGCCACCGTGTGCGCCGGTTCGACCCCGAGCCGGCGCCGGATCGCCTCGAGTGCCGCCCCCTTGGACACGCCCTCGGGGTTGATGTCGAGCCAGGCGCTCCAGCCGACGGCGTACTCGACGCCGTGCAGGCCGATGTTCTTGGTGCGCTCGACGAACTCCTCGCTGGTGCTCGACGGGTCGCGCAGCGTGAGCCGGGTGACCGGGCTGGCCATCAGCTCCTCGAACGGCACGACGCGCGGGTCGCCGTCGAGCTCGCCGGCGGGGAACGGGGCGGTCACCTTGAACCCCACGCCGAGCTCCTCCACGGCCACCAGCGCCGAGGGGAAGTGCTCGCGCAGCACCAGCAGCGCGGGGCCCGGGTCGAAGGTCACCGACTCGAGGATCTCGTAGCCGAGGTCGAGGTCGGGGTCCAACCGCAGCGTCACGGCGCCGTTGGCGCACACGGCATACCCGGTGGTGAGCCCGAGCCGGTCGAGCACCGGCAGGGTGCCGATGATGGCGCGCCCGGTGGCGATGGTGACGTGGTGCCCGGCGTCGGCGACGGCGCGCACAGTCTCGCGGACGGTGTCGGAGAGCTCGCCCTCGTGGTTGACCGTGGTGCCGTCGATGTCGAGGGCGACGAGGTGTGGAGTGGTCATCGACGCCGACGCTACCGGGGCCTGCGGGGCGCACCTGCTGTCGGTCCGCGCGCGTTGCGTGCCGTCATGACCCCGAGAGGCGTCGCCTCGAGCTCGGGCCCACCGGCTCACCACGTGGCGGGCCCCCTCACTCGGGGGCCGACCACGCCTGGCGCACCGACAGCCGGCCCTGGGTCTGCAGCAGCGACCGGCGGTAGAGGCGCTCGGCGAGCAGCACCACGACGCCCGCCGCGAGCAGCAGCAGGACGATGGCGACCACCGGCTCCCACCACTGGGCGCTGCCCTCGAGGATCCGCTGCGGCATCAGCACCGCCGACGCCGGCGGCACGTACGACAACACGGTCTGGGCCGGGCCGTCGAGGAACGCCGAGCCGAAGAAGATGGCGAGGAGCAGCATCGTGATGGGCGTCGACGTCGACTGGAGATCCTCGGTGCGGCTCGCGAGCGCGCCGGCGACCGCCCACAGGCAGGCGATGAGCAGGAAGCCGACCACGAAGAACGCGAGGAACCAGCCGATCGCCCCGCTGACCGAGGGCAGCAGCGCCCCGAACGAGGTGAAGCTGAGCCCGACCAGCCCGATCGCCGTGTAGAGCGCCATCTGCGCCACCGCGAGCGCGGTGTTCCCGAGCACCTTGCCGGCGAGCAGCTGGCGCACCGGGATCTTCGTGGCGATGATCTCGACGATGCGCGACTGCTTCTCCTCCACGACGCTGCCCGCGAGGGTCATGCCGAAGGCGACCGACGACAGGTAGAACAAGAAGGCGAGGGCGAACGACATCCCCTTGGCGAAGCCGCGCTGCTCGGCGTCGCCGACGAGCACCTGGGTGCGCAGCACGCTGCCGCGGGTCAGGGCCGCGGCGGTGGTGCCGGCCTCCTCGGCGTTGCTCGCGAGGGTGGTGTCGCGCACCACGGTGGCGGTCACGTCCTGGAGGCCGCCGCTCACCTCGTCGCGGCCCACGAGCACCCAGCCGCCGTCGCGCGGGGTGAGCCACGCGGCGGCCTCCTCGTCGGTGATGGCGGCCCGGGCCGCGGCGTCGTCGGGCACCTGGGTCACGGTGACGCGTACCTTGTCGTCGAGGTCGGGCGCGCGGTCGGCGACCGCATCGGCCATCGCCCGGCCGGACGCGGTCGTGACCACCTCGTAGTCGCTGACGCGCTCCGACAGCACCGCCTGCACGACGACGAACGCGGTGATCATCGCCAGGGTGAGCACGGTGCCGATGAGGAAGGTGCGGTCGACCAGCTTGGCCGCGACCTCGCGGCGGGCCACGAGGGTCCACGCGTGATGCATCCGGTGACTGCCGCCGGCGGCCGGCTGCGGTGCGACCTGCGTCGTGGGAGTGCCGCCCGGGCGGCCCCGCTGCTCCGTGGTGGTCATGCCGTCACCTCCCGGTAGATCTCGGACAAGGGGGGCACGACCCGCGCGAACTCGCGCACCGCCCCCCGGGCCACCGCCTCGCGCAGCACGGCCTGCTCCGCCCCCTCGCTCAGCAGCTCGAGCAGGGCCGCGGACCCGTCGACGTCGTGCACGTGGATGCCGCGGACGTCGCGCACCCAGCCGGCGTCGGCCTCGGCGACGAGGCGGTAGCGGGTGGGGCCCGCGGCCCGCAGGTCGTCGACCGACCCGTCGGCGACGACCCGGCCGCGGGCCAGCACGATCAGCCGGTCGCAGAGCCGCTCGACGAGGTCGAGCTGGTGGCTGCTGAACAGCACCGGCACGCCGGACGCCGCCGAGTCGCGCAACACGTCGGCCATCGCGTCGACGGCGGTCGGGTCGAGCCCACTGAACGGCTCGTCTAGCACCAGGGCCGTGGGGCCGTGCAGCAGCGCCGCGACGATCTGCACGCGCTGCTGGTTGCCCAGGCTGAGCGACTCGACGCGGTCCTTGGCCCGGTCGGCGAGGCCGAACCGCTCGAGGTGGGTGTCGATGGCGCGGCGGGCGTCCGCGGCCGTCATCCCGGACAACCGGGCGAGGTAGGTCAGCTGGTCGGCGACCTTCTGCTTGGGGTACAGGCCGCGCTCCTCCGGCAGGTAGCCGAAGCGGCGCCGGTCGGCAGCCGTCATCGGCCGGCCGTCCCAGAGCACCTCCCCGGCATCGGGGCGCAACAGGCCCATCACCATCCGCATCGTCGTCGTCTTGCCCGCACCGTTGCCGCCGACGAAGCCGGTCAGACCCCCCGGCCGCACGACGAGGTCGACCCCGTCGACGGCCCGGACGTCACCGAAGGTGCGGCTCAGGCACCGTGTCTCGATCTGTCCCATGCCGCCACGCTAGGCGCGCCGCGCGGGCCCCGGATCCACCCGCAGGAGGAACCTCAGCCCTCCGCCGGGAGGACGAGGCCGGCCTCGTAGGCCAGCACGACCGCCTGGACCCGGTCGCGCAGGTGCAGCTTGGCCAGGCAGTTCGAGACGTGGGTCTTGACGGTCGCCTCCCCCAGGAAGAGGTGCGCCGCGATCTCGCTGTTCGACATGCCGCGGGCGACGAGCACGAGGATCTCCCGCTCACGGTCGGTGAGCCGCTCCAACCCACCCAGTCGCGCGTCGACGGCGGGCCCGTGCAGCCCGCCGCCGCCCGCCTCGGGTGGTGGCGGGCCGGCATCCGGCCGCGACCGGGCGCCCCGGGCGGTCGTCATCCGCGCGATGACCCGGCGGGTCACCTCGGGGGCGAGCAGGGCGTGGCCGTGGCCCACGGCACGCACGGCGTCGACGAGCTGGTCGGGGTCGGCGTTCTTGAGCAGGAACCCGCTGGCACCGGCCTGCAGGCCGTCGAACACGTAGTCGTCGCGGTCGAAGGTGGTGAGGATCAGCACCCGGCCCAGGTCCTCGGCGACGAGGGCGCGGGTCGCCTCGATGCCGTCCATGACCGGCATCTGCACGTCCATCAGCACGACGTCGGGGCGCAGCGCGCGGGCCTGGTCGAGCGCCATCGCACCCGTGCCGGCCTCGCCGACCACCTCGAGGTCCGGCTCGACCGAGAGCATCATCCGGAAGCCGGAGCGCACGAGGTGCTGGTCGTCGACGATCAGCAGGCGCAGGGCCCGCTCGTCCTCAGGCACGGTCGGCCTCGAGCGGCACCCGCACCCGCACCCGGTACCCGCCGGTCGGCCGCGGGCCGATCTCGACCTCGCCGCGCATGCCGGCCGCCCGCTCGCGCATGCCGAGGTGGCCCAGGCCCGACCCGGAGGTGGCGCCGCGCGGCCGCCCGTCGTCGAGCACCTCGACCTCGGCGTAGGGCGCCGGGGTGCGGTCCTCCACCCGCAGCACCACGCGCGCGGACCGGGCGGTGGAGTGCCGGGTGGTGTTGGCGAGCGCCTCCTGCGCGACGCGGTAGAGGGAGAGCCCCAACGGGGCCGGGAGCTGCCGTGCCGCACCGGGGCTGGACTCGACGACGTCGAGCCGGGTGGCGAGGCCGGCCGCGGTGCGCTCCGCCGCGAGCGTGGGGAGGTCGTCGACCCCCGGCTCGGGCGCGCGGTCGTCGCGCGCTCCCGGCTCCTCGCCGAGGTCGCGCAGGGTGCCGAGCAGGCTGCGCATCTGGGTCACCGCCTCGCGCGACGAGCGCTCGATGTCACCGAGGGCGGTCGCGGCGGCCTCCGGGTCACGGTCGATGACCCGCCGCGCGGCCGCCGCCTGGATGCCGATGACCGACACGTGGTGCCCGACGACGTCGTGCAGCTCGCGGGCGATGCGCAGCCGCTCGTCGGTGACCGCGCGGCGACGCAGGGTGTCGCTCTGGGCGCGGATCGTCACGGCCTGCTCGGCGAGCAGTGCCTTCTGCCGGGCGTTGCGCCAGGCGACCTGACCCCCGAGCACCGCGCCCCCGAAGTAGGCCGCGTTGATGACCAGGGTGAGGGCGACGGCGGCGGGGATGGGGCCGATGATGCCGTCGCGCGCCGTGCCGCGGCTGTCGTCGACGAGGTCCTGGATGGCCGAACCGACCGCGAACTGCAGAGCGATCCAGACGAACATGGCCAGCACGATCGCGCCGATGACGCCGGTCATCAGCCGCCGGTCCCGTGCCCAGGAGACACCGGACAGGATCGCCACGAAGTAGACGAGCTGGAGGGTGAACTGCCCCATCACCTCCGGCATGGTCACGCCGACGACCAGCATGTGGGTGGCGGCCAGGGCGGCGACCAGCAGCGGCCACCGGCGGCGGCCGACCAGGAGCGCGGCGCCGGTGAGCACGGCGAGGGACTGGACCGGCCGCGGGGCGTTGAGGTGGTCGAGCGCTCCGACGCTTCGCACCAGCTCGAGCGAGACCAGCCCGACGACGGCGACCGTGGCGGCGAGCAGCACGTCCTGGCGCCCGACGGGCGGCCGGGGGCGCTCCCACGGGTCGTCAGCGCCGACGAACGCTGCGACCCGTGCAGGCACGCTGGCGATGCTGGACGGCATACCGCCCAGCGTAGGCACGCGGGCGGGGGTGCGGCCTCCCCCGGACGGCGGACCCGCCTCCGTCAGCGGACGGGGGTGAGCACGTCGAGCCCGACGTACGGACGCAGGGCCTCGGGCACCGCCACGGAGCCGTCGGCCCGCTGGTGGTTCTCGAGGATGGCGACGATCCAGCGGGTGGTGGCGAGGGTGCCGTTCAGGGTGGCGGCGACCTCGTTGCCGTGCTCGCCCTTGAACCGGGTGTTGAGCCGGCGGGCCTGGAACGTCGTGCAGTTCGAGGTCGAGGTGAGCTCACGGTAGCGGCCCTGGGTGGGCACCCAGGCCTCGCAGTCGTACTTGCGCGCCGCGGGGCCGCCGAGGTCGCCGGCGGCGGTGTCGATGATGCGGTAGGGCAGCTCGACGGCGGCGAGCATCTCCTTCTCGAACTCGAGCAGGCGCTCGTGCTCGGCCGCAGCGTCGTCGGGGCGGCAGTAGACGAACATCTCGATCTTGTTGAACTGGTGCACCCGGATGATGCCGCGGGTGTCCTTGCCGTAGGAGCCCGCCTCGCGCCGGTAGCAGGTCGACTGCCCGGCATAGCGGATCGGGCCGTTCGACAGGTCGACCACCTCGTCGGCGTGGTACCCGGCGAGGGCCACCTCCGAGGTGCCGGTGAGGTAGAGGTCGTCGGCCTCGAGCCGGTAGACCTCGTCGGCGTGGTTGTCGAGGAAGCCCGCCCCGGCCATCACCTCGCTCTTGACGAGGGTGGGGGTGATGAGCGGGATGAAGCCGGCCGCGATGGCGCGGTTCATCGCGTAGGTGAGCAGCCCCATCTCGAGCCGGGCGCCGACGCCCTTGAGGAAGTAGAACCGGGCGCCCGAGACCTTGGCGCCCCGCTCCATGTCGACGGCGTCGAGCCCCTCCGCGAGGGCGAGGTGGTCGCGCGGCTCGAAGCCCTCGGCCGCGAAGTCACGGGCGCTGCCGATGGTCTCGACGACGACGTAGTCGTCCTCGCCACCCACAGGTACCTCGGGCTCGACGACGTTGCCGATGGTGCGCAGCAGCCGGTCGAGCTCGACCTGCGCCTCGTCGGCGGTCGCCTGCAGGGTCTTGACCTCGGCCGAGATCTGCTTGGTGCGCGCGAGCAGGGCCTGCTTGTCGTCGCCCTGCGCCCGGGCGACGTCCTTGCCCATCGACTTCTGCTCGGCCCGCAGCCGCTCGTAGGCGGTCAGGGAGCTGCGGCGGCGCTCGTCGGCCACGCGGATGGCGTCGACGACGCCCTCGTCCTCACCCCGCGCCCGCTGGCTGGCACGGACGAGGTCGGGGTCGTCCCGGAGCACCTTGATGTCGATCACGGCGCGAGTTTATCGGCGGCCGCGGTGCGACTCCTCGCAGATATCTGCGCGGCGGGTGACGCGGGCGCCTGCGGTGTCCTTGCCACCGGTGGATAGCGCGAGGTCGAACCGCACGAAGCCGTCGGGTGGTGCGCCGCGCGGCGGCTGGCAGGTACTGCGGCGGGAGGGGTCCGGATGCAACACGTCGCGAACCAGCCAGGCACCATCCAGGGGGTTGGTTCACCTGATGAGCCGACCCTGGACGCTCCGCAGGCGCGCGTCGCGACGTGGGCCACCGGTGGCTCACCCGGTGAAGCATCCGGACCTCCCAGGACGAGAGCCGACGGCTCGCCGTCAGGAGCACGTCGCGCCCTGGGGAGGTTCTCGACCGGTCCGGGCCGTATCCACCCGGGACTGGGTGACGTGGCCCCGACACCGCGCAAGCCGCCGGCCACCGGTATCCGAATCGCGGTGTCGGCGTGCGAGGGTGCCGAGATGAGGGCGGACGCCGAGGTCGCGCCGGACGTCCTGTTGCACGGCCGCAACGGGGGTGACGGGCCGGCGGTGGTGCTGCTGCACGGCCATCCCCGCGCGCACACGACGTGGCTGCTCGGCGACTTCCGGCTGCCGCACCCGGGCTGACGCTGCGCCAGTCGCAGCGCTCAGTCGGCGCGCCCGGTGAGGAGCAGCCCGGTGCCCAGCCCGACCATCATGAGCCCGCCGGCGCCGCCCACCCGCGCCATCCGGCGCGGTGACGACGCGAACCAGTCGCGCGCCCGGCTGGCGACCAGGGCGACCGTGCCGTCCATGAGCAGCGCGAGCACCGCGAACACCAGCCCGAGCGCCACCAGCTGGGGAAGCACCGGCGAGGTCTGCACCACGAACTGCGGCAGCAGCGCCGCGAAGAACACGATCGTCTTGGGGTTGGTCACGCCCACCACGTAGCCGGCCCGCACCGCGTGCAGGCTCGGCGTGGCCACCGGTACCCCGCGCTCGAACGCCTCGGCCAGGGCCGTGCGGTGCCGGATCGCCTGCACCCCGAGCCACACGAGGTAGCCGGCCCCCACCACCTTCAGCGCGGTGTAGGCGGTGGCACTGGCCGCGATGAGCGGTCCGAGCCCCACGGCCAGGGCGCAGATCTGGGTCAGGATGCCGAGCGCGTTGCCCACCACGGTGAGCAGCGCCTCGCGGCGCCCGGAGGACAGCGCCCGGCCGATCGTGAAGAGCACGCTCGGGCCCGGGATGGCGATGATCACCGCCGACGCGATGGCGAAGGCGAACAGCGTGGAGGGCGACGACATGCGCCTCAGTGTGGAGCAGGATCCTCCCGTCGCGCACCGGTATCCCGCCCGGCGTCGCCGCGCCGCTGGTCGAGCCGGCTCATGACCGGCGTCGCGAGGATGCCGTGCAGCACCACGGAGAGCGCGATCGTGAAGCCCACCGTCGACCACAGCCAGCGCTCCTCGCGGAACGCGGCCGCCCCCGCGGCGTAGGCGACGTAGTAGATGGAGCCGACCCCGCGCACGCCGAAGAAGGCGACCACGAGCCGCTCGCGGTGGTCGAGGCCCTGCCGCCCCACCTGGGTGCGGTGGCCGAGAAAGGCCAGCCACCCGGCGACCGGCCGGATGACGAACACGAGCGTCACGGCCACGACGACGCCGCGCCAGTCGAGGTTGGCCAGCAGACCGTTGGTGACCGCGAAGCCCAGGCCGAGCAGGACGACCAGGGTGAGCAGGGTCTCGAGCCGGGCGATGACGTCGTGCATGTGCCGGTGGTAGTCGTGGTCGCGCTCGACCGACCGAATCGTCAGAGCAGCCGCGAACACGGCCAGGAACCCGTAGCCCCCGACCGCCTCGGCCGCGCCGTAGGCGAGGAGCAGCGCAGCGAGGGCGAGCAGCGGCTCCCCCACCTCGGCGAGCCGGAGCGACTGGGCCGGGGCGCGGAAGGCGAGGCGCGCCATCGCCCATCCCACCAGCATCCCGACGACCACCCCCACGACCACTTTCCCGACCAGGTCCCAGGCGAACCAGCCGAGCCCCCACTGCGACACCGGGCCGAGCGTCGCGAGGAAGATCGCCGCGTAGACGAAGGGAAACGCGAGCCCGTCGTTGAGCCCGGCCTCGCTGGTCAGCGCGAAGCGCACCTCGTCGTGCTCGTCGATCTCCTCGGCATCGCCCTCGAGGGTGGGGCCCTGCACCTGCACGTCGGACGCGAGCACCGGGTCGGTGGGTGCCAGTGCCGCACCGAGCAGCAGCGCCGCCGGGGCGGCGACACCGAGCGGGCCCCAGGCGAGCAGCGCCACCGCGCCGATCGTGAGCGGCATGGCGATGCCGAGCAGCCGCCAGGCCGGCGACCACGAGCGCCACGAGTCGCGGCTGCGCCACCGCAGCGGGCGGTCGAGCGCCAGCCCGACTCCCATCAGCGCCACGAGCACGGTGAGCTCGGTGACGTGCTCGATGACCGGCCGGGCAGCGACCGGGTCGAGCTTGACCTCGTCCAGCGGCGGCAGCAGGCCCAGGACCATGCCGGTGGCCACGAGCACGATCGGTGCCGACAGCGCCCAGCGGTGCAGCAGCTGTGGCAGGACGGCGGCCAGGAGCAGCGACCCCCCGAGCAGGAGGTACACCAGCTCGGGCTTCACGGGGAGTCGATCCCGACGTCCCACAGGTGGTGACGCAGGTCGTGCAGGCCGTACTGCCCCAGCGTGAGCACGGTGAACGGCGACCCGTCCGAGCGGATGCCGGTGCGCCCCCAGCCGTCGGGCGGCACCTGCGCGTAGGCCGCCGCGAACGAGGAGCCGGCGGCGGTCAGCTCACCGGCGACCCGGCCCGGGACCTGGTGGCCGTAGCGGTCGGCCACGGCGGTCTCGTCCTGGTCCCAGTTCCCGAAGGTCGGCGAGTCCTGCGTGAGCACCAGGTGCAGGCGCTCCTCGAACAGCCGGCACACGTCACGCACGTGGCAGGCGTACTCCAGCGGTGACCACGTCGACGACGACGGGCGCCGACCGGCATCCGGGCGCTGGAGCACCGCGGGCCACGGGTCGGTGAACGCGGTGACCAGCCCGGCGATGTCTGCGGGCTCGACCGAGGCGGCCGTGAACCCACAGTCGGGGCAGCGCTCGCGCAGGGTCCAGGTCCAGTCCTTGTCGTCCTTGACCATCGCGATGTCCACGGGGACGTCGTGGTCCTCGGGCGGTGGTGCGGTCATGCGGGCAGCCTACGCAGCGACGGGGCCGTCGCCGCCGGCGCGGCCCGCAGGGTGCTGTACCTTCCACACTGTGTCGGACGCGTGGTGGACCTGGGTGGGTGTCGCCGTAGCCGTGGTCCTCGTGCTGGTGGGGCTGTGGCTGCTGCTGTCCTCGCGCGGCGGCGCCACGACGGCGTCGAGCCGCCCGGCCCGGGACAGCTTCCGGGCGCCCGACGACACCCCGTCGCCTCCGCGCAAGCGTCTGGCCGTCGTGCTCAACCCCACCAAGCTCGACGGCACCAACGACGACGTGCACCAGGTGATCTCCCGGATCTGCTCCGAGCACGGCTGGGACGAGCCACTGTTCATCGAGACCTCGGAGCACGACGTCGGCTTCGGCCAGACCCGCGAAGCGCTGGCCGAGAACGTCGACGTCGTGTGCGCCTTCGGCGGCGACGGCACCGTGCGGGCGGTGGCACAGGAGATGGTCGGCTCGGGCGTGCCGATGGGGCTGCTGCCCGGCGGCACCGGCAACCTGCTCGCCCGCAACCTCGAGATGCCCACCGACGACCTGGCGAGATCGGTGGAGGTGGCCATCACCGGGCGCAACCGGCACATCGACGTCGGCTGGATGCGGCTGAACCCCGACGAGGCCCACCTCGAGGAGCACGTGGGGGAGGGGTCGTCTGCCGGGCTGCGTCGCCACGCGTTCCTGGTGATGGCGGGCCTGGGGCTGGACGCGGCGATCATGGAGGCGACCTCCGAGAAGCTCAAGGCGAGGATCGGCTGGACGGCCTACGTGCCCGCCGGCCTGAAGCACCTGCTCGTCGAGCGGTTCAAGGCGCAGCTGTCGATCGACGGCGCCGACCCCTCGACGATCCGGGCCCGCACCATCCTCGTCGGCAACTGCGGCAAGCTCACCGGCGGCATCAACCTGATGCCGGACGCCGCACCCGACGACGGCACCCTCGACGTCGCCGTCATCGCCCCCAAGGGGCTGGTCGCGTGGGCGGCCGTCGCGCTGCGCGTGCTCTTCAAGAGCGAGCGCACCACCCAGAACCTCGACCGCTACCGCTGCCAGTCGGTGGGTGTGCGGGTCGACCACGAGCAGAAGATCGAGCTCGACGGCGACATCGTCGGCGAGGCCACCCACATCGAGGTCGAGGTGCAGCCCGGGGCACTGATCGTGCGCACCGCGACCGGGCGCGCGACCGCCGCCTGAGCCCGCGAGCGGCGGCCCGGGCGGTCAGAACTTGCGCTCGCGCCACTGCCGCTCGAACGGCAGCCGCCACGTGTAGGGCGCGATCAGCTGGTGGATCTGGTTCGGGCCCCAGGTGCCCTGCGCGTAGGGACGCACGGTCGGCGGGTTCTCGATGAGCGGCTGGGAGATCTCCCAGAGCCGCTCGATGCCGGATGCCGAGGTGAACAACGTGTGGTCACCGCGGGCCGCGTCGTAGATGAGCCGCTCGTAGGCCTCGAGCACCGCACCGGCCCACGAGGTCTCCTGCATCGAGAACTGCATCGACAGCTTGTCGAGCCGGAAGCCGGGGCCGGGCCGCTTGCCGTAGAACGACAGCGACATCCGCGACTTGTCCGCAAGGTCGAAGGTGAGGTGGTCGGGGCCGTTGTCGCCAACCCCGGAGCCCGCTGGGAACATCGACTGCGGGGGCTCGCGGAAGGCGATGGAGATGATCCGGGCGCCCTCCGCCATCCGCTTGCCGGTGCGCAGGTAGAACGGCACGCCGGCCCAGCGCCAGTTGTCGACGAAGCACTTCAGCGCGACGAAGGTCTCGGTCTCGGAGTCACCCTTGACGCCGGGCTCGTCGTGGTAGCCGGAGTACTGCCCGCGCACGACGTCGGCGGGGTGGATCGGCTGCATCGAACGGAACACCTTGGTCTTCTCGCGGCTGATCGCGGCCGGCTCGAGCGAGGTGGGCGGCTCCATGGCGGTGAACGCGAGGATCTGGAACAGGTGCGTCACCACCATGTCGCGGTAGGCGCCCGTCGCCTCGTAGAAGTCACCGCGCTGGGTCAGGCCGAGGGTCTCGGGCACGTCGATCTGCACGTGGGAGATGTTGTTGCGGTGCCAGATCGGCTCGAACAGGCCGTTGGCGAACCGGAACGCCAGGATGTTCTGGGCCGGCTCCTTGCCCAGGAAGTGGTCGATGCGGAAGATCTGCTCCTCGTCGAACACCTCGTGCAGCTGGGCGTTGAGGGCCACGGCCGACGCGTAGTCGGTGCCGAACGGCTTCTCCATGACCACCCGGCTGCGCACGACCAGACCGGCCTCGAGGATGGTGCGCACCGCGGCGAGCGCTGCCTTCGGCGGCACCGAGAGATAGTGCAGGCGCTGGTTCTGGTCGCCGGGCAGCTCCGTCTCGGCCCGTTCGACCGCCTCGCCGAGCGCCAGCGGGCCGGCCGAGAGGGGCACGAAGTCGAGGCGCTGCGCGAACTCGCGCCAGTCGGCATCCCCCATCTCACGGGTGCTGTGCTCGCGGATGGCGACCAGGGCCAGGTCGCGGAACTCGTCGGCCGAGATCTCGTCGAGCGAGGTGCCCACGATGCGCAGGTCGTCGACGAGGCGCGACTGGAACAGGTGCAGCAGCCCGGGGATGAGCTTGCGCTTGGCGAGGTCCCCCGTGGCACCGAACAGGACGAAGGTGGTCGGCATGGTCATGCCCCCAGCCTGTCGCGGCGAGCGGCCCTTTGGCACCCTTCGTTACCGGCGACCTCGGCGGTATCGTCGGGCGGAGCACCGGACCTCCCTCCGGCCGGGCGGGAGGCCGGCTCGTCAAGGAGCATGCGATGGCAGCGTTCACGGTGTGGAAGTTCGACGGTCCGAACGGCGCGGAGCAGGCGGCCGAGACACTCAAGCAGTGCCAGCGCGACGGCATCGTCAAGGTCGTCGACCACGCCGTCGTCACCTGGCCCGAGGGTGACTCCAAGCCGAGCACCCACGAGGGCCACGAGGAGCGGTGGCACTCCACCGGCTGGGGAGCCCTGTGGGGCGTGCTCATCGGCGCGCTGTTCTTCGTGCCGGTCATCGGCGGGGTGGTGGGCGCGGGCATCGGTGCGCTGAGCAGGATGACCGCCAGCGCCGGCATCAGCAAGGAGCAGCTCGAGACCATCCGCACCCAGGTCACCCCCGGCACGTCGGCACTGTTCGTCGTCACCGAGGACGGCGACCTCGACCGGGTCGGCGACCGCCTGCACATGCACAGCACGCTGATCGCCTCCAACCTCACCGACGCCGAGCGACGGGTGCTCATGGAGACCTTCGGCAGCTGAGGCTCGTCTCTCTCGTCACGTCACCAGCGGCACCACCCGCCCCCGGATCGCCTCGGCATCCGCTGCGCTGATCTCGAAGCACCCGAACCGGATTCGGGATGCCGCAATGTGCTCGCGGATGTCGGCGAGCGGCACCGGCTCGACCTCGCGCAGCTCGGCTGCGAGCCGGAAGCCGCCGACGATGACGTCGCTCGCCTCGGGTGCGTCGCCGGTGACCTCGCCGACGAAGGTGACCGCCCGCAGCGGCTCACCCTTCGCGAAGGTCGTGGCCGGCGAGTAGACGAGGATGCCGTCGCCGCGCGACATCCGAGACAGGGGCGCCTTCTTGCCGTGGTTGGCCATGATGAAGCCGCCCTCGACACCACGCCGGGCGTGGTCGCGGGAGGCCACGACCACCCAGTGCCGTGCTGTCGGGCTGGTCATGTCGCGACCCTAGGCGCGAGCACCGACAGCCGTCCGGTGGCCGGGCTCAGCCGAGGAGCTGCCGGCCCCAGTCGCCGTCCGGGCCGAGGCCCGGCGGGCACGCGAACACGGCCGACCCGGTGTGCTCGACGTACTCGTTCAGCCCGTCGGCCCGGGCCAGCGCCCGCTGCATCGGCACGAACTGCCGGTGGGCGTCGCGCACGAACGCGAGGAAGAACAGCCCGGCGTCGAGGTGGCCCTGCCCGTCGGTGCCGTCGGTGAACGTGTAGCCGCGGCGCAGGATGCGGATGCCGCCGAGGTTGCTGTGGTGCGCCAGCCGAACGTGCGCGTTCGCGGCGATGCGCGGCCGCCCGTCCATCCCCACCGCCGCGAAGTCGGGCTCGTCGAGCTCGGCCGCCCGACCCAGCGGCGCGCCGACCTTCTTGCCGCGCCCGATCACCTGCTCCTGCTCCATGAGCGGCGTGCGGTCCCACACCTCGATGTGCATCCGGATGCGGCGGGCGACGAGATAGGAGCCCCCCGCCAGCCATCCCGCCGCGCCGGGCACGTCGTCGGGGCCCACCCAGACGTGCTCGTCGAGCGCCGCGGTGTCCTCGGCGGTGATGTTGGCCGTGCCGTCCTTGAAGCCGAACATGTTGCGCGGCGTCACCTGCGCCTGCGAGGTGGATGCCGTGCGCCCGAACCCGAGCTGGCTCCAGCGCCCGGAGACCACCCCGAAGCCCATCCGCACCAGGTTGCGCACGGCGTGCACGGCCACCTGCGGGTCGTCGGAGCAGGCCTGGATGACGAGGTCGCCACCCGAGCGCGCGGGGTCCAGGTCGTCGCCGACGAACGCCGGCAGGTCGCGCAGCGCAGCCGGCCGCCGGTCGGCGAGCCCGAACCGGTCGTCGAAGAGCGACGGGCCGTAGCCGATGGTGACGGTGAGGTGCCCGGGTGCGAGGTCGAGCGCCTCGCCGGTGTCCTGCGGCACGCTCCACGGGCCGCCGCCCACGACCCCGCCCGGCGCGGCCTCGGCGCCGAGCGTCATCCGCTCGGCCGCGACGGTCCATGCGGCGAGCAGCTCGCGCAGCGCGTCGCGGTCGTCGGTGACGACGTCGAGCGCCACCAGGTGCAGCCGGTCCTGGGCGGCCGTCGTGATGCCGGCCTGCCGGGTGCCGCGGAAGGGCACGATCCCGTCGTCACCGGCATCCGGCGCCGGCGCGCCCACGGCCGAGGCGGGCCCGGCCGCGTGGGTCAGCCCCGCGGCCGCACCCGCGAGCGCGGCACCCGCTCCGGTGGCGAGGACCGCGCGGCGGGTGGATCGGTTCACGTGGCGGCGACCTCACCGGCCACGGTGGCGACCGGCTCCGAGAACGCGTCGAGCGCCTCGCTCAGCGCCTTGACGTCGGCCGGGGTCAGCTCGGTGTAGAGCACGAACCCGTCGCCCTCCTTGTGGGTGTCGATGACCTCGTCGAGGGCCGCGGCCCGCTCGTCGATGGTGGCCAGCAGGGTCGGGTTCTTCGCCGTGAGGAACGGACGCAGCGCGTCGATCGCGGCCAGGGAACCCTCGAAGTTGGCGTCGAAGTCCCACAGGTCGGTGTGGCTGTAGCGCTCCTCCTCGCCGGTGATCTTGCCCGTGGCCATCTCGTCGAGCAGGGCCTTGGACCCGTTGGCGAGCTGGAGCGGGTTGAGCTGCACCGCCTTCGCCTGCGTGACGAGCTCGGTGACGTCGGTGAGCAGCTGGTCGGCGATCTTCCCCGAGTCGGGCTGCAGCCCGTCGACCCACAGGTCCTTCTCGAGGCGGTGGAAGCCGGTGAACGGCATCCCCTCCGCCACGACCTCCTCACGCCCGTCGATCTTCGGGTCGAGGTCGCCGAAGGACTCGGCCACCGGCTCGATCTCCTCCCAGTGCGAGCGCGCGTTCGGGTAGAGCGCCTTGGCCTCGGCGACCTTGCCGGCCTTGACCAGTGCGACGAACTCGGTGGTCTCCTCGAGCAGCTCGTCGGCCTCGTGGCTGACGAACGCCGAGTACTTCGTGACCGCGGCGGCCAGCGTGCCGTCGGTGCTCGTGGGGCCCGCGGCCGCCGAGCCGGTCACCGTGAAGTCGGCTCGGATGCCGTCTCCGGCCATCCCCGGCTTGCAGGCGGTCTGGTAGGTGCCCGGCTCGGAGAGGTCGACGACGAAGTCGCGGGTGAGCCCGGGCGAGATGTTCTCGACCTCACCGACCACCCGGTCGTTGGCGCCGTAGACGTAGAACTCGTTGACCTTGCTGCCGCTGTTCGTCACGGTGAACGTGACCTGGCCCGCGGGAGCGGACGTGCGCGAGAGCTCGCAGGCGGTGTCGGTGGCCTCGACGGTGATCGCACCACCGGGGTCTGCGGTGGCGTCGTCCTTCGCGGCGCACCCGGTCAGGGCCAGCACCGGCAGCGCGAACGCGGCGGCGAGGACGGGGAAACGAGGGCGCACGGGATCTCCTGGGGTGCGTCGGGGTCGGCGGAAGGCCGGAACGGAAACGACAGTGGACGGAAACGACGGTGAGCGGGAACGACGAGCGGGAAAGGGCCTGGCCGGGCCGGTCAGGCGCTGGTCGACTCCTGCACGGACGCCGGCGCGGGGGCGGGCGCCGGCGCGCTCCTGCCCGGCCGCAGGAAGAAGAACATGACGGTGCCGACGTACAGCACCCACGCCACGGCCTGCAGCACGGTGGTGGCCGGGGTGAAGTTGAGGGTGCCCTTGAGCAGGGTGGCGTACCAGCTGCTCGGGTCGATGGTGCCCGAGACGTCGAAGGCGAGGGTGTTCAGGCCGGGCAGGACGCCGGCCTCCTGCAGGTCGTGGATGCCGTAGGACAGGATGCCGCCGGCCACCAGGACGAGCGCGACGCCGGTCCACTTGAAGAAGGCGCCGAGGTTGATCTTCAGGGCCCCGCGGTAGATGAGCCAGCCGAGCAGCACCGCGCCCGCGAAGCCGACGACCCAGCCGAGCAGCGGCACGTTGTTGCCGGCGCCCGCGGCCTGCGCGGTGGCGTAGAAGAAGATCGCGGTCTCCAGGCCCTCGCGGCCGACGCCGAGGAAGGCGACCAGGGCCACGGCGAGCGGGCCGAGGTCGAGGGCGCGGTCGAGCCTGCCCTTGAGCTCGCCCGAGATGCTGCGTGCGGCGGACTTCATCCAGAAGACCATCGCCGTGACGAACCCGACGGCGATGATGCTCGCGAGCCCACCGATCAGCTCCTGCGCCTCGAACGAGAGCTGCCGGGTGCCGTAGGTGAGGGATGCGCCGAGCACCACCGACAGGCCGACCGCGGTGCCCACCCCGAGCCAGACGTAGCGGATGCCCCAGGTGCGGTTGGTCTTTTTCAGGAACGCGAGCAGGATGACGACGACGAGGGCCGCCTCCAGACCTTCACGCAGCCCGATGAGGGCGTTGCTGACGAACATCCTGCGGCTCCGTCCGGATCAGGTAAGGCTTACCTGAGTTAGGTAACCCTAATGTCGGCTCGAGGTCAAATACCGGTCCGCCCTGCGGAACCGCGCGGCGGGCCCGGTCCCGCCATTGTCGAGGGGCAGGGCCGGGCCGGCGTCCCGGATGTGACCTATCGGTCGATGCCGGGACGGGTCAGCTCGACGGGGTGGCGAGCTGGATCTCCTCGTCGGTCGGCTCGTACGGCTCGCGGGCCTGCGGGGGCAGGCAGTCGCTGATCGCCGCCATGATCCGGCGGGTGTCGGCCGCCGCCGAGCGGCCCTTCAGCTCGACCGGCGGGCCGACCCGTACCCGGACCGTAGGCGGTGAGGTCAGGTTGAACACCCGCGGCACCGGCTCGGAGCGGGGCCAGACCTGCTCGGAGCCCCAGATGCCGAACGGGATGACCGGCGCCCCCGTCATCGAGGCCAGCCGGGCGGCGCCGGTGCGGCCCTTGAGGACCGGGTCGTAGAACTTCGCTCCCCTCGGGATGGTGCCCTGCGGCAGCAGGCACACCAGCTCACCACCCTCGAGGGCGACGGCCGCGTTCTCGAACGACTCCTGGCCCCCGGCGGCGCGGTCGACGGGGATGCCGCCCAGGGCCGTGGCGATGGCGCCCAGCACCGGCAGGTCGAAGATCTCCTTCTTGCCCAGGCCCCGGGCGGTGCGGCCGGTGGCCCGAAGCAGCTGGATGATCGTCTGCAGGTCGAAGTAGGAGCGGTGGTTGCCGGCGAGGATGGCCGGGCCGGTGCGGGGGATGTTCTCGGTGCCCGCGATGTCGAAGCGCGCGTAGGGCGTGAGGATGGGCGGGCTGGCGAGGAAGAGCAGCCGCTGCAGCTCGACGCCGAGCACCGGCACCTTGAGCACACCGGGAGAGACGTCGAAGTGCACGATCGGCCAGCCGCGCGCCACGGCGTACACGGTGAGGCGGGGGTCGGGGTTGACCGCGGCGGGGCTGCCGACGGCCGAGAGCAGCGGCAGGTCGTAGATCGAGTCGGAGTAGGCGAAGCTCTCGGACAGGTCGATGTCGTGCTCGACCGCCCACTCCTTCACCGCGGCGAGCTTGCCCCGCGACCAGACGAAGTTGCCCGTGATCGAGCCGTCGAAGCGACCGTCGTCGTCGATCGTGTAGCGCGTGGCGATGACGTGGTCGATGCCCAGCCGGTCGGCGAGCGGCTTGATCAGGTGGTGGGGTGTCGTGGTCGCGAGCACCACCGGCCGGCCGGACGCGTGGTGCTGTTCGATGAGCGAGAGCGCGAACGGGTGGATCACCGCCGCGATCGACTCGGCGGCCGCCTCGGCCGCGGCGTCGAAGGTGGCGCCGTCGCGCCCCCTGGCCAGCAGGGTCGCCTGGCGGGCCAGGAAGATCGAGGGCAGCGTCTCGCCGATGAGGTCGAACAGGCCGTAGAGCAGGCCCTCGCCGGGCAGCTTGCGGGTGACGACGCCGAGGTCGTACATCGCCCGTGACAGCAGCGGGCCGGTGCCGCCCTGCAGCAGGGTGCGATCGAGGTCGAAGATCGCCGCACCGCTCATGGGGGGAGGCTACCGGTGCCCGGACGGCGGCACACCACCGCCGAGCACGGCATACATTGACCGGTATGCCGCGCGAGGAGCTCACCGCGTACGTCCTGGGGGGTGGCGGCGTGCTCGGGTCCAGCGAGGTGGGGATGCTGCGGGCGCTGGCGGAGCACGGCATCGCGCCCGACCTGGTGCTGGGCACCAGCATCGGGGCCCTCAACGGTGCCTTCATCGCCGCCGACCCCGGGCCGGAGGGCGCCGACCGGCTCGCCGCCGTCTGGGAGGCCGTCGTGCGAGAGGGCGTCTTCCTGGACAACCCGGTGCGCCAGGCGGCCCGGGTGGCGAAGTACCGGACCCACCTGCTCTCCAACGCCCCGCTGCGCCACCTCATCGAGCGCTACCTGCCGGTGGCCCGGTTCGAGGACCTCGCGGTGCCCTTCCAGTGCGTCGCGGCGTGCATCGAGGACGCGAGCGGGGTGTGGTTCGCCAGCGGCGACCTCACCGACCCGGTGGTGGCGTCGTGCTCGGTGCCCGGCCTGTTCCCGGCGGTGCGGATCGGCGACCGGCACTTCCTCGACGGCGGGCTCGTGCACTCCATCCCGGTCGGTCGGGCGCTGACGCTGGGTGCCACCCGGATCTTCGTGCTGCAGGTGGGCCGGGTCGAGCAGACGCTCGAGCCCCCGACCAAGCCGTGGGAGGTGGCGACGGTGGCCTTCGAGATCGCCCGCCGCCACCGCTTCGTGCACGAGATGGAGACCGTGCCCGACGACGTCGAGCTGCACGTGCTGCCCAGCGGCGCCACCGACAGCCCGAACATGTCCATCGGCCAGGCGCGCTCGAGCCGGATGCGTGAGCGGATGGACGCCGCGCACGCCGCGAGCGACGCCTACCTCAGGGGCGTTGCAGGGCGGTGACCACCTCGCGGCGCTGCACCTTGCCCATCGCGTTGACCGGCAGCGACTCGACGACGACGAAGCGCCGCGGCACCTTGTAACCGGTCAGCGTCGCCCGGGCGTGCGCGTGCAGCTCCTCGGGGTCGAGCGCGACGCCGTCGGCGACCACCACGGCCGCGACGACCTCCTCGCTGCCGCTCGGGTGCAGAAGGCCGACGACGGCCACGTCGAGGATGCCGTCGTGGCCCCGCAGCGCCGCCTCGACCTCAGAGGGGTAGACGTTGAAGCCACCGGTGATGATGACCTCCTTGATCCGGTCGACGATCGTGATGAAGCCGCTGTCGTCCATGGTCACCACATCACCGGTGCGGAACCAGCCGTCGTGGAAGGCGGCCGCGGTCTCCTCCGGCCGGCCCCGGTAGCCCGTGAAGACCTGCGGCCCGCGCACGAGCAGCTCTCCGCGCTCGCCGAGCGGCACCGCGCGGTCGAGGTCGTCGGCATCGGCGACGCGCACCTCCACGTCGGGGAACGGCACCCCGATCGAGCCCGGGCGCCGGTCGGTCGTCATCGGGTTGCCGACGACCACCGGGGAGGTCTCGGTGAGGCCGTAGCCCTCGACGAGCAGGCCACCGGTGGCGGCCTCCCAACGGGCCACGAGCTCGGCCGGCAGCGGCATCGCTCCGGACAGGGCGTAGCGGATGCCGGAGACCGACACCCCACGCCGCTGCGCCTCGGTGGCGATCCGGTCGTAGAGCGGTGGCACGGCCGGTACGAAGGACGGCAGGCGCCGCTCTATGGCCTCCATGAGCAGGCCGATCTCGGGCTTGGGCAGGAGCACCAGGGTGGCCGCGAGGTCGACGCCGAGCAGCATGCCGACGGTGACCCCGTAGGCGTGGAACAGCGGCAGGGCCAGCAGGAAGGTCTCCTCGCCCTCGACCAGGCCGGGCACCCAGGCCCGGCCCTGCACCACGTTGGCGACGAGGTTGCGGTGGCGCAGCGGCACCCCCTTGGGCTCGCCCGTCGTGCCCGAGGTGTAGAGCAGCAGGGCCACGTCGTCGGCACCGGGGCGGGGGTGGCCGGGGTCGAGCGGCGGTGAGCCGACCAGCCCGCGCCACGACAGCGCCCCGGGCGCCGGGGTGCTCAGCTGGCCGCGGGCCGCACGCGCCGTTGCGAGCGGCAGCCGCAGGGCGAGGCGCTTGGCCAGGGGCAGCTCGGCCGTGAGGTCGACGGCGACGACGTGCTCGAGCGACGAGCCGGCGCGCAGCTGCTCGACGACCGGCACGACCTTGTCCCACACCACGGCGACCCGGGCCCCGTGGTCGATGAACGGCAGGTGCAGCTCGCCCGCGGTGTAGAGCGGGTTGTGCTCGACCGCCGTGGCGCCCAGGCGCAGCACCGCGTAGAAGGCGATGACGTTCTGCGGGCAGTTCGGCAGGACGAGGGCGACGCTGTCGCCCGGGCCGACCCCGAGCCGGCGCAGCCCCTCAGCCACCCGCGCGACCCGGTCGGCGAACCGGGCGTAGCTGGTGGTGGCGCCGAGGAAGTCCAGGGCCACCCGGTCGGGGTGCTGGCGTGCCGAGCGTTCGAGCCGGTCGACGAGGGTGGTGTCGTCGTGTTCGAGGTGGAGGGGGACCCCCGGCGCGTAGGCCGTCGCCCAGGGGGGCTGCGCTGCACTCATCGACGCTCGTCCTGCTCTGCTCGCCCCGGTCCGGTCCCGCGGATGTGCCCAACCTAGCCCCGGGGCGGCCCTACGCTGAGCGCCATGGGCGCCCGCAGCATCCCCCCGCCGCCGCTGGTGGTCCGCCGGGTGCTGCACGTGCTGTGGCCGTTCGTCGGCGTGGTGGTAACCGGGCTGATGGTGCCGGTGATCGTGGCCGGGGCGTTCCTGGTCGTCGTCGACCGCCGGGCCCGGCTGTTCCGCGCCTCCTGCCTGGCGATCGTGCTGATGTGGGTCGACATCCGGATGCTGCTCGGCTGCTGGGCGCTGTGGGCCAGGAGCCCCGACCACTCGTCACCCACCTGGCGCGAGGACCACGAGCGGCTCTTCTCGCAGGCGCTGGACTCGCTGATGTACTACGCCCGGCGGTGGGTTCGGCTGGAGGTGGTGCTGGCCGACCGCATGCACTTCGGCACCGACGACGAGCCGCTGATCACCCTCGCCCGCCACGCCGGGCCGGCCGACTCGCTCGCCATCGCCTGGCTGATGTCGCGAACGGTCGGGCGGCTCCCCCGGATCGTGCTCGCCGAGGCGCTGCGCTGGGACCCGGGCATCGACACCATCCTGAGCCGGCTCGACTCGTTCTTCGTACCCTCGGGCACCGGCGCCGGCGACGACCGCATCGCGGGCCTGACCCGGATGGCCGAGTCGATGGTCGACGACGACGTCTTCGTCATCTTCCCCGAGGGGAAGAACTGGACGCCGGGGCGGCGGGCCGGCTACATCCGGCGGCTGCACGAGCGCGGCGACCTCGCCCGGGCCCGCCGGGCGGAGGAGCTGCGCAACGTGCTGCCCCCCAAGAGCCGCGGTGCGTGGGCGGCCCGCTCGGCCCGCCCGGAGGCCGACGTCATGGTGCTCGCCCACGCCGGGCTGGCGCGGCTCTCGACGCCCCGGATGATCTGGAACGCACTGCCGTTCGACGACCAGCCCTTCCTCGTCAAGACCTGGACGTACGCCGCCGACACGGTGCCGCTCGCACCCGAGGAGTTCTCGGCGTGGCTCGACGAGCGGTGGACCGAGGTCGACGCGTGGGTCGGCGAGAACGCCGCCCCCCACCCGCACGGGCACCGGCCGGGGCCCGAGGAGGTGACCATCCGGTGAGCGACGTGCGGACGTTCCTGGCGGTCGCCGGTGTCCTGGGGCTGGTCGCCGCGGGCGCCCTGGTGGGCACGCTGGCCGGTGGCGCCTCGGGTGGTGACCACTCCGCGAACGGCTCGATACCGGTCGAACGAGTGGACCAGCTGACCGGGTCGTGGCTCGCGGTCAACGACGGCTCGGCCCCGGCGACCACGATCGGCACGGTGCGCCTGGACTTCTCGGCCGATCGGCAGCTGGTCGCCCAGACCGGCTGCAACGGTCTGTTCACCACCGCGTCCGTGGAGGCCGGTGTGCTCGTCACCGGCCCACTGAGGTCGACCCGGATGGCGTGCGCGCCGGCGCTGATGGAGCAGGAGCGCTGGGTCACCGAGATGCTCGCCGCCCGGCCGCGGCTCGAGCTGTCCGGCCCCTACCTCTACGTGCACTGGGGCGGGGTCGAGGGCCAGGGCGAGCAGTGGTGGCTGGGCCTGGAGCGCGAGCCGGAGGGCGCCCACGCGAGCATTCCGGCATCCTGAGCCGCCACTACCCGACCGATTGCGGATCCTTCCCCTCCGGGGGCGGCCCCGGCGCGGTCAAGACTCGCAAGAAGTCGCTTCAGGAGCGGCCGTCGCGGATGCCGTGCAGCCAGGAGCGCGCCGCGGCGAAGTCCCGGTCGCTGGTGAGCGGGGCGATGCTGGCCCGCTGCCGGTCGGCCCGCGGGTAGGAGCCGAGGAAGCGCACCTCGGCGCAGATCCGGCGCAGGCCCATCAACGCCTCGCCGACCCGCTCGTCGAGCACGTGGCCCTCGAGGTCGATCGAGAAGCAGTACGACCCCATCGACTCCTTGGTGGGCCGCGACTCCAGGCGGGTCATGTTGATGCCGCGTGCCGCGAACTGCTCGAGCAGCGCGAGCAGCCCACCCGCGTGGTCGTCGCGCTGGAAGAGCACGACCGTGGTCTTGTCGGCGCCGGTCGGCTCGGGCAGCAGCCCGGGCCGGGCCACGAGCACGAACCGGGTGACCGCCGCCTGCATGTCGCCGATGCCGCGGGCCAGCTCGACCAGGCCGTGTAGCCGCGCCGCCGCCGGCGCGCACACCGCCGCGTCGTAGGACTGCTGCCCCTGCTCGAGCCCCTCAGCGGCCGCGGCGGTCGAGAGCGTCGGCACGTACACGGCATCCGGGAGGTGCTCGGCCATCCAGCCGCGCACCTGGGCCCAGGCGTGCGAGTGCGTGCCGACCGCGCCGACGTCGGGGAGCCCGGTGCCCGGGCGGGCGGCCAGCACGAAGGTCACCGGCACGAGCACCTCACCGGTGACGACGAGCGGGTCGCCGCTGGCCAGCGCGTCCAGGGTGGCGGAGACACCGCCCTCGACGGAGTTCTCGATCGGCACCATCGCGCCGTCGATGTCGCCCGCGCGCAGGGCGGCCAGCGCCGCGTCGACCGAGCCGTATGCGGTGCGCTCGCCGCCTGCCGCCGGCGCCCACGCGTCGAGCGCCATCGAGGTGAAGGTGCCCTCCGGGCCGAGGTAGCCGAAGCGGGTCACGGGGTCTCCTTGCCGGTGCGGGCGGCGGCCAGGGCCTGCTGCTCCTCGGGGGTGAGCGTGGCGTCGGAGGTGCCCCCGACGACGCCCTTGGCGTAGGTCCGCGACTCGCCGCGGGCGTGGATGGAGCTGAAGACCAGCCCGTCGCCGTGGTCGTCGATGACGGCCGCGCTGAAGCTGAGCCGGCCGCCCATGTCGCCGAAGGCGTCGTAGCGCACCACGGCGACGTGCTGCAGCGCCTGGCGCAGGTCGGCCCGCATCGCTGCGAGGTCTGCCTCGCCGGCGGGGCGGTGCCGCTCGAGGGTGGTGAGCCGGCGGCGGGTGTCGGCCGAGCGGCGCTGGATCACGACCAGGCCCACGACGAGGGCCACCCCGACCATGAGCGGGATGGTGAGCAGCAGTGCCTCGATCGGGTGGAGTGCGAACACGTCCGACAGGCTAGGCGTTCCCGTGGCGCCCCCGCCGCCCATTCCACCGCCGCCCCTCCCTGACCTCGTGCGACTTACCTACGGTTCCCGTGCGCCCAGCGGGCCAGAACCGCACCCAAGTCGCACGAAGTCACGACGGGACGGGTCGGTCGCGGACTGGTGCGCCCGGCATCCGCTGCGCTGCTTAGGGTTGCTGCCGTGGGACTCGACTTCGCGACCGCCGCCGTGGTCTTCGGCACCATCTTCCTGGTCGAGCTGCCGGACAAGACCTTCATCGCGACGCTGGTGATGTCGACCCGCTGGCGGCCGCTGCTGGTGTGGATCGGTGTCTGCCTGGCCTTCCTGGTGCAGACGTCGGTGGCGGTCCTCGCCGGCGGGCTGATCTCCCGGCTGCCGCGCACCCTGGTCGAGGTGGTGGCCTGCGGCATGTTCCTGCTCGGCGGCATCCTGCTGCTGCGAGGCGCCGGCCAGGCCGACGAGGAGGAGGCGGAGACGGAGGCGGAGTTCGGCGCCAAGGCGGCCGGCCAGGTGGTCGGGTGGCGCGTGGTCAGCCTGAGCTTCACGGTGCTCTTCCTCGCCGAGTGGGGCGACCTTTCGCAGATCCTCACCGCCTCGCTGGTGGTGCGCTACGACGACCCGGTGTCGGTGTTCGTGGGGGCGTTCCTGGCGCTCGTCGTGGTGTCGGGTCTCGCGGCGGCCCTGGGCCGCACCCTGCTCACGAAGATGCGGCTGTCCACCCTGCGCCGGATCGGCGGTGGGGTCTGCCTGCTGCTGGCCGCCTACACCGGGCTGGAGATCGCCGGCGTGCTCTGACGCTCGGCCGAGTCGTCCCGGGGCAGCTTCTCGTGCGGCCGGGTGACCCACCACAGCAGCACCAGCGCGGCGAGGGCGCCAGCCACGTCGGCGTTCTGCAGGACCCGCCCGGGCAGCTCGGGCCACTCACGGTGGTTGAGCCACGAGATACCCCACCACGGCAGGCGGCACAGGAAGAACGCGGTGACCCCGATCCCGGCCCAGAGCCGCCGCCGGTCGCGCAGCGGGTCGGCGCCGAGCAGGGCGAAGACCACCACGACCACCCAGTGGAAGTGGTGGATCCAGGCCACCGGTGACAGCAGGCAGGCCATCAGCCCGACGGCCGCCACCTCCCCGACCGTGTCGCCGGCGAGGTACAGCCGGCGGGCGAGCCAGAACCCGAACACCCCCACCACGGCGACGCAGGCGAGCCACAGCACGGTGCCCGGCATCCCCTCGGGCCCGACGCGCAGCAGGAAGCCGCGGATCGACTGGTTCGACGTGCCCATGTTGGGGCCGAGCCGCGCGGGGTCCTGCAGCGCGCCGCCCCAGAACGCGAAGGACGCCTGCGGCAGCAGCACCCACACGCCGAGGGTCACCGCCACGGCGGTGCCGACGGCGGTCGCGGCCTCCCTCCACCGCTTGGTGACCAGGAAGTGCACGACGAAGACGCCGGGGGTGAGCTTGACGGCCATCGCGAGCCCGACGAGCACGCCCCGCGGCACCCGGCGCACCAGCCCCGGCCGGGGTTCTCGTAGGTCCATCAGGCAGGCGAGCACCATGAACGCGTTGACCTGCCCGAACCGGATGCCGTCGCTCACCGGGTGCAGCCACAGCATCGGCGCGACGAGCGCGGCGAGCGTGAGCGGCATCCACGCGCCCGTGCGGGAGATCAGCCGGTAGCCGGAGTACCAGACGATGGCGGTGGTGGCGAGCACCTGCAGGGTGGTCCACAGCCAGCCCGCGACGCCGAACGGCACCATCGCGAGCGGGATGGCGAGCACCGCCGCGAACGGAGGGTAGGTGAAGGGCAGCAGCTGCGGGGCCTCGGTGAGCGCGGAGTAGACCGGTCGCCCGGTGAGGATGGAGACCCCCGCCTCGCGGTAGACCTCGACGTCGACCTGCCACTGGTCGAGCGGCCAGAACACCAGGTAGCGCAGTACGACGGGCACGGCCGCGAGCGCGATCAGCACCGCGGCGAGCACCCACCGGTGGCGCGGGACGGTGCGGTCGGCCGGGGGGGTCACGGCACCATTCTGGGGGGTCGGGAGGCGACGGTGGCAGCTGCGTCCCGAGCGCCGCAGAGCCCGCCGGTACCCGGGGGACCTGAGCATTTGCTGATTCGGGCGGCGCGGCTACTGCCCCGTAACCTTGCCCCGTGCTGCGCAGAGCCCTCGCCACCACGGTCGCCCTCGCGGCCGTGCTCACCGGGCTCCTCCTGGCGTCGTCGAGCACCGCCAGCGGCGCACCGCACGACGAGCCGGCCGGGGCGGTGGTGCTGGTCGGAACCGGTGGCATCAGCTGGTCGGACGTCGACCAGCGCAACACCCCGAACCTGTGGGGGCTGCTGCGCGACGGCTCCTCGGCTGCCCTCTCGGTGCGCTCGGTCTACGCCAACACCTGCCCGATCGACGGCTGGCTCGGGGTGTCTGCCGGCGCCCGCGCGGCAGCGCCCCGCCCCGGCGGCGGGGGCGACCCCGCCGACCGGCCCTGCCCGGGCGCCCCCACCGTCACGGACGGCTCGGTCGTGCAGTGGCCGCAGTACCTCGCAGCCGCCGCCGACGAGCGTTTCGACTCCCGGCTCGGCCTGCTCGGCGACACCGCGGCCGCCGGGCAGATGTGCCTCAAGGCGGTGCAGCCGTTCGCCGCGGCCGGCGGCGCCCGCCGCGACGGCACCATCGAGCAGTACTCCGCGTGGTCGGACCAGCAGCTGATGGTCGACCTCAACGGCTGCCCGGTCACCCTCGTCGACGTGGGCTCGGTGCGCGACCCCGGCGACGTCGGCGAGGGCGAGCCGGCACCGTCGTCGCGACGCCGGCAGCTCATCGAGATCGACCGGCGGATCGGCCAGGTGCTCGAGGACGGTCCGAACGGCGCGGACTTCGTGGTGGCGTCGCTCTCCGATGCCGGGCGCAGCGAGCGACTGCGCCTCGTGGTCGCGCGCGGCCCGCACTTCGGCCCGGGGTTCCTGGTGTCGTCGTCCACCCGGCAGAAGGGCCTGGCGCAGGCGCCGGACGTCACGGCCACGGTCCTGTCGGTCGTCGGGCTGCCGGTGCCGGATGCCGTGTCCGGCTCGCCCTTGCGCTCCGATCGCGCACCCGACAACTCCGAGCGGCGCGCACAGGCCCGGCTCACCTACCTCGCCGACTACGACGAGGCCAGCCACGAGGTGCACGACCTGGTCGAGCCGTTCTTCATGGTGTTCGCCTGCGGCCAGCTGGCGATCTACCTGGTCGTGCTGCTGGTCTACCAGGGTCGGCTTGGGTCCGAGCGCACCCGGGTTACCACGCTGTCGCGGGTGCGCGTGGTCTCGGTGGTGGCCGCCTGCGTGCCGGTCTCGACCTTCCTGGCCAACCTGTTGCCGTGGTGGCGCTTCCCCGTCGCGATGATCTCGGTCGTCGCGGCCGTCACGCTGTTCGTCGCGATCATCGCCACCGCGGCGCTGCGAGGACCCTGGGGCGGGTGGGCGCTCGGCCCGATGGCGTTCGTGTCGGCCACGACGATGGTGGTGCTCGCGGTCGACGTGATGACCGGGTCGCGGCTGCAGCTGTCCTCGCTGATGGGGCTGCAGCCGGTGGTGGGCGGGCGCTACTACGGCATGGGCAACCCCACCTTCGCGCTGTTCGCGACGGCCACCATCCTGCTCTGCATCGCCGTCTCGTCGATGCTCGTGCTGGCCGGGCGGCAGAAGGCCGCTGCCGTGGCGGTGGCCGGGATCGGCGGCGCCGCGGTGGTCGTCGACGCGATGCCGTTCTGGGGCGCCGACGGCGGTGGCCCGCCGGCGCTGGTGCCCGGGCTGGCCTACCTGGTGCTCGCGGTGCTCGGGCTGCGGATGACCTGGAAGCGGGTGCTCCTGCTCGGGCTCGGGGTCGTGGGCCTGTTCTTCCTGGTGGCCGGGGCCGACTGGCTGCGGCCGACGGCCTCACGCAGCCACCTGGGCCAGTTCGTGCAGGCCATCCTCGACGGCAACGCCCTCGACATCGTGGCGCGCAAGGCCCAGCAGAACGTCGACCTCCTGCTCGGCAACGCGCCCCTCACCCTGCTCGTACCGGCCGCCCTGCTCTTCGTCATCTACGTGCTCGCGCGACCCACGTCGTGGGGCTCGCGGGCCATGCAGCGCTCCTACGACCGGGCGCCCACGCTGCGCGCCGGGCTGATCGCGCTGCTCGTCACGCTCACCATCGGGTTCCTCGTCAACGACTCCGGCGTCGCCATCCCGGCCGTCGGAGCCACCCTCGCGGTGCCGCTCATCGTGTCGGTGTCGGTGTCGTACCTGCTCGACGAGGCCCGGGACGCCGCGCAGACCCGCTCCGCACGCCGGCGACGATGACCACCACCCACAGCACCAGCCCCACCCACGGGACGAGCTCGCGGCGCACCCCGAGCGTGAGGTTCTCCACGGCCGGGGTCATGCCCAGCACCCGGCCCGGCACGTAGGCCACCGCCATCGCCGCCAGCCGCACCAGGGCGACGAGGTCGACCAGCCCCGGCAGCACCGCCGGCAGGCAGCTCCACAGCAGCAGGTCGTACCACGGCAGCGAGTAGGGCGCCGCCAGCGAGTACGCCAGGGCCAGGCAGGCGGTGACCCACAGCGCCACCGGCGCGAACGCCGTCCCCGTCCCCGTCACCGAATCGACCAATAGGTCACCGTGGGGACGCCCCCCCGTCCCCGAATCGACCAATAGGTCACCGTGGGGACGCCCCCCCGTCCCCGAATCGACCAACAGGTCACCGTAGGGACGCGTCGCCGGCCGGCTGGCGCGCACCAGGCACCAGGCCAGCAGCACGGCTACCAGCGCCGCCCCGACTGCGATGAGCGTGCGGGTCGGCCCGTTACCCCAGGCGTCGCGACCCACCTCGAGCAGCGGCCGCCACGGGGTGGCGAGCGACACCGCCTGCCGCGAGCGCATCAGCTGGTCGAACACGTGCGGCCCGGCCCACAGGTGCAGCGCCCCGGCGACGACAGCGAACGCGCCCACGAGCGCCCCCACCAGCCGGACCAGGGCCCCCGACCGGCGGCCCACCACCCACCAGGCGGCCACGATGCCGACGACGACGACGACGTAGGTGAACTTCGTCGACGCCGCGAGCGCGACCACGACGCCGCTGAGCGCCGCCCCCGGCCACCCGGGCCGGCGGGCCGCCACCACCACGGCGGCCAGGGCGAGGGCGGTGGCGACGGTGTCGATGTGCGCCCCCAGCACCCCGACGCCGACGACGAGCGGGTTGAGGGTCCACAGCACGTCGACCCGCCCGTGCAGGTCGCGGTCGAGCACGGCCCGCAGCAACGCCCGCACGGCCAGCCACGACAGCACGACGAACAGCTGCCACACCCACACCCCCTGCCGCAGCGACCCACCACCGACCTGCGCCGACAGCCCGTGCAGCAGGGTGCCGAACGGCCCGTAGACGCTGGGCTCGGTGGTCCACGGCTCCTCGACCCGGCTGGTGATCGGGTCGAGCCCGCCGGCCCAGGTGATGGGGGCGTCGACCCACGGGTTGCCGCCGGTCACGAGGATCCGGCCGTAGGCGAGGTAGTTGACGTGGTCGGCCGAGCCGAACGGCGCCGACAGCAGCGCCAGCAGCGCGAGGATGCCGGGAGCCAGCCAGGTGCGCAGCGCCGCCACCCGCCCCCTCAGCCCGAGGTACACCGCCACGGCGCCGATGAGGTATGCCGTCCACAGCGCCGCGGTGACCGCCGCCGGTGACAGCTCGAGCGGCAGCTGGGGCGCCCGCACCCAGCCGGGTGGCGCGAGGTCGGGCTGGGCCGCGTTGGGTGCGGACAGCCCCACGAGGAGCAGCAGGCCCAGCGCCACGGCGACGCAGACCCGGTGCGCCCGGGCCGTCGCCGGCACCACCGTCGCCGGCTCCGGCTGGTCGCCGGTCAGCGCCGGTGCCACGGCCGCCAGCCGCGCCGTACCAGGGCGAGCCACACGTCGCGGTACTGCTCCGCCCGGTGCACCTGCCCACGCCAGTCACGGCCGCTGACCCGGTGCTGCAGCTCGCACGGCACCTCGAGCACGGTGAGCCCCGCACGCAGCACGTCGACGGTGAGCGCGGTCTCGACCCCCCAGCCGCGGGCCAGCGGGCTGCCCGCTTCGAACGCGGCCGGGCTCAGGCAGCGCATGCCCGAAAGAGGCTGCACCGCAACGAAACCGGTGAGGTGCGTGATGCCACGCCGCGCCAGTCCGACGACCAGCCCACGGCCACCGCCCGCCGTGATCTGGGCGGGCAGCGTGGCGATCGTCATGTCGGCCCGGCCGTCGAGCACGGCGGCGGTGAGCACGCCGAGATTGGTGGCGGTCTGCTGCAGGTCGCCGTCGACGAAGAGCAGCGCGGCGGGCCAGGCAGCGCTCGGGTCGGCCACGGCATCCGCCTGCTCGAGCTCGCGCACCCGGCGCACCCCGGTCTCGAGCGCGGCGGCCTTGCCGCGGTTGCGCTCGTGGCGCACGACGTCGGCGCCGGCGGACCTCGCAGCGTCGAAGGTACCGTCGCTCGACCCGTCGTCGACCACCACCACCCGGCCCACCTGCGGCATGGCCGCAACGGCCGCCACGGTGGCCGCGATGCGGTCGGCCTCGTCCTTGCACGGGACGACGGCGGCCACGTGCGCGGCCATCGCGCTCATCAGCGGAGGGTGACCTGGCGGCTCAGCAGGCCCGAGCGGGCCCGGCGCTCGTCGGCGGTGAGCGAGGCGTCCGAGGCCAGTGCGGCGGCATACCGCTCACCCCAGGCGGCCAGCTGCTCCTCGTGGTCGGCGGCCTCGAGCTCGGGGTCGAGGTCCCACACCGGCACCAGCAGACCGCAGGCGCGGAAGGCCCCGAGCAGGCGCGTCTCGCCGCCGAGGGTGTCGTCCCCCGCGGCGTGCAGGCGGGCGAGGGCGTCGGTGGCGGCATCCTCGTCGTCGGGCAGCACCAGGCGGATGTGCGCCCGCTCGCCGATACGCACCCAGTAGGCCGACGGCAGCGCCGACATCGCGCTGGTGGGCACCACGGTGGCGTTGGCGCGCTCGAGGGACTCGGCGGCCTCGCCCTCGAGGTCGTCACCGCCGACCCAGAAGTCGAAGCCCTCGTGCACGGTGACCTCGAACGCGGCGTCGGCGTCGAGCACGTCCTGCAACCGGGGGCTGCCGGCGGTGACCTGGGGCGTGGTGACCACCGGGTGGCCCGGCTCGGCGGCGAGCGCCGCGAGCAGCTGGCCGGCGAGGTCGCGCGAGGCGTCGCCGCTCGCGTTGCCCGACTGGGTGCCGATGAGCACCGAGCCGTCGGCGCGGTGCAGGCCCGGCCAGGCCATCGGCAGCACGGTGGCGACGGTCACCTCACCCGGGGCGCCCTCGGGCCGGTGCTCGGGCCGCACGGTGACCACCGCCGTGGCGGCGGGCAGGATCTCGCGCAGGGCGACCCAGTCGGTCTCACCCGCCAGCCCCTGGAACGGGCGGCGCTCGAACGGCGCTGGTGCCGGCCGCGGCTGCCGGGGGGTGGTGTCGGTGCCGCGCTGACGTCGAGATGCCTTGCCCATGCGAGCACCCTAACCGGGTGGGCTCAGGTGGCCCGGCGCCGGCTCGGGCCGCCGAGGGTGGCCCACACGACGTTGCCGGTGCGGTCCTCGGTGACGCCCCACTCGTGGGCGATCGAGCGCACGATGCGCAGCCCGCGGCCCGAGGACAGCCACACGGTGCGCGGTGCCGGCCGGGGCACGGTCTCGCCGCCGCCGTCGGTCACCTCGACCTCGACGACATCGCCACGGATCTTCCAGCGCACCCGGATCGTGCCGTCGGACAGCGGCCGGGCGTGGCGCACGGCGTTGGTCAACAGCTCGGCGGCGACCATCTCCGCCTCGTCGACGAGCTGCTCGGGCAGGTCGCGGGTCTGTAGGTCATTGACCACCTCGCGGCGCACCTTGCCCACCGAGGCCGGCTCGTGGGGGGCGCGCAGGGTGCAGATGGTGCTGTCGACACCCGGCCCGGGCGTCTCGGTGACGACGAGGCCGGTCTCGCCGGTGCGCCCCGATCCGGGCGCACCCTCGTCCTGGCTGTCGTCGTGGTCGAAGTTCGAGGTCACGCCGCCAAACCTAGCCGGACCGGGCCACCTGGCGAAGCACGTGGCCGGGGCGGTTGGTGATGATGACGTCGACGCCGAGGTCGAGGCACCGGTCGACGTCGTCGCGCTTGTCGACCGTCCAGACGTAGACCTGGTGCCCACGGCGCTGGTAGGCGCGCACCACCTTGGGGCGGCGCAGCAGGCGCACGTCGAGCCCGACGGCCCGCACGGCCTTGGGCAGGCTGCCGTCCCAGGTGAGCGCCGGCACGGTCGAGTCGACGAGGTAGACCAGGGGCAGTTCGGGGGCGAGGCGGTGGGCCTGCTGCAGCGCACGGTTCGAGAACGACATCATCCGCACGTGCGGCCGCCCCGGCTGGTCGCCGCCGTCGAGGTCGAACATCCGCAGCACCTGCACGAGGGTCTTCTCGACGTCGCTGCCGTGCCGGGTGGGGTGCTTGGTCTCGATGAGGGTGACCACCTCCTGGCGCGTGCCGACCAGGGTGTCGAGCAGGCGACGCAGCGTGAGCAGGTGCCCGCGCTCGGGGTCGCTGTCGGGCGACTCGGTGTCGCCGGGCCGGTGGGCGGTCTTCCACGACGCCCAGTCGAACTCCTCGAGCCGGGCCAGCTCGAGCGCCGACACCACACCCTCGCCGTCGGAGGTGCGGTCGACCCGCCGGTCGTGCACGCACACCAGATGGTGGTCGGCGGTGAGCCGCACGTCGCACTCGACACCGTCGGCGCCGTGCTCGAAGGCCTTCCGGTACGCGCCGAGGGTGTGCTCGGGCTCCTCGTCGCTCGCGCCCCGGTGGGCGATCACGAGGGGCCGGTCCACGCCCGGCCGCCGGGGCGACACCGTCGGCTTCTCGACGTCCACCCCTGAATACTCACACGAGCAGGCCCCCTACCGTTGGACCATCGTGAGCCTCCCGCCCTTCCAGCACCTCGTCGACGAGCACTGGCGCGACGTCGCCCGCCTCGCGCACGCCCTGGCCCCCGGCGCGGGCGACGACGTCGCCCAGCAGGCATGGACCCAGGCGCTGGTGGCCTACCCCCGGCTCACCCACGCCCGCAACCTGCGCTCGTGGCTGCTCACGATCACCCACCGGTGCGCCATGGACCACCACCGCGCGACCCGCCGCACCGTTCCCCACGAGGACCCCTCGCTGTTGGGTCGGGCCCCGACGCTCCCCCCGCCCGAGGCGCCCGACGGCGACCTGTGGGCCCGGGTCGGTGCGTTGCCGGCACGGCAGCGGGATGCCGTCGTGCTCCGCTTCGTCGGCGACCTCGACCACCGCGCGGTGGCGGCCGCGCTCGGCACGTCGCCGGGCATGAGCCGCCGCCTCGTCAGCGACGCCATCGCCACCCTCCGACTCGACCTGAACGACATCGAGGACCAGCCATGACCAACCCCTTCGCCACCTTCGACCCACCGCTGGCCGGCCCGCCTCGGCTCGAACCCACCGATGTCTCGTACGTGCTCGAGGACACCGAGGTCGGGCGGCTGCTCCTCGCCGTGCGCGCCGACGGCGCGGTGGTCACGTGCGGGTACGCCGGCGACACGGCATCCGAGGACCGCTGGCTGCAGCGCATCGCCGCGGCCGTCAGCCCACGGGTGCTGCGGCACCCGGCACCCACGGATGCCGCGCGGCGGGCGCTCGCGGCCTACCTCACCGGCGCCACTCGCTCGGTCGACGTGCGGGCCGACCTGGCCCTGGCTTCGGCGTTCCAGCGCGAGGTGCTGGCAGGGTTGGGCACCCGGGTCGGCTACGGCGAGCGCACCACGTATGCCGTGCTGGCCGCGGCCGTGGAGCGCCCGGGGGCGTCCCGGGCGGTGGGGTCGGCCCTCGGCGCGAACCCGCTGTGCATCGTGCTGCCGTGCCACCGAGTGCTCCCGGCATCGGGGGGCATCGGCGGGTACGCCGGTGGGCCGGCCGCCAAGGAGCACCTCCTCGCGCTCGAGGCGGCCCACGCTTCGTGAGTTCGCCTGCGCCTCAAGCCAGCTCGGAGCCCTGCTCGAACGACCACGCGGTGGCGAGCGGCATCAGGTCCTCGATCGTCGCGCTGCGCGGGCCATCGCGGGTCGGCAGGATGACCCGGATGCCGGGGTGCTGGTCGAACAGCACCTGACGGTCGCGGCCGCACGGCCCCACAGGGCCCCGGCCGTGGTTGCCGACGGCCACGATCGTGGTGAGGGTGTGGGCGCCGCCTGCGCGGGCGGTGGCGAGGGCGACGAGCTCGGCGCAGGGTCCGCCGGTGAAGTGGTAGAGGTTCACGCCGGTGAACACCCGCCCGTCGGTGGCACGCGCCGCCGCGCCCATGGTGTGGATGCCGTCCTCCCCCGGCCCGGCGTCGGTGGCGGCGTCGATCACCGCGCGGGCGGCCTCGACCAGCGCGAGGTCGTCGGGGTCGAGGGGTCGCAGCGACGCGAGTGGCTGTGGGGTCATGCCCGGCACGCTACCCAGGGCCGGGACGGGGACCGTCCGGGGGTCGTCGGCACCGTCGGGCTGTCCGTTGGGGGGTGTCCATAGGGTGAGGGCCGCCGCACCCCGCCCGCAGCGGAGAGCCACCCGTCATGGACATGCGCCTGGAGCTCGTGCCGCTGCCGTCCCGTGACGTCGAGCGGAGCAAGGCCTTCTACGTCGACCGGGTCGGGTTCGCGCTCGACCACGACGTCGAACCGGGCAACGGCATGCGGATCGTGCAGCTGACCCCGCCCGGGTCGGCGTGCTCGGTGGTCGTCGGGGTGGGCATCGGCGACCCGACCGCGGGCCCGGTGAAGGGCCTGCACCTCGTCGTCGCCGACGTGGAGACCGCGCGAGCAGAGCTGCGCGAGCGCGGCGTCGACGTCTCCGGCATCGACGACATGGGCGGGGTCAGGTACGCGTACTTCGCCGACCCCGACGGCAACTCGTGGGCCCTGCAGGAGATCCCGGCGTCGATGCGTACCTGAGCGCACCCGCTGGGCGGTCGACGCCACCCGCCCCGGCTCGCTCAGCCCACCAGCTGGTGCAGGCGCACGCCGTGCTCGGTCGCGATCAGCTCGGCCGCCTTCTCGCCGATCATGATGGCCGCGGCGTTGGTGTTGCCACTCACGATGTTCGGCATGACGCTGGCGTCGGCCACCCTCAGCCCCGCGATCCCGAGCACGCGCAGCCGAGGGTCGACGACGTCGCCCATCCGGCAGGTCGACGTCACGTGGTACACCGTCAGCGCGTAGTGGCGGGCGAGGTCCTCGAGCAGCGCGTCGCTCGGCTCCCTGCCGCTCTCGTGGCCGTGGGCCCGCGCCAGGTGCGGTGGGATGACCGGGTCGCCGAGCCCGCCGCCCGGCCAGGCCGCGGCGATCTCGAGCGCCTTGCGGATCACCGACACCATGACCCGCACGTCGTGCGGGTCGGCGAAGTAGTTGAGGTCGATGCGCGGCGCGACGGCGGGGTCGGCGCTGGCGAGGGACACCGAGCCCTCCGAGTGGGGCTGCACCGGGTTGGGGAGCAGCACGACCTGGCCCCGGGTGGGGTCGAGGAAGGCCTCCGGGTCGTCGAAGAAGGCCGAGGGCGGGAGGCGGAAGACGCCCTCCCAGATGGCGGGGGTGTAGCCGCACGCCAGGAAACCGACCTGGGCGTCGTGGGTGTGCCCGTCACCCAGGCCGGTGGAGTAGAACGCGACGGCGTCGTACAGCGAGGACGACGCCAGGCCGCGGCCGGTGGTGAACCACTCCCCGAGGCGGCGCTCGGCCTCGGCCTTGGCTGCCGCCAGCGGCTCGGGGAGGTCGGTGTCGTCCGCCGGGTCCTCCGGAAGCGGGCCCGCGGGAGCCCGCAGCGCGTCCGGCCCGAGCGACATGGCGATCTCCACCATGGCCTCGCCGATGCCGTCGGCCGCGAACATCAGCGGGGTGTGCAGGTGGTCCTTGAGGTGCTGGCCGACGTCAGGGAGATCGAGGACGCACTCGACTCCGACCTCGGCCAGCGCGTCGCGGGCCCCGACGCCGGAGAGCATGAGCAGGTGCGGCGACCCGATGGCCCCGGCGCAGAGCACCACCTCGGTGCTGGCGAGCACCTCGTCGCTACCCCCGTCGCCGGTGCGGTACCGGACTCCGTTGGCCTGCAGCGCATCACCCGCGCCCGAGAGGAGGACGCGCTCGACGAGCGCCCCCGTGACGACGGTGAGGTTGTCGCGGTCCATCACGGGCTCGAGGTAGGCGTGGAAGGTCGAGCTGCGCTTGCCGGCACGGGTCGTCGTCTGGAACAGGGAGGCGACGCCCTGTGGCTCCCGCCGGTCGCGGCCGTTGTAGTCGCCCTGCTTGAGTCCGGTGGTGCCGGCCGCCTCCACGAACTGGGTGGATGCTGGGAGCACCGGTTCACGCACCGACACCCCCACCGGTCCGTCACCGCCGTGAGCGTCGAGGTCGGGGTGCAGCTCGGTGCTGTGCACGAAGCCCTCGGCCTTGAGGAAGTAGGGCAGCACCTCCTCGTAGGACCAGCCCTGCGCCCCGCCCGCCGCCCACGCGTCGAAGTCGCCGGGGTGGCCCCGCACGTAGGCCATGTAGTTGATGCCCGAGGTGCCGCCGAGCATCTTGCCGCGAGGCACCATCATCTGGCCCCCCACCAGCCCCCTGCCCACCCCACCGGGGTCGCCCGTGAACATCCAGTCGGTGGTCGGGTCGTTCTGCAGCGACGCCACCGCAGCGGGCATCAGCTCCGCAGGCGGGGCGCGCGCCCCGGCCTCGAGCAGGCACACCGTGACGTCCGGGTCCTCGGTCAGCCGGGCGGCGACGACCGCTCCTGCCGACCCCGCCCCCACGATCACGTAGTCGTACGTCGAGCCCATGGAAACCCACCTCGTCGTGGTTGCCTCGCCGAGCGGCGCGGACGGTGCCGCCCACGCAACCACAGGCCGAGCGCGTGCGGCAAGGCTTGTCGAGGGCGGCGATGATCGTCGGTCGGTCGCTTCGGCTGCGTTGGCGCTGTCGGTCACCGCTGCGCGCTGGGACACCAGCCCGGTTCCGATAGCTCCGACGCGTACCCAAATCGACCTATTGGTCGATTCCGGTACGGGAGGCCGTACCGAGATCGACCAATTGGTCGATTCCGGTACGGGTGTGGGCGCGCGTGCCGGGCCGGTCAGCGGTAGAAGCCGTGGCGGGCCAGGGGGTGGAGCAGCTCTCGCTCCTCGTAGGCGAGGTGGGACAGCAGGGTGTCGGTGAGGAGGTCGACGACCTTGCGGAGGCGGTCGAGGGCGCCGGGCTCGTCGGCCACCAGGGCGACCAGGGCGCGGTCGACGTCGTCGAGCACGTCGTGGATCACCTCGTGCTCCTCCTCGAGCCGGTCGATGACCGGCACCGCGTCGGGGTCGTTCGCGCGCAGGTGCGGGAAGATGCCGGTGTCCTCGAGGCCGTGGTGCCCGGTGACCACGCGGCAGTACGACTCGCAGTACGCGCCGAGCGTCCAGTTGTTCTGGCGCATCGTCATCGCGTTCACCGCCGAGCGCGCCGAGCCCACCGCGAGGTGACCGCGCACGACCTGCTCCACCACGTCGCGCAGCTGGGTCAGCTCGGACCGCAGGTGGTCGTGCACCTCCTGGAGGTGCCGCGGCACCGCCAGCCGCGCCGGGCCGTACGCCGCCTGCTCCGCGGCGTCGGGCCGCACCGGGTAGGTCGGCCGGGTCGCCTCGTCCCACGCGAGGATGCTGGTGAGCCGGGTGCCGTCGTCGGGGGTCGGGACGACGACCGACCCAGAACCGTGGGACGGTGTCGCGGCAGAAGCGCTTCCGCGAGCACCGGTCGCGGGGCGGGCGGGGTGCGGCTCGGCGCGGGCGGCCTGCGGCTCGGCGGGCGGCGGGGCCCCGGCACCCGCCGACCCGGCATCCGAGGGCCCGGTGGCGCGGCGCTCGCGCTCGGCCGCCACGAGGTCGCGCACCAAGGGGGCCACCTCCTCGCCGAAGCGGCGCACGTCGTCGGGGTCGTCGGTGCCGAGGATGTAGGTGGCCATGCCCTGCTCGAGGGTGAGCCCGGCGAGCTGCTCGGCCCAGTCGGACGGCCGCCCTCGCAACCAGCCTCCTCCCGACCCGAACGTCCCCGACACGTTGTAGAGCCGCCGCACGGCCTCGGGGGCGCGGCCGGCCCCCACCGCCGCCTCGTCGATCCGCGCGTTGAGCCCCGCGAGCGCCTCCGGCCCGGCGTAGCCCTGGCTCGGGAGCCAGCCGTCGGCGAGCCGCCCCGTGAGCCGAAGCATGCGCGGCTTGTAGGCGCCGACCCAGATGCCCACCGGGTGCGCGGGCGCCGGCCCCGCGTGCAGCCCGACCGCCCGGTGGTGCGCCCCCTCGAGGCGCACCGAGCCCGAGCCGGCCCACATCGCCCGGAGGATGCCGATCGCCTCCTCGAGCGCGTCGACCGCCTCGCCCGGTGCGAGGCGCACCCCGCCGGCGGCCTCGATGGCGTCCCAGAACGCGCCGGTGCCGATGCCGAGCTCGACCCGGCCACCGCTGAGGAGGTCGAGCGAGGCCACCGACCCGGCGAGCACCACGGGGTTGCGCAGCGGCAGGTTCGCCACGTTGGGGGCGACCCGCAGAGTCGAGGTGCGCGCGGCGATGACCGACAGGAGGGTCCACGCGTCGAGGTGGCGCGCCTGGTACGGGTGGTCCTGCACGGTCACCAGGTCGAGCCCGCTGACCTCGGCCACGGTGGCCAGCTCGAGCACCTCGTGCGCCCGAGCGGCATCCGGCGAGGGGAACAGGCCGAACTCGAGGAGGTGCCCGTAGTCGGTCACTCGCCGGTGCCCCGGTCGTCGCGCGGGAGGCGACCCGAGCCGGCGTAGCCGCCGAGCAGCTCGGCCATCGCCAGGTGCGGCTTGGCCTCGTCGTGCCGGCCCAGGCGCTGCAGGGTGCGGCCGAGCACGAGGTTGGCGTAGGCGTCGTCGGGCACGTCGGCCAGGATCGCCCGGGTCACCCGCTCGGCGCGGCCGAGCTGGGCGGAGTGGAAGTAGGAGCGGGCGAGCAGCAGGCGCAGCTCGGTGGTGCCGTGCAGCGGCGGCGCGAGCGCGCTCTCGTCGACGAGTGTGGCGAGCGCCTCGGCCGCAGCCTGGTACTCACCGTGCTCGAACAGCCCGCGGGCGCGCTCGTAGCGCTCGGCCATGTCGGAGCCGGGAGTGGTCATGGGCTCCACAACACCACATCGCAACCCCCGATTCCGGGTGCCGGGTGCGGCGACCTAGGCTCCCCACGTGAGCACCACCCGCGCTCCGGAGCACCTGCTCGTCGACGTGCCCGACCACGCCGGGGCCACCCTGCGCGTCGAGGTGCACCACGCCGGTGCCCCGGTGACGGCCCTGTTCAGCTCGGGCCTGGGGCTGCCGCTCGACCTCTGGCGCCCGGTCGTCGACCTGCTGCCCGACGTGCGGTGCGTGCTGTTCGACCGGCCCGGCATGGGCGGATCGACGCCATGGAACCGTGCGGTCGCCTTCCCGGAGGGCGTCGACCTGCTCGCCACCGTGCTCAAGGCCACGCACCCCGATGCGGTCACCGACCCGGCGGTCGTCGTGGGCCACTCGCACGGTGGCATGTTCGCGGAGGGGCTGGCCCGCACCCGTCCCGAGCTGGTGCGCGGCCTGGTGCTCGTCGACGCCTCCGACCCCGAGCTCGAGGCGACCCGGCTCCAGCTCGGCGGCCCGGCGGCGACCTGGGCCGCCTGGGTCGCGAGCCGCCCCTGGCTGGCGGGGGTCGCCCAGGACCTCGCGGCCGGCGTCATGCTCCTCGGGGGCACCATCCGGCCCGCACCCGCGCCGACCCACCGCGCCCTGGCCACGGCCTACGGCCAGCCGGCCCAGCTACGGGCCACCGTGGCCGAGCTGGCGGCCGTCGGCGACGACGCCCGCCACCTGGTGGCGCTCGCCGCCGCCCACCCGCTGCCCGACGTCCCGGTGCAGCTCGTCGTCGCGGCCCGCGCCGGCCGGCCCACCCGCCACCGGCGCCGGGCCTGGCTGCGCCGGATGACCGGCCGTGCCGCGCAGCTCGGACCCGGCACCGTGCGCTCCGACGTCGAGTCCGGCCACCTCGTCATGCTCGATGCTCCGGATGCCGTGGCCCGAGCCGTGCGCGCGTGCGGCACTGCTGCGGCTCGCTGACTGCCTGCTCGATCGGCGATCTCGGTGGCGGAGATCGTGGTCGTCTCGGCTCCGGTCGAGGCGGGGATCAGGTGGGCTTGGTGATCGGGAAGAGGATGGTGTCGCGGATGCCGAGCCCGGTCAGGTTCATGACCAGCCGGTCCACGCCCATCCCCATCCCGCCGGTCGGGGGCATGCCGTACTCCAGCGCGGCGAGGAAGTCCTCGTCGACCTCCATCGCCTCCGGGTCGCCGGCCGCGGCGAGCAGGGACTGCTCAACGAGCCGGGCCCGCTGGTCCACGGGGTCGATCAGCTCGCTGTAGGCCGTGCCCTGCTCCGAGCCCCAGACGACGAGGTCCCACTTCTCGACGAGCATCGGGTCCGCGCGGTGCACCCGGGTCAGCGGCGAGGTGTCGCGCGGGAAGTCGGTGTAGAAGACCGGGGTCGTGGTCTGGCCCTCGCACAGCTCGCCGTAGAGCTCCTCGAGCACCGCGCCCCAGGTGAGCCCCGGGTCGAGGTCGAGCCCGATGGTTCGGGCGTGCCGCTGGAGCTCGGCCAGCGGGGTCGCCGTCGAGACCTCCTCGCCCAGGGCCGTCGACACCGCCGTGCAGATCGGGATGGCGGGCCAGTCGCCGGAGAGGTCGAACTCCTCGATGGTGCCGTCGGGGCGCGGGCGGCGCGCGATGGGCCGGCCGTACACGGCCACCGCGGCCTCCTTGATGAGCTCCTGGGTGAGCAGCCGCATCGAGACGTAGTCGTTGTAGGTGCCGTAGACCTCGAGCGAGGTGAACTCGGGGTTGTGCGAGGAGTCGGCCCCCTCGTTGCGGAACTGCCGGCCGAGCTCGAAGACCTGCTCCATGCCGCCGACGACGAGCCGCTTGAGGTGCAGCTCGGTGGCGATGCGCAGCGACAGCTCGAGGTCGTAGGCGTTGATGTGGGTCTGGAACGGGCGGGCGTTCGCCCCGCCGTGCACCAGCTGGAGGATGGGCGTCTCGACCTCGACGTAGCCGCGGTGCTGCAGCGACTCGCGGATGCTGCGCACCACCGTCGAGCGCAGGTAGGCGATGTCGCGGGCCGCGGGCCGCATTATGAGGTCGACGTAGCGCATCCGCACCCGGGCCTCGGGGTCGGTCAGGCCCAGCCGCTTGTCGGGCAGCGGCCGCAGCGACTTCGAGGTGAGCGCGAACGAGTGCGCGTCGACGGTGAGCTCGCCGCTGGCGGACGCGACGACGTCGCCGGTGACCCCGACGTGGTCGCCGAGGTCGAGGCTTCGAAAGAGCCGGTGCTGCTCCTCGCCGAGCGCCGCCCGCGACGCCATCACCTGCAGGTCGCCAGAGCCGTCGCGGATGGTGAGGAAGCACAGCCCGCCGTGGTCGCGCTTGCGCAGCACCCGGCCCACGACGGAGACGACCTGGCCGGTGCGGGTGCCCGCGGGCAGGTCGCCCGTGGCCGACCACACCTCGGACAGTGCGTGGGTGCGGGGGTAGCCCACCGGGTAGGGGTCGATGCCGGCCGCCTGCAGCCGGGCCAGCTTGGCCCGCCGCACCCGCTCCTGGTCGGGCAGCCGCCGAGCGGTCAGCACCTGCTCGAGGCGGTCGGGCTCGGCCGGGATCGCCTCGCGCACCTGCGCGGCGTACGCCTCGTCGGCGCGGTCGAGCTCGCCCGCCGCGGACCCTCTCCGGCGCAGGATCGAGCCGATCGACGGGGCGGAGAGGAAGCCCTCGGCGCTCCCTGCGGCCACTCCCACCCGGGGGAGGTCGGAGGAGTACTCGAAGCAGATGAAGCGCGGTCGCCACTCGGGCAGGTACTTCGCGTTGGAGCGGTAGAGCGACTCGAGCTGCCAGTTGCGGCTCGCCAGGAGCAGGGCCTGCCGCCCCAGCCGTGCCAGCGGGCCGGCACCGAGCTCCTCGCCCCGGGTGAAGGCCTCGCGGAACATCGCGAAGTTCAGCGAGACCCGCCGCACGGCAAGCCGCGGCGCCTGCTCGGCGAGCGAGCTGACGAGCAGCTCGACGAGGCCGTTGTCGGCGCTGGGGTCGCGGCGCATCAGGTCGAGCGAGAGGCCGTTGCGTCCCCACGGCACCAGGCTGAGGAACCCGCGCAGGTGGCCCTCGCCGTCGCGGGCCTGGACGAGCACGCAGTCGCCGTCGAGCGGGTCGCCGAGCCTGCCGAGCGCCATCGAGAAGCCGCGCTCATCGCCGCCGTCACCGCGCCAGGACGACGCCGAGGCGGCCAGCCGGTCGAAGTCCTCCGGCGTCAGGGTGTCGTGGCGGCGCACCTCCACGTCGTAGCCGCGGCGCCGCAGCCGGCTCACCGCCTGGCGCACCGGCTTCAGGCCGGGAGCATTGAGCGAGAACGACCCGAGGTCGAGGATCGCCTCGTCGCCGATCTCGAAGACGGTGAGGCCGGCGGCCTCGAAGGCTGCGGCCCCCTCCGACCCGGCCGCCATGACGGCGAGCGACCAGCCGTTGGCGCGGGCCTCCTCGCGCCAGGCCCCGATGGCCGCGGGCCAGTGCCCGGGGTCGCCGACCGGGTTGCCGCTGGCCAGGCTCACCCCCCGCACGACCCGGTGGGAGATGCCGGCCCGGGCGAGCGCCAGGTCCTCAACGTCCCAGACGACCGCCTTGTCGCGCCGGGTGGCGAAGTAGCCGAGCGAGTCGAGGTCGCCGTGCTCGCGCAGCATGGTGCGCACCGTCGCCTCGTCGGCCGCGCCGAGGGTGCGGGCGCTGGCCGGGGCTCGGAAGAGCACCGCCGCACTGCCGAGCACGACGGTCGCGCCGAGGGCAGACAGCACCAGGCGGACCCACAGCGGTGCCGTGAACGCGGTGTCGGGGACCATGCCGAGGTCGCCGAACACGGTGCTGGCGATGGCGTTCGCCGCGTCGGCCGCGCTCGACTCGGTGAACTGCGACAGCAGCCAGGCCCCGACCACCGCGACGACGATCACTCCGCCGACGAAGACCAGCACCGCCTTCAGGCCGGCCGCACGGGCCGTGCGCGCGGCGAACTGGGAGCGTGCCCGCACGGCGACGACGAGAAGCACCGCGGCCAGGGCCAGTCCGATGGTGCACGGCAGCACGTACTCCCCCTGTGCCATCGAGCCGACCCGACCGATCGAGGGGAGCACGAGGAGCAGGATGACGAAGAGCCACCAGGCGGTGCGCAACCGCCGGCGCAGGCCGATCGCGAGCGCGACGAGCAGCGCGGCGTACACGAGGTGGGGCACCACCGGCACGAGCGCGAGAGAGACCGGGTCGTCGGGGCGGTTGAAGTACCGGTGGAGCGGGGGCACGACCCAGGTGACGAGCACCACGGCGGCGAGGAGGAAGGTGAAGGCCGCGAAGCGGTCGGGCCAGCGGTCGTCGCGCACGTTGAGCCGACCGAGCGGTCGACGGCGCTGGTCGCCACGTGGGCTCGCAGGACGCGTCGCGTCAGCGATGGACGTCATCTCAGATCCTCTCGCCGTCCGGTGCAGGGTTCCAGTCAAGCAGTACGGTTGTTCTGCCGTGGGACGCATCTCGCGGCACGGACGCAGCAGTCACGGTCCTGCGCGGCCCCATGCCGGCGGTGGTGGCCGTCAACGCGTCCGATGCCGCCAGGCGCCGGCGCCCGCGACCCTTAGCGGAGGATTCGCCCATGTGGACCTGGTACGACGACAACGTCGTCGGCACGGGCCGTTCGGCCGCCCTGTGGATGCTCGTCGGCTTCCTGGTGGCGTATGCCGTCACGCGCACCATCACCGCGCGCATCAAGAACCGCAGGGCCACCGGCACGCAGGAGGAGTCAGGGCCGATCAAGGACACATCGGCGGGGTGCACGTGCACCACCAGGTGTGGGGCATCCTGCTCGTGCTCGTCGTGGGCCTGCTGGCCTTCCGCTTCCGGCCCGACTCCCCCTGGGTCGAGGTCCTCGCCACGCTCTTCGGTGTCGGTGCCGCCCTGGCGCTCGACGAGTTCGCGCTGTGGCTGCACCTCGAGGACGTCTACTGGTCGGAGGAGGGCAGGAAGTCGATCGACGCCGTGATGATCGCGGCGGTCTTCGGCCTCGTGCTCCTCGCCGGCACCTCACCCATCGGCATCGAGACGAGCGACACCAGTGCCGGCGTCTGGACCCTCACCGTCGCCGTCCTGGTGCACGTGCTCATCACGGTCATCTGCCTGCTCAAGGGCAAGATCGTCTTGGGCCTGGTCGGGCTGCCCGCCCGGTTCTTCTCCTACCTCGGGGCGTTCCGGCTCGCCAAGCCCGAGTCGTTCTGGGCGACGCGCTTCTACCGGCGCGAGAAGACGATCGCCCGCGCCGCGCGGCGGCACGCGACGTACCAGCGACGCCGGCTGGCCCTGCGCGACCGGCTCTTCGGCGGTTGACGCCAGGGCCTGCGCGTGTGAGGTGGTCCGGCATCGGTCCTTCGGGGGAGGATCGAGGTGCCATGACCGCCGACGAGCGACCTCCACCCTCGGCGCCGCCCACCTCGCGGCGCCGGGTGTCCGATGCCGGGCGCAGCGTGGGGCGGGGCGTCGGGCGCGGTGGGCGTGCCGGCATCCGGTGGGTCGGTCGAGGCGGCGCGGCCGCGGGCCGCCGGTTCCGCAGCTTCGCCGACGCCGACGGGGCCGCCGACACCGGCCTCGCGCGCCTGACCGAGCTGCACGCCGTCAACGTCGCCGGGGATGCCGCGCTCACCGTGTCGCTCGCCGGCACCGTCTTCGCGCTGCCCACCGACGAGGCGCGCGGGCGGGTCGCCCTCTTCCTCGTGCTGACGATGGCGCCGTTCGTGCTGCTCGCCCCGCTCATCGGCCCGCTGCTCGACCGGTTCCGGCACGGGCGGCGGTGGGCCCTGGGCACCACCCTGGCCACCCGCGCCTTCCTGGCCTGGGTGCTCGCGTCGGCGGTGGTCGAGGACAGTGCCTGGCTCTTCCCGGCCGCGCTGGGGTGCCTCGTGGCCAGCCGGTCGTACGCCGTGGCCCGCGCGGCCGCCGTGCCACGCCTGCTGCCCCGCGACATCAGCCTGGTCACGGCGAACTCCCGCCTCACCATCGCCGGGCTGACCGGGATGGCGATCGGTGGTGGCCTGGCGGGCGGGCTGTCGCGCATCGGCCCGGACTGGTCGCTGCGGCTGGCGTTCGTGGTCTACGTCGCCGCCACCGTGCTCGCCATCCGGCTGCCGGCCCGGGTCGACTCGACCGCCGGCGAGCTCGACCTCGACGGCAGGCCGGCCGGCGAGGCCCCGCTGGCCCTGCCCTCGGCCGGCCGGGGCGCCCGGCGGCTGCGGGCGCTGCCGCCCGCGGTGCGCTACGTGCTCTGGCTGACCACCGGCGCCCGGCTGCTCAGTGGCTTCCTCACCCTGTTCCTGGCCTTCCTGATGCGCGAGCACCCCCTGCCCGGGTGGTCCGGCCCGGCCGTGCTCGCGATGGTCGCCGGGGCCGCCGGCGTGGGCAACGCCCTGGGGTCGGTGGTGGGCAACCGGCGCCGCGGCCCGGCACCCGAGCGGCTCGCGACCGGCGTTGCCGCCGTCGCCGTGCTGGCCGGGCTGCTCACCGCAGTGCTCTACTCGCTGCCCACCCTGGTGCTGCTCGGCCTGGCGACCGGGCTGTTCGGGCAGCTGGCCAAGCTCAGCCTCGACGCGCTCATCCAGCGCGACGTCGACGACCACGTGCGGGCGCGGGTGTTCTCGTGGTCGGAGACCATCCTGCAGGCATTCTGGGTGGTCGGCGGCGCCATCGGCATCACCCTCCCGCTGTTGCCCGTGCTCGGGTTCGCCATCATCACCGCCGTGGTGGTGCTGGCCTGCCTGGTGGCCTGGCGCTCACGCCGGCTTCAGTGACACCCCACCGTGTCGAGGTCGACGGTGAGGCGGCCGGTGCCCCGCCCGGACAGGGCGCGCTCGTACTCGCTGGGGTAGTCGACCCGCCCGTCGGCGGCCACGCTGAACTCCACCACGGCGCTCGGCACCAGGCCGAGCCGGATCGCGTAGGAGGGTCCGGGCGGCATCCGGACCGTTCGTTCGCGGGTGTCGAGCGGCTCGTGGCAGCCACCCCACAAGGGCAGCACCGGGCGGGGCGACCCCGTCGGGTTCAGCGTCACCGGCACCCCCACGACGCGCAGGGTGCTGCTGCCGCGGCCCTGGAGCAGGTCGTCGTGCGCGGCGGCGTAGTCGACCGTGCCGTCGTCCTCGACCCGGAAGCGCAGGTCACAGGCCTGGTCGCGGGTCTGCTGGAAGGCGTAGCCGCCGGGGTGCAGGTCGACCGCGACGCCGCCGGGCACCGACCCGTCGACGAAGTGCGGCAGCTGGGTGGGCAGCCAGAACCACGGGTAGGTCAGCTGGGAGGTGTCGATCCGGATCTGCGGCATGGTCGGTCCTCGGTCCAGTGCCGCGCCGTGGTGGGCGCGGTCCTACCCTCAGGAGCCCCGTGCGGCCCGCGTGATACCTCGGGCGGCCCACCGGTTCGGTGCGGTACTCCTAGGCTGGGCGGATGACGAGCACCAGGGCGGCCCTGCTGCGCCTCCTGGGGCTCGGGGTCGCGGTCGTCATCGGGGGCGCGCTGCTCTGGCTGCTCCTCGGCGGGCAGCTCGACGCCGTGCAGTCGGCCATCGCCGCGAGTGGTGCCTTGGGGCCGGTGGTCTACGTCGTGCTGCACGTGGTGCTCACGCTGGTCCCGGTGTCGAAGAACCTGTTGTCCGGCGTGGCCGGCGCGCTGTTCGGCCTGGCGGGCGGCATCGTCATCTCGTGGGCGGCGTCGATGCTGAGCGCCCTGGTGGGCTTCGCCATCGCCCGCCGGCTGGGGCGCGACGCCGTCGCCGAGCTCTCCGGCCCGCGCCTGGCCCGGGTCGAGCGCGTGCTGCAGCGCCAGGGCGTCGCCGCGGTGCTCGTGTCCCGCCTGACGCCGGTGCTCCCGTTCACGATCGTCAACTACGGGGCCGGCGTCAGTGCCGTGTCGCGGCGCGACTTCCTGGTGGGCACCGCGGTCGGCATCGTCCCGGGCACGGTCGGATATGCCGCGCTCGGCGCCTCCGCCGGGCGCAGCGTCGCCATCGTCGCCGGCTCGCTGCTGCTCGGCGTGGTGCTCCTCGTCGGGTCGCTCGTCGCCGGCCGCCGGATGGCGCGCCGCTCCGCCGGATGAGCGGCACGACGCGCCTGGCCCGTCGGACTCAGCCGATGGGGTGGTTGGCCACGAACAGGGCGTGCGGGTCCACCTGTGCGCGCACCGCACGCAACAGGTCCCAGGCCTGCGCCTCGTAGGCCGTGCTGGTGTCGGTGCGCTCCTCGGTGAAGTTGAGGACCGACCGGCCCCGCGACCACGGCTCGAGCGCCGCGACGAGCCGCTGGGCGTCGCGGCGGCCCACGGCGCCCGCCTCGGGCGTGGGCGCCATCGCAACGAAGAACCCGGCGTAGGCCCCGTCCAGTCGCGACAGCGCTCCGCCGCCGGGGTGGTGGCGCCCGAGCGCCCCGCCGAGCTGGCGCAGCTCGGCGGACAGCAGCGACGACGCCGACCCCGGCCCGACCTCGGCGAGGAGCGCGGCGACGGCCTCCTCGGGCAGCGCGTCGAGCGTGATCGAACCGGCCACCGCGGGAGTCGGACCCTCCGGGTCCATGTGCAGCCGGGTCAGGGACGCCGACGGGACCCGGGCGAAGGTGTCCAGCTCGGGGCCCAGTGCGCGCAGCGGCTCGAGCAGCCGGTGCGCCGGGTCGTCGTCGGCGAGCACGGCCCCGTCGACCACCACCAGCTGCCGTCCCCGGATGAACTCCGGCAGCTCGGGCAGCGGGGGGAAGCTCATCACCCGCAACGAGGTGGTGACCTCGTCGGGCGCCTGGGCCGACCACGTCGCCCAGGCCCGGACGACCTCGGGCGCGCGCTCCCGGTCCCACAGCAACAGGCCGGCGTACACGTCGGGGATCGGGTAGAGGCGGAACTCGACCGCGGTGACCACGCCGAAGCTCCCCCCACCTCCGCGCAGCGCCCAGAACAGGTCCTCGTCGTGGTGGGCGTCGGCGCGCACGAGCGACCCGTCGGCGGTGACCAGCTCGACCGCGGTGAGGCTGTTGGTCGCCAGGCCGAGCGAGCGGGCGTACCAGCTCAGGCCGCCGCCGAGGGTGTAGCCGATGACGGACACGTCCGGTGACGAGCCGTGCAGCGCGGCGAGGCCGTGCGGGGCCGCGGCCTCGACGACCTCCTGCCACAGGGCTGCGCCCTCGGCGCGAGCCGTCCCGGCGACGGGGTCGACGCTGACCCGGGCCAGGCCGGTGGTGCGCACGACGACGACGTCGTCGAGGCCGCCGTCGCCGAGGGCGGCAGCGCCGTGGCCGCTGCCCTGGGGTGCGACCCGCAGCCCCGCGGCGACCGCGGCCCGCACGACCTCGACCACGTCGGCGACGTTCCGGGGCACGGCCACGGCGGCCGGCCGCTGGTCGACGGCGACGTTCCACGGCATCCGGGCGTCGTCGTAGCCGGGGTCGCCGGGCAGGTGGACGGCTCCGCCGCACAGGCCGCGCAGGGCCTGCGCGGCGTGGGGAGCGTGGGTGGGGTCGAGGGTGGTCTCGACGGTCATGGTGCTGTCCTCTTCCTTCTCGGGCGCGCGGGACCGTCCCGCGCTGATGGGGGCGGTGTTCGGGTCGGCGGGGTGCCCGGTGCGACCGCGGGTGGCCCGTGCGTCCAGGGCCACGACCTGGCCCGGCACCGCAAGGGCCGGAACCGGCAGGAGCGACGTGGCCGGGCCTGCCTCGACCCCACCGAAGCGCTCGCTGAGGGTGTCGAGCACGGCCAGGACGGCGTCGACGTCCGTGGTGCGCACCGTGACCTCGACCAGCTCGGCCGGCACCAGGCCGGCGCCGGCCAGGGCGTCCTCGAGGTTGGCCAGCGCGAGGGCGAGCTGCGCCGCGGGGTCCTCAGCGTGCACGAGCCGGCCCAGCGGGTCCAAAGGGCCCTCGCCGGTGACGACGAGGACGGTCGGGTCCTGCGATACGGGGTCGATGGTGGAGGTCATGGCGACGAGCGTCGTGCGCCGGGCCCACCGGCACCATCCCCGGCGACCGGGAACCTGCGGCGCCGGTCCGCTGGGGTCGCGGGTTCCCACATTTGTGGGATGGCGCAGCGAATGCACCTGAGCCACACTCGGCAGATGGCCAGTGCACTGACGCAGGAGCGCGTGCGCCGCGATGTCGAGGTCGTCGCCCGCGCCGGCCTCGACATCGACACCTTCCTCGCCGAGGCCGTCGACTCGATGCAGCGGGCGGTGCCCTACATCGCCGCCTGCCTCGCGACGGTCGACCCGAGCACCGAGCTGCTCACCGGCACCCGCAAGTACGGCGACCTGCTCGGCCGCGACAGCCACGACCACGAGTGGGGGCTCATCGAGTACGGGTCCGTCGAGCGGTCGGCGTTCCGGGAGATGTCCCAGGCCGGCATCCCTGCCATGGGGGTGCACGCCGTGTACGGCGGCGACACCGGGCGCTCCAACCGGCTGAGCACCTTCATGAAGCCGCACTTCGGCTACACCGACGAGATGCGGGTCGTCTTCCGCGATGCCGGCTCCCAGGTGTGGGGCGCTGCAGCGCTGTTCCGCGACCCGGAGACCGGCCCCTTCCAGCAGGGCGAGATCGACTTCGTCGGCTCGCTGTCGGCGGCGTTCGCGTCAGGAATGCGCACCGGGCTGCTGACGCGGCTGGCCACCACGGCGCCGCCGCCGCCGTCCGCGGGGCCGGCCGTGCTCATCGTCGGCGCCGACGACCAGATCACCCAGATGAGCATGGGCGCCGAGCAGCGGCTCGGCGCGCTCGAGAGCCCGACCCACAACGCCCACTGGACGGGCATCATCACCTCGCTCGTCGCGGCAGCGCGCCGCTACGCGCGCGGCGAGAGCGCCGTGCCGCCGCGCAGCCGGGTCAGGTCACGCACCGGCATGTGGCTGGTGCTGCACGCGACGCCGCTGCTCGGGCCCGAGGGCGCCAGCGGTGACGTCGTGGTCACCGTCGAGGAGGCCCGGCCACCGGAGATCGTTCCCCTCGTCGTCGCGGCCTTCGACCTCACCCAGCGCGAGCGGGACGTCACCCAGCTCGTGCTGCAGGGCGTCGACACCAAGGAGATCGCCGCGACGATGCACGTGTCGACGTACACCGTCCAGGACCACCTGAAGTCGGTCTTCGACAAGGCCGACGTCCGCAGCCGCCGCGAGCTCATCGCCCGGATCTACTTCGACCAGTACGTGCCGCGGATGGGGGCCGAGCTCGGCCCGTCGGGGTGGTTCGCGACGGCCGGGCCGACGCAGGCCGCTCAGGAGTCGCGGTAGCGGCGAGCGCGCAGCGCCGCGGCGGCCACGGCATCCCGGCCGGCGGGGCGGGCACCCTTGGTCCAGTCCTCGGGGTCCTTGGCGTACATCGAGCCGTAGGCGGCGGTGTCGCGCTGGGTGCGCCAGCCCTCGGCGAGCGGCCCGAGGTCGACGGTGTCGTAGCCGATCTCGTCGAGGGCCACCCGTACGACCTCCTTGGCGCCGGCGTCGTCACCGGCGATGGCGAGCGCGCTGCGGTCGTCGGCCCCGTTCGGGCGGGGCAGGGCGGCGAGGTGCTGCACGAAGATGTTGTTGAAGCCCTTGACCACCTTGGCGTCGGGCGCGAGCGCCTGCAGCAGCTCGGACGTGGTGGTCGACTCGTCCTCGAGCTCGGGCACCAGGCCGTCGCGCTGTGGGTAGTAGTTCATCGTGTCGATGACGACCTTGCCGGCCAGGGCCGCGTGCGGCAGGTCGCCGCGGGCCTTGAGCGGAACCGTCACCACCACGATGTCGCCGGCGCGGGCCGCTTCCTGCGCGGTGGCGGCGCGTGCGTGCGGGCCGAGCTCGGCGACCAGGTCGGCGAGCGTCTCCGGCCCGCGGCTGTTGCTCAGCACGACGTCGTGACCGGCACGCACCGCCAGCCGCGCCACGGTGCTGCCGATGTTTCCGCTGCCGAGAAAGCCCCAGGTGGTCATGGGGGCGCCAACGCGCCAGGCGGGCGGAGGCATTCCCGGGGCCCGGCATCCGAGCCGACCTTCGACGGGCACGGGTGCCGGGGCGCGACCAGGGTAGGGCAGGTCCATCACCCCCTGCCTGCAACCGACCCCCTGACCGAAGGAGAACCCCGTGACCCGGTTCGGCTTCACCCTGATGACCGAGCAGAACGGCCCGCTCGAGCTGGTCGACGCCGCAGTGCGCGCCGAGGACGCGGGCTTCGACCTGCTCGTGTCGAGTGACCACTACTCGCCGTGGCTCACCGAGCAGGGGCACGCGCCGTACGCGTGGACCGTGCTCGGCGCGGTGGCGCACGCCACGAGCCGGGTCGACCTGATGACCTACGTGACCTGCCCGACCCTGCGCTACCACCCGGCGGTCGTGGCCCAGAAGGCCGCCACGCTGCAGATCCTCGCCGAGGGCCGGTTCACCCTGGGGCTCGGCAGCGGCGAGAACCTCAACGAGCACGTCGTCGGCACCGGCTGGCCGGCGGTCACGGTGCGCCAGGAGATGCTGACCGAGGCCATCGAGATCATCCGCGAGCTGCACACCGGTGAGCTCGTCAACTACCGCGGCGAGCACTTCGACGTCGAGTCGGCCCGCATCTGGGACCTGCCGGAGCTGCCGGTGGACATCGGTGTGGCCCTCAGCGGTGACAAGGGCGTGGAGCAGTTCGCCCCGCTGGCCGACCACCTCATCGCCGTGGAGCCCGACAAGGAACTGGTCGACAGCTGGAACGCCGTGTCCGACAAGCCGATCGGGTCAGGGGCGCGTGGCGTGGGGCAGATCCCGATCTGCTGGGACCCCTCGGAGGAGGCCGCGGTCGAGCGGGCCCACGAGCAGTTCCGGTGGTTCGCCGGCGGCTGGAAGGTCAACTCCGACCTGCCGACCCCGATGGGCTTCTCCGGCGCCACCCAGTTCGTGCGCCCCGAGGACGTCGCCGAGCAGATCCCCTGCGGGCCCGATCTCGACGCCGTCGTCGAGGCGGTGCGCCCCTACTGGGAGGCCGGCTTCACCGACGTGGCGCTCGTGCAGGTGGGGGGCGAGCACCAGCAGGCGTTCCTCGACAAGGCGGCCGGCCCACTGCTCGAGAAGTTGCGCGCGGCAGCCCCGGGCTGAGGGCCCACCCGTCAGTGCGTGGCCGGGGTCCCCTCGTGGTCGCTGCCGCGAACCCGCTTGACGAGCGTGACGACGGCGACGACCACCGCGCCCACGACCAGGCCGATCGCGGCCGAAGCGAGGGTGTTGACGCACCAGCCGAGCGCGCCCCCGCCGACAGCCTCCTCGGCGTGGTGCACCCAGTCGTAGAGCGTGTGCCAGCCGAGCTCGTCGACGCCCACGAGCAGGATGTGCCCGCCGACCCAGAGCATGGCGACGATGCCGATCGTCGACAGCGCCGAGAGCAGCTTCGGCATCCCGGCGACCATGCCGCGCCCGATGGTGCGCACGGTGCCCGACTCGCGCCCGGCGAGGTGCAGGCCGATGTCGTCCATCTTGACGATGAGGCCCACCACGCCGTAGACGAGCAGAGTGATCAGGACGGCGACGATGACGAGGATGACGGCCCGGGACAGGAACGGCTCGTCCTCGACCTCGTTGAGCGCGATGACCATGATCTCGGCGGACAGGATGAAGTCGGTGCGGATCGCACCGGTCGTCACGGTCTTCTCGTGGTCGACGTCGCCGACGGCCACCTCCTCGAGGGGCAGCGCGTGGTGGCCGGCGACCTTCTCCCACACCTTCTCGGCGCCCTCGAAGCACAGGTAGGTGCCGCCGAGCATGAGGATCGGGGTGAGCAGCCAGGGCACGAACTGGCTGAGCAGCAGCGCGGCCGGGGTGATGACGAGCAGCTTGTTGCGCAACGAGCCGATGGCGATGCGCTTGATGATGGGCAGCTCGCGGTCGGGGGTCAGCCCCTGCACGTAGCGCGGCGTGACGGCCGTGTCGTCGACGACCACACCCGCCGCCTTGGCGCTCGCCCGGCCCGCGGCGGCGGCGACGTCGTCGACGGAGGCCGCGGCCAGCTTGGCCATCGCCGCGATGTCGTCGAGCAGGGCGACCAGGCCACCAGCCACAGCACCTTCTCCTCCGGGTCGGGATCGCCGGCGCACGTGTCGGTGGCCGGCGTCGGCATACGGTAACGCGCAGCGGCGCTTCCCAGTTGCGCGGACGCCCGCCGACCCCGACAGCGGGCGCCGTGCAGCGCCACGAGATCAGCCATCCTCGCCCACACACCACCCGGGCGCTGCTGGGGCGGCGGTCCGACCTCACGGGTGTGGGGGTCGACCTCCACCTCGACGCCGACCCGGACGAGCTCGCTGCGGCTCTCGACGGCCGCGTGGTGCTCGAGCAGGGTGACGCCACCACCTGGCGGGGCGGGGCCTTCGACGCGGTGCTGGTGGTCCCCTACCTGGCCGGGCTCGCGCGATGGCTGGTGAGCACGGCTACAGGTGGTGCACGGGCACGTCAGCACCTTGCAGGAGTGGGACGAGTACGAGTGGTCGTGGACCGGCTCGCTCGCCGACTGGGCCCTCGCCGACGGGCGGGACCCGGCGGAGCGGGCCGAGGCGCTCGAGGCCGCTCGGGCCCCGGGACAGGAGGGGGCGGGCGCCAGCGGGCTCAGCTGAGCTCGGCCCGGCGCCGGGCAAGGAAGGCGCGCTCGCCCGGGTTGGTCGCCAGCTCCAGGGCCCGGTCGTAGGCCGCCACGGCCTCGAGATGCCGGCCCAGCCGCCGCAGCAGGTCGGCGCGGGTCGCGTGGTAGGGGTGGTAGGCGTCGAGCGCGAGCGCGTCGACGACCTCGAGCGCGGATGCCGGGCCCGCCACCTGCGCGAGCGCCACGGCGCGGTTGAGGGCGACGACGGGGGTGGGCGTCGCGGCATACAGCTGGTCGTAGAGCGCGAGCACCTGCGACCAGTCGGTGTCAGCGGCGGTGGCGGCGTCGGTGTGCACCGCGTTGATCGCAGCGAGCAGCTGGTAGTGCCCGGGCCGGTTGCGGCGCAGGCACTCCCGCACGAGGGCATGGCCCTCGGCGATCATTGTGCGGTCCCACAGCGTGCGGTCCTGGACGTCGAGCGTGACGAGCGAGCCCCCGGCATCCAGCCGGGCCGCACGCCGCGCGTCGGTGAGCAGCATGAGGGCGAGCAGCCCGGCCACCTCGGGCTCGTCGGGCATCAGCGCGCGAAGCACCCGGCCGAGCCGGATCGCCTCGGCGCACAGGTCGTCGCGGATGCCGTCGCTGCCGGAGCCGGGCAGGTGGCCCTCGGTGAAGACGAGGTAGATGACGGCGAGCACACCGCGCAGCCGGGCCGGCAGCTGGTGGTCGCGTGGCACCCGGTAGGGGATGTTGGCCGCCGCGATCTTGCGCTTGGCGCGGGTGATCCGCTGGGCCATCGTGCGCTCGGGCACGAGGAAGGCCCGGGCCACCTCGGGCACCGTGAGCCCCCCGAGCAGGCGCAGGGTGAGCGCAACCTGGGCCTCGGGGGCCAGCGCGGGGTGGCAGCAGGTGAACAGCAGGCGCAGCCGCTCGTCGGTCACCGAGGTGACCGGTGCGGCGGGGTCCTCCGTGGCAGAGAGCATCACGGCCTCCTCGTGCCGGGCCTGGCGGGTCGACTCGCGGCGCAGCCGGTCCAGGGCCTTGTTGCGAGCGACGACGGTGAGCCAGCCGCCCGGGTTGGGCGGCACGCCATCGGTGGGCCAGCGCCGCACCGCCTCGACGAAGGCCTCCTGCGCCATCTCCTCGGCGAGGTCGAGGCTGCCGAACCGCCCGGCGAGGGAGGCCACGACCGTGCCGAACTCGGCGCGGTAGACGTCCTCGACCACCGAGGCGGCACCGGCATCCGTCACGGGTCGCTCAGCCCTGGAAGGGGCGGACCTCGACCCGGCCGCGGCACGCCGTGGAGCCACGGGCGGCCAGGGCCAGCGCCTCGTCGAGGTCGGCGGCCTCGATCACCCAGAAGCCTCCGATCTGCTCCTTGGCCTCGCTGAACGGCCCGTCGGTGGTGACCGGCTCGTCACCGGTGCCGTCGACGACGGTCGCGGTGCTCGGCGAGTGCAGGCCGCCGGCGAACACCCAGTGCCCGCTCTCGCGCAGCTCGTCGTTGAACACGCCGGTCGCCGCGTACGCCGCATCGCGCTGCGCCGGGTCGGGGTAGATGTCCTCGGGGGTGGCGTCGCGGTCGTGCCACACGGACAGCAGGTACTGGGTCATCGGGATCTCCTGAATGCAGTGGGTGCGGACTCGACCGTATGCCGTGTCCTCACCTCCTCCACGAACGAGGACCCCCGGATGCGACACCACCCGGCGAATCTCCTCGCCGGGTGGTGCCATGCGTCCCGCGGCCCCTCACCTGCCGCGGGGACGCAGCCCTCAGCCCTTCTCGGCGCCGGCGTTGGCGCCCTGGGTGAAGTAGCGCTGGAAGACGATGAACACGATCGCGGTCGGGATCGTCATGAGCAGCGCGGCCGCCATCGAGATCGGGAACTGGTTCCCGGAGCCGAGCCCACCGGAGGTCAGCTGGCCCACGCCGCGGGTGAGCGTGAACAGGGAGGGCTTGTCGGTGGCGATGATGAAGTGCGCCAGCTCGTTCCACGAGCCCTGGAAGCTCAGGATCGTCAGCGTGATGACGGCCGGCTTGGCCATCGGCAGCACGACCGACCAGAAGATCCGGAAGGTGCCGGCCCCGTCGATGCGGGCGGCCTCCTCGACCGAGGGCGGGATCGACTCGAAGAACTGCTTCATGATGAACACGCCGGCGGCGTCGACGAGCAGCGGCACGATGAGCGCCGGGTAGGTGTTGTAGATGCCGAGGTAGTTGAGCACGAGGAACTTCGGGATCAGCAGCACGATGCCGGGCACGGCCATCACGGCGAGCACCGCCGTGAACACGGCGTCCCGCCCGCGGTACTTCAGCCGGGCCAGCGAGTAGCCCGCGAGCGAGTCGAGGAAGACGCGCCCCAGGGTGACGAACACGGTGACGATCACCGAGTTCAGGAACCACCGGGGGAAGTCGGTCTCGGCGATCCGCTGGAACGCTGCCGTGGTGATCGGGTCGGGGATGATGGTCAGCGGGTTGGCGACGGCATCGGCGTTGGTCTTGAACGACGTCGAGAGCTGCACGACGAACGGGTAGACGTAGACCAGCGCGAAGACCAGCAGGGCCACGTAGACGAGCACCTTCTTGACCGGGCTGCTGCGCGCGACGATCGACCCGCCGTCGCCGCTCGAGGGGCGGGCCGCGAGCTCCTCGTTGGCCACCGCGCCGCGGGCCCGGCCCTCCTCGCTGACGTTGCTGCCGACGCTGGGCTGCGTCATGCCGCCACCCCCTCCTTCTTGGCCGCGCGGCGCTGCGCCCGCTCCGCCTTGCGCTGGGCCGCGGCGTCCCTGTCACGCAGGGCGTAGCGCTGGATGCTCGTCAGCACGAAGATGAGCACGAAGAGCAGGAACGCCATCGCCGCGCCCTGTCCCCACTGGTTCTGGTTGAACGCCGCCGTGTACGACAGGAACGCCGGCGTCAGCGTCGTCTTGGCCGGCCCGCCCTGGGTCATCACGTACATCTGGTCGAACACCTGCCAGGTGCCGATGACCCCCAGGGTGATGACGAGCAGGATGGTGGGCCTCAGGTGCGGCAGGGTGACCGCCCGGAAGCGCTGCCACTTGTTGGCGCCGTCGACCATCGCGGCCTCCTCGACCTCGGTGGGGAGGTCCTGGAGCCCGGCGATGAACATCAGCATGAAGGTGCCGGCGGTGGTCCAGACGACCTGCAGCATGATCGCGGTCATCGCCACCGACGGCCCGCTGAGCCACTCCCACAGCGACAGGTTCAGCACCTGCGTGTCGGCCAGGGCCGACGGCGGGTCGGCGCCGCTCCACAGGCCGAGCCAGTCGCCGACCAGGTGGATCAGGCCGCGGGGGTCGGAGAACCACGTGGGGCCGTCGATGCCGAAGATCGAGAGGAACTGGTTGACCGCGCCGGTGCCGGTGAACAGGAAGAGGAAGACCAGCGAGATGGCCACCGAGGAGACCACCGACGGGAAGTAGAAGGCGGTGCGGAAGAAGGTGCGGCCCTTGAGGAAGCGCTGGTTGACGATGACGGCGAGGGTGAGCGCCAGGATGGTCTGCAGGGGCACCACGCCGAGGACGTAGTAGAAGGTGTTGCGCAGCGAGATCATGAAGTCCTGGCGCGACAGCCCGGCCTCGGTGAGCAGGGCGGCATAGTTCGTCGCGCCGACCAGGTTGACGCGGGACGAGAACGGGCTGCCCCGGCCGTTCCAGTCGCTGAACGAGACCCACAGCGCCATGACGATCGGGATGACGAGGAAGAGCCCCAGCACCGCCAGCGTCGGCGTGACGAACAACCACCCTGCCACCGACTGCCGCTGGCCCTGGCCCTTGCCCCGGCCGCGCCCCCGCGGCTGTGGAGCCCGCCCGGTGACGGGCTCCACAGCCGAGTCGGTCGTGCTCACTTCTGCAGGACCGCGTTGGCGTTGGTGTCGAAGGCCTCGAGCACCTGGGGGATGTTCGAGCGACCGAAGCTCTCGAGCTTGGAGTTGAGGTCGGCGACGACCTGCTCCATCCCCGGTGCGTTGATCGGCCCGTGGCCGTACTCACCGCCGGCGATGAAGGGCGCGTCCTCCGGGAACTTCTCCTTGTACTGGTCGGCGGCCGACTGGCGGCTGGGCATGACGCCGAACGCGTCGGCGAACGCCATCTGCTGGTCGACGGTGGTCAGCGACTTCACGAGGTCGACCGCCTGGGCCTGGGCCTTGGAGTCGGAGGCGACGCCCCAGCACTGGGTGAACTGCAGGGTGCCCTTGCCCTTGGGGCCGGCGGGCAGCTCGACGGTCGTGTAGTTCAGCTTCGGGTAGTCGTTCTTCACGGCGCCCTTGATCCAGTTGCCCTCGATGGTCATCGCGGCCTTGCCGGTGCCGAACGCCTCGCCGCCCCACCCGGAGTCGAGCTGGTTGGACATCTTGAAGTTGCCGTCCTTGACGTTCTTCTGCACCCACTCGAGCGCCTGGGTGACCTCGGGTGTGTTCGCCGCCGCGCCGGAGCCGTCCTCCTTGAGCCACCAGCCGCCGTTCTGCACGACGAACGCGCCGAGCCGGTCGATGCCCACCCCGATGCCGAGCCCCACCTGGTCCTTGGTGGTGAGCTTCTTCGACACCGCCTCGAGCTCGTCCCAGGTGGTGGGGATGTCGGCGTCGGTCAGGCCCGCCTTCTTCCAGGAGTCGGTGTTGATCTCCAGGGCCAGCGTCGAGAAGTCCTTCGGCACGCAGTACTGCTTGCCGTCGTACGTGAACGTCTCGCGCAGCGACTCGTAGAAGTCGTCGTTGTCGCTGAGCTGGTCGGCGTAGGGGTACAGGCTGCCGTTCTTCGCGTAGTCGGCGAACCGCGCGGCATCCATGTAGAACACGTCGGCCGGGCTGCCGCTGGCGAAGCCCTGGGCCAGCTGCTGCTGCATGTCGCTGGCCACCGTGACCGTGACGGTGTTGCCGGTCTTGGCCGCCCAGGCATCGGCGGCCGCCTTGACCGCGTTCGTCTCGGCGTCACCCGAGCTGGCGATGAGCATCTTCAGGTCGACCGGTCCGCTGGCCGAGGCGGGGGCGCTGGAGGTGTTGCTGCTGTCGTCCTCGAACCCCCCACCTCCGCATGCCGATAGGAACAGGGCGCCGCCGAGGACGAGGGCAAGGGTCGCGGAGCGACGGGTGCGGTTCATGAGGACTCCTTTGTCGGTCATGGCTGGTGATCGGGATCTGGGTCAGGGGTTCGAGGGGCGGCGGTCGGTGCTGCGGCCAGCGACGAGGTCGGGTTCGAGCAGCACGCCGTGTGCGGGGCGGGCCCGGCCGGCCATCGCGTCGTCGAGCAGCACGAGCACCTGCTCGGCGATCGCGTCGAGCGGCTGGGCCAGGCTCGTGAGGTGGTGCATCCGGGCGGTCTCCGACCCGTCGAAGCCCACGACCCCGACGTCGAGCCCGGGCCACAGGCCGGCGGTGAGCAGCTCGTGGTGCACCCCGAGGGCGAGGATGTCGGAGGCGCACACCACCGCGTCGCCGGGCCCGACCTCGCGCAGCAGCAGCCGGGCGGCCTCGCGGGCGGCGTCGAGGTCCTGCACGGCCGTCGCCTCGGGGCCGGCCCGGCCGGTCCCGGCGCTCGCGCAGGCCTGAGCCCAGCCCCGCCGGCGGTCGTCACCGACGACCGAGCCGTGCGGCCAGCCGAGGAACGCGATGGTGCGGTAGCCGGCCCGCACGCAGTGGCCGACGGCGGCCCGGGTTCCCGTGGCGCCGTCGACGTCGACCCACCAGGTGTTCGTGGGGTCGTCCCACACCCGGCCGAACGACGCGAACGGGATGCCGTTGTCCTCCAGCCAGGGCGGGCGTGGGTCGGCGTGGTGGGTGTCGGCGACGACGAAGGCGTCGACCAGCCGGCGGGCCCACATCTGCCGGTAGCCGTCGAGCATCGGGGAGTTCTCCGGCGACCCGAACGGCACGACGTGGGTGCCGTGCCGCGCGGCCCGCATCCCGAGCGAGGCGAGGAACGGCGCCATCGTCTCGTTGTGCGAACCCGGACCCAGCGTGTTGACCTCGACGCCGAGTGCCCCGGCCCGCCGCGAGCGCAGCGACTGCGCGGACGACGACGGCTCGTACCCGAGCTCGTCGATGGCCGCCATCACCCGCTGGAGGGTGTCGGGGCGGACCCGGGCGGGATGGGTCAGGGCGTTGCTCACGGTCTGTCGCGAGACCGCCGCCTGTCGGGCAACGTCGACGATGGTGACGCGTGGTGCCGAACCCTGAGAGCTCATCGACGTCCTCTCGCTGATGGAACGTTCAGATCGGAGACTGCCCTTGATTTGAACGATCAAACCGATACGATGACAACTGTGCTCCCCGTCACACCGTCGTGTCAACACCGATGACCTCCGTCGCCCCGACCGGCACCGGCCGGTCCCGCCAGCCGTGGCTGCACGACCTCGAGGTGACCGTGCACGGCACGGTCACCTGCCTGTCGCACCGCTCGGGCGACGTCGACGCCTCGGCCGACCAGGGTGCGGCGACCGGCCTGTTCGTCGACGACCGGCGGGTGCTGGACCGGCTCGCGCTCGCGGTCGACGGCACGCCCCCCGTGCCCGTCGTGGCCTCGACCGCGGGCCCGACCACCGAGTGCTTCCTGCTCGCCCGCAACGTGGGCGACCCCGGTCCCGACCCCACGGTCGAGGTGCGCCGCCGCAGGACGCTGCACGCCACCGGCATGACGGAGGAGGTCACCGTCACCTCCCGGGCCGGCACCGAGGTGCGCTGCACCGTCACCCTCACCGCCTCCGGCGACGGCGCGGAGCTGCACACGGTGAAGTCCGGCCGGCCGGCGGGCGGGCGGCTGCCCGCCGGCACCACGGGCCGCGACCGCGGGGGCTGGGCCGACCCCCGGCACGCCACCACGGTGTCCGCCCCGGGGGCCGAGGTCAGCGCCGACGACAGTGGGCTCCTCGTGCGGTGGCCGCTGGCGCTCCCCCCGGGAGGCTCGAGCACCCTGCGCCTCGACGTCACCGCGCGCCGCTCGCAGCCCACGGGCTTCGACGCCGGGCCGGGCGCCGGCGGCGTCGGCTGGGATGCCGTGCGCGTCACCTCCCAGGACTCCCGCCTGGCCGCCACGGTGCACAGCTCGCTGGTCGACCTGCGCCACCTGCTGCTCACCGACCCCCTCGACCCGGGCGACGTGTTCGCGGCGGCGGGGTCGCCCTGGTACCTCACCCTCTTCGGCCGCGACTCGATCTGGGCGGCCCGGATGTCGCTGCCCTTCGGCACCGAGCTGGCCCGCGGCACGTTGCGCGCCCTCGCGCGCCGACAGGGCACCCGCGTCGACGGCGCCTCCGCGCAGGAGCCGGGCAAGATCCTGCACGAGGTGCGACGCACCGCCTTCGTCGACCCGGGCAGGATCACCCTGCCGCCGGTCTACTTCGGCACCGTCGACGCCACCCCGCTGTGGGTCTGCCTGCTCCACGACGCGTGGCGGTGGGGGCTCGAGCGTGCCGACGTGCTCGACCTGCAGCCGGCCCTCGAGGCGGCGCTGGGCTGGATGCGTCGTGCCGGTGAGGGCACCGACGACGGCCTGCTGCGCTACCACGACGTCACGGGCACCGGGCTGGCGAACCAGGGGTGGAAGGACTCCGGCGACGCCATGCGCACGGCGTCCGGCACCGTCGCGCACGGGCCGATCGCGCTGGTCGAGACCCAGGCGTATGCCGTCGAGGCGGCCCTGGGGGCCGCCGACCTGCTCGAGACCGTGCTCGGCCAGGACGGGACGGCATGGCGGGCCTGGGCGCACGGCCTCGCCGAGCGGGTGCGCTCCCGGTTCTGGGTCGACGGGCCGGCCGGGCCCCGGCTCGCCATGGCGCTCGACGGCGCCGGGCACCCCGTCGACGGCGTCGGCAGCAACATGGGCCACGCCCTGGGCACCGGCCTGCTCAGCGCCGAGGAGTCCGCGCGGGTCGCGGCCGCGCTCGGCGCACCCGACATGCTCGGGCCGCTCGGCATCCGCACCCTGTCGGCCGACAACCCCGCCTACAACCCGCTGGGCTACCACACCGGCTCGGTGTGGACCCACGACACCGCGATCTGCGCGCACGGCCTGGCCCGCAGCGGGCACCCCACGCAGGCCGGTCGGGCGGTGGCGGCCCTCGTCGACGTCGCGGCCGCCAGCGGCTACCGGTGGCCCGAGCTCTACGGGGCCGAGCCGGTCGGCGGGCGGCCCGCGCCGTACCCGGCGAGCTGCCGGCCCCAGGCGTGGGCCGCGGCGTCGGCCGGGCTCATCGTGTCGACCGTGCTCGGGCTGCGGGCCGACGCGCCGCACGGGCGGCTGGTGCTCTCACCCCTGCCCGACGCGCCGTGTGGCGCCATCCGGGTCGAGGGCATCCGGGTCGGCGGCCTGCCGGTTCGCGTCGAGGTCTCTGCGACCGGGCAGGTGGTGGCGGTCGAGGCGCCGCCCGAGCTCGATGTCGTGGCGGCCACCCCCCACCCCGTGCCCGCACCGGCCGGTCAGTCCTGAGCGGGCTCGCCGCCCGTCGCCGTCGGCCACCGGCGGATCTCGAGCATGCCGGTGTCGGCGACCTCACTGGCCACGTCGGCCAGCTTGCGGTTGGAGTCCTGGCTGGCCACCCGCAGCACCGCGAACGCCTGCTCGCGGTCGAGCCGGTGACGGTGCATCAGGATGCCCATGGCGACCCCGATCTCGCGGTTGCTCTCCATCGCCTTGAGCAGGTTCGCCGCCTTGGCGCGGGCCAGCTGCGCGGTCACCAGCAGCGACCCGTGGGTGGCGAGCACCAGGCCGGTGCCCATGGCGTGGTCGTCGAAGGCACTGGGCCGGTCCGAGTAGACGTTCAGCGCCGCGATGGCCTCCGACTCGTCGAGCAGGGTCAGCCGGTAGGCCAGCACGCTGCGCAGCCCCAGCTCGGCGCTGACCCGCTCCCCCCACTGCCGCCAGCGGTCGTCGTGCGCGACGTCGTCGGTGAGGTAGACGTGGTCGTCGAGGATGGCGTCGACGCAGGGGCCGCTGCCGATCTCGTACTGCAGGGCGTCGGCCCGCAGCGCGACGTCGTCGGTGCTCGAGGCGGTACGGAAGCGCCCGCCGCGCAACACCGTGACGCTGACGCAGGTCGCCACGGGGATCTGCTCGAGCGTGGCGTGCACCAGCTCGTCGAGCGGGGGGCGGGCGCCGGCCTCGCTGGCGCGCCCCGTCACGGCCTGCAGCGCCTCCGCGATCGCCAGCAGGTCCATCGGCGCCGCGCTCTGCGCGCCACGGCTGACGGCGCCCGCCATGTCGGCGCCCGCGACGTCGGCGCGCGACATCATCGACTCGAACTGCTGCTCGGTCACGACATCTCCTCCGTCACCGGGGGATGCGAAGACGGCCCCGGGACAGGGCAAGTATGCGCGCCCCGTCAGCGGCCGGGGGGTGGCGGCATCCCGGCGTCGGCGACATGTGCGAGCTCTTCGCACACCTCGTCGGCGCTGCGGTAGGCGCGGCCATGCTCGAGGGCCGCCGCCCGCCACAGCAGCCGAGCGCGCTCGTGCCGGGCGACGAGGCGGGCCAGGATGTCGTCCTGGTCGGCGGGCCACGGCTGGCGGGCCAGAGCGGCCCGCAGCTGCGCGAGATCGGTGTCGAGGTCGGTCCTGATGGTGTCGTCGATGCTCATGTCCCCACTCCTCGGGTCGAGGACCCCGTCCCCCGGGCATCCCTCTGTACCTGCCACTACTCTGCCGGACCGCCCGGGAAACGGCCAGTGCCTCCCGGCCTGAATGCGGCCCGGTTCCCGGCCGTGGACGGTACCGTCCGCCCATGCGCCTCGTTCGCCGCATCGCCGCGGTGCTCCTCGTCCTGGTCGTGGCCGCCGCCGTGGCCGGGTACTTCTACGCCCGACCGCTGCTGAAGACCGGCACCGGGTACGCCGCGCACAACTCCTGCGCCGTCTCCCTCGTGGCCGACCGCGACGACCCCGACTCCGACCTGCCGGCCAACCCCCTGGTGCCCTTCCTGACCGGGTACGTCAACGAGGCCGGCGGCTCGAGCACCTCGCAGATCCTGTTCACCCTGTCCACCCAGAAGGCCTGGTTCACCCGCGGCTTCGGCTGCACGCTGGCCACCGAGCGCCCCAACCTCGGCGAGGCCACCAAGGTCGTGTCCGACACCAACCCGCTGGCCGAGGCGCCGGCCCCCGAGCCCGACGCCGAGGTCGACGCGGCCATCGGGCGCGCCTTCGGCGACGACCTGTCCTCCTCCGGCCGCGAGCTGCTCGGCACCCGCGGAATCGTCGTGCTGCGTGACGGCCAGCTGGTGGGCGAGCGGTACGCGCCCGGCTTCGAGTCGACCACCCCGCAGCTCGGCTGGTCGATGGGCAAGAGCGTGACCAGCCTGCTGCTGGGCCGGATGGTGCTCGACAACCGGGTCGCCCTCGACGACACCGGCCTGCGCCCGGAGTGGATCGACGGCCGCAAGGACATCAGCGTCGACCAGCTGCTGCGGATGACCAGCGGCCTGGGCTGGGACGAGACCTACGCACTGGGAACCCCGATCACCCAGATGCTCTACGCCGAGCCCGACATGGCCCGGTATGCCGCGAGCCAGCCCCTCGTGCACCCGCCGGGCTCGTACCAGCAGTACTCCAGCGGCTCGACCAACATCCTGTGCGGGGTGCTGACCCACCTCGCCGACGCCCCGGACGCCGACCTGCCCCGGCAGCAGCTGTTCGCCCCCCTGGGCCTGACCACCGCGACCTGGGAGCCCGACGCCGCCGGGACGCCGGTGTGCAGCTCGTACCTGTGGGCCTCACCGCGCGACTGGGCCACCATCGGCCAGTTCGCGCTCCAGGACGGCGTCTGGGCCGGCGCCCGGATGCTGCCCGAGGGCTGGATGCAGCAGACCACCACCGACACCCAGGTGCTCCGGAGCGAGGAGCAGGGCTACGCGGGCGGCTGGTGGGTCAACAGGCGGGCCGACGGCTCGCTCGTCGACCCGACCCTGCCCGAGGACACCTACTGGGCCAGTGGGCACGACGGGCAGCGGCTCTACGTCGTGCCGTCGGCCGGGCTGGTCGTGGCGCGGCTGGGGTTCAGCCCCGAGGTGGAACCGGAGGACCTGAGGACCTCGCAGCTCGTCGCCGACCTGGTGGCGATGGCCCCGTAGTAGGCGACGGCGCCGCCGGCTCACAGCGAGGCGGTGACCTTCGCGGTGGTCGCTCCGGCCACGTCGCCGAACAGCGGAACGCACGAGACGTCGACCATGGAGTCGGAGCTGCCGGTGGCCGTGGTGCACACCGTCTGCACCTCGGCTCCGCCCTTGGCGGGGAACGACATGGTGAACAGCACCGGGAAGCCGTCGGCGGAGCCGAGCGTGGCCCGCATCCCGCTGATGTTGACGACCGAGCCGGCCGTCGCGTCGAGCGACCATCCCGACTCGATGGTGGCGCGGGGCAGCTCGAAGCCCTCACCGACGGTGACGTCGATCGACTGGCCCAGGCCCTCGGTGGGCAGGTCGCTCGGGAACCCGCTGGGCAGGTCGGTGGGGAAGTTCTCGCTGATCGCCTCGGAGGCCCGGGAGAACGCGAAGATGCCGGCAACGACGGCGGCGCCGACGAGCAGCACCCCGATGATGGCGACGATCAGGCAGCCCTTGGCCAGGCCGCTGCCCTGCCGCGGCGGCGGCGGGCCGTACTGCTGGCCACCGGGTGCGCCGTAGCCGGTCTGCGGGTAGCCGGGCTGCGGGTAGCCCGGCTGCTGGTAGCCCGGCTGCTGGTACCCGGGCTGCTGGTAACCCCACTGGGCCTGGTCGACTGGCGGGTAGCTGCCCGGCGGGTGGTCAGCCGGCGCCGCCTGCGGGGCCGGGATGGCCTGGGTGCTGTCGAGGTCGACGGCCTGGGTCTGGTCGACCGGGCCGTCCCACGACGGCGGCGCTGTGGGGTCGCTCGGCAGCGGCGCCCGGACGTGGTCGGTCCACGCCGTGCCGTCCCAGTAGCGCTCCTGACCGTCGGGCTGCAGGTGCCATCCCGCTGGTGCCGACATCGTGGCCCTCCTCGGCTCGTCCGGTGTGCGCAGCGTATCCCCGGCTGCCGAGCGCGCGTGGGGCTTCGAGAACGGTCGCCGGCGGTGTCAGCAGGTCACTCGACGTCGAGGCAGAGGCAGAAGGGGTGGCCTGCGGGGTCGATCATCACCCGCACCTTGTCCTGCGGCTGGTGGCTCGCGAGCGTGGCACCGAGGGCCACCGCCTCGTCGACGGCCTCGTCGAGGTCGCCGACCTGGAAGTCGAAGTGCATCATCGGGCGTTGCTGCCCCTCCTCGGGCGGCCACACCGGTGGCTGGTAGTCGCTGGCCTGCTGGAAGACCACGTTGACCGCGGCCTCGCGCGACGTGGCGAGCACCGTCGTGCCCGGCTCCTCGTAGACCACCGGCCACCCGATCAGCTCGGAGTAGAAGCGGGCCAGAGCAGCCGGGTCGGGAGCCTCGAGGGCCGGGCCCCACCACATCGCCAGGGTTCGTGATCGCATGTCGACCAGCGTAGGCGGGCCAACCGCGGAGCCGGACCGGGTCCGCCCGACCGAGCCCGATCGACCGTGCCGGCCCGGGGGCGTGCGCTCGGGCGCAGCGTGGTGAACGGTTCCGCGTCGGCCGGCTACCCGGACCCCATCGCCGCGTCGATCCGAGCCGCCTTGTCGGCAGACCAGTTGGGCGCGTCGGTCACCGCGGCCCAGGCGAGCAGGTTCGCCCGCGCGGAGTACATGTGCCCGTAGCCGATGGGAACGTCGCCGGCTCCGGGCATGTCGAGCAGCACCTGCCACATCGTCACCAGCGGCACCCAGCCCATCGTGGGTGAGACGTCGGGGCCACGCTGGCCGTCGTCCAGCCACCCGGGCCGGTCGAACGCCAGGTCGCTGGAGAAGAACACGACCGGGTCCGACGCGTGCTGGAGGTAGGCGATCCGGGTCGGACCCCAGTCGCCGGTGACCGGCGCGAGCGAGCTCTGCTCGTCGGTGAAGCGCACGGTGCGCCCGCCCTCGTAGACGGGCAGGGATGCCGGTGAGCCCGCGTCGCGGTCAGCCTGGAGCTGGTGGTGCATCGGGTTGACGAACGGCGGCCCCACCATGAGCGCCCCGTCGACGGGCTCGTTGACGATGTTGACCGAGCCAAGGACGTTCTCCACGCCCATCGAGCCCAGCGACAACCCGTACAGGTAGAGCCTGGGCCGTTCGCCCTCGGGCAGCGTCGCCCAGTACTCGCGCACCGTCTCGAAGACCGTGCGCGAGGTGTCGACGACGGCCTCCTGGTCGGCGAGCACCGAGATCCAGCTCGGCAGGTAGGAGTACTGCACCCCGGCGATCGCGGTGTCCCCGTTCCAGAGGTACTCGAGGGGGTCGGTGCCCATGGGGTCGAGCAAGCCCATGCCGGTGGTGGTGGCCACGACGAGCACCTTGCGGTCGAACGCCTTGGTGCGCTTGAGCTCGGCGAGCAGGAGGTCGGCCCGGCCCTGCACCGTGTCGGCGCTCTGCAGGCCGGCGTACACCCGGATCGGCACCTTGGCACCGGGGCCGTTGACGCTCTCGAGCTGCGCGACGGTGGGGCCTCCCCTCACGAAGGACCGACCGTAGTAGCCAAGGTCCTTCCAGGCCGCGAGGGATGCCGTCGAGCCGGACCGCTCGGGCGCGGTCGGGTACGTGGTGCTGTGCGAGCCGGTGGTGTCCTGCGGGGCGAAGATCGCGTTCGCCGCGGCGAAGAAGCCGTTGACGATGACACCCGTCCACAGCCCCCAGAACAGGGCCACGACGAGCCCGGTGCCGAGCACGATCGACAGCCGTGGCGGGAGGCGGCGACCGAGCCACCGCACGGCCGTGCTGGCGAGCAGGCGCACGCCCCGGCCCGCGAGGAGGAGCAGCACCGCGACCACCACGGTCACCGGCACCACCACCGGCCAGATCAGTGGCGAGGTGGGCGTCATCCCGAACATCGCGCGGATCTCGTTCTGCCAGCCGACCAGTCGCCAACCGTTCCACACCACACCCCACAGGCCGATGCCGATGAGCGCCCACAGCGCGACGGTGCGGGCTCGGCCGCGCAACCCCGGGATGCCGAGGTAGCGCCACAGCGCGGCGGTGCCCGCACCCAGCCCGTAGCCGACGGCGACGGTGACTCCGGAGACCAGCCCCTGCAACCAGGCGGAGCGCGGCAGCAGCGAGGGCACCAGGGAGGCGGCGAAGAACCAGGTCGCGCTGGTGAGCCCCACGCCGGACAGCACGCGGTCGAGCGGGCGCTCGGGCCGCCCGAGAGAGGGCACCAGAGGGCTCTGCCGCACGCGCAGTGCAGCGTTCTCGACGAGCGCGGCGGTCACGACGCTCCTTTCCATGTGCTCAGGACCTGGCCTCTATCAGGGTAGGGGCCGGACCCGAACGCTCCCGGGACGTTTCGGGGATACCGGGACCTGGTGGGGGTGCGCTCAGGGGTTCCCCGGATGCCGAGCCCACCTACCGTGGGGGGGTGACGCACGAGTCGGGGTCAGGCGCCAGGGTGACGGCACTGGGTGCCGAGCTGCGTCGGCTGCACGACCGCATCCGCGAGCTGCTCGACGACGCGCGCGAGGGGCTGGACCCTGCGGTCGGCGCGGCATCCCTCACCGGCGACCTCGTGCTGCGCTGCCGAGCGGTGTGCACCGTGCTCGGCGGCCACCACCGCGACGAGGACGCTGCGTTGTTCCCGTGGCTGCGCCGTGCGGCCCCGCGGCTGGGCGCGGTGGTCGACCGGCTCGAACAGGACCACGCCATGATCGGGTCGCTGCTCGCCGAGCTGGAGCGGGTGGTGCGCGAGGGGGCGACCGCCGAGGTGGTGCTGCGGCACCTCGAGGGGGTCGACGCCATCATGGAGAGCCACTTCCGCTACGAGGAACGCGAGCTGGTGCCGGTGCTCGACGCGGTGGACGCGGTGGATGGTGCCGGTCCACCTCTGCCGACGCGGTTCTGGCGAGGGGGATGAGAGGCTGGCGTCAGGAGGTGGTTCGCGTGAGTGACGTGAGCGAGCAGGTGGTCGTGACCCGCAACGAGGACCAGGCGCGATGGGAGGCGCGGGTCGACGGCGAGCCGGCCGGGTTCGCCGCGTACCAGCTCACCGACGAGCTCGTCGTGTTCACCCACACCGAGGTCGACCCGGCGTTCGAGGGAAAGGGTGTCGGTGGCGCGCTCGCCCGGCAGGCGCTCGACGAGGTGGCCTCCGAGGGCACCCGCAAGGTGATGCCTCTGTGCCCGTTCATCAAGGCGTGGATCCAGCGGCATCCGGACTACGTGCCGCTCGTCTACGGCGCGTGACCCCGGGTTCACCACGACTGCTCGCAGTCGGCGGGCACCGCCGGCCGCAGTATCGATGAGCCGTCGTGCCAGGCACGCAGGTGGGATCCGCTCGGGGAGAACCGAATAGATCGAATCGAACTCTTGTGCTAATTCTTCTGCCGCTCTAGAATTGCGATACGGACGGGACAGGGGGTGAGGTCATGGCGAGGGGTCCGGTGGAGGTACGGGCGGCCTGCGAGTCGGCGTTGGCCGAGCTCGCCGGTGCCGTGCCCACCTCCGACGTGCTGGGGTCGCGCGAGCAGTGGTCGGCCGCAATCGGGGCCGCGCAGCGGGTGATCGACGTGGCATCGGCAGTGCAGGACGCCGCCATCGTGCGCCTGGCGGCGATCGAGCCCGAGTGGCTCGACGACGGCACCGAGGTCGAGTCACACCGCGCCCTCGGCCACGCCGCCCTCGACGCACCCGCGATCGTGTCCGGGGTGCTGGTGACGTCAGCACGGCACGCCGAGGGCCGGGTGCGCACCGCACTGCTGCTCGCGGCGGACGGCCCGGCCGGCACCGACACCGTGAGCGGGCTGGGGGGCCTGCACGCGTCCATGGCCGCGGGCCGGCTCGACGCCTACCGGGCGAGCGTGGTCGCCGACGAGCTCGAGCACGCCCCCGCCGAGGTGCGGGCCACCGTGGTGGCGGCGCTCGAGGGGCACGTCGAGGTCGAGGATGCCACGCACCTGCGGCGGCGCTGCCGCCGCGTGCTGGCCAGGATCAGCCCCGACCTGTTGCGCCAGCGGGCCGCGCGGGCCCGGGCAGAGTCGCGGCTGCGGCGCTGGGCCGACGAGCCGGGCGTCGACCGCTGGGAGGGCACCTTCCCCTCCGAGGAAGCGGCGTCCGCGTGGGCCGCCATCGATGCCCTCGCGCGGCAGTACGTCACCGACGGGATGTGCGCCACGATCGAGCGCGCGCGGGCCAAGGCGCTCACCGACCTGGTCGCCGGCCACGCCACCGTCACCACGGTGCTCACCGTCACCGTCCCTGCGGCCGCCCTGCCGTGTTCTGCCGGTTCCGAGGTCGAACCTGCCCCCAGGGCCGCCGCACCCCCTGCCGATGCCCCAGCCCTCACCTCCACGGACGCGGCAGGTGCTGTCGTCCCCGGGCGCAGGTCGCTGGGTGCCACCGGCCGGGCCGACGGCACCCTCACCGCGGAGCGGGAAAAGACCGTCATCGACGACGGCGACCTGGTCGAGGTCACCGGGCCGAGTGCCGGGGAGCCGGTGCTGGTGTCCCGGCGGTGGCTGGCAGACACCGCAGCGACGTCCACCGTCGAGGTGGTGCCCTGCCACCCGGTCACCGGAGCGCTGCTCGATGGTGGTGCGGTGTCGACCGATCCGGCCGGCGCCGACGCCGAGCCGACGGTGGACCGGTCGCAGACAGCACAGCGTGGTCCGGCCATCACGAACACGTCGAGCCCCGGTCACGGCCCGGGCAGCTACCGACCATCGCCAACCATGGCTCGCCGGATCCGGGCACGTGACCGGCGTTGCCGGTTCCCCGGCTGCACGGTGGCGGCGGTGTTCGGCGACCTCGACCACGTGCGTCCCTGGCCGCGGGGCCGCACCGCCGACGACAACCTGATCTGCCTGTGCCGGCGTCACCACCGCACCAAGCAACGACCCGGCTGGCGCGTCATCCTGCGACCCGACGGCGTCGCGACCTGGACCGACCCCACCGGCCGGGCCCGCACCACCCATCCGGTCGATGCCCTGAGCGCCACGGTGCTCACCACACCTCCCGGAACGCCGGCGCCGTCGGTCAGCCCCAGCCGCACACGTTTCGAGCTGCCCGACGCTCCGCACAGCGAGCTCGGGTTCCTCCTCGAGCACCTCGTCGCAGGACCTCCGGGGCGGCACCGACCGGCGGCCGCCCGTCCCGTCACCTCGTGGTACGACGACCAAGGCCCCGGCGTCCAGCCCATCGGCAGGCGACGGCGTGTCGAGTTCGCCCCCCGGCCCGAGGTTGTGGTGCTCGACCGCACGGGCAGCACGTGTCGGCGGGTGGCCCGACGGGGTCGTCCTCCCGATGCCGACGTCCCGCCGTTCTGAGCGGTCCCGGGTCCGCCCGTCGGGCAGCGATCCCGGGTGGGCTGCTGATCGCAGGTGGCGTGCTGTTCGCCGGTGACGATTCCGGACCAGGTCGATCGTCATGCCGTTGGACACTGCCACCGCGGCGGAGTCCGTGACATCGTGACGACGACGAAGGAGACCGCGATGCGATACCTGCTGCTCATGAGCTACGCCGAGCCGGAGCCGGGCGCCATCCCCGACGAGGCCATCCGCGAGACCCAGGACGCGTTCGGCGCCTACGGCCGGGCGCTGGAGGAGGCCGGCGTGCTGGTCGCCGGCGAGGTGCTCGCCTCCGCGTCCTCCACCACCACCCTCACCCTGCGTGGTGGCTCCCTCGAGGTGCAGGACGGCCCGTTCGCCGAGACCAAGGAGGCCCTCGCCGGTGTCTTCGTCGTCGATGTACCCGACCTCGACGCCGCCCTGGGGTGGGCCGAGAAGTGCCCGGGTGCCCAGTTCGGCGTCATGGAGGTGCGCGCCACCAGCACGTCGTTCATCGACGGCACCTGGACGGCGAGCTGCCCCCTGTGAACGAGCCGCCCGACGCGGCACCGGCAGCGGCACCCCCGCGACCGCAGCCGGAGGCGACGACGGCACCGGCATCCGACCTCCGAACCACCGCGCTGGTGCGGGCTGAGCTCGCGGCCCGCACCAGCTACGGCCGCCTCCTCGCCCTCCTCGCCGCCGGCACCAGCGACATCGCCGGCGCCGAGGACGCCCTCGCCGACGCCTTCGAACGCGCCCTGCGCACCTGGCCCGTCGACGGCATCCCCGACAAGCCCAACGCCTGGCTGCTCACGGTCGCCCGCAACCGGCAGCGCGACCGCTGGCGCTCGGCCGAGGCGACCCGCACCACCGCCCTCGACCCCCACGCACCCGCCCCCGTGCATCTCGACGCCGTCGACCCGGATGCCGTGCCCGACCGCCGCCTCGAACTGATGCTGGTCTGTGCCAACCCCGCGATCACCCCCGCGGACCGCACGCCGCTCATGCTCAACACCGTGCTGGGCTTCACCGCCGAGCAGGTCGCCCGCAGCTACGCCGTGCCCACCCGCACGATGGCGACCCGCCTGGTGCGAGCCAAGCGCCGCATCCGTGACAACCGCATCCCGTTCCGGCTTCCCGACCGCTCCCACCTGGCAGAGCGGATGGATGCCGTGCTCGCGGCCGTCTATGCGGCCTACGTCATCGAGTGGTCCACCGGCCCCGGCGACCGCGAGCTGCCGCCGGAGGCCCTGCACCTCGCCGAGGTGCTCGCCGAGCTGGTGCCCGATCACGCCGAGGTGCGCGGCCTCGCCGCCCTCGTCGAGCTCTCGGCCGCCCGGCGACCCGCCCGCATCGGCCCGGACGGCCGCTTCGTCCCGCTCGCCTCCCAGGAGACCGACCGCTGGGATGCCGCGCTCATCGCCCGCGCCCACGACCACCTCCGCGCCGCGCACCACGCCCGGGTCGTGGGCCGCTACCAGCTCGAGGCGGCGGTGCAGGCCGTGCACTGCGCCCGCCGCGAGACCGGTCGCACCGACTGGCCGACCCTGCTGGAGCTGCACCGCTCGCTCGCGGCCGTCGCGCCCAGCCTGGGCAGCGCCACGGCGCTGGCCGCGGTGACCGCCGAGGTCGAGGGGCCAGCCGACGGGCTCGCGCTCCTCGACGCGGATGCCGCCCGCACCGTCCGCTTCCAGCCCGCCTGGGCGACCCGCGCCGAGCTGCTCGCCCGGCTCGACCGCACCGCGGAAGCCGTCGAGGCCTACGACCGGGCGATCGCCCTGACCCACGAGACCCTCGAGCGCCGGTACCTCGAAGAGCGACGCGCAGCGCTGCGCCGGTGACCGCCACGACTCTGCCGGCGACCGTGGCGACCCTGAGCCGACCCTCGGCAGCCGGCCACCGCCGCGCGGACACCCGGCCTTCGCAGCGCCTCCCCGGCGCCTAGGTTGGCGGCATGGCCTCCTCCGGCGACGGCATCCGGGTGCTGTTGATGTCAGACACCCACCTCCCGCGGCGCGCGAAGGACCTGCCGGCCCCGCTGTGGGACGAGGTCGAGCGTGCCGACCTCGTGGTGCACGCCGGCGACTGGGTCGACGTCGCGACGCTCGACCGACTGGCGGCGCGCAGCCGGAGGTTGCTCGCCTGCTGGGGCAACAACGACGGGCCCGAGCTCAGGGCGCGGCTGCCCGAGGTGGCGCGGGCGACGATCGAGGGCGTGCGGCTCGCCGTGGTGCACGAGACGGGCTCGAAGGACCGCCGTGAGGAACGGATGCGTGCGGCCCACCCCGACGTCGACCTGTTGGTCTTCGGGCACAGCCACATTCCCTGGGACACGACGCACTCCGGTCTCAGGTTGCTCAACCCCGGCTCCCCCACCGACCGGCGCCGTGAGCCGCACTGCACCTGGATGACGTGTCGGCTCACCGACGGCACGGTGCACGACGTCGCCGTGCACCGCCTCCCCAGGGATGGGGCCGGGGCCTCGGTGAAGCGCAGGTAGCGCAGCAACCGCCTCGGCGGGGCGTGCGCAGGTCAGGATCCGAGAAGCACGGCGTCGGTGGTGCCGCCTAGTCTTGGCGCGCCGGGCCGCGGTGGAGGCTCCCCGGCATCCGCCCGACCCGAGGAGCACCGCGCGATGGCGACGAGCACGCACCCCACCACCCCGGCGGTGGCCGACACGCACGACCTGATCCGCGTGCAGGGGGCCCGCGAGAACAACCTCAAGGACATCAGCGTCGAGCTTCCCAAGCGGCGTCTGACGGTGTTCACCGGGGTGTCGGGGTCGGGCAAGAGCTCGCTGGTGTTCGCCACCATCGCCGCCGAGTCGCAGCGGATGATCAACGAGACCTACAGCGCCTTCGTGCAGGGCTTCATGCCGACCCTCGCGCGGCCCGACGTCGACCGGCTCGAGGGCCTGACCACCGCGATCATCGTCGACCAGGAGCGGATGGGCGCCAACCCCCGGTCCACCGTGGGCACCGCCACCGACGCCAACGCCATGCTACGAATCCTGTTCAGCCGGTTGGGAACTCCCCACATCGGGCCGCCCACCGCCTACTCGTTCAACGTGCCCACGCGCACCGCGAGCGGGGTGATGTCCACCGACAAGGGCGGCCGTGTCGAGAAGGCAGTGGTCAAGGATGCCGTCTACCTCGGCGGCATGTGCCCGCGCTGCGAGGGCATGGGTCACGTCAGCGACATCGACCGCGCGGCGCTCTACGACGACTCCAAGTCGCTGCGCGAGGGCGCGCTGACGGTGCCCGGCTACTCGATGGACGGGTGGTACGGGCGGCTGTTCGAAGGCATGGGCCTGCCGATGGACACACCCATCGCGTCGTTCACCGCGCGGCAGCTCGACACGATGCTCTACGCCCCCCCGACCAAGATCAAGGTCGAGGGCATCAACCTCACCTTCGAGGGCATCATCCCCAAGATCTCGAAGTCGATGCTCACCAAGGACCCCGAGGCGATGCAGCCGCACGTGCGGCGATTCGTCGAGCGGGCGGTCACCTTCCAGGCCTGCCCGGAGTGCGGGGGCACCCGCCTGACCGCGGAGGTGCTGGCCTCCACGGTCAACGGCAAGAACATCGCCGAGCTGTGCGCGATGCAGATCAGCGACCTGGCCCTGTGGGTGCGCGAGCTCGACGAACCTCCAGTCGCACCACTGCTGGCCGGGCTGAGGCACCTGCTCGACTCGTTCACCGAGATCGGTCTGGGGTACCTCTCGCTCGACCGGCCGGCCGGCACCCTCTCGGGTGGCGAGGCGCAGCGCACCAAGATGATCCGGCACCTGGGCTCCTCGCTCACCGACGTCACCTACGTGTTCGACGAGCCGACGATCGGGCTGCACCCGCACGACATCGCCCGGATGAACCAGCTGCTCCTGCAGCTGCGCGACAAGGGAAACACCGTGCTCGTCGTGGAGCACAAGCCCGAGACGATCGCCATCGCCGACCACGTCGTCGACCTCGGGCCCGGTGCCGGCGCCAGCGGCGGCGAGGTCTGCTTCGAGGGCAGCGTCGACGGCCTGCGCGCGAGTGACACCATCACCGGCCACCACCTCGACGACCGGGCCGCGACCAAGGGTGCGGTGCGGACGGCATCCGGCGTCATGGAGGTGCGCAAGGCGTCGACGCACAACCTCAAGCAGGTCGACGTCGACATCCCGCTGGGGGTGCTCTGCGTCATCACGGGGGTCGCCGGGTCGGGCAAGTCGTCCCTCGTCCACGGCTCGGTTGCCAAGCGCGAAGGCGTCGTGGTCATCGACCAGGGCGCGATCAAGGGCTCCCGGCGCAGCAACCCAGCCACCTACACCGGTCTGCTGGAGCCGATCCGCAAGGCGTTCGCCAAGGCCAACGGCGTCAAGCCGGCGCTGTTCAGCTCGAACTCCGAGGGCGCCTGCCCCACCTGCAACGGTGCCGGGGTCATCTTCACCGACCTCGGCATCATGGCCACCGTCGAGTCGACCTGCGAGGAGTGCGAGGGCAGGCGGTTCCAGGCCGCGGTGCTCGAGTACACCTTCGGGGGCAGGAACATCGCCGAGGTGCTCGCCATGTCGGTGGCCGAGGCCGAGGCGTTCTTCGGCGCCGGCGAGGCGCGCACTCCCGCCGCGCACACGGTGCTCGCCCGGCTGGCCGACGTCGGGCTGGGCTACCTCAGCCTCGGCCAGCCGCTCACCACGCTCTCCGGCGGCGAGCGGCAGCGGCTGAAGCTGGCCACCCAGATGGCCGACAAGGGCGAGGTCTACGTGCTCGACGAGCCGACCACCGGCCTGCACCTGGCCGACGTCGAGAACCTGCTGGGCCTGCTCGACCGGCTGGTCGACAGCGGCAGGTCGGTCATCGTCATCGAGCACCACCAGGCCGTGATGGCGCATGCCGACTGGATCATCGACCTCGGCCCGGGCGCCGGGCACGACGGCGGCCGGGTGGTCTTCGAGGGCACACCCGCCGCCCTGGTCGCCGACCGCTCGACCCTCACCGGGGAGCACCTCGCGGCCTACGTCGGCGCCTGAGCGGGGTCGATCCTGTCGACCCGCGGCTGCGACATGACGACGGAGGGGACCCACCGCTCCCCTCCACCTCCAAGATACAGCCGACCGGGGGGCTTGCGGCAAGACCCCCGGTGCGGAGCAGAATCGCCGGCCGAGGTCAGGACCGCCGTGGGGGACCTGACCGGATCCCACCGATCGGAGGCCGCCCGCATGACGCCCAGCACCGTGCCGGACGAGCAGACCACCGCCAGCGCGTTCGCCCTGCCCGACCACCTCGCCGCCAAGGCCGACCCGGCCCTCGTCGCCGACGACGAGCGCCACTTCGCCGCCATCGGCACCGGCCTCGAGCGCACCGTCGCCGACCTGACCGGGCGGCTCGACGCGGCTCGGCGGGCCCCGGCCGGCACCGGGCAGGCCGCGCTCGACCGCGACCTCGAGGTGCACCGGCTGACCGCCCGACTGCACACCCTGGGGCGCTACGGCCTCGACCTCTGCCTCGGCCACGTCGTGCCCGTCGACGGCGGCGAGCCCATCTACGTCGGGCGCCTCGGCCTCACCGGGGCGGACGGTGAGCGGCTGCTCGTCGACTGGCGCTCACCGGCGGCCGAGCCGTTCTTCGGCGCGACCCACGCCGACCCGATGGCACTGGCCAGCCGGCGACGCTACCGCTGGACGCGCGGCCGGGTCAGCGACTACTGGGACGAGGTGTTCTCGCCCGACGCGTTCCGCGGGCACGCGGCATCCCTCGACGACCAGTCGGCGTTCATCGCCTCCCTCGGCGCCACCCGCTCGCCACGGATGCGCGACGTGCTCGGCACCATCGCGGCCGACCAGGACGCCATCGTGCGGGCCGGCTCGAAGGGAGCCCTCGTCGTCGACGGCGGGCCGGGCACCGGCAAGACCGTCGTCGCACTGCACCGCACCGCCTACCTGCTGTACTCCGACCCGCGCCTCGGGCACCGCCGGGGCGGGGTGCTCTTCGTCGGCCCGCACCAGCCCTACCTCGCCTATGTCTGCGACGTGCTGCCGAGCCTGGGCGAGGAGGGCGTGCAGACCTGCACGCTGCGTGACCTGGTGCCGGAGGGGGTGGCGGCGCTGGACGAGCCCGACCCCCGGGTGGCCCGGCTCAAGGCCGACGCACGACTGGTGGCTGCCATCGAGCCGGCCGTGCGCCTCTACGAGGAGCCACCGCAGGAGGGGATGCGGGTCAGCACTCAGTGGGGTGACGTCTGGGTCGGCACCGCCGACTGGGCCGACGCCTTCGACGCCCCCGCGCCCGGGGCCGCGCACAACGAGAGCCGCGACGTGGTCTGGGAGGCACTGCTCGGCATCCTCGCCGACACGCTGCGCGGCGACGCGGACGCCACCGACCCGGTCGGGGACGGCGGGGCCCCCGGGTGGCCAGACGACGATGCCGGGCCGGCCGACGACTTCGACGCCTACGGCATCGCCACGTCGGACCCGCTCGAGAAGTTCCGCCGGGCGCTCGCGGCCGACCGTGGGCTGGTGCAGGCGTTCGCGCGGGCCTGGCCGCTGATCGACCCGACCGACCTGGTCGGTGACCTGTGGTCGGTACCCGCCTACCTGCGCCGGTGCGCGCCCTGGCTGGCCCGCGAGGACATCTTCGCGCTGCAACGCACGGACCCCACCGCGTGGACGACCTGCGACCTGCCGCTGCTCGACGCCGCCCGGCGGCGGCTGGGCGACCCGCAGGCACCCGCGCGCCGCGCCCGGCGGGAGGCGGCCGTCGCCGCCGAGCGTGAGCGGATGGCCGACGTGGTCGCCGACCTCATCGCCAGCGACGACTCCGAGCTGCACGTGATGTCGATGCTGCGCGGGCAGGACCTGCGTACCGCGCTCGTCGACGAGGATGCTGCGCCGAGCACCGAGGCGGACCTCCTCGCCGGGCCGTTCGCGCACGTGGTCGTCGACGAGGCGCAGGAGCTCACCGACGCCGAGTGGCAGATGGTGCTCGCCCGCTGCCCGTCGCGCAGCCTGACCATCGTCGGCGACCGCGCCCAGGCCCGGCACGGCTTCCCCGAGTCGTGGCAGGAGCGGCTCGCCCGGGTCGGCCTCGACCGGGTCGCCCTGGCCACGCTCGACGTCAACTACCGCACTCCCGAGGCGGTGATGGCCGAGGCCGCGCCCGTCATCCGGGCCGCCATCCCCGACGCCAACGTGCCGACCTCGGTGCGGCGCACCGGCGTGCCCGTGGTGCACGGCCCGGCATCCGACCTGGGTGCCGTCGTCGAGCGGTGGTCGGCCGAGCACCCCGAGGGCACCGGCTGCGTCATCGGCGACCCGACCTTCGTCGCGACCGACCGGGTGCGATCGCTCACCCCGGTGCTCGCGAAGGGGCTCGAGTTCGACCTCGTCGTGCTCGTCGACCCGGATCGCTTCGGCGACGGCATCGAGGGGTCCGTCGACCGGTACGTCGCGATGACGCGGGCGACGCAGCAGCTCGTCGTGCTCACCACGACGTCGGGCTGACCGGCCGACCAGGTCGTCGGGCACCAGGAGGGCCTGGTGCCCGGCACTTGGCGGTTGTCCGGCTCACCTGTCCGGACGCGGGGGCGCCTGACTACCAGGCGCTCAACCCTGGACGGCCTGCGGCGCCGCGTGGTCCGGAGCACCGCTTCATGTAGGGCGAGGAGAATGACTGCTCGGGGTGCGCCACTCTAGGGTGGCGTCATGAGCGCTTCGACGGATGCTCCTGACGGCTACAACACGCCAGTACCGAGAACGATTCTGACGCCGGACCGGGTCGAGACGCGGATCGGAACGCTGGGGTTCTTCGACGGCTTTCCCAGCGACGAGACCGCCGCGAAGGTCTTCGACCACCTGGACTTCGTCAGGGGGGTCGAGGTGTTCCTCCAGTGCGTTCCGGCCGCCTCGATGGAGGGTCTGCGAGCCGGCCTGACCGGTATCGGCTGCGACGCCGCCCACAAGTTGGCGATCGCAGACCAGCTCTTGGACTCCAACCCGCTGTTCCTGACCGGCAACACCGACACTGTCTACGCGCTTGCGATGCTCGACCTGGACCGTGACGGACCGACGGTCGTCGAGATACCGCCAGAGTGTGGTCCCGGCACCGTCAACGATGCCTGGTTCCGGTTCGTGACCGACATGGGCGCTCCCGGACCCGACCGCGGCGCCGGGGGTCGCTACCTGCTGGTGCCCCCCGGGTACGACGGCGCCATCCCTGATGGCTACCACGTCGCCCAGTCGCGTAGTCACACGAACCTGCTGGCGCTTCGCGGCTTCCTCGTCGACGGCACGACCGATGCAGCGACAGCGATGTTCCGCGACGGCGTCAGGATCTATCCGCTATCCGGCGCAACGCACCCGCCCGAGATGGAGTTCATCTCGTTCTCTGGCAGGGCGTTCAACACCATCCACGCCAACAACGAGTTGTTCTACGCGGAACTCGCCGACGTGATCGCCCGCGAACCGATCGAGGTCATCGATCCCGAGACCCGGGGTCTGCTCGCTTCGATCGGAATCCACAAGGACCGTCCCTTCGAGCCCGACAAGCGGATGCGCGCCACCCTCGTCGACGCCGCCGCAGTCGGGAACGCCACTGCCCGCGCCATCTGCTTCCAGACCCGCGACCAGCGTGCCTACTTCTTTCCCGACCGCCGATGGAAGACGGGGTTCGTCGGGGGCGACTACCAGTGGCTCGATGGCGACGGACGCAGTGGACGCAACATGGACGCCCGGACGCTGTTCTTCTACCAAGCGACGCTGAACACCCCTGCGATGGCACTGGAGATGGTCGGGGTCGGGTCCCAGTACGCGCTCACGGAGAGAGACGCCTCTGGCGCGTACCTGCACGGCAGCAACACCTACCGCCTCACCCTTCCCCCACAGGTCCCTGCCAAGGACTTCTGGTCGCTCATCGCCTACGACCCCCAGACCCGCTCGGAGCTGCAGACAGGCCAACCCCTGCCGAGCCGCAGCAGCGAGAGCAACCGCGACGAGCTCAGCTACAACGACGACGGCTCCATCGACTTGACCTTCGGGCCGAAACCTCCCAGTGCTCACCGCGGCAACTGGATCCAGACGGTGCCCGGCAAGAGCTGGTACGCGATCCTGCGGCTGTACGGGCCACTTGAGCCCTGGTTCGAGAAGACCTGGGTCCCCAACGACATCGAGCGGCTCTGATCTGCGAAGGACCTGATCAGGGCCACGACGCCCTGGGCCGGCGACCATCACCACCAGCACCGATCACGGCCTCCTGAAGAGTTCTGGAACCCAGCGGGCGTTCCGAGCTGGCGGGGGGGCGGTCCCCGCTTCGGCAGTTTGCGAGCGGTACGGGTCATGGCCGTTCGGGGCATGCGTCCCGCTCATGGGAAGCTCAAGGCCAAATGCCATGGTCTGGACGACGAAACGCCCTGCGTTGAGTCCGCCGATGGTGCACCCGGCTTCACACTTCTGTTTGACCTCGGCCGTGCGAACCATCGGCCTGGCCGCCGTGGTGCCACAGATCATGGCAGCCACTCCCTCGTTGCCTGGCGAATCGCCCCTGGCGCGAAACGGAGGACCCGCTTGTCGATCTGCATCTGGCGGCAGACTCATCGTGCACGGCTCAGATCCGGGTGGACCGCGGCGGCGAGGTATTCACCCGCCACCCCACCTCGCCGCGGACCGCTGCGCGTTTGTGGCCTGAACCCGTTGAGTTGGATCAGGTTGCTGGTTTGGGTCGCTGGTCGATCGTCGCGTTTGCTGGCCAGCCGCGGATGGTCAAGGTCCCGGTGTCGACGACCTCGACCGCGATGTCGGCGAGCTTTCGGTTGGAGTCCTGACTGGCTGCTCGCAGGACGTCGAAGGCCTGGGCTTGGCTGAGACGATGTTCGTGCATGAGCACCCCCATGGCGACTCCGATCAGTCGGTTGCTCTTGAGGGCACGGCGCAGGTTCCGCACGCGGTCGTTGGCGAGCATGGTGTTCATCAGCAGGCCGCCGTGGGTCGCGAGGACCAGCCCGGTCGCGCGGGCGCGCTCGTCGAAGGCATCTGCCGCGTCGGAGTACAGGTTGAGCCCGGCGATCACACCCGCGTCACTGCTCAGCCGCAGCCGCTGGGACAGGACGCTCCGCACTCCCAGGTCGCCCTGCACCCGGGCACCCCATTGCGGCCACCGCTGATCGTTGGCCACGTCGCCACTGACGTACACCGAGTCCTCGAGCACTGCGTCGACGCACGGCCCGAACCCCATGTCGTACTGCAGGATGTCGGCCCTCGTCGCACCCGGGTCGGTGCTGGCCTCCGTGCGAAACTGCCTGCCGCGCAACATGGTCAGGCTTGCCCACCGCGCCGACTGGACCCGCTCGACGGCCAGATCGACGAGGTCCTTCAGGGCCGGCAAGCCCACATCGGTCGTGGCCCGGTCCGCCAGGTCCCTCATCGCCTCCGCAAGATCAAGAAGCTCTCCCCACCCAAGCTGCGTCGGAGGCGAAGCTTCTTGAGAAGACTGCTGCATAGCGCTCGCTCCTGATCCAAGCCGGAAAGGCTAGAAGGACGGCCCATCCCGAGTATGCGCTCCCCTTCCGCGGTCGACACCATCAAAGCCGCACTCGAGCAGCGTCCACACCGACCTGGGCACGAAGTCGGGCATCAAGGAGTGCCTCCGCAGACTCAGCACGGGAGAATCGAGTCCGGCTCACTGGGTAGGGTGCCAGGCAGCCGGCCAGGATTCGAGCCGAGTGTCCCGACGGTGAGCTGTCCCCGTGAGCGCGCTCTGATCACCGTGTTCGCGGGGGCAGCGTGCCTCATCAGGGAGCACCTGATGGTGACCCGGGCCACCCACCGCGCGGCGTCCGCGTCGGGCGTCCGTCGCAGGATGTCCGCTCCTCGCAGTCGAACGGCCAGGAGGAAGGTCATCCGGACCCCACGCCAGGTTCCGACCTCGACAACCACCTCCACCCTCTCGGCGAGCGACACGTCCTTGGAAATGGGCGCCAGTGTGCGTCGCGCCAGGTGGCGCACCTCGGATCATGACGCCCCAGGGGGAGCGTCCGCTGAATGCCGCCTCCAGCGGGACCTAAGGGCTGCGGTTCTGGTAGCACTGGAGGGTGACAGGGGGACGGCGGCGGGGCACGAGGCGGGGGTCCGTGCGAGCTGGGCGTGGTACGAGGACGTGTTCGCTGTGCACCGGATTCCCACTCGTTGCGAGGGCGGCCTTTGGTGGGCTCTGGCCGAGCCGCCCCCGTGGCACTCCGCCGCCAGGTCGCTGCGCCGCGACGACACCGCCGAGCGGGTGCTGCGCGCTGTCGAGCCGTTCGAGCGCTGCTCCGTCGCCGACTCGCACGGCACCCTCGACCTCGACCCCGCCGGGTTCCAGCGGCTCTTCGCGGCCAGCTGGCTGCACCGCGAGGCGCCGCCCCCGCAGCCACCTGCCCGACGGGTGGCGTGTGGTGACCGACCCCGGCGGGCTGGCGCGGTGCAACGAGCGACACGACCACGCGGGCGTGCTTCTCCCGGCCTTCCTCGGCCACCCGCGGTTCACGGTCCTTGCCCAGCATGGCACCAACGGTGGGGTCGGCGGCGCCGTGCTGCACGAGGCGGCGCGACGGTGGACCCGTCCAACGCCTGGGCCGCCCGAGGCGGGGACGAGGACGTCGCCGCCATGGTCGAGTGCGCGACTGTCCTCCACCCTGGCCGACCGCTGGTCGGCTACGCACACGGCAACGAGTTGGGCCGATGGCTCGCGGCCGGCTTCCAGGCCACCGGAACGCCCGTGGTGTGGGTGCGCTGAGTTCGCCCGTTCCTGCGGGAGGACGGCCTCAGGAGCGTGCCCCGAATGGGTCGAGGGTACCGGCTCTTGGCCGCAGACCTTCCGCCACGGGCACCATGGGACAGGCGGAGCCCATGCGTTGGCGGATGCGAGACGCTTACGCACACGACCCGCACATCCGCAGATCGGGCGCTGGTAAGGGCCAACCCAGGACCTGCAGCCGGGCCTCGTCGAGTAGCGGCTTGGCGGGGGTTCGTCCCAAAATCCGCCGCTGACGTCCCAGAATCCGCCGCTGAAGTGGCCGATCTGTTCCACATGTCCCGAACTCGCGAGTATTTGCCAGAATCGCTCCCCGCTGACAGACAATCCGCGGCTCAGGCGTGGTCGCGCAGGTACCTCCCGAAGTGCGGCACGGTGAAGGCGATCCGGCCGCGCTCGCCCGAGTAGATCAGGCCCTTCTTGAGCAGGGCGTCGCGCGCCGGTGACAGTGACTGCGGCTTGCGCGCGAGGTGGGCCGCGACGTCGGCGGTCGGGACAGCATCCGACTCGTCGCCGAGCTCGACCGCGACGTCGGCCATCGCACGCAGGTATTCACGCTCGCCGGGGGTGGCCCGTTCGAAGCGCGAACCGAAGAACCCGACCGCGAGCTCCGACTCGGCCTCGGGCGCGGCCACGGCCACGTCGTCGGCGGTCATCGGGGATGCCGGCGCGAGGTCCCAGACCGCCTTGCCGTAGGCCTGGATGAAGTACGGGTAGCCGCCGGTCGCGGCGTACATGGCGTGGAGGGCCTCGGGGGTGAACGCGGCACCCTCGTCCTCGGCGGGGAGCGCCAACGCGGCATCGGCCGCAGCGCGGTCGAGCCGGTCGATGCGCGAGTAGCGGAACAGCCTCTCGGAGTACGACTTCGAGGCCGAGAGGACGGCGGGCAGGTGCGGCAGCCCCGCCCCGACGATGATCACCGGCAATCGCGACTGCGAGATCTCGTGGCAGGCCGCACACAGGGCCGAGACGTCGTCGGCCCCGAGGTCCTGCATCTCGTCGATGAACACCGCGATGCCGCGGCCGGTGTCGGCGGCCGTGCCACCGAGGTCGGAGAGCAGCTCGACCAGGTCGATCTCGATGTCACCGGAGTCGGCCCGCCCGGTGACGGCCGGCACGGCGATCCCGGGGTTCCACCGGTCGCGCACCTTGGCCGCCCCGCGCCGGGAGGCGCCCGCAGGCTCACGCTGCGCGAACGCCTTGACCACCCCGAGCGCGTGGTCGCCGGCTCCCCCGGCGGGACCGAGCTCGCGCAGCGCCTGGTGCACGGCCGAGGCGAGCGGGCGGCGCAGCGACTGCTCGGGGCGGGCCTCGAGCTTGCCGGTGCCCCAGCCGGCGCGCACCGCCGCCGAGCGCAGCGCGTTGAGCAGTACCGTCTTGCCGACCCCCCTCAGCCCGGTGAGCACGATCGAGCGTTCGGGGCGGCCGCGGGCCACCCGCTCGAGCACCACGTCGAACGCGTCGAGCTGCTCGTCGCGGCCGGCGAGCTCGGGCGGGCGCTGCCCGGCGCCGGGGGCGTAGGGGTTCCGGATCGGGTCCACGATCGGAGGGTATACGGCTCTCTAGCGCTGAAGGCATACATCCACAGACGCCCCTAGCCGTGTCGCGCGAACAAGGTTTGGCAGCGTGCTCGAGGCCGCGTTCTGGGGGTTCGTCGGGGCGGCGGCGCTCGGCCTGGCCGCCGGGGCGACCACCTTCTTCGTCGACGACTGGCTGATCGACCGGCAGGGCGGCCACCGGCGCAAGAGCCCGGTGCACGGCGGCGTGCGGCCGCCCGGGCCGGCCTCCGGCACGGGTGCGGGTACCGGTACGGGCCCAGGGACCACGAAGGCCGCCTCCGGCGCGGCGGCGAGCAGCGGCATGGCCGCGGTGCTCGGGGCGCTCCTCGACGGCATCCCCCGAGTCGGCCGCGATCGGCATCCGTCGCGCACGCCGGTCGCCTGGTCGGGCTGCTCACCGTCGCCGGCTTCGCGATGGCGTTCTTCCTCAGCGCGGCATGAGGCCGAGGTGGGCAACCATCCTCATGGCACCTGCGGCGGGCTGCCGTCAGCGGTCTCCATCGGCTTGCCGGCCGCGTGCCACGCGCGCATCCCGCCGGTCATGTTCGCCACCTCGTAGCCCTGCTGCGCCAGCCACGGCATCACCCGCTGCACCCGCCCACCCGAGCGGCAGGTGATGACGAGCGGCTCGTCGGCGTCGAGGAACGGGGCGAGCTCGTCGACCCGGGCCGGCAGCTCGGTCATCGGGATGTGCACGGCGGTGGGGGCGTGCCCGCGGTCCCACTCGTCCTGCTCGCGGATGTCGAGGACGACGGCGTCGTCGGGCAGCGCGGTCACGGGGACGTCGGGGAACTCACTCATCGGCCCAGTCTGCCAAACCCCTGCGGACGTGGGTCCGGACCGTCGCCTTGACGGCGGGAATCACCCACGTCCGCGGGGGACCCGGGACGGACCTACTTGAGGAACTTGCTCGTGCGGCGGTCGGCGAGCGGCTTGCCGCCGGTCTGGCAGGTGGCGCAGTACTGCAACGAGGAGTCGGCGAACGACACCTCGCGCACCACGTCGCCACACTCCGGGCAGAGCTCGCCGGTGCGGCCGTGAACCCGCATGCCGGCGCGCTTGGCGTCCTTGAGCTCCTTGGCGGGCTTGCCGGATGCCGCGGACACCGCCGTCGCCAGCGTGCCCCGCAGAGCAGCGTAGAGCCGCTCGACGTCGGCGTCGCCGAGCTTGGCGGCGATGGCGAACGGAGACAGCTTGGCGACGTGCAGCACCTCGTCGGAGTAGGCGTTGCCGACCCCGGCGATGATCGACTGGTCGCGCAGCATCCCCTTCACCTGCATGCGGTGCGAGGCCGCGATCGCCGCGAACACCTCGAGGGTGAACGCGTCGGCCATCGGGTCGGGCCCGAGCGAGGCGATGCCGGGCACGGTCGCGGGGTCGTTGACGACGTAGGCCGCCAGGCGCTTCTTGGTGCCCGCCTCGGTGAGGTCGAACCCCGACGCGTCGTCGAAGCGCACCCGCAGGGCGATGGGTGACTTTCCGGGCCGCAGCACCGTCGCCGGCATCGCATCGGACCACCGCAGCCACCCCGCCCGGGCCAGGTGGAACACCAGGTGCGTTCCGCCGCAGTCGAGATCGATGAACTTGCCGTGGCGCGCGGCGCCGTCGACGGGGGCGCCCACCAGGGCCTGCGGCGGCGGGGTGAAGGTCTTCAGCACCGAGATCGAGCCGAGCTCGACCCCGGTCACGACGAGCCCGTCGGTGCGCTCGGCGAGGAAGTGGACGAGGGCCTGCACCTCGGGCAGCTCGGGCATGCGCCGACGCTACCGCTGGTCCCAGATCATCCGCACCTGGCGGAGCAGGCCGTAGCCGTCGCTGGCCCGCACCACCGGCACGTCGAGCTCTTCGGTCGGGGCGGGCGCCAGGTCGTCGTTGGCGAGCGGGATGACGTGCGAGAGCACCTGCTCGCTCGGCGACAGCTCGCGGATGGCGATGCCGCGCACCCGGTCCGGACGCCGGCTGGTGAACTCGGTGTAGATCTTCGGGTCGTGCTGGCCGTCGTCGCCCACCAGCAGCCACTTCACGTTCGGCAGCTCGCGCGCCAGCCGGTGCAGCTGCGCCTGCTTGTGCTCCCGGCCCGACCGGAACCACCCGGAGTTGGTCGGCCCCCAGTCGGTGAGCAGCATCGGGCCGGCGGGAAAACCGCTGCGCCGCAGGAAGCGGGTGAGCAGCGGCGCGGTGTTCCACGCCCCGGTGGAGAGGTAGATGACGGGGGCGTCGGGGTGCTCCGCGAGCAGCTCGCGGTACATCGTGGCCATCCCGGGCACGGGCTTGCGGGCTCCCTCTGACCTGATGAACGTGTTCCACGCGGCAATCATCGGGCGGGGCAGCGACGTCGACAGCACGGTGTCGTCGATGTCGGAGATGATGCCGTGGGTCACCGTGCTGTCGACCACCAGCACCGGCACGTCGATGGTCTCGGCCCCCGGCGACCCCACGTAGATGTGGTGCCAGCCGGGCGGGAGCCCGTGCCCGCGCACGGTGAGGTCGACGTAGCCGCCGCGGTCGGTGCGCGTGGTGACGATGCGCTCGTCGACCCGCACGGTCACCGGCTCGTCGACCGCGGGGGTCGCGAAGAACGCCTTCCAGCCCCGCGTCTCGAGCTCGACGGCGCGCAGCCGTGCGGCATACGTCGGCTCGTCGGGCTCGTCCTCGGGGCGGCCACGGGTCATGATGACGCGGCCGAACACCCGCAGCCGGCTCACGCTGCCGTAGCCCGTGAGGGGAACGACACGGGTCGTCCACCCACGAGACCGCAGCACGCGGACCTTGCGGTCGTTGTAGGCGTCCTCGAGCACTGCTGCGGCATGGGGGCGCGGCATGGCTCGATGCTAGGGCAGCGCTCAGGCGCGCCCCGGCTCCTGCCCCGAGACGACTCCGGTGACGATCTGGTGGGCGAGCTCGCGCACCTTGATGTTGCGCGCCTGCGACGTGGTGCGAAGCACCTCGAACGCCGCGTGCTCGGGCAGGCCGCGCAACGCCATGATGACGCCCTTGGCCTGCTCGATGACGGCGCGGCTGGCCATCGCCTGCTCGAGCTGCCCGGCCAGGCGCTGCACCCCGTCCAGCGCCGAGACGGCGACCACGGCATCGGCACAGCGTGCGGCGGCGACCCGGACCAGCGAGGTGTCGAAGTCCTCGAACGCGTGAGGGGCCCAGCCGTAGAGGTTCAGCGCCCCCACGCACTGCCCGCCGCTCACGAGCGGCAGGGCGAGCAGGCTGCGCAGGCCGTCCTCGCGGCACTCCTTCGCGAACTGCGGCCAGCGCTCGTCGGTCGCCACGAGGTCGTCGACCCGGTTCTCTCGGCGGTGCCGCGCGGAGTCGAGGCACGGGCCGTCGCCCAGGGCGTACTGGACGGCGTCGATCTCGAGGGTGCGCACAGTGGTGTAGGCCGCCGTGTGCGGGCGCCCGGCGCTGAGCACGGTGACTCCTACCTCGTCGCAGCCGGGCGCGTGCCGGCGCACCGCGTGCACGACCCGCTCGAGGTAGTCCGACAGCTGCCCCATCGACTCCAGGACGCCGCCGATGTCGTTGGTGAGCTCCTCGAGGGCGGCCTGGGCCACGAGGAGCCCCTCGGGCACGGCGGACTGCTGCTCGCTCATCGGTCCCCTCCCCACTGTCTGGTGCCCGTCCAGTATCCCCTCCAGGGCACCTCGGCGTGGTCGACCTGCGACGATGGGCGGATGCCGGCCCGTCACCGCAAGCAGTCGGCCACCGCGCCGGAGGGCTACTTCGGCTGGGAGGCGGCTGGCCTGCGCTGGCTCGCGGCGGCCCGCAGCAGCGGCGGAGCGGCCGTCGTCGAGGTGCTCGACGAGGGCCCGCACCACCTCGACCTGGCCCGGCTCACCCCCGCTGCACCGACCGCGGCAGCCGCCGAGCGCCTGGGCCGCGGGCTCGCGGCCACGCACTGCGCCGGTGCCACGGCATACGGGTGCGGGCCGCCCGGCTGGCAGGGCGACGGCTGGCTCGGCCCCCTCAGCGAGCCGTTGCCCCTGGCCCTGGGCGCCTGGCAGACCTGGGGCGAGTTCTATGCCCAGGCCAGGATCACCGCGCTCCTGCCGCTCGCCCGAGAGCGCGGCGTGCTCGACGAGGCGACCGAGGCCGTGCTGCAGCGGCTCGCCGACCGGGTCGCCTCGGGCGCGTTCGACACCGGCGAGCCCCCGGCCCGGCTGCACGGCGACCTGTGGTCGGGCAACGTGCTCTGGACCGCCCAGGAGGCGGTGCTCATCGACCCCGCGACGCACGGTGGGGCACGAGAGGCCGACCTCGCGATGCTGGCGCTGTTCGGCGCCCCGCACCTGGAGCGGGTGCTCGCGGCCTACGACGAGGCGGCACCGCTGCCCGACGGGTGGCGTGACCGGGTGCCCCTGCACCAGGTGCACCCGCTGCTGCTGCACGCGGTGCTGTTCGGCGGGTCGTATGCCGAGCAGGTGCTGCGGGCGGCGCGCCGCTACGCCTGAGGGTCGGGCATCGGCTCGGGCGCGGCCTGCGGCAGCTCCGCCGGCCGGGCGCCCCCGGAGAGCCGGCGCTGCACCAGGATCCCCACGGCCACGGCGGGCGAGGCGAGCGCCGCCCCGAGCATCCCGGCGATCGCGGCACCGACGATCGTCGCTCCGAGCACGACGATGGGGTGCAGGCTCAAGGCGGTGCCCGCGAGCCGCACCAGCACGATGGTCTGGACGATGTTCTGGACGACGAGGATGACGACCAGCATGATGATCGCCGCGTCGATGCCGTTCGCGCCCAGCGCGATCAGCGTCGCGAAGGCGCCCGAGAGGGTCGCGCCGAGGTAGGGGATGTACGACGTGACCAGCGTGACCACCGCGATGGTGAAGGCGAGGGGCACGCCGAGCACCCACGCCGTTCCGCCGATCAGCACGGCCGTGACGACGGCGGACAGGGTCAGCGCCCAGAAGTAGCGGCGCACCGCCACGGCCGAGTCCTCGACGATCTCGGCGCCGGTTCCCTCGTCGAGGCCCAGGTGGGCGCCGACCCACCGGCACAGGCCGGCCCAGTCGATGAGCA
>CAVVFG010000013.1:0-20490 GCA_963747405.1 uncultured Actinomycetota bacterium
CGAAGCGTTCACCGGCCGTTCGCGGATGCGGCTGTTCTTTCGACTCGCGGCGGCCGGTGGGGGGTGTTACGTTCGCGCCGCAACTCGTGCGGGAGAGGGCGCCGCGACCGCGGCAGGTGCCCCCCGCTTACTCCCTGGAGGACGCATGGCCGGTTCGTCGTTCCGTCGGTTCGTGGGCAGGGTGGCCGTCGGCGCCCTCGCCGTGGCCGTTCCCGTGGTGCTGGCGCCCGTGGCGGCGTCCGCGGCCGCCCCCACCGAGCTCTTCTTCTCCGAGTACGTCGAGGGATCGAGCAACAACAAGGCCCTGGAGATCTACAACGGCACCGGTGCGGCGGTCGACCTGGTCGCCGGCGGCTACAGCGTCCAGATGTCCTTCAACGGCAACACCACTGCCGGGCTCACCATCAACCTCACGGGCACGGTCGCCGCGGGCGACGTGTTCGTGCTGGCCCAGTCCAGCGCCGACGCCGCGATCCTGGCCCAGGCCGACCAGACGAACGGAAGTGGCTGGTTCAACGGCGACGACGCCGTGACCCTGCGCAAGGGCACCACGGTGCTCGACGTCATCGGACAGGTGGGAGTCGACCCGGGCACGCAGTGGGGCTCGGGCCTGACGAGCACCGCCGACAACACCCTGCGTCGCACGCCGAACGTCTGCACCGGGGACGCCGACGGCTCGAACACCTTCGACCCCGCCACCGAGTGGGACGGCTTCGCCACCGACACCTTCGATGGGCTCGGTACCCACACCGCAACCTGCGGCGCGGTGCCCACCGACGAGGCACCCACCGTGACGTCCGTGACGCCGGGAGCCGACGGGACGGGATCGGTCAACGTCCGGCCCTCGGTCACCTTCAGCGAGGCCGTCACCGCAGACGACGGCGCCTTCGTCCTGCAGTGCACCTCGTCCGGCGCGGTCCCCACGACCGTGGCACCCAGCAACCAGGGCCGGACCTGGACCATCGACCCGACCCCTGCCCTACAGGTCGGGGAGGACTGCACCCTGACCGTCGTCGGCTCCGAGGTCAGCGACGTCGACACCGTCGACCCGCCGGACACCCTGGCAGCCGACGTCACGTCAGAGTTCGAGGTCGTCGACTTCTGCACGGCCGACACCACGCCCATCCCCGCCATCCAGGGGGCGGGCACCGCTCCCGCCCTCACCGGCACGCGCACCACGCGCGGCGTGGTGGTCGCCGACTACGAGGGCGGCGCCAGTGGCAGCCTGCGCGGCTTCTACCTCCAGGACCCGGTGGGCGACGGCGACCCGGCGACCTCCGACGCGATCTTCGTGTTCAACGGCAGCAACGAGGACTCGGTCGACCTCGGCGACGTGGTGACCGTGCAGGGCAGCGTGGCCGACTTCCAGGACCAGACCCAGATCTCGGTGTCACCGGGCAACATCGTCGTGTGCGGCACCGGCACGGTCACGCCCACGAAGGTGACGCTGCCGATGGCGAGCCCGACGGCCTTCGAGAGGTTCGAGGGCATGCTGGTCACGTTCCCGCAGGAGCTGTCGGTCACCGAGCACTTCCAGCTGGGCCGCTTCGGCCAGGTGACCGTCTCCTCCGGTGGCCGCCTGGTCCAGCCCACCAACGTGGTCGCTCCCGGGCCGGCGGCGATCGCCCTCCAGGCGCAGAACGACCTCAACCGGGTGATCATCGACGACACGCTGAACAACCAGAACCCCGACCCGATCATCTGGGGCCGCGGCGGCCGGCCGCTCAGCGCCGAGAACACCCTGCGCGGCGGTGACACGACCACCGGGGCCACCGGTGTGCTGACGTACACCTGGGCCGGCAACTCGGCCAGTGGCAACGCCTGGCGCCTGCGCCCGGTGGACCAGACGGGCACCGGCATCACCTTCGAGGCCGCGAACCCGCGCCCGACGTCCGCGCCGGACGTCGGTGGCGCCGTGCAGGTGGCCGGCATGAACCTGCTGAACTACTTCAACACCTTCGACGGGCTGCCCGACCGGGTCGACAACTGCACGGGCGGGGTCAGCGGAGCGCCTGCCGACTGCCGCGGCGCCGACACGCAGGACGAGCTCGACCGGCAGACGGCCAAGACCGTCGCGGCCATCGCGAAGGTCGACGCCGACGTCATCGGCGTCAACGAGATCGAGAACGACGGCTACGGCCCGGACAGCGCGATCGACGACCTCGTCGGGGCGGTGAACGCCGAGGTCGGCGCCGGCACCTACGCCTTCATCGACGCCGATGCCCGCACCGGCCAGGTCGACGCCCTCGGCGACGACGCGATCAAGGTCGGGTTCCTCTACAAGCCGGCAGCGGTCACGCCGGTCGGCACGACAGCGGTGCTCAACACCGCCGCGTTCGTCACCGGCGGCGACTCGGCCCCGCGCAACCGGCCCTCGCTCGCCCAGGCCTGGCGCAGCGCGGTCACCGGCGGGGTGTTCGTCACCGACGTCAACCACCTGAAGTCCAAGGGCTCCGCCTGCGACACCCCGGACGCCGATGACGGCCAGGCCAACTGTGCGCAGGTGCGCACCCGCGCCGTGGGCCTGCTGCTCGACTGGCTGGGCAGCGACCCGACGGGCACCGGCGACGAGGACGTGCTGTTGGTCGGCGACTACAACTCCTACGCCAAGGAGACGCCGGTCGCGACGCTCGAGGCGGGCGGCTACACCAACCTCGTCGAGAAGTTCCAGGGCGCGGACGCCTACTCCTACGCCTTCGACGGCCAGTGGGGCTACCTCGACCAGGCCCTCGGGTCGCCGACCCTGGTCGGCCAGGTGACCGGTGTCGCCGACTACCACATCAACGCCGACGAGCCGTCGGTGCTCGACTACAACACCGACTTCAAGTCGGCGGGGCAGGTCGAGAGCCTCTACGCGCCGGACGAGTTCCGGGTGAGCGACCACGACCCGGTGCTCGTCGGCCTCACCCCCGTGCGGGACTACCGCACGTCGGGACTCGAGGGCCCCCTCGGCAAGCCGGGCCGGGTCGTCAAGGCGGGCTCGACGCTTCCGGTGAAGGTCAGCTTCCGGGGCGCGCACGGGTCGGCGCCCCGCGACCTGGCCCCGGTGGTGCGCGTCGAGCTGGACGGTGAGGTCGTGCTCACCGGCACCGCCCGGCTCGCCGGTGGCCACTGGCAGTTCCTCCTGCGCACGGGCACGCTGCCCGACCCACGAGGCGTGTACACGGTGACGGTCCTCGTCCCCGAGACGGGGCAGACGGTCACCGGGAGCTTCCGGCTGCGGCCGTGAACCGCCGCCCGCGAGGGGCTCCGTGACCGACGACGGGGTGGGCCTTGTGGCCCGCCCCGTCGTCGGTGCGCTGCCGGATGCCGGTCAGGGCCGGACGACGACGCGGTGCCTCGCGCGGCCCTCGGCGACCTCCACCCAGGCCGCAGGGGCGTCGTCGAGGCCAACGACGTCGTGGGTGACGTCGAGCCGCCCGGCGGCGGCGTGGCCCAGGACGGTGCCGAACACCTCCCGGCGGCGGGTGTCGGTGAGGGCGGTGTTGGTGTAGCCGAGCACCGAGGCCGACCGGCTGCGCAGCGTGGCGGAGTCGACGCTGACGCCGGCCCCGGCACTGCTGCCGAGGTTGACCAGCCGCCCGCCCTCACCGAGCACCGAGACCGCCGCAGTTGCGGGGATGCCGGCCAGCGGGTCGACGACGACGCCGGCGGAGCCGCCGCACGCCTCCCGCAACCGCTGCGCGAGCGAGGTGGCGTCCTCGTCGGCGCGCAGGTCGACCACGGCATCCGCACCGCAGGCGGCGGCCCGTTCGCGTGCGGCCCCCGATCGGGCTGCCGCGACCACGCGTCCGGCCCCGAGCAGCCGGGCGGCCCGGACGGCCACCTGGCCCACCACGCCGCCGGCACCGAGCACGAGCACCGTCTCCCCCGGACGCAGTGCTGCCCGGCCCTCGAGCACCTCCCACGCCGCCACGGCCGACAGGCCCAGCGCGGCCACCAGGGTGTCGGGGAGGTCGGCATCGACGACGACCGCCTGCGCGGCCGGTGCGAGCGCGAGCTCGGCGAGCCCTCCGTCGCCGGGCGCCATCCCCGCGGTGGTGGGGAACCACACCCGCCGGCCGACCAGCTCGCCCGGCCCCTCACGCACGACGCCGACGCCCTGCACGCCCGGCACGTAGGGCAGCACCGGCGGGCCGAAGTAGGACGTGCCGCTGGCGCAGAGCAGGTCGAGCGGCACGATCGGCACGGCGGTCACGCCGACGAGCAGCTCGCCCCCGCCCGGCACGGGGTCGGCGCGGTCGACGACCTCGGGAGGCCGGCCGTTCGCGGTGATGGTGGCGGCGCGCACGGGCTCAGGTGGCGATGTCGGGGTAGGGCAGCGACAGGTGGGCCAGCGCCGCGCCGTAGCCCTTCTGGTACGACAGCGGCTCCGGGTGGTCGCGCTCGAACATCGCGATGAAGAGGGTGAGGGTGAGGAACGGGTGCGCCCCCATCCCGAACAGTGCCACGTGGTCGTGTGCCACGAGCGCGTCGCGCTCGGCGTCGTCGAAGGCCAGCCAGGTGCTCGCCTCGGCGTCGGGCACGTTGAGGATGCGGTTGGCCTGGGTCTCCTCCCACCACGCGACCAGCCCGGCCGGGTCGGTTCGGTAGCGCTCGACGAGGTCGGGGTCGCGGTCGACCGTGAACAGGAACTTGTCCACGAGGTACTTGCTCATGCCGGCGCTCCGTTCGGGTACCAGGTGAAGTAGGCCTCCATCGTGTGGAACAGGTCGAGGGAGTCGACGTGGTCGGCCCTCGCGTTCTCGCCGGCCACGCCCATCATCAGCATGAAGTCCATGAAGCCGTGGGTGGCGTTGCCGGGCTGGTGCAGGCTGTCCAGGGTCACCTCGCGCAGGCACCCGTCGAGGTCGCCGTTCGCGATCCACTGCACGGCCCGGTGGTCGAACTCGGGGTCGGGCCCGTGCGGGCCGAACTGGCGTGGCCCGCCGAGCTCGAGCGAGAGGTGCCCGGTGCCGATGATGGCGACCCGCTGGTCACTGGGCCACGACTCGACGAGCTCGCGGATGGTCCTGCCCAGCTCGGCGAACCGCTTCGGCTGCGGAAGGGGTGGGGCGAAGATGTTGGTGTAGATCGGCACGATGGGCAGGTCGGCCTGCGGCCGCAGGGTGATGATCGGGCAGGTGATCGAGTGGTCGATGCGCAGCTCGTTGCTGAACGCGAGGTCGAACCCGGAGTCCAGGCCCCCGCGCAGGATGTGCGACGAGAGCTCCTCGTGGCCGTCGAGCCGGAACCTCGGCAGCCCGAACTCGCGCTCCTCGTTGTACCAGTTGGCGTCGTAGACCGGCGCCTTCCCCACGAGGAACTGGGGCATGTTGTCGAGCCACAGCTGGTGGAAGTGGTCGCTGCCGACCATCACCAGCACGTCCGGCTGGGCCCGGGTGAGTGTCTCGCGGAAGCGCTCGATCTTCGCGACCCACTCGTCGGCGAACGGCGGGCGCTGTTCTCCCACAGCGGTGCTCGCGCGGTAGTAGAACGGGTGGTGTGTCGAGGCGATGACGGCGACGACCTGCGCCATGTCTGGTCTCCTTCCGGGTCAGGACTGGGGGTCGACGTACTCGGCGTTGCGGTCGACCGCGAGGTAGACGTCCATGCCGATCGGGCGGCGCCGTTCCTCGGCGAGCTGGCCGAGCAGCCCGGCGGCGCGCGCGAGCAGCGCGAACCCGCGCAGCATCTCGACCGGGAGCCCGAGGTCGGCCAGGGCCGCCCCGCAGACCCCGGCACCGTTGAGCGGCAGGCGTCGTCCGAGCACCTGCTCGTGCACCCGGCCGACGGCCTCGAACAGCCGCAGGTGCGGGCCGCGCAGGCCCTCCTCCTGCGCGATGCCGATCAGCACCGGTGTGCGCGGGTCGCCGTCCTTGTGCACCGGGTGGCCCAGACCCGGCACGTAGCGGCCGGCCTCCCGGGTGCGGCGCACGGCGTCGAGCGCCACGGCATCCCACTGCTCGTCGGTCGCGGGCAGGTCGTCGCCGAGGTCGGTGACGACGGCGTCGAGGAAGGCGCCGCAGTCCTCGGTGACGCCGAGGAAGCGTGACCCGCCGCCGAGCAGGCCGGCGGCGAGCGCGCCCTGCAGGGAGTCGGGCGCGGAGAGGTACGTGAGTCGCGCCGCGATCGCCGTGGGGGTGAACCCGTGGTCGGCGAGCGCCACGAGCACCGCCTCGAACACCCGTGTCTCCGACGGGGTCGGGCGGCGCATCGCGACCAGCCAGAACGCCAGCTCCCCGAAGCCGACCTGGCCCATGAGGTCGGCGGTGAGGTCCTGGCCGAGCAGGCGGATCTCGTCGGCGCCGGACGTGCCCAGCGAGGTGGGGTAGGTCGTCATACGTCGCGCTCCTCGTCGCTGCGGGTGGCCGGGTCGGCGAGCCAGCGCCGGATCTCGTCGCCGTGCTCGTCGAGGCCGGGGGGCGGCAGCCGGTAGTCGGGTGGTGTCTCGGAGAGCCGGATGGGGTGGCGCACCGACGGCACGGCCGCGTCGCCCTCGCCGACCGACACCACCGGGTCCAGGCCAACGGACTCGGCGAAGGCGACCCCGCCGTCGACGGTGTTGATCGGGCCGCAGGGCACGCCGGCCGCGGTGATCACCTCGAACCACTCCATGGTGGTGCGGGTGGCGAGCCGCTCGACGAGCAGGGGGCGCAGCTCTTCGCGGTGGGCGGTGCGGTCCTCGTTGCCCCGGAACCGCGGGTCCTCGGCCAGGCCGGGCAGGCCCAGCACCTCGACCAGCCGCCGGAACTGGCCGTTGTTGCCGGCCGTGATGATCAGGTCGCCGTCGGAGCAGGGCAGCGGTTCGTAGGGGAACAGGCTGGGGTGGCTGTTGCCCATCCGGGTGGGGACGACGCCCCCTGCGACGAACGCGCTGGACTGGTTGACCAGCCCGGACAGCGCCGACGACAGCAGGTTCACCTCGACGTGCTGGCCCCGGCCGGTGTCGTGCCGTGCGTTGAGCGCGGCGAGCACGCCGATGGTGGCGTGCAGCCCGGCCATCACGTCGAACACCGAGATGCCGGCCCGGTAGGGCGGCCCGTCCGGGCTGCCGGTCAGGCTCATCAGCCCGGAGATGGCCTGCACCATGAGGTCGTAGCCGGGCAGGTCGCGCCCGCCCGGGCCGCTGCCGAAGCCGCTGATCGAGGCGTAGACGATGCCGGGGTTGCCGGCTGCGACGCTGGGGTAGTCGAGCCCGAAGCGGGCCAGGCCGCCGGGCTTGAAATTCTCGACGAGCACGTCGGCCCGGGCGGCCAGCTCCCGCGCGGCGGCGAGGTCGGCCTCGTCCTTGAGGTCGAGCGCGACCGAGCGCTTGTTGCGGTTGACGCCGAGGTAGTAGGTCGAGACGCCGTCGCGCAGCGGGGGGCTCCAGGTGCGGGTGTCGTCGCCACCGGGTGACTCGACCTTGACCACCTCGGCGCCGAGGTCGGCGAGCAGCATGGTGGCGTAGGGCCCGGCGAGGATGCGCGAGAAGTCGGCGACGAGCAGGCCGGACAGGGGCCCGGACGGCGCTGCCATGCCCACCACCTCGTCTCCTCATGAGCGGTTGCGGACAGGCGTCCGCAGATGCGGTGCCCCGAGTTTCAGCGTGACGACCGCACCCTGTCAAGCACGGTTCGACCACGCCGTCCCACTTCGACGAGGGTCTTGACAGCCGCGACCCGGCGCGCGGACAGTGGGCGGCGACATCCGGGTGCCGCTCAGCGGACACCTGTCCGAGAAGATCGAACGGGAGAAGGTCATGGCTCACGACGAGGTGGCCGCCGGCCGGCCGGTGCTGTTCCGCAACGCCACGGTGCTCACGATGGACGACCAGCACCGGGTGCTGACCGGGGCCGACGTGCTCGTCGTCGGCGACCGTGTCGCCGAGGTCGGGCCTGACCTCACCGCCCCCGAAGGGGCGCTCGAGATCGACGCCACCGGCGGCATCGTGATGCCCGGCATGGTTGACACCCACCGGCACATGTGGCAGACGGCGATGCGCGGCTACGGCGCCGACTGGACCCTCACCCAGTACTTCGTCTGGTACTACCTCGAACACGGTCGCCGGTTCCGCCCGCAGGACGTGCACACCGGCAACCTGCTCTCCGCGTGGGACGCCCTCGAGGCCGGCGTCACCACCACCGTCGACTGGTCGCACGGCCTGCAGACCGTCGAGCACGCCGAGGCGGCGGTCGACGCGCTGAGCAGCGTGCCCGGCCGCTTCGTACTGGCCTACGGCAACATCCAGGCCGGCCCGTGGGAGTGGACGGCCGACCCCGCGGTGCGCTCCTTCCTCGAGCGCCGCCGCGGTGACCTCTACGGCTGGCAGCTCGCCTTCGACGTCACCGGCGACCCCGCCTTCCCCGAGCGCCCCGCCTTCGAGGTGGCCCGCGAGCTCGACCTGCCGGTCACGACGCACGCGGGAGTCTGGGGCGCGACGAACGACGACGGCATCCGACTGATGCACGAGAACGGCTTCATGGACGAGCGCAGCGTCTACGTGCACGCCGCGACGCTGTCGACCGACTCCTACCACCGGATCGCGGCCACCGGCGGGTCGGCCTCGGTGTCGACGGAGTCGGAACAGAGTGCGGGACAGGGCTACCCGCCCACGTGGCAGCTGCGCAAGCACGGCATCCCGGTGTCGCTCTCGATGGACACCAGCGTGTGGTGGAGCAGCGACCTGTTCTCGGCGATGCGCACCACGCTGGGTGCCGACCGTTCGCGTGAGCACCTCGAGGCCCACGCGGCCGGCGACACGGTCACCAACGTGCACCTGCGCGCCGAGCACGTCGTCGACTGGGCCACCCGGGGTGGCGCCCAAGCCCTGGGCCGCGACGAGATCGGCCGCCTCGTGCCGGGTGCCAAGGCCGACGTCGTGCTCATCCGCAACGACCGGTCGCTGGTGTCGTTCCCGCTGCTGAACCCCTACGGCCACGTCGCGTTCCAGGCCCAGCGCGGCGACGTGCACACGGTGCTGGTCGACGGCCGGGTCGTCAAGCACGATGGCGAGCTGGTCGGCGTCGACCTGGCCGACCTGCGCCGCCGTGCCACCGAGACCGTGGAGTTCCTCGTCGGCGAGATGGGCGAGGAGGCCTGGACGGCCGGCATGAACCCGGCCCTGCCCGACGACGACGACGACAAGGTGCTCGACAACCCGTACCAGTACACGGAGTTCCGCACGGACACCACGCGGGCGCGGGGTACGGTCTTCGGCGAGCCGGGGGCCGGCGAGGACGGCTGACCCCGACGAACGCGAGAGGGGGAGGCGACATGGCCGGACGTGGTCAGGGACCCGACTTCGTCGAGGCACTGGCGCGCGGCCTCGACGTCATCGCCTGCTTCGACCGTGAGCGGCCGCAGCTGTCGCTGAGCGAGGTCGCGCACGCCACGGGGCTCGCCCGGCCGACGGCCCGCCGGCTGCTGCTGACCCTCGAGGAGCTCGGCTACGTGCGGTCACGTGACGGCCAGTTCACGCTCACCCCGAGGGTGCTGTCCCTCGGCACCGCCTACGTGGCGTCGCTCGGGCTGTGGGAGATCGCCCGTCCCCGGCTCGAGGCCCTCGTCGGCCGTACCGGCGAGAGCTCGTCGATGGCCCAGCTCGACGGGTCCGACATCGTCTACGTCGCCCGGGTGTCGGTGCCCAAGATCATCGCCCTACGCGTCGAGGTGGGCACCCGCTTTCCCGCCCCTCCCACCTCGCAGGGCAAGGTGCTGCTCGCGGCGCTCGACCCGCCGGCGCTGGATGCCGTGCTCGCCACCCCCAGCCGCTCGGGCCTGGTGCCCCACGTGGAGCGCGATCGGGCGGCCCTCGACGACGAGCTCGCGCGGGTGCGTGCCCGCGGCTGGGCGCTGGCCGACGAGGAGCTGGCCCCGGGGGTGCGCTCGGTGGCGGTACCGGTGCGCGACGCCACCGGCGCGGTGCGGGCCGCCATGAACATCACCGTGCACGCGGCCGAGACCACCACCGAGCGGCTGCGCGACGAGCTGCTGCCGATGCTGCACCGCACTGCGGCCGAGGTGAGCGAGGACTGGGCGCTGTGGCAGCGCCGCCCGCACGTGGAGGTCGGTCAGCCGCCGGTAGGGACGTAGGTCGCCTCGATCGCTGCGAGGTAGGCCGCGGCCAGCCGCTCGAAGCGGTCGGCGGTCATCTCCACCTCGTCGCCCACGGCGAACCGGAGCACGGTGCGGTCGGGTTGCCAACGGATGGGTTCCGGCACGTGCAGGGTGCCGGCGTGGCTCACCACCGAGTCGCTGATCACGCGCACCTCGTTCATCGGGTTGCCGTTGTCGCCCTCGATCGCGCGGTCGCGGTGCACGAACCACGCGTCGAGCACCACGACGGCCTGCAGGAACACCAGGCTCTCGAGCGTGCTGTCCTCCACGTCGTTGGTGGCCCAGACCGCGAGCAGGGCGTCGCAGCTGTCGCGACAGGCCTCGATCTCGTCGGAGGTGTAGGCGGTGCGAGCGGGCACGGTGGCTCCTCGGGGTGGGCTCTGTCGTCGTGGCCGGAGCCTACGCCGCCACGGCTCAGCCCAGGGCGCCCGACGCGTCGAGCACCGCCGAGCCGGCGAGCCAGGTGGCCCACACGAGCACGAGGGCGAAGCTGGCGTTCCAGACCACCCGGGGCACCCGGGTGAGGCGCGCCAGCACCCCGGGGTCGCTCACCGCGGGGTCCCTCGCGGCCACCACCGCGCCGAGGTGACGCCAGGCGCCGACGATGAGCACCAGGCCCACCCCGACCACCACCTGGGCCTGCACCTGCGGCGGCCCGGCCCACCACAGCGCACCGGCAGCGACGAGGGCGACGGCCACGACGAGGGCGGTCAGCCCCGAGCGCACCCGCAGCGCGCTGGTGACGAGCACGGCGAGGATGCCGGTGAGCACCGGCGCCGACCAGCCGCGCACCGCCAGCCACACCACGAGCGCGCCGACGACTCCCGGGGCGGGGTAGCCGGCCCAGGTCGTGAGCACCCGCCCCGCCCCGCGCGCCGGGCCCACCGTGACGGCGTGCCCGGACATGTCGCCGCGCAGCACGAAGCCGGTGAACCGGCGGCCGCACAGCATCCCGATGCCGGCGTGGCCCAGCTCGTGCACGAGGGTGACCGCGAGGCGCACCACCCGCCAGACCGGCTCGACCGCGACGGCCACCAGGGCTGCGACGAGGACGACGAGCACCGGCGGCCCGGCGAGGGCGATGCCCTGCTCGGGCACGATCCTGGACCAGACCTGCTCGAACCAGTTCATGACACGAAAGCCCTGATCAGCCGGCGGTGCGCGCCCACCGGCGTCAGCGCGAGCGGCGGCTCGCGCCCTCGGAGAAGGAGGCCGCCGAGCGGGCCGGCCGCGACGAGGTGCTGTACGTGGATGCCGGACGGCCGCCGGTAGAGCGGGTGGACGAGCCGGCCGGGCGGGAGGACGAGCCGCCGGCCGATCGGCTGGAGGGGCCGCCGGCACCGCGACGCCGCTGGCCGTTGCCACTGTTCCCACCGGTGGAGGTGGTGCGCTGGCCGCCGCCCTGCTTGCCGCGGCCGCGGCCACCGCCACCCTGGCGGGCCGGCATGGTGGGCGCGGGCAGGGCGATGCCGCCCTCGAAGGAGCGCTCACCGGGGGCGAGCTCGCGCAGCAGCGGGTGGCTGGAGGTGACCCGGGTGGTCGTGGGGTTCACGCCCGCCTTGCGGGTGAGGTCGCGCACGTCGCGCACCTGGTCGTCGGTCATCAGCGTGATGACCGTGCCCGAGGCGCCGGCGCGGGCGGTGCGGCCGGAGCGGTGGGTGTAGGCCTTGTGCTCGACCGGCGGGTCGGCGTGGATGACCAGCGCGACGTCGTCGACGTGGATGCCGCGGGCGGCGATGTCGGTGGCCACCAGAGTGCGGGCGGCGCCGGAGTGGAAGGCGTCCATGGTGCGGGTGCGGGCGTTCTGGCTGAGGTTGCCGTGCAGCTCGACCGCGGGCACCCCGGAGCCGTTGAGCTGGCGGGCCAGCTTCTTCGCGCGGTGCTTGGTGCGGGTGAAGACCACGGTGCGGCCGGGGGCGGCCACCAGGTCGAGCAGCACCGGCAGGTGCCCGTCGGCGGTCACGTGCAGCACGTGGTGCGACATGGTCGAGATCGGCGACTGGGCGGAGTCGGCCTGGTGGGTGACCGGGTTGTGTAGGTAGCGCTTGGCGATGACGCTGATGCCGCCGTCGAGCGTGGCGGAGAACAGCATGCGCTGTCCCGACGGGGGCGTGGCGTCGAGCAGTCGGCGCACCTGCGGCAGGAAGCCGAGGTCGGCCATGTGGTCGGCCTCGTCGATGACGGTGATCTCGACGGCGTCGAGCGACACGTGGCCCTGGCCGATGAGGTCCTCGAGGCGGCCGGGGCAGGCCACGACCACGTCGACGCCGCGGCGGATGGCCGAGACCTGCGGGCCCTGGCCGACGCCACCGAAGACGGTGCGCGAGGTGAGGACGAGGCGCTGCGCGAGCGGCGTCATCGCCTCCTCGATCTGGGTGGCGAGCTCACGGGTGGGGGCCAGGATGAGCGCGCGCGGCCGGCGCGGCTGCGGCCGCTTCCCGCTGGCCGCGAGGCGGCTGAGCAGGGGCAGCACGAACGCGATGGTCTTGCCGGAACCGGTGCGGCCGCGGCCGAGCACGTCGCGACCCGCGAGCGAGTCGGGCAGCGTGGCGGCTTGGATGGGGGTGGGGGTCGTGATCCCGCCGGCGGCGAGGACCTCGACGAGGGGGGCGGGCACGCCGAGCGTGCCGAAGCTCTGGGAGGACAAGAAGGGTTCCTTCACGGGTGCATGGGGTCGTCGCGACCGTCGTGGTCGGCGTCGACTCGGATGTTCTGCCGGGCGGGGCTCTGGGCCGCGGCGCCGCGTGGCGGGGAGCTGGCCCCGACGCGAAGGCATCGACATCAAAGAAGCAGGGCCCGAGGCAGAAGGCGGGCCGTTGCACCCCAGTCTAGGCGACCGTGCCGTCATCGCCCGAATCGCCCCCGGCGGGGCGGCTTGTCGAGGGTCGGGTCCGCGCGCCCCTCGCCCGCCCTACAGTGACGTATGCCGTCGCTGCCCCTCTTCCCGCTGGGCACGCCGCTGCTTCCCGGGTCGCGGCTGCCCCTGCAGCTGTTCGAGCCGCGCTACCTGGTGCTCGCCAGGAGCCTCGCCGAGCTCGACGAGGACGACCGCCGGTTCGGGGTGGTGCTCATCCGCAAGGGCCATGAGGTGGGCCCCGACGCGGTGCAGGACCTGCACGGCATCGGCTGCGAGGCGCGGGTCGATGCGATGGCGCTGGCCGACAGCGCGATCGGTCCGATGGTGCACCTCGTGGCCACCGGGGTGCGCCGGTTCCTCCTCGACGGGGTCGACGACGCCTGCGGCACGCCGTTCACCACCGGCCTGGTCACCTGGCTGTCCGAGCCGCCCGCCGACGACGACCCGGAGCTCGCGACCCTCGCCCAGCGGGTGCTGCGGGCGCACCTGGACTACCTCGCCGGCCTGGGCGCGCAGCTCGAGCCGGTGGAGGCGCCGCTGTCCTCCGTCGCCTACCGGGTCGCCGAGCGGATGGCGCTCGACCCGGCCGACCGGCAGCGGGTGCTCGAGGGCGGGGACGTCGCCACCCGGCTGCGCACGGTGCTCGCGCTACTGCGCCGCGAGACGGCCATCGTCGGGCGGTTCGGGGCCCTGCCCACCCCACCCAGCCCGGGCGGCGCCTCGCTGAACTGACGGCGGTAGGTTGCCGCGCATGGACCTCGCGCACCTCCAGGACGTCATCGAGCGCACCTACGGCGACCGCGACCGCGAGCGCGGGGTGCCGAGCACCGTCGCGTGGCTCGCCGAGGAGGTGGGCGAGCTCGCGCAGGCTGTGCGCAAGGGGGACCATGCCCAGCGCGAGCACGAGTTCGCCGACGTGCTGGCCTGGGTCGCATCGCTCGCCAACCAGGTGGACGTCGACCTCACCGCCGCCGTGCAGCGCTATGCCACCGGGTGCCCGCGGTGCGCGTCGCTGCCCTGCACCTGCCGATGAGGGGGCGGCGCCGGAGGGCCTCGCGGTGGTGAAGCGCTCGGGCGACGTGCGCTGTCCGGGCGGCGGCTCAGGGGGTGTTCGGTGAGAGCTCCGGCTCGGGCCGGCCGGCGGCCCGAGCCTCGGCCACGTCCCCGTGGCCGGCGAGCGCGAGTGCGCCCCCGACCGCCAGGGTGAAACCGACCACGGCGGCCCACTCCCAGCCGGGTCGGGGCACGTCGCCGAGCATGACCACGCCGACCAGGGCCGGGGCCACGGTCTCCCCCACCACCAGCGGTGCGGTGGCCTGGGTGACCGAGCCGCGCTGGAGGGCGGTGGAGTACGACAGGAGGGCGACCACGGCCGCGACGGCCAGGGCATAGGTGGCCGGGTCGCGCAGCAGGGCGCCGAGGTCGAAGGGCTGCGTGTCGATGCCGATCTCGGGCAGCACGCGAGCGGCGACCGCGACGGCGCCGAAGCCCAGCCCGGCGACGCCACCGAGGGCGGCCGCACCCGTGGCCCCCGTGAGCCGGCCCAGTGGCACGGCGAGGGCGGCGAGGGCGAGCGCTGCGACGAGGATGCCCCACCGCTGGGGGGAGGTGACGTCGACGGCCTTGTCCTCCGCGGCGGAGAGCCCCACCATGACCAGGCCGCCGATGACGACGCCGAGCGCCACCTTGTCGCGGCGGGTGAGCGGCATCTCGAGGAAGATCGCCCCGAGCACCGCTGTGATGGCCAGGAAGCTCGACACGATCGCCTGCACCGCGAACAGCGGCATGGTCTGCAGCGCGGCGATCGACAGCACGAACGCGAACCCGTCGAGGGCGAGCCCGAGCAGGTAGCGCCACGACCTCACCAGGCGCAGCAGCAGCCTGGGGTCGAGCCCCTCGGTGGTGCTCTCCTGGCGGGCCGCGAGGGCCTGCAGGATGGAGGCGCCGCCGTAGCAGACCGCCGCGCCGAGCGCTCCGAGCAGGCCCCAGACCATGGCGGGCACGCTACTCGCGCCGGTGCGAAGCGGCTCCACCGACGCCCGCGGACGGCCCGGGGTCCCGCCCGGGCCCGCGGCCCGCCCCTACGATGGCGCCACGCCGAAGGGCCCGGCTGACGGTGCCGTGGAAGAGGAGTCGCCGTGCGAGAACCACGCAGCAGCAGCGTCTGGGCGGCCTCCGCGGCGCCCGGACTGGCCCGGTGGGGAGTGCGCTCGTGGCTGCTGCTGGGCGTGCTGGGCCTGTCCGCCGTGGTGCTCTGGCTGCTGTCGCAGGTGTCGGGCTTCGTCGTGCCCCTGGTGCTCGCTGCTGTCCTGGGGGCCCTCTTCGCCCCGCTCGTCGAGCGCCTGCAGGCCCGCGGCGTGCCGCGCTCGGTGGGTGCGCTGCTGGTGCTGCTCAGCCTGGTCGTGGTCGTGGCCGGGTCGATCTGGCTCGTCGTCGCGGGGATCGTCGGCCAGTCCGGGCAGATCAGTGCGGAGGTCACCAAGGGGCTCGACACGCTGAGCTCGTGGCTCTCGTCGCACGGGATCGACATCGGCAGCGGAGCCTCCGCCACCGACCAGGTCGGCAGCGCCACCGGCGAGGCCCTGGGCGGGGTCATGGGCGCCCTGGCCACCACCTTCTCGAGCGTGCTGTCGCTGGGCATCGCGGCGGCGATCGGTGCCTTTCTCCTCTACTACGTGCTCATCGACTGGGCCGGCCTGTGCCGGTGGGTCGGCGCCCACCTGGGCCTCGACGAGGGAACCGGCGCCGAGATCGTCGAGGACTCGGCCGTGGCGGTGCGCCGCTACTTCTGGGCGCTGACCCTGTCCGCCGTCGTCACGGCCGTGCTGATCGGCGGAACGGCGTGGGTGCTCGGCGTGCCCCTCGCCTTCACCATCGCGGTGGTCACGCTGGTCACGTCGTACATCCCCTACCTCGGCGCGACCCTCTCGGGCGCCTTCGCGACGCTGATCGCGCTGGGCGCGAACGGCATCGACGCGGCGATCATCATGCTGGTCGTCATCCTCGTCGTCCAGAACATCGTCCAGACCATCGTGCTGGTGCGGCTCGCGGGCACCGCCTTGAGCCTGCACCCCATCGTCGTGCTCGGAGCGACGATCGTCGGTGCCGCGATCGCCGGGATGCTCGGGGCGGCGCTCGCCTCGCCCGCCGTGGCCGTGGGGATCCTGGTGCAGCGCCGGCTCTCCGGGGGCGCCCGGCCGGCGGAGCTGCCGCAGGCCGCGCCCGAGCCGATGCCCGACCCTCAGGCGTAGCGGCGCGCCGCCCGCAGCACCTGCTCGGCATACGACCCGCCGAACAGCACCGCGTGCAGCAGCAGCGGGTGCACCTGGTGCAGGGGCACCCGGTCACGCCACCCGTCGGGCAGCGGTGCCGCCTCGTCGTAGGCCGCGAGCACCCGCTCCAGGTGCGGGGCGCCGAACAGCGCCAGCATCGCGAGGTCGGCCTCTCGTGCCCCACCGTGCGTCGCGGGGTCGATGAGCACCGCCTCCTGGGCGGTCCAGAGCACGTTGCCCGACCACAGGTCGCCGTGCAGCCGGGCCGGGGGCTCGCCGGTGTCGAACGCGCCCGAGGCGACCCGGTCGGCGAGCCGCTGCAGCACGGCCTCGGTCGCCTCGTCGAGCACGCCGCGCTCTCGGGCGAGCGGCAGGAGCGCGGTGATCCTGGCCTGGGCATAGAACTCGCCCCAGGTCTGCCAGGCGCCCAGGGCCAGGGGCAACGGCTCGCTGAGGGGGCCGAGCCAGCCGTCGCCCTGCCAGCCGGGCGGCCCGCACCCGTATGCCGTGGCACCGGCGCAGTGCGTGGCCGCGAGCCCGCGGCCCAGGCGCTCGGCGGCTGCCGCGGTCGGTGCAGCGGGGGTGAGCCGGGCCAGGTCGAGGTGGTGCGGGCCCTCGTCGAGCACCTCGACGACGGCCGCTCCGCCGCTGCTGCGGGCCGCCGCGAGCCAGCGCAGGCCAGCCGCCTCCCAGCCGAAGTAGCCCTCCGGCGCGGTGGCCGACTGCTTGCGGTGACGGGCCGGCATCCGCCCATCGTCGCAGGTCGACCACGCCGAGGTGCCCTGGAGGGGATACTGGACGGGCACCAGACAGTGGGGAGGGGACCGATGAGCGAGCAGCAGTCCGCCGTGCCCGAGGGGCTCCTCGTGGCCCAGGCCGCCCTCGAGGAGCTCACCAACGACATCGGCGGCGTCCTGGAGTCGATGGGGCAGCTGTCGGACTACCTCGAGCGGGTCGTGCACGCGGTGCGCCGGCACGCGCCCGGCTGCGACGAGGTAGGAGTCACCGTGCTCAGCGCCGGGCGCCCGCACACGGCGGCCTACACCACTGTGCGCACCCTCGAGATCGACGCCGTCCAGTACGCCCTGGGCGACGGCCCGTGCCTCGACTCCGCGCGGCACCGCCGAGAGAACCGGGTCGACGACCTCGTGGCGACCGACGAGCGCTGGCCGCAGTTCGCGAAGGAGTGCCGCGAGGACGGCCTGCGCAGCCTGCTCGCCCTGCCGCTCGTGAGCGGCGGGCAGTGCGTGGGGGCGCTGAACCTCTACGGCTGGGCCCCTCACGCGTTCGAGGACTTCGACACCTCGCTGGTCCGGGTCGCCGCCGCACGCTGTGCCGATGCCGTGGTCGCCGTCTCGGCGCTGGACGGGGTGCAGCGCCTGGCCGGGCAGCTCGAGCAGGCGATGGCCAGCCGCGCCGTCATCGAGCAGGCCAAGGGCGTCATCATGGCGTTGCGCGGCCTGCCCGAGCACGCGGCGTTCGAGGTGCTTCGCACCACGTCGCAGGCGCGCAACATCAAGGTGCGCGAGCTCGCCCACCAGATCGTCACCGGAGTCGTCTCGGGGCAGGAGCCGGGGCGCGCCTGAGCGCTGCCCTAGCATCGAGCCATGCCGCGCCCCCATGCCGCAGCAGTGCTCGAGGACGCCTACAACGACCGCAAGGTCCGCGTGCTGCGGTCTCGTGGGTGGACGACCCGTGTCGTTCCCCTCACGGGCTACGGCAGCGTGAGCCGGCTGCGGGTGTTCGGCCGCGTCATCATGACCCGTGGCCGCCCCGAGGACGAGCCCGACGAGCCGACGTATGCCGCACGGCTGCGCGCCGTCGAGCTCGAGACGCGGGGCTGGAAGGCGTTCTTCGCGACCCCCGCGGTCGACGAGCCGGTGACCGTGCGGGTCGACGAGCGCATCGTCACCACGCGCACCGACCGCGGCGGCTACGTCGACCTCACCGTGCGCGGGCACGGGCTCCCGCCCGGCTGGCACCACATCTACGTGGGGTCGCCGGGGGCCGAGACCATCGACGTGCCGGTGCTGGTGGTCGACAGCACGGTGACCCACGGCATCATCTCCGACATCGACGACACCGTGCTGTCGACGTCGCTGCCCCGCCCGATGATTGCCGCGTGGAACACGTTCATCAGGTCAGAGGGAGCCCGCAAGCCCGTGCCCGGGATGGCCACGATGTACCGCGAGCTGCTCGCGGAGCACCCCGACGCCCCCGTCATCTACCTCTCCACCGGGGCGTGGAACACCGCGCCGCTGCTCACCCGCTTCCTGCGGCGCAGCGGTTTTCCCGCCGGCCCGATGCTGCTCACCGACTGGGGGCCGACCAACTCCGGGTGGTTCCGGTCGGGCCGGGAGCACAAGCAGGCGCAGCTGCACCGGCTGGCGCGCGAGCTGCCGAACGTGAAGTGGCTGCTGGTGGGCGACGACGGCCAGCACGACCCGAAGATCTACACCGAGTTCACCAGCCGGCGTCCGGACCGGGTGCGCGGCATCGCCATCCGCGAGCTGTCGCCGAGCGAGCAGGTGCTCTCGCACGTCATCCCGCTCGCCAACGACGACCTGGCGCCCGCCCCGACCGAAGAGCTCGACGTGCCGGTGGTGCGGGCCAGCGACGGCTACGGCCTGCTCCGCCAGGTGCGGATGATCTGGGACCAGCGGTAGCGTCGGCGCATGCCCGAGCTGCCCGAGGTGCAGGCCCTCGTCCACTTCCTCGCCGAGCGCACCGACGGGCTCGTCGTGACCGGGGTCGAGCTCGGCTCGATCTCGGTGCTGAAGACCTTCACCCCGCCGCCGCAGGCCCTGGTGGGCGCCCCCGTCGACGGCGCCGCGCGCCACGGCAAGTTCATCGATCTCGACTGCGGCGGAACGCACCTGGTGTTCCACCTGGCCCGGGCGGGGTGGCTGCGGTGGTCCGATGCGATGCCGGCGACGGTGCTGCGGCCCGGAAAGTCACCCATCGCCCTGCGGGTGCGCTTCGACGACGCGTCGGGGTTCGACCTCACCGAGGCGGGCACCAAGAAGCGCCTGGCGGCCTACGTCGTCAACGACCCCGCGACCGTGCCCGGCATCGCCTCGCTCGGGCCCGACCCGATGGCCGACGCGTTCACCCTCGAGGTGTTCGCGGCGATCGCGGCCTCGCACCGCATGCAGGTGAAGGGGATGCTGCGCGACCAGTCGATCATCGCCGGGGTCGGCAACGCCTACTCCGACGAGGTGCTGCACGTCGCCAAGCTGTCTCCGTTCGCCATCGCCGCCAAGCTCGGCGACGCCGACGTCGAGCGGCTCTACGCTGCTCTGCGGGGCACGCTGGCGACGGCGGTGTCCGCGGCATCCGGCAAGCCCGCCAAGGAGCTCAAGGACGCCAAGCGCGCCGGCATGCGGGTTCACGGCCGCACCGGCGAGCTCTGCCCGGAGTGTGGCGACGTGGTGCGCGAGGTGTCGTTCGCCGACTCCTCGTTGCAGTACTGCGCCACCTGCCAGACCGGCGGCAAGCCGCTCGCCGACCGCCGCACGAGCAAGTTCCTCAAGTAGGTCCGTCCCGGGTCCCCCGCGGACGTGGGTGATTCCCGCCGTCAAGGCGACGGTCCGGACCCACGTCCGCAGGGGTTTGGCAGACTGGGCCGATGAGTGAGTTCCCCGACGTCCCCGTGACCGCGCTGCCCGACGACGCCGTCGTCCTCGACATCCGCGAGCAGGACGAGTGGGACCGCGGGCACGCCCCCACCGCCGTGCACATCCCGATGACCGAGCTGCCGGCCCGGGTCGACGAGCTCGCCCCGTTCCTCGACGCCGACGAGCCGCTCGTCATCACCTGCCGCTCGGGTGGGCGGGTGCAGCGGGTGATGCCGTGGCTGGCGCAGCAGGGCTACGAGGTGGCGAACATGACCGGCGGGATGCGCGCGTGGCACGCGGCCGGCAAGCCGATGGAGACCGCTGACGGCAGCCCGCCGCAGGTGCCATGAGGATGGTTGCCCACCTCGGCCTCATGCCGCGCTGAGGAAGAACGCCATCGCGAAGCCGGCGACGGTGAGCAGCCCGACCAGGCGACCGGCGTGCGCGACGGATGCCGATCGCGGCCGACTCGGGGGATGCCGTCGAGGAGCGCCCCGAGCACCGCGGCCATGCCGCTGCTCGCCGCCGCGCCGGAGGCGGCCTTCGTGGTCCCTGGGCCCGTACCGGTACCCGCACCCGTGCCGGAGGCCGGCCCGGGCGGCCGCACGCCGCCGTGCACCGGGCTCTTGCGCCGGTGGCCGCCCTGCCGGTCGATCAGCCAGTC
>CAVVFG010000014.1:0-187165 GCA_963747405.1 uncultured Actinomycetota bacterium
ACCGGCTCGTCGTTACGGTCGAGTCAGAAGCCGACGGTGATGGGCTGCCCGGCCTGCGGTGTCGTGGCGCATGGTCACGGCCGGGTCGCCGTCAGGTTGGTCGACGCCCCGGCGATGGGCCGCTCGGTGCGGATCATCTGGCGTAAGCGGCGGTGGCTTTGCCCCGACCCGGGTTGCCCGGTGAAGACGTTCGTGGAGCAGGGCGAGCGGGTCGCTGCGCCGCGGTCGACGTGGACGACCCGGGCCCGGGCCGTGGGCGGTGGGTCAGCTGCGCCGTGAGCACGCGACCGTGCACGGGGCCGGCCCGTCAGCTCGGGTCGGGTGGGACACCGTGTGGTCCGGGGTCGAGCCGATCCTGGCCGAGGCCGCTGCGGACGAGTCCCGGTTCGCCGGCGTGGCCAGCCTGGGCGTCGACGAACACGTGGTGCGCCACGAGGCGCTGTTGTTTCGGATGGAGGTGAGAGACCTGCATCGCCTGGTCGTCGTAGCGGCTGGGTGAAGTTGGCGGCAGCCTGAGCCGGGGATCGCCGGGGAGGGTGGGAGCAGCCGCGACGAAGTCAGGGCGGTTCGGCACTACCGGACGGGCCGTGCCTGGTGAACGAGACGGGAAGGTGTACGTGAGGAACCGGTGTTGTGAAGCCTCTTCATCGTCGACCAGCTCGAACCCGGTGGATCTGGGCTGGTGTGCGGTGCGTACCCGTCCCTGGTGGTGGCCGCCAAGCCAGGTGGCCGTCGGGGGTGGGGAACTGTCGGGACGGTTGTATGTGTCGGGCCTGGCAGGTCGTGGTGAAGGTCTACGGCGTAGCCACGACGAGACCGCAGGGGCAAAGCCGGGCGCCTCGCCCGTTGACCGAGCAACAGTGAACGTGGGAACCGCCCGCAGTCCGTTCCCTGCCCTGGCGGCGGGGATAGGTCCGATGCCGACCGAAGGGTGCGGGTGGGGCGGAGCCGTCGTAGTACTCCGAGGCCGGGAGAGCCGGTCGCATGGGGAAGGACGGCAGCGAGAGGAAGCAAGGAGGGACTGTGATGTCCGAAGATGCGTCGGTGAACACCGGCGCCCTCCCTGGCCCGAGCATGAGTGGGCCCAGGTGAGGGTACGGAGGATGCAGACCAAACTGCATTGTTGGGCGGCCGGGGACCCCGGCCGCCGGTTTGACGATCTGTACAACCTGGTCTGTGACCCGGCGTTCCTGGTGGTGGCGTGGCAACGCGTCGCGGGGAACAAGGGGTCACGGACGCCGGGGGTGGACCGGGCCACCGTGGCCTGGATCGTCTCCCGGATCGGGGTCGAGGAGTTCCTGAACGACGTCCGCGAGCAGTTACGGGCGCGGACGTTCTGCCCGGTCGAGGTACGTCAGGTCGAGATTCCCAAGGCCAGCGGCAAGGTCCGCAGGCTGGGGATCCCGACCGTGACCGACCGGGTGGTGCAGGCAGCTCTGAAACTGGTGCTGGAACCGATCTTCGAGGCGGACTTCGCGCCGTGCTCCTACGGTTTCCGCCCCAACCGGCGCGCGCAAGACGCCATCGCCGAGATCCATCACTTCACCACCAAGTCGTACCACTGGGTGCTGGAGGCCGACATCGAGGCGTGTTTCGACAGGATCGATCACGTCGCGCTGTTGGACCGGGTCCGGGCACGGATCGGCGACAAGCGCGTGACCAGGCTGGTCAAGTCGTTCCTCAAGGCCGGGGTGATGACCACCACCGGCTCGCGGGAGGCGACGCACACCGGCACCCCGCAGGGCGGGATCTTGTCCCCGCTGCTGGCCAACATTGCCCTGTCCACGCTGGATGAGCACTTCATCACCGCGTGGGAGCAACAAATGGGCACCGAGGTTCAGCGGCAGCGCCGCAAGCGACAAGGCATGGCCAACTACCGTCTGGTCCGGTACGCCGACGACTTCGTCGTCCTGGTCACCGGGCAGCGGGAGCACGCCGAGGCGTTGCGGGCGGAGGTGGCGGACGTGCTGGCCCCGATGGGCCTGCGGTTGTCACCGGAGAAGACCCGTGTGGTCCACATCGACGACGGGTTCGACTTCCTCGGCTTCAACATCCGCCGGATGCGCAGGCGAGGGAGCAACAAGTGGTTCGTGTACACCAGGCCCTCGAAGAAGGCGATCGCCTCGATCAAGGGCCGGGTGAAGACCATGACGTACAGAGCGACCCTGCACCACGACCCCGGGTACCTGCTCGACTACCTGGGTCGGGTGCTGCGAGGGTGGGCCAACTACTTCCGGCACGGCGTGTCCAAAGCGACCTTCTCCGCGATCGACTCCTACGCGTGGGAGCGGATCACGGCCTGGTTGCGGGACAAGCACAAGATCGGATGGCCAGAGCTACGGCGCAGGTTCTGCCTGCCCGGGACCTGGCGGCTCGCCGTCGACGGGCAACGGTTCCGGGGCGCAGCCAGCGTCCCGGTCGTCCGGTACCGCTACCGCGGCTACCGGATCCCGACCCCGTGGACACCGACAGCCACCACCGGCTGAGCAACAACCACCTCGTGGAGAGCCCGGTGCGGTGAAAGTCGCACGCCGGGTTCGGCGGGCGGTCCGGGGAAACGGAGCGGCAGCAATGCCGCCACCGCGCCCCGGACCGACCCAACTGGCACCACGTGTCGACCAAGCCCGAGGAGGGGGGCCGTGGACCGAAGGAGCTGACCGGCATGGTCGACCTGACCCGCGATGAGAACGGGCAGGTCCGGGCACGGCTGCTGGACCTGGTCCCGGGCCGGTCCAGGAAGGCGTACCCGACTGGCTCACCGAACGCGGCGAGGATTCCCGGCCGGGTGCAGGTCGCCACCTTCGACCCGTTCCACGGGTACAAGGCCGCGATCGACGACGAGCTCGACGACGCCCGCGCGTCCTGGACGCCTTCCACGTCGTCAAGCTCGCCACCAAGCGTGGACGAGGTCCGCCGCCGGGTCCAACAGGACACCCTCGGCCACCGCGGCGCACGGGCGACCCGCTGTACCGGATCCGCAACATCCTGCGCGCCGGCGCGGAGAACCTCACCGACCAGCAGCGCGACCGGCTCGACCGGCGTGGGCCGCGGCGAGCGCCCACGACGAGGTCGCAGCTCGCCTGGCAGTGCGCCCAGCAGGTCCGCTCCGCCTACCACCAGGACAACCAGGCCGCCGGCGAGCCGATCGCCGAGAAGATCGTCGAACTCTTCGCCACCTGCCCGATCCCCGAGGTCGCCCGCCTGGGCCGGACCCTGAAGCAGTGGCGCACCGAATTCCTGGGCTACTCGACACCAACGGCGCCTCCAACGGCGGCACCGAAGCCATCAACGGCCTCATCGAGCTCCACCGCCGCGTCGCCCGCGGCTTCCGCAACCGCGACAACTACCGCCTGCGCATGCTCCTCATCGGCGGCGGACTCGACCTCTCACCCCACACTCATCGGTGAAGAGCCACTTTGGTCTTGGTGAGGTGGCGGTAGCGGTCGCGAAGGTGGCCGGTGCGTTGACCAGCAGGGCGCCGATCTGTCGCCATGCGGCCTGCTGCGCCTTGACCGCGGAGCGGCGGGCGATGGTCAGGGCCTGCAACGGTCGATCACGCTGCTCGGGGTCGGTGGTCGCTTCCCTGAGAGCACCGACCGGGCGGCGCGGTAGGCGTCGAGCTGGTCGGACTTGCCCTGCTTGCGCCGCTCCGCCGGGCGGGCGGTTCACCTCGACGACGCGGATTCCGGCCGTGGTGACGGCCGTGGCGATCCCGACCCGTAACTACTGGCGCCCTCGATCCCGACCGCCTGTAAGGGGCCGTGCTCGATCAGCCAGGCGACGCCCGCCGGTAGCCGGCGGTCGTGGTCGGGAACTCTCGATCCGAGACCGGCTGCCCGAGCTCGGTGATGACCGCGACGTGGATGGTGTCCCTGTGCGAGTCGACCCCGCCGAGATGGTGCTCCTGGTTTGTCATGATGGCGATGCCCTTCCGAACCAGGTGGTGGCACGGGCCGGACCGGTCAGACAGGACATACACCAGGCCCCTGGACGGGCAGGCTCGTATTAGGTCATGCCCGACCGGCCGTGGCGTGACAACGAGCGCGAGGGCCGGATTGATCAGTCCATCGGCGACCCAGCAGGGCGCCAGTCAGATCAGGGGTCACGGCCCTCGCGCAGCCATACGATCATGTATGTCCGATGAACTGTGTTTCTGGCGTTCATCGGACAGCCGCCGTAGTTCGCGCCCCCCAGGATGTTAACGCCGAGCGACAACGAACAGTGATGTTGGGCGCACCTTCTGCCAAGGATGCACTGCATGATAACGATAGAGGGGCCGTACTACGATGCTGGTCGCGTAATCATTGCGGTCAGGAAAGCGGAGTTGAAGTACCTTGGGCGCCTCAAGGCCTTCCCAAGCCGAGACGTCGCAGGAAAGCAACAGTACCGGCTCCCCTCGATGGTGAAGCCCGCGGCTGTCACCATTTCACCGAAACAGGGCCAGTGGGATGCCCCGCTCACGCTTGGTGAGTCCCTGCGTGGGCGCCGCCAGTCGCCCATCGACACGATCGGCTCGCGGATCAGCGCATAACCGCCCGGCTCGACAACTCGACCCATCTCTGCGAGCACGGTGCTCACGTTCGAAATGTGGTGCAGAGTGCCTAGGCACACAACCAAGTCGAACGTCGCGTCCGGGAAAGGTAGTATTCCGGTGGGCGCCGGCTTGACATAGGAAGTGGGCAACTTTCCGCCGATCGTGGTGCTAACCATTTGGTCTGACGGGTCCAGGACGGTTACTGCATCAAGTCGATCGACTATAGGTTCGAACTCCGCGCCGAACGCTGAACCGACACCCAGGGCGTGCCGAAACCTGCGACCCTCAGGCAGATGGCGGAAACCGTGATGAATGTTGAGTTGATGGTAGCCATAGCCGGACCCGTCGCCACTGGCAGAGCCCAGGTTTGAGTAGCCCTCGCGCTCGTCCTCGAACCATTCAGCGATTTGCTCTGGCGTGAAGTCGTCGCCGTAGAGTTGCGCGCCGCTCAGATACCGCTGCTCAAAAGTTCCTGTTTGCAAGGCATCGGCCATTTCGACTCCATCTATGTCGGTCATAAATTGGGGTACTCTGAGCAATCTACACCGTGGGGTCAGACCCAGAACGTCGTTACCGGTTGCGGGTGGCCTGCTGAGGTGATTGTGGTGGAACTCGTGGGCTGTGGGGGTGTCGTTCGTGGTTTGGGGCAGGCGGAGTGCCTGGATGTCGTTCCGGTGGGGCACCCCTCAGCGCTGTCCTCGTCGGTGACCACATGAACCACCCGGTGCCCCCCGTCTTAGCTGCTCGACCCGCTGCACGGCCAGACCCTCGATCCCCGACAGCAAGGTCGCGTCCTGCCCCACCGCCTCGTCATCAACCACCTGAATGTGCGCACGCTTGACCAAGCCCGTGACCTCACCTTCGTGACCATGAACTGCCCTGACACCAGACATGATCACCGAGGTCACGGGCCTGCGGCACGCCGGGGCCATCATGCCCTACGCCCGCCGCGCCAAGGTCGACATTCGCCGCACCGGGATGATCACCTCGGCCAACGCCATCGACGTAGCGCTGCTCTGTCTGTCAGGGTGGGCCCTCCACGACGATTCGGGGGGAGCCTCAGGGGGATCGTTGTGTGCGGGTTGGGGCGAGGATCCGGGCGGGGCAGATGGGGTAGGTCGTAGGGTGTCGTCGTGAACTTCATGGACAAGGTCAGAACGAAATCTAGCCACCTCGCGTTCAAGCTCATCCGCACCTATGACCGCGACGACATGGTGCGGCTCGGCACCACGTACGGCGGGTGGTGGGTGCCTGAAGACCTCATCACCGAGAACTCGATTTGCTATCTCCCTGGACTAGGCGAGGATGCGTCCTTCGACTTGGCTCTGACCGAACGGTACGGGTGCGAGGTCTGGTCGATGGACCCCACGCCTCGGTCGATCGCATTCGCCGAGACCATCGAAGAGAACCCGAGGTTCCACTTCCTGCCCGTTGGGGTCTGGTCGTCCCAGAGCACACTGAAGTTCTACGCGCCCCAAAACCCCGAACACGTCTCGCATTCCATCGTCAATGCGCAGGGCACTGCTACCTACTTCGAGGCCGAGTGCAAAACGCTCCGCACGATCATGGCAGGGCTCGGGCACGATCGGGTCGACCTTCTCAAGCTGAACATCGAAGGCGCCGAGGTCGAGGTCATTTCCGACTTTCTCGCCAACGGGCCTAAGCCTCAGATACTGCTGGTCGCCTTCGAGTCAGCGAAGGGCATTCTCGAGGACATGCGCATGGTGAGGTCACTTCGCGCTGCCGGCTACATTCCTCTGGTCACTCAGGGGCACAGCGTCACATTCATCCTGAGGTGACTTTAGCCATCAGTACGCCCCTGACCCCGCCACAACGACTTTGACCGTCCGCAGCAGGATCAGCACGTCCGTCTCCAGCGACCAGTTCTCCACGTAGTTCAGGTCCAGCCGGACGGCCTCGTCCCACGCCAGGTCGGAGCGCCCTGACACCTGCCACAGGCCGGTCATCCCGGGCTTGGCCAGCAGCCGCCGGGTGGCCATGAAGTCGTAGAGCTCCACATCGTCCAGCGGGTGCGGGCGCGGGCCCACGAGGCTCATCTCGCCCTTGAGCACGTTCACCAGTTGCGGCAGCTCATCGATGGAGAACCTGCGCAGCCAGCGGCCCGTCTTCGTGATGCGCGGGTCGTCGGCCATCTTGAACGTCGCGCAGGCGCCGCGTGCTGATCTGTCGGACGCGAACTCAGCCAGCTCCGCCTCTTGCGCCGCCCGCAGAGCCGCCCGCTCGGCATCGGCCCCGCAATACATCGTGCGGAACTTCCAGCAGAGGAACGTCGAGGAGCCGATCCCCACCCGCGTCTGCTTGAAGATGGCCGGCCCTTCGCTGTCGCGGCGGATCAGCAGCCCGATGACGAGCATCGGCAACCCCAGCAGGAGCAGCCCGAGGCTTGCCCCGATCAGGTCCATCCCGCGCTTGGCAACACGCGCGGGACCCGAGAACTTGGGCATGTCGACGCGCACGAACGCCAGGCCCTCGACCGGCTCTACGCTCAGTCGCGGGCCAGCCACCTCCACCAGCGACGGGCTCACGAGGAGGGAGAGGTCGCTGCTCTCCATCGCCCAGCCGAGCCGACGGGTCCAGTGCGTGTCCTCGGTGCCCAACGGTGCGTAGAGGATCGTGTCGGCCCCCAGTTCGAGCGCACGCTCGATGATCGTGGTCGGCTCAGGGTCGCCTTGGCCGTAGAGCAGCCACTGCCCAGCCTGCCGGTAGCGACTGTCCTTGCCCTCGATCTGGGCAGTGATCTCCTCCGCACGGCAGGGTGCAGCGATCACGAACACCCGGTGCAGCGCCAAGCCGTTGGCCATCAACCGATGAAGGCGCAGTCGCATCACGTGCCTGCCCAGGAGCAGCCCGAGGGTGCCGATTGCCATGGCCCCCAGCAGGAACCAGCGGCCTCTCTCCGTACCGATGAAGTACGAGACAGCGGCCACGAGCGTGAGCGTCCAGGCGCTGGCTGCCAGAACGCGCCGGTACTCCTCGGCTCCACTGCCCAAGATGGTCGTGGCTGTGGTCTGCTTCAGCCAGAGCATCAGCGGCCAGGTCGCGGCCAGGCTGATCGAGAGGGCCTCGCGTGTGGGGTCCTCCAGGAGGGGCGCGCCCGTGCCGAAGCCCACGATCAGTGCGATGACGATCGCCAGTAGGACGACCACAACATCGACGTACTGCATGGTGTGGCGGTGGGCGTTGATGGGCGACTTGGTGTGGCGGTGGGCGTTGATGGGCGACCTGGTGGGCGGTGGGCCTTGATGGGCGACCTGGTGGGTCGGTGGGCGTTGATGGCGACTTGGTGCGGGGGCTGCTGTCGGTGCGAGGGTGCGGTCGTAGACGCCGTCGATCATGCCGACGCCTTTCCGGTGGTCAGGACGAGCTCGAGGTGGAGTCCGTCACCGTGTGCGTGAGGCGGCCTGGCCGTAGGTCTCCCGGAACCACCCCAAGGTGCGGGGCAGGCCCTCCTCGAGAGCCACTGTCGGCTCCCAGCCGAGGGCCCCCCGCGCCCGGGTGATGTCGGGCCGGCGCTGTTGCGGGTCGTCAACCGGCAGCGGCAAGTACTGGACAGCCTGGCTGTGGTCGACCAGCGACTGGATACGCTCGGCCAGTTCGCTGACGGTGATCTCGTGAGGGTTGCCGATGTTGATCGGGCCAGTCACCTCGTGCTCGGTGGCCATCATCCGGACCAGCGCCTCGACGGTGTCATCGACGTAGCAGAACGAGCGGGTCTGGCTGCCGTCGCCATAGACGGTCAGTGCCTGGCCGGCCAGCGCCTGCATGATGAAGGTGCTGACCACGCGGCCGTCGTCGGGCTGCATGCGTGGCCCGTAGGTGTTGAAGAGGCGGACGACCTTGATCTCGAGGTCGTGTTGGCGGCGGTAGTCGAAGAACAAGGTCTCCGCGCAGCGCTTGCCCTCGTCGTAGCAGGAGCGCGGGCCGATCGGGTTGACGTTGCCCCAGTAGGTCTCGGTCTGCGGGTGCACGTTCGGGCTCCCGTACACCTCGGAGGTTGAGGTCAGCAGGATCCGGGCCTTGGTCCGCTTGGCCAGCCCCAGCATGTTGATGCTGCCGTGCACGGAGGTCTTGGTGGTCTGCACCGGGTCGCGCTGGTAGTGGATCGGCGAGGCCGGGCAGGCCAGGTGGTAGATCTCGTCGACCTCCACGTAGAGCGGGAACGTCACGTCATGGCGCATCAGCTCGAAGCGCGGGTTGTCCAACAGGTGCTCGACGTTGGCCTTGGAGGTCGAGTAGAAGTTGTCGACGCACAGCACCTCATGGCCGTCGGCCAGGAGCCGCTCGCACAGGTGAGAGCCGATGAAGCCCGCGCCCCCCGTGACGAGGCTGCGGATGCGGCCGCCGGTCGCTTTGGCGGGAATGGGCGCTCGCGCGCTTGACCCATTCGGGGGCGGCGGTGTCCAGTTCGCGTGCGTCACGGCAGGGATCCTCGGGTTTGCAGCCCACGGGTAACAACGGTTACAACGTAGGCGTTGGCGAACGTCAGCGGTCGGTGGAAGCGGCAGTTGTGATCGATGTCCCACACGCCGGTTTGCGTCGCTCCCCTGCCGGCGGTGGTACCGGTGACAAACGTACAGGAGAGGACGCGGTGCGCAAGCCAGGATCCATGCTCGTGGTGTGCACGGGGAACGTCTGCCGCTCGCCCTACCTCGAGCGACGGCTGCGGCACGAGCTGCGCGACACCGGCATCGTGGTGACCAGTGCCGGCACCAGTGCCCTGGTGGGGCGTGACATGGACCCTGGTACGCGGGCGCAACTGCAGCAGAGGGGGATCGACGCGGACGGCTTCGCCGCACGGCAGCTGACGGCAGCACTGTTGGACGACGTCGACCTCGTCGTGGCGGCCGCCCGCGAGCACCGAGCGGTGGCGGCCCGCCTGCACCCTGCGGCCTTGGCGCGCACCGTGACATTGCGCGATCTCGCCGACCTTCTCAGCAAACTGCCAGCAGCGGAGCTGGCGGCCTGTTCCGGTGAGGCGACCTGGGTGCGCCAGGTGGCCGCCGCGGCCTTCGGGCGGCGAGGGTCGGTGCCCGCGCGCCAGGACGGGGTCGACCTCGTCGACCCGATCGGCGGCCCGCCGGCGCTGTTCGAGCAGATGGCGCACCAGGCCGACGATGCGCTGGCCCCGGTGGTGCGGGCACTGCGCGAGGCCTCGCAGTCCGACACCGGCTGAGCCCGACTCGCGGCCGGGGCCTCAGACCTGTTCGGCGCGCTTGCGCTCCGCCCTGGTCGCCTCGTCCTTGGGGAGCTCGGGGGTGTAGCTGCTGTAGCCGTAGGCGCCGTAGCCGTAACCGCCGTAGCCGGCGGAGTTCACCGGCACCCGGTTGAGCACCAGCCCGAGCACGCGGGAGGCGACCGACTCCAGGCTCTCCAGCGCGTGCACCAGCTGGTCGCGCTGCACGACCCCGGAGCCGGCGACGAGGATGACCCCGTCGACCAGGCTGGAGAGCACCACGGCATCGGTGACGGGGAGGATGGGCGGGCTGTCGATGACGACGTAGTCGAAGCGGGACCCGAGGTTGGCCAGCAGGCTGCGCATGGCCGTCGAGCCGAGCAGCTCGGAGGGGTTCGGCGGGATCGGCCCCGCGCCGAGCACCCACATGTTGGTGCCGCCATAGGGCTGGATGACGTCGAAGACCTCGGTCCGCCCGATGAGGGTGTCGGTCAGCCCGACGGCCCCCTCGAGCCCGAGGTAGTCGAGCACCTTGGGGCGGCGCAGGTCGGCCTCGACGAGGCAGACCTTGGAGCCGCCCTGGGCCATGGTCAGGGCGAGGTTGGCCGCCATGGTGGACTTCCCCTCGCCTGCGAGGGAGGAGGTGACGACCATGGTGCGGGGGTGCTCGGCGGCGTCGACGAACTGCAGGTTGGTGCGCAGCGACCGGAATGCCTCCGCCCGTCGTGAGCGGGGGTCGACCTCGACGATCAGCGGGCGCTTGACGGCATCCGGGTCGCGCATGATCGCGCCCAGGATCGGCACGTCGGTGACGGCCTTGATGTCGTCCTGGGTCTTGACGGTCTTGTCGAGCGTCTCGCGCACCAGCGCGAGCCCGAGGCCGAGCAGGACGCCGAGCACTCCACCGAGGGCGATGTTGCGCAACGGCTTGGGGCTGACCGGGGACGTCGGCGTGGTGGGTGGTTGCACGACCGTGACCTTGACCGGGCTCACCTTGGTGCCCGACGGCTTCTCGAGCTCGTCGACGGCGGCCGGGAACTCGGTGGCGATCGCCCGGGCGATGGCTTGCGCCTGCGCAGGGTCGGCATCGCGCACTGCGACCTCGATGATCACGGTGTCGGGAGGGGTGGTCGCCGTCACCTGGCTGGAGATGTCTCCCGAGAGGCCGACCTGCTCGGCGACGGGGGCCAGGATGCGGGGCGTGGCGAGCAGCTGGGCGTAGGACTTGACCCGCTGCTGGGTGAAGGTGCTGCCCTGGAGCAGGGCCCCGCTGTCATCGGCACCGCTGGTCGACACGAAGAACTGGGTGCTCGACTCGTAGATCTTGGTCTGGCTCAGGGTGAGCGCAGCGGCCAGCCCGACGCAGACGAGGACCACCGACAGGATCACCCGCCAGCGCTTCCGAACCACCATCAGGTAGTCCTGCAGCTCCACAGCTCTCCTCGGGGTCGACGTGGCGGGACTGACGTGGACGAAAACCCCCTGCGGCCCGGCCTTGCACATGGTAGCCCGGCACAGCCCAGAGGGCGCGCCCACGGCTTGTTGCTTGGTCGTGGCTCGTGTCTCATGGATGCTGACCCCATGGACCTCCGCCGCGCCTGGCCCGCCATCGGCCTGGTCGTGCTGCTGGTCATCGATGTCGTGCTGGTGACGTGGGCGCTGTGGCCCCCGCCGCCGGTGTCCATCCCGCCCACGCCGGCGCCGACCCCCAGCACCACGGCATCCGCCAGCCCGAGTCCCGCTGCGGACGCGGGGGACAGCCCCCGCCCGCTGACCCGGCTGGTCGTGGCCGCCGGCAAGAACGCGGTGTGGGCCGTCGACGTCGGCACGTGTGCCGAGCCGGGGGCCGTGCACGTCAGCGCCAACCGGGGGAAGTCGTGGGCGACCCGCCCGGCCCCGGGGTCGGTGACCCGGGTGCGACCCGACAGCGCGTCGACGGCCTTCGCCGTCGGCGGGGACCGTCGCTGCGACTACGCGATGTGGACCACCTCCGACGGTGGGGACGGGTGGAACGGGCCGCGCTCGGCGGCGGCGACCTGGGGGCGTTCCCCGCGCGACGCCCGGGTGGTGCAGCGCCCCGGCTCCGACCCGGTTCGCCCCTGCCCCGGCCGGTCGCCGGTGCTCGACCTGGTCACCGTCGACTCCGCGAACGCCGCCGCACTGTGCGGCGACGGCACCCTGCGGGAGACCACCGACGGCGGCGGCAGCTGGAGCACCGCCCTGACCCGCAAGGGCGGCGCGGCGCTCGCCCTGAGCTCGAGCGGAACCGGCGTCGTGGCCTGGCTCGACGCGGGCTGTGCGGGAGTGGTGGTCGGGGTGCTCACCGACGGCGAGCTCGGGAAGGGACGCTGCGTCGACGGCGTCGAGCCCGCTGCGGGTGAGGTGGCGGTGGCCGTCGCTCCCAGTGGCGTGTGGCTCGCCGCCGGGGATGCCGTGCTGCGCGCCGACGCCCCCGATGGCGACTTCACGCGCGTCTCCGACTGGCCGACCGGCTGACCGGCCGCCGAGCCGCCGAACCTTCGGGCCGCCGCCGAGCCTTCGGGCCGCCGAGCCGCCGAACCCTCGAGCCGCCGAACCTTCCAGCCGCCGAGCCGGCGGCCGCGGCGCCGCTGACCCCGCCCTGCCTCTCGCCGCCCTCGCTTGCCACGATGGGCCGGTGCTCCTGGTCTCCGCGAACGTCAACGGCATCCGCGCTGCTGCCCGGCGCGGTGGTGTGGCGTGGCTGGAGGCGGCCGGCCCCGACGTCGTGACCCTGCAGGAGGTGCGCGCCGACGACGACCAGCTCGCCGAGGCGCTCGCCGGTTCGGCGTTCGAGGGGTGGCACGTGGCGCACGCCGGAGGCACCGCGAAGGGCCGCGCGGGCGTGGCCGTGCTGTCGCGCTGGCCGGTCGCCGCGGTGCGCACCGAGGTGGGGGAGGAGTTCGCGGGGTCGGGCCGCTGGGTGGAGGCCGACGTGCTGGTCGAGGGTGCGCGCGACCGCACACCGGTGACCGTCGCGTCGGCCTACGTGCACACCGGGCACGCGGGCACTCCCCGGCAGGACGAGAAGATGCGCTTCCTCGCGGCGGTGGGCGTGCGGCTCGAGGCGTGGGCCGCCGACGGCCGGTATGCCGTGCTGACCGGCGACCTCAACATCGCCCACCGCGTCGAGGACCTGAAGAACTGGAAGGGCAACCGCGGCAAGTCCGGCTTCCTGCCCGAGGAGCAGGCCCAGCTCGACGGCTGGATCGGCACCCACGGCTTCGTCGACGTGCACCGCCGCCTGCACGGGCCGGGGCCTGGCCCGTACACCTGGTGGTCGTGGCGGGGGCAGGCGTTCGACAACGACTCCGGCTGGCGGATCGACTACCAGCTGGCCTCGGCGCCGCTCGCAGCACGCGCGACGCGGGCCGAGGTCGGGCGGGCCGCCTCCTACGCGCAGCGCTGGAGCGACCACGCCCCGGTCTCGGTCAGCTACGACCTGTGAGCCGGAGCTGGAGCGCGCCCTTCGTCGAAACGTGGGTGAAAGCCAGCGGCCGGGCGACGATCTTCACCCACGTTCGAGGCGCGGGTCAGGTGTCGCGGCGGGCGGCGGCGCCGGCCGTGACGGCGAAGCTCACCGGCTCGTGCCAGCCGCGCTCGGCGAAGGCCTCGGCGATGGTGCGCGTGGCGGCCTCGACGGCATCCGCGGGTAGCAGGGCGATGCTCGAGCCGCCGAATCCGCCCCCGGTCATCCGGGCGCCCAGCGCACCGGCCGAGCGGGCGGCCTCGACCGAGACGTCGAGCTCGTCGCAGCTCACCTCGTAGTCGTCGCGCAGCGAGGCGTGCGAGGCGTCGAACAGCCGGCCGACCTCGGCCAGGTCGCCGCCGCGCAGTGCCTCGACGGTGGCGCGCACCCGGGCGATCTCGGTGACCACGTGCCGGGTGCGCCGGCGCAGCACGTCGTCGGACAGGCTGGCCAGGGCGTCGTCGAGGCCGGCCGGGTCGACGTCGCGCAGGGAGTCGACGCCGAGCTCGGCCGCCGCCCGCTCGCACGCGTCGCGCCGCTGGCCGTACTGCCCGTCGTTGAGGCTGTGCTCGGCCCGCGTGTCGGTGACCAGCAGCACGTGCCCGGATGCCGCGCCCTCACCGCCCGTCCCGGAATCGACCAATTGGTCACGGGAGGGACGCTCACCCGTCACCTCGCCCGTCCCGGAATCGACCAATTGGTCACGGGAGGGACGCTCACCCGCCCCCTCGCCCGTCCCGGAATCGACCAATTGGTCACGGGAGGGACGCTCACCCGCGCCATCACCGGCGAGGTCGAACGGCACCTGCTCGGTGGCCCCGCTGCGGCAGTCGAGCAGCAGCGCGTGGTCGGCCCGGCACAACAGGGCCGCCGACTGGTCCATGCCGCCGGTCGGCGCCCCGGCGATGTCGTTCTCGGCGCGCACGCACGCCTCCGCCAGCCGCGCCCGGCCCGCGTCGTCGCCGAGCAACCCGAGCTCGAACAGGTCGCTGGCCGCAGCCCCCACCGAGCACTCCAGCGCCGCCGAGCTCGACAGCCCGGCCCCGACCGGCACCCGGCTGTCGACGGTGACCTCCATGCCGCGCACCTCGTGTCCCGCCTCGCGCAGCGCCCACAGCACCCCGGCGACGTAGGCCGCCCACCCCCCGGGCGCGTCCGGCCCCACGTCCCCCAGCGACACCTCGACCAGCTCGTCGGTCTGCACCGACCACACGCGAAGGAGGTCGTCATCGCGCGGTGAGCACGCGGCATCCGTGCGGTGCGGGAGCGCGATGGGCAGCACCAGGCCGTCGTTGTAGTCGGTGTGCTCGCCGATCAGGTTGACCCGGCCGGGCGCCGACCACACCCCCTGCGGATCGCTGCCGAACACCTCGCGGTGGGTGTCCGCGACACGACGGGGGCTCTGGTCGACGGTGGCCATGCGGCGCAGTCTAGGTGCGACGCCCCTGACACAATGTGCGCATGCCCACCCCTGTTGCGCCCGCTTCCGCACGCCCGCGCATCCTCTCCGGGATGCAGCCGACGAGCGACTCGCTCCACCTCGGCAACTTCCTCGGCGCCCTGGTCAACTGGGTGGGCCTGCAGCGCGACTTCGACGCCTACTACTTCGTCGCCGACCTGCACGCCCTCACCGTGCCGACCGACCCGGAGGTGCTGCGCCGCCGCACCCGGGTCACCGCGGCGCAGTTCATCGCCGGCGGGGTCGACCCGGATACCTCGGCGGTCTTCCTGCAGAGCCACGTCGGCCGGCATCCCGAGCTGGCCTGGGTGCTCGCCTGCCAGACGGCCGTCGGCGAGATGAACCGGATGACGCAGTACAAGGACAAGGTGGCCAAGGGGCACAACGCCAACGTCGGGCTGTTCACCTACCCGGTGCTGATGGCGGCCGACATCCTGATGTACGACGCGGCGTTCGTGCCGGTGGGGGAGGACCAGCGCCAGCACCTCGAGATCACCCGCGACCTCGCCGAGCGGCTCAACGCCCGCTTCGGCCCGGTGCTCACGGTGCCCGAGCCGTACATCCTCGAGGAGTCGGCGAAGATCATGGACCTGCAGGACCCCACCTCGAAGATGAGCGGCTCGACGTCGGCGGACAAGGGCCTGGTGCTGCTCAGCGACGACCCGAGCCGGATCGCGAAGAAGATCCGCTCGGCCGTCACCGACCCCGAGGCCGAGGTGCGCTACGACCCGCAGGACAAGCCCGGGGTGTCGAACCTGCTCGTCATCCACTCGGTGCTGTCCGGCACGCCGGTCGCCCAGGTCGAGGCCGAGTTCGCCGGCCGCGGCTACGGCGACCTGAAGAAGGCCGTCGCCGAGGTGGTGGTGGATGCCGTCACCCCCTTCCGCGAGCGGATGGCCGAGCTGCTCGCCGACCCCGCCGAGCTCGACCGCATCCTGGCCCGCGGGGCCGAGCGCGCCTCGGTGGTGGCCGAGGCGACGATGGCGCGGGTGCGTGACGCCGTCGGCCTGCTGCGCGCGGCGGAGTAGGGTCCCTGCCCATGCCGCATCACGGCGTTGCCGTCACCATCCCGCAGCCCTGGTCGACCACCCTCCAGCGGGCCCGGGAGGACTTCGGCGACCCCGTGGCGGCGGCCATCCCGCCGCACGTCACCCTGCTGCCGCCCACCGCGATCCGGGCCGACGCCATGGACGCGTTCCTCGAGCACCTGCTCGCCGTCACGGCGGTGGCTGAGCCTTTCGACATGGTGCTCTCGGGCACCGGCACCTTCCGCCCCGTCTCGCCGGTGGTGTTCGTGCAGGTCTCGCGCGGCATCACGAGCTGCGAGGCGCTGGAGCGCGCGGTGCGCTCGGGGCCGGTGGACCGCCGGTTGGAGTTCCCGTACCACCCGCACGTCACGGTGGCGCACCACCTCGACGAGCCGGCGCTCGACCTCGCGTTCGAGTCGCTGGCCGACTTCCGCTGCACCTTCCACGTCGCGTCGGTCGAGCTCTACCACCACGACCACGACGGGGTCTGGCGGGTCGTCGACAGCTTCGCCCTGGGCGGGTGAGCGTGAGCAGCATCCCCGGCTTCTGGGCGGTCGTCCCCGCCGGTGGCGCGGGTACCCGGCTCTGGCCGCTGAGCCGGGCCCGGCATCCCAAGTTCCTCCTCGACCTCACCGGCAGCGGCCGCTCGCTGCTGCAGGCCACCGTCGACCGGCTCTCGCCGCTCACGGCCGAGCGCGTCGTGGTCGTCACCGGTGCCGCTCATGCTGAGGCGGTGCGGGGGCAGCTGCCGGGGCTGCGTGCCGAGCAGGTGCTCGCCGAGCCGTCGCCGCGCGACTCGATGGCCGCCATCGGGCTGGCCGCCGCTGTGGTCGAGCGCCAGGACCCGGATGCCGTGATCGGCTCGTTCGCGGCCGACCACGTGATCCCCGACCAGGCGGCGTTCGAGGCGGTCATCCGCGAGGCGGCCGCGGTGGCGCGCGAGGGGCACCTGGTCACGATCGGGGTCGACCCGACGTGGCCCGCCACGGGTTTCGGGTACATCCGGACGGGTGCGCCGTTGCCGGGTGCCGCGACGGCGCTGCGGGCCGTCGAGTTCGTCGAGAAGCCGGATGCCGTGCGCGCCGCTTCGTACGTCGAGTCCGGTGAGTTCCGTTGGAACGCAGGGATGTTCGTGGCTCGTGCGGCGACGCTGCTCGACCTGCTGGCTCAGTGGCACCCTGCCCTGGCGCAGGGGCTGCGGTCCATCGCCGCGGATCCTTCGTTGCTCGAGTCGTCGTGGGCCGGGCTGACCAAGATCGCCATCGACCACGCCGTGGCCGAGCCCGCGGCGGATGCCGGTCGCGTCGTCGTCGTGCCCGCCCCCTTCGCGTGGGACGACGTCGGCGACTTCGCGAGCCTGGCGACGCTGCTCCCGGCATCCGGTGGGGGTGGTGGTGACAGCGCTGGTGAAGGGGACGGCATCCGCGCTGGTGGGGGCGACGGCATCCGCGCTGGTGGGGGTGGTGGTGACAGCGCTGGTGAAGGCGACGGCATCCGCGCTGGTGGGGGCGACGGCATCCGCGAACTGCGCGTGCTGGGCGACCCGGGCGACGTGACGGTGATCGACGGTGGTGGCGTCGTCGTGCCCGGCGCGGGCCGGCGGGTGGCCATCGTCGGGCTGGACGACGTCGTGGTGGTCGACACCCCCGACGCCCTGCTGGTGACCACCCGGGCGCGGGCCCAGGACGTCAAGCTCGTCGTCGACGCCCTCAAGGCGCAGGGGCGCACCGACCTCACCTGAGCCCGGTGCTGCCGGATCTCCCCGACTTCTTGCGAAGTTCCCATCTGGAGTGGGCCTTACGGGGCCGCCCACGGGTGGGAAAGCGCACCATGTCGAGGGCTCGGCGAGTCTGCTCGGCCCGCCGATCGGCCTGCCCCGACTTTGCCGGATCGCTTGTGCTTCGAACACATGTTCGGTTATCATGGACCATGGTCACCAACGGTTCGAGCCTCGCGGAGCGCCGCACGGTGGTGCGGGCCGCCCGGGAGGCGCTGGCTGACCTGGCGTTGGTGGTGCATCAGGTCGGCGATGACGAGCTGGGCGAGCTGATGGGTGAGCTCGACGAGGTGACGTCGCTGGGTGGGGCGGCGCGGGCTGTGGTCGCGGCGGAGGCGGTCACGCGGGGTGTGGTGGCGGGGTCGGGGTCCAACGCGCACGCGTGGGTTCGGGATCACGCGCCGTCGCTGCGGCAAGGTGGTGCCGGCCCGGTGGCCAGGCTCGCCGTCCAGGTCGCGAACGCGGGCCGGGCGGGTGGGTCGCTGGCGCCGGATGCCGCGGCGGAGCCCGACCCAGGGTCGCCCTTGGGGATGGTGTGGGCTGGGGTGCACAACGGCACGGTCTCGCCGTCGCTGGCGTTGACCGCGTTGGGTGAGGTCGCGCGGTTGGAGCCGCGTCTGGTGCCGGAGGCGGTGCCCACCGTGACCGCGGCCTTGTTGGAGCTCGGGGTGGCGTGGGGGCCGAACCAGATGCGCAAGCTGCGCCCGCGGATGCTGGCCGAGTTCGGGTTGCACGGCGAGCTGGACGATCTGCAGGCCCGGTTGGCATCCGTGGCCCGGTTGTCGCAGCCGTTGGTGGAGTCCGGTGACGTCACCGAGTACCAGCTGGTGATGACCCCGGAACAAGCCGCCGTCCTCGAAGCGGTGATCGGGCCGATGGCCAAGCCGGCCCCGAACGAGGAGACCGGGGCGCGCGACCTTCGCCCGGCCGGGCAGCGCCGTGTGGAGGCCCTTACCGAGGTGTGCCGCACAGTGAGCGGGCGGGCCCTGGACGAGGCGGGGGCGGAGGGTCCGGGGCTGGGTGGGGCGGTGCTGCACGTCAGCGTGGCCTTGAGCGACCTGGAAGAGCGCACCGGGGCCGGTGAGGTCCTCGGCTCCACCGCCGATGGGGTGCTGCTGTCCCCGGAGGTGCTGCGCCGGATCTCGTGTGACGCGGCCCTGGTGCCCTACGTGCTCGGCACCGCCGGGGACGAGCTCGACCAGGGGCGGCTGGTGCGGTTGTTCACCCGGGCCCAGCGCCGTCGGCTGCTGCGCCGAGACCGCACCTGCACCTTCCCCGGCTGTACTCGACCTGGGTCGTGGACGCGCGCGCACCATGTGCTGCATTGGGCCGACGGAGGTCTCTCCGAGACCGAGAACGCGGCCCTGGTCTGCGAGGAGCACCACACCTTCATCCACACCCACCGGCTCTGGGCAGAAGTGCGCACCAGACCCGACGAGCACGGCCGCTACGTCATCTGGGATCTGTCCCCCGGCTCGTACGACCGGCAGCTGGAATGGCTCGCCCGGCAACGCGCCGAACACGATCCGCCGCCCCTGACCCGGCAGCGACTGCTCGAGCTCGTCGCCGACGTCACCGCTGGCGCCGAGGCCGACCGTCGCCTGGCCATCCACGACCTCACCCGCGCCGCCGAAGCAGCCGACGACGCCGCGCGACGCGCCGAACAGACCCTCCCCGACGGCAGCGACGCAGCCTGGCACGCCGCCATCGAGGCGGTCATGGCTGCCAGCACGACGGGCCACGCCGCCTGAGGCGTGCGACCTCTCGGCCCTGCAGCGCCCCCGACGGCACGTCAGGGTGTCATGCCCCAGAAGGTCTGGAACTCAGCAGCCTCAGGCGGGTGCCGCCGTCTCGCTGTCTCGCCGGCGGTCGGGTGGACTTCGGCGGTCGGGCGGACTTCGGCGGTGCGGGTGCACTTCGGCGGTCGGGCGGACTTCGGCGGTCGGGTGGACTTCGGCGGTCGGGCGGACTTCGGCGGTCGGGCGGACTTCGGCGGTCGGGTGGACTTCGGCGGTCGGGCGCGACTTCGGCGGTCGGGCGGACTTCGGCGGTCGGGCGGACTTCGGCGGTGCGGGTGCGCCTGTGGGTCGCCGACCGACGCGGGCAGGCGCACCGGGTGACCTTCAGGTGACGTCGCGGTGGTGGTAGGCCCAGTAGCCGGCGCCGATCAGCAGTGCCGCCACCAGGGTCATGACCCCGGCCGACACCGCCTCGAACTGGCCACCGGGCAGCGGCGAGAGGTGGCTGAACGGCGAGACGTCGACCAGCCAGGCGGGCAGCTTCGTGAGCGGGCCGATCTCGGTGAGCATGAACGTCACCAGCAGCACCCCCCAGGCGAAGGGGGCGAACCGGGGGAGGGCACCCACCAGCAGCGCCGCGACACCGGTCATCACCCAGATGGCGGGCAGGGCGGCCATCGTCGCCCCCACCGAAGGGCCGACCGACGGTGCGGTCTCGCTGGTGGTGGGCCCGACCAGCCCGACGACCACCCCGATCAGCGCCATCAGCGCGGCGGTGAGCACCACCGGCAGCGCGATGTGCGCGCCGAACCACCGCAGCCGGCTCGTCGGGGTGGACAGCACCACCTCGCCCAGGCCCGACCGTTCGGCGCCGACCAGGCGCAGCACCAGCGCGATGCCGGCCGCGGCGACGGCCACGGCGACGAAGTGGAACTCGGTGGCGAGGAAGACGTCCTCGACGGTGCCGGTGCGCCCGCCCAGCTTCTCGAGCAGGTCCTTGATGGCCGGGTCGTCGACCATGTCGGAGACCGAGCCGATCAGCGAGCCGACGACCAGGCCGCCGAGCAGCATGCCGATCGACCACCCGATGATGGTGCCCCGCGCGAGCCTGATGACCAGGGTGAAGGGGTTTCCGAGCATCCGCCCGGCCCGGGGCGGGCCGCCCCGGGCCGGGAGCAGCCCGGCGCCGAGGTCACGCCGGTCGAGCAGCGCGACGGCCACCGCCAGGCCGACGGCCAGGGTGAGCACCCCGGGCAGCAGCAGCCAGGTGCGGTTGGCGCCGTAGGCCTCGACCCGGCCGGCCCAGCCCAGCGGGGAGAGCCAGCCCAGGCCGTGCACGAAGGTGCCGGTGTCGGCGGAGTCGGCGAGGGCCCGCAGGGCGAACGCCGCGGCGAGAAAACCGAAGCCGAGCCCGGCGGCACCTCTCGTGGTGGAGGCGAGCTGCACCGCGACGGCCGAGACGCCCACCATGGCCAGGCCCGCGGTCAGCCAGGAGACGGCGAAGGCGAGGCTGCCCAGCGGGTCCATCCCGAGGGCGGCGAGGCCGATCCCTGACACCACGCTCGCCGCGACGACGGCACCGGTGGCGAGGGTGACGGCCGCGGCGAGGGCGGACCACCGGCCGACCACCCCGGAGCCGAGCAGCTCGAGGCGACCCTCGTCCTCCTCGGTGCGGGTGTGCCGGCGCACGACGACGAACGCGAGCACGGCGGTGAGCACGGCGCCCATCATCACCGTCTTGAACACGGCGAGGGCGTCGGCGGTGTTCGACGCGATCGGGCCGTAGAGGGCGATGACCGACGGGTTGCTCAGCACGCCGGCCAGCCCGGCCGAGGCCGACTCGTCGGTGGGGTAGAGGGCCAGCGTCGCCTGGGCCGACCCCACCGACAGCAGCACCAGGCCCAGCACGCTGCTCGGGATGAGGATGCGGTCGCGCCGCCAGGCCAGGCGCAGCAGGTGCGAGAGACCGGCCAGCCGGGTGCCGAGCGAGACGGTCGGCGTGATGGGTGGCGCGGGGGCGGTGGCCGTGGTCATACCGGCTGCTCCTGCGTCGGGCGGTGCGAGCCGGGAGCGCGGGGGTTGCGGGGAGCGCGAGGCGCGTCACCGGCATCCGGCTGCGCCTGGTAACGGGCCAGGAAGAGCTCCTCGAGGGTGGGCGGCTGGCAGGTGAGGCTCTCGACGCCGCGGCTGCCCAGGGTCGCGACCAGCTCGCCGAGGTGCTCGGCGTCGACCGAGCAGCGCACGTCGGCGTCGTCGACCACCACGTCGTGCAGGCCGCGCCACGACTGCACCTCGGCGAGGCTCGGGGCGGTCGTGAGCACGGCGTGCACCCGGGTGCGGGTGAGGTGGCGCAGCTCGGCGAGGCTGCCGCTGTCGACGATGCGGCCGGCGCGCACGATGCTCACCCGGTCGCAGGCCCGCTCGACCTCGCTGAGGATGTGGCTCGAGAGCAGCACGGTGCGGCCCTCGTCCTTCAGCGCCGTCAGCTCGCTCTGGAAGACCTCCTCCATGAGCGGGTCGAGCCCGGCCGTCGGCTCGTCGAGCACGAGGAGGGGGACACCGCTGGCCAGCGCCGCGACGAGGGCCACCTTCTGCCGGTTGCCCTTGGAGTAGGCCTTGCCCTTCTTGGTCTCGTCGAGCTCGAAGCGCTCGACGAGCCGGCGACGGCGCTCCTCGTCGATGCCGCCGCGCAGCCGCCCGAGCAGGTCGATGACCTCGCCGCCGCTCAGGCTCGGCCAGAGCACGACGTCGCCGGGCACGTAGGCCAGCCGGCGGTGCAGCTCGGTGGCGTCGTGCCAGGGGTCGCGGCCCAGTACGGTCGCGAAGCCGCGGTCGGCGCGCAGCAGGCCGAGCAGGATGCGGATGGTGGTGGACTTGCCCGAGCCGTTGGGCCCGAGGAAGCCGTGCACCTCGCCCTCGCGCACGGTGAGGTCGAGGCCGTCGAGGGCCACGGTGTGGCCGAACGACTTGTGCAGGCCGGAGACGGCGATCACATCAGGCATACCGGTCAGGCTACACCGGCTTCAGAAGTCTGTGAATGGTGTAAATTCCGTGTATGCCGTCTTCCGCCAGCACCCCGACGGCCCGCCGGCGAGCCCGCAAGGCCGCGGCCGACGCCAATGCCGTAGCCACGCCCGACGCTGGTGGCGGCCGCACCGGTGATGCAGTCATCGACCCTGCGGACCCCCACCTCCACGAGGTCGTCGAGCATCTGGGCGGCGCGCTGGCCGACGCAGGCGTGGCCCGGCTGCCCGCGCGCGTGTTCGCCGCCCTGCTGGCCACCGAGGAGGGCCGGCTCACCTCGGCCGAGCTGTCCGCCCTGCTCGAGGTCAGCCCGGCAGGAGTCTCCGGCGCGGTGCGCTACCTGACCCAGGTGCGGATGATCCGGCGCGAGCGCGAGCGAGGGTCGCGCCGCGACGTCTACGTCGTGATGGATGACGCGTGGCACGACGTGCTCATGCAGACCGACCAGATCTACCGGCCGATCCTCGCCGCGCTGGTCGAGGCGCGCGGCACCCTGGGGGAGGACTCCCGGGCGGCGGAGCGGATGCAGCTGTCGGTCGAGTTCATGGAGTTCATCATGCGCGAGATGGCGGGCATCGCCGACCGCTGGGAGGCGTACCGGGCCTCCGGCGGCTGACGAGCCGGACGGTGTGCCGCGTTGCCATCCCAGGGTCAGCAGACCGCCGGCAGACGGTCAGCAGACCGCCGGCAGACGGTCAGCAGACCGCCGGCAGACGGTCGGCAGACGGTCACCCCCAGCCCGGCGGCATCCGCCTGCTGTCCGTCTTCGTGCGACCTGGGTGCGGTTCGCGCGGATCGCGCATCCGGAAACCGCACCCAGGTCGCACGAAGTCGTCGCTGTGCGGGTGCTGTGGGCGGCACAGGGAACCGGCTCGGCCGAGTAGTGTTGGTGCCCTCATGAACGACGATGCCCTCCTCGCCGCCCTCGGCGAGCGCATCTCCTCACTCGCAGCCGAGCTCATCGACATCCGGCGGGACCTGCATGCCCACCCCGAGCTGTCCCGCGAGGAGGTGCGCACGACCCAGACCGTGGCCCGCCGCCTCGATGCCGCGGGCGTCGGGGTGCGCCTGCTGCCCGGCACCGGGCTGCTCGCCGACATCGGCGCGCCCGACGCCGAGCACCGGGTGGCGCTGCGTGCCGACATGGACGCCCTGCCCGTGCGCGAGCGCACCGGCCTCGACTTCGCCTCGGGCACGGCGGGGGTCTGCCACGCCTGCGGCCACGACGTGCACGTCGTCGCCCTGCTCGGCGCGCTGCTCGCCCTCAAGGAGCGCGAGCCGGCCCTGCTGCAGCGCGGCCTGGCCGTGCGCGGCATCTTCCAGGCCGCCGAGGAGGTCATCCCCGGGGGTGCGCAGGAGGCCATCACCGCTGGTGCGCTCGACGGCGTGGATGCCGTGTTCGCCGTGCACTGCGACCCCAGCCTCGACGTCGGCCAGGTCGGGCTGCGCGAGGGGCCGCTGACCGCGGCCTGCGACCACGTCACCGTCTCGCTGCACGGCCGCGGCGGGCACACCTCACGGCCCCAGCTCACGGAGGACCTCACCTACGCCCTCGCGAAGGTGGTCACCGACGTGCCGGCCGCGCTCTCCCGCCGCCTCGACCCCCGGGCCGGGGCGGCCCTGGTGTGGGGCACCATCAGCGCCGGCCGCGCGAGCAACGTCATCCCCTCGACCGGCGAGTGCCAGGGCACCCTGCGGATGCTCGACGCGCAGGCGTGGCTCTCGGTGGGGCCGCTGCTCGAGGAGATCGTGCACGCGGTGGTGCAACCCTACGGCGTGCAGGCCAAGGTCGAGCGGGTCAGGGGGGTGCCGCCGGTGGTGAACACCACCGCGGGCATCGAGGCATTCCGGCTGGCGTCGCTGGCCGGGGCGATGCACCCGGTGCCCACCTCGCAGTCGCTCGGCGGCGAGGACTTCTCGTGGTACCTCGCGCACACCGACGGCGCGATGGCGCGGCTCGGCACCCGCAGCCACGGCGGCCCCACCTACGACCTGCACCAGGGCGACCTGGTCGTCGACGAGGACGCCGTCACCTTCGGGGCACGGTTGCTCTCGTCGGTGGCGGTGCTCCGTCGCCGCACACCGGCGGCACCCACGTCCAGCGAGCTGGAGGCGCCGTGACGGCATCCGACCTGCCCGTCGACTGGGACGCGCTGCGCGCCGAGGCGGTGCGGATGGCGGCGCTCGCCTACGCCCCCTACAGCCACTTCCGCGTGGGCGTGGCCGGGCAGGTCGACGACGGGCGCATGGTGTCGGGCTGCAACGTGGAGAACGCCGCCTACGGCGTCACGCTCTGTGCGGAGTGCGGCATGGTCTCGCAGCTGCACGCCACCGGCGGCGGCCGGCTGGTGGCCGTCTGGTGCGTCGACCAGAACGGCGACAGCCTGATGCCGTGTGGCCGGTGCCGACAGCTGTTGTGGGAGAACGGAACCGCGCAGACCCTGCTGCAGACGCCCGAGGGTGTCCTGCCGATGCGCGAGGTGCTGCCGCAGGCCTTCGGCCGCGACGTGCTCGACGCCGTCGCCCCGGTCGACTGACCCCTCACGACGTTCTCGCCCGGTGCGGGAAGCGTGGGGGCCACACCACGTCCTGACCCCTGCTCGGCTGGAGCTTCCGGTGCGAACCCTCGCCGGTCGGGCCGCTCGGGCCGGTCGGGCCGCCGGGGCCGGGCCGCGACCGCCCCTGACAGAATGTCCCGATGAGCGAATCCTTCGACGCCGTCGACGTCATCATCGCCAAGCGCGACCGCCACGAGCTCACCGACGACCAGATCCGCTGGGTCATCGACGCCTACACCCGCGGAGCCGTCGCCGAGGAGCAGATGAGCGCCCTCGCGATGGCGGTGCTGCTCAACGGGATGACCCGCCGCGAGATCGCCACCTGGACCGCCGCGATGATCGCCAGCGGCGAGCGGATGGACTTCTCCGGGCTGTCGCGCCCGACCGCCGACAAGCACTCGACCGGTGGTGTGGGCGACAAGATCACCCTCCCCCTGGCCCCGCTGGTCGCCGTCTTCGGCGTGGCCGTGCCGCAGCTGTCGGGGCGCGGTCTGGGCCACACCGGCGGCACGCTCGACAAGCTCGAGTCGGTGGCGGGCTGGCAGGCGTCGCTCAGCAACGAGGCGATGATGCAGCAGCTCGAGGACGTCGGGGCCGTCATCTGTGCCGCCGGGTCGGGCCTGGCACCGGCCGACAAGAAGCTCTACGCGCTGCGCGACGTCACCGGAACCGTGGAGGCGATCCCGCTCATCGCCAGCTCGATCATGAGCAAGAAGATCGCCGAGGGGACCGGTGCGCTGGTGCTCGACGTCAAGGTCGGCAGCGGCGCCTTCATGAAGAACCGCGACGACGCCACCGAGCTGGCCCGCACGATGGTCGACCTCGGCACCGACGCGGGGGTCAACACCGTCGCGCTGCTCACCGACATGTCGACGCCCCTGGGCGCAACCGCGGGCAACGCCCTCGAGGTGCGCGAGTCGGTCGAGGTGCTGGCCGGCGGTGGCCCGCCCGACGTCGTCGAGCTGACGGTGCGCCTGGCCGAGGAGATGCTGGATGCCGCCGGGCGCGGCGGTCAGGACGTCGCGGCCGCGCTCGCCGACGGCCGGGCGATGGACGCCTGGCGCCGGATGATCGCGGCGCAGGGGGGCGACCCCGACGCGCCGCTGCCGGTGGGCGCCGAGCGCCACGAGGTGCGGGCCGGCACGTCGGGCCTGCTCACCGAGCTCGACGCGTATGCCGTGGGCGTCGCGGCCTGGCGCCTCGGCGCGGGACGCGCGCGCAAGGAGGACCCGGTGCAGGCCGGCGCCGGCATCGAGCTGCACGCGAAACCGGGGGACCCGGTGCGCGAGGGCGACCTGCTGCTCACCCTGCACACCGACGAGCCCGACCGCTTCGACCGGGCCCAGAGCGCACTGCAGGGCGCGATCACCATCTCCCCCGAGGGCACCGCCTTCGACCGCACGCCGATCGTCATCGACCGGATCGCCTGACCCGACGCTCCCTGACCTCGTGCGATTTACACACGGTTCTCGCACCCTGGGCCCTGCGAGAACCGTGTGTAAATCGCACAAAGTGGGAGTCGGGCGGGGCAGGGGGTGGGGTGCGGGCTGAGGCCGGCGCAGCCTCGGGGCGGTCCCCACTAGGGTGTTGGCCGTGCCCGAGCCCACCGCTGACCTGCCCCCCACGATCGTCGCCCGAGCCCCGAAGGCGCTGCTGCACGACCACCTCGACGGCGGCCTGCGCCCCGCCACGGTCGTCGAGCTGGCGCAGGCGTCGGGCTACGCCGACCTGCCGACGACGGATGCCGACGAGCTGGGCCGCTGGTTCCGCGACGCCGCCGACTCGGGCTCGCTGGTGCGCTACCTCGAGACCTTCTCGCACACGGTCGCCGTGATGCAGACCGCCGAGCAGCTGACCCGGGTGGCGCGCGAGTGCGCCCTCGACCTCGCGGCCGACGGCGTGGTCTACGCCGAGTCGCGGTTCGCGCCCGAGCTGCACATCGAGGGCGGGCTGTCCCTGCCAGAGGTCGTCGAGGCGGTGCTGGCGGGGTTCCGCGAAGGTGAGCAGGAAGCGGCCGCCGCGGGCACGCCCATCCGGATGCGCACACTGCTCACCGCCATGCGCCACGCGGCGCGCAGCCGCGAGATCGCCGAGCTGGCCGTGGCCTACCGCGAGCGTGGGGTCGGTGGGTTCGACATCGCGGGCGCGGAGGCCGGCTTCCCACCCACCCGGCACCTCGACGCGTTCGAGTACCTGCGGCGCGAGAACGCCCACTTCACCATCCACGCGGGCGAGGCGTTCGGGCTGCCGAGCATCTGGGAGGCGATCCAGTGGTGCGGTGCCGACCGGCTCGGCCACGGCGTGCGGATCGTCGACGACATCACGACCGGTGACGACGGCATCCCCGTGCTCGGTGGTCTGGCCGCCTACGTGCGCGACTGCCGCATCCCGCTCGAGATGTGCCCCAGCTCGAACATCCAGACCGGCGCCGCCGACTCCGTTGCGGCGCACCCGATCACGATGCTCAAGCAGCTCCGCTTCCGGGTCACGGTCAACACCGACAACCGGCTGATGAGCGGCACGTCGATGAGCCGCGAGATGCAGCTGCTCGTCGACGAGGCCGGCTGGACCCTGGACGACCTGCGCTGGGCCACGATCAACGCGATGAAGTCGGCGTTCCTGCCGTTCGACGAGCGGCTCGAGATCATCGAGCACGTCGTGAAGCCCGGCTACGCCGCCCTCGCCGTCGCCCACTGACCCCGCAGGACCGCGACTTCGTGCGGTTTACACACGGTTCTTACCGCCCCAGGGCTGCGAGAACCGTGTGTAAACCGCACGAAGTCGCAAGAGAGGGCCGGCTCAGCGGGGGGTGCTGAACGGGTCGGCGGGGATGACGCGGGCGCGCAGCTGCTCCTCGCGCCACAGCCGCTCGAGGTCGCGGCGCCGCCGCTCGGCGATGACGGCGGCCAGCACGACCTCGGGGTGGTACCGCCCTGGGGGCGGCGGGCTGACGTGGGGCAGCGTCGAGTGCAGCAGCTCCAGGCCCAGGGTGTGCCGCGACGCGGGGGCCAGGCCCGGCGCCCGGCCCAGGAACTGGCGCACCGCGACGGTCAGCCCCGAGGGCAGCGTCGCCACGTCGGCCGAGCGCGCCCACTCCTCGAGGGCGAGCGGCATCGCCGGCGGCGGGGTGAGGTTCAGCCGCGCCCGCTGGGTGACGACGACCGTGCCGGCCGCCATGTCGCCGAGCCGCTTGGCGCGCGGGTGGATCATCGCCGTCACCAGCGCCGGGACGCAGAACAGCAGGTAGATCTCGACGTAGCCGACCAGCGCGCGCACCAGGGCGTGCCGGGCGGTGGCCGGGCCGCCGTCGTCGCGCACCACGCGCAGGCCGAGGGCGAGCATGCCCACCGACCGCCCCCGGCTGAGCGTCTCGATCGTGGCCGGCATCCCGATCAGGACCAGGCTGGTGAGCAGGATGCCGGCGATGCCCTGCACCGCCTCGGACGCCGCCGCGGTCACAGCGCCGAACACGAACGCCCCGATGATGAGCACGAGCAGCACGAGGAACACGTCGATCGCGCCGCCGGCCATCCGGGCCGCCACGCTCGCGACCGGCACCTCGACCGCGACCCCCTCGCCGGTGACGAGGTCGTCGGTGGCGTAGCTGCGGTAGCCCCCGGGGTCGCTCACCCGGGAATGCTAACCCGCACGGGCGCCGGGTCGTCCGGCGGTTAGGCTGCCCGGGTGGACCTCGACGCGTACCTGATGGCCCACCGGGCCCAGTGGCAGCGCCTCGAGGAGCTGACCTCCCGGCGGCGCCTCACCGGGGCCGAGGCCGACGAGCTGCTCGACCTCTACCAGCGGGTCTCGACCCACCTGTCCGTGGTGCGCTCGGCCAGCCCCGACCCCTCGGTGGTCACCTACCTCTCCTCGCTGCTGGCCCGCGCCCGCGGCGCCTCGGCCGGCGCCCGCACCACCACGTGGACCGACCTGCTGCACTTCTTCTCCCGCACCTTCCCGGCCGCGCTCTACCGCACCCGCTGGTGGTGGGTGAGCACCGCCCTGGCCAGCGTGGCGCTGGCTGCCCTCGTGGCCTGGTGGGCGGTCGGCCACCCCGAGGTGTGGGAGAGCCGGATGACGCCGGCCGAGATCCAGGCGTACGTCGGCACCGACTTCGAGAACTACTACTCCGAGTTCCCGCACGGCGAGTTCAGCACGCTGGTGTGGGTCAACAACGCCCAGGTGGCCGCGCTCTGCATCGCCCTGGGAGTTCTCGGCCTGCCGGTGCTGCTGCTGATCGGCACCAACGTGGTCTCGGTGGGCGTCGCGGCGGCGCTGATGCTCAGCCACGACCGCGGCGCGCTGTTCTTCGGCCTGATCCTGCCGCACGGGCTGCTCGAGCTGACCGCGGTCTTCGTGGCCGGCGGCGTCGGGCTCCGCCTGTTCTGGTCGTGGGTCGAACCCGGCGCGATGAGCCGGGTGGAGTCCTTCGCCACGGCAGGTCGCACCGCCATCGCAGTGGCGCTCGGGCTGGTCGCGGTGCTGTTCGTCAGTGGCTCGATCGAGGGTTTCGTCACCCCGTCGGGGCTGCCGACCTGGGCCCGGATCGGCATCGGCATCACCGTCGAGTCGCTGTTCCTCGCCTACGTCTTCGTGGTCGGGCGCGCCGCGGTGCGTGATGGCGCCACGGGGGACGTCATGGCCCGCGATGCCGGAGACGTCGCCCCCGCGACCGCCGCCTGACAGCTGCTGTACCGAGCCTGACCTGCACCGGCCGATGCCGGTGCGGCCGCGGGCGACGGGACCGGGCGCCGGCGCGCCGGCGGGTCGGGAGGGCGTTGGTCACACTTCCCCGGTGGATCGCCACCTGGCTGCGGGGCCGCGCGCCCGAGGGTACTTTTCGTGTGTGCTGACTGGACTGCGGGCCGCACGGCGACCGGGCACCTGATGGCTGACCTGACATCGGGGTGGCTCGACCGGACCCGATGGCTGGTCGGCATCCTGGCCGGACTGCTGGTGCTCTCGGCGGTGGCCCTCTACAGCGACCACCGCGTCGGCGCGGCCTTCTCCAACGTGGGGGAGACCGCGATCTCGTTGTTGGCTGCCGTCGGCTGTGCGCTCGCGGCCGTCCGCTCGTCGGGGCGACTTCGCATCGCCTGGGCCGCGTTGGGCGGGGCCGCCCTCGCCTGGGCGGTGGGCCAGGCGATCTGGACCTTCTACGAGCTCGTGCTGCTCACCCACCTGCCAGCGGTCGGGTGGTCGGACGTGGGCTTCCTCGGCTTCCCGGTTGGGGCCGTGCTGGCCCTGGCGATCTTCCCGTCGAACGTCTCCGGCACCGGCCGCTGGCGCATCACGCTGGACGGGCTGATGATCGCGTGCGCGGTCGGCTTGATGTCGTGGGCCACTGTCCTGGGCACCGTGGCTCGGGCCGACGCCGACTCGCCGCTCGCCCTGGCCGTGTCGGTGGCTTACCCGGCATCCGACATCGCCCTGCTCGTCGTGTGCGTGCTGGTGATGTCCGGGTCCCGCGCCCACCGGGCGCCACTGGCCGCGATCGCGGCCGGTCTCGTCATGATGGCGCTGGCGGACAGCGGCTTCGCGTACCTGACCACGACCGGCGCCTACACCACCGACAACCCGGTCGACCTCGGCTGGTTCTTCGCGTTCGGCGTGCTCGCGGTCGCGGCCCTCATGCCCGGTGCCACGGTGGATGCGCCGCCCCACGACCTTCCCCTGGTGACCGGGGCTGTCATGCCCTACGTCATCCTGGTCGCCGCCGTCGGGTTCATGACCTGGAGGCTGGCCACGCCGAACAAGGTCTCGACCGTGGAGGTGGTGCTGTTCGTCCTCCTCGTGGTGCTCGTGTTCGTCCGGCAGTTCCTGACCATGTGGGACAACCAGAAGCTCGCGCAGGCCCTCACCGAGCGCGAGGCCCAGCTGCGCCACCAGGCGTTCCACGACCCGTTGACCGGGCTCGCCAACCGGGCGCTGTTCATCGACCGAGCCACTCATGCCCTCCACCTGCACCGGCGCGACAAGCGCCCGCTGGCCGTCTGCTTCATCGACCTCGACGGCTTCAAGACGGTCAACGACCAGCTCGGGCACAGCGCGGGGGACGCCCTGCTGAAGGAGGTGGCCGGCCGGCTGCGAAGCCGCCTGACCGAGGCAGAGACCCTCGCGCGCTTCGGCGGAGACGAGTTCGCGCTGCTGATGGAGAACCGCCCGCACCCCATCGAGGTTGCGCGCCTGCTGCTCGAGGCCCTGCGCAAGCCCTTCGTCGTGGCGGGGCTCGAGATGTCGGTGTCGGCCAGCATCGGCCTGTCGCAGGTCGATGCCCTGGATCCCACGCCCACCGTCGACGAGCTGCTCCAGCACGCTGATCGGGCGATGTACGTCGTCAAGCAGCGCGGCGGGGCCGACGTGCTGGTGCACACCGCCGGGCTGAGCGCTGCCGAGGTGGACGAGGCGGCCCTGGGTATCGCACTGGCACTGGCGCTGGCACGGCACGAGGTGACGGTGCTCTACCAGCCGATCGTCGAGCTGTCGGCCGGCCGCCTGCACAGCGTGGAGGCCCTGGCGCGGTGGGCCCCCGGAGGAAGCCCGGTGGCACCGGAGATCATCGTGCGGATCGCGGAGTCGTGCGACCTGATCGACTCGCTGTTCCAGTTCGTGCTGCGTCATGCCTGCACCCAGCTGGCCCGTTGGACACGGCTGCCCGGCGGCGCCGACCTGCGCATCGCGGTCAACATCGCTCCGGTACAGCTCGGCTCGCACGACCTGCCGCTCGTCGTCGCCGCGGAGCTCGCCCGGCACGGGCTGACCGGCAGCCAGCTGTGCCTGGAGATCACCGAGACCCAGCGGCTTCCGGACACCGCCACCGGCCGCGCCGTCTGCAACGAGCTGCGCGCGCTCGGGGTGCGGCTCGCCCTGGACGACTTCGGTACCGGGCAGAGCACCCTGGCCCGGCTGCGGGACCTCCCGGTCGACGAGGTCAAGATCGACCGGTCGTTCGTCGACGACCTCGACCGGGACGAGTCACAACGGCGGTTCGTCTGGGGTGTCATCGCGTTCGCCGACCGGATCGGCTTCGCGGTGGTCGCCGAGGGTGTCGAGCGGGAGGCGGAGCTGCGGGCGCTCATCCGGCTCGGCTGCCCACTCGCCCAGGGCTTCCTGTTCTCCCGGCCGGTGCCGGCCGGTGCCATCGACGAGCTCATGGCAACACGCGGGGACTGGCTCCGCGCTGCACCGTCGCCCCCGGTCCAGTTCGCGGTTGGGGGCGTCCGGCAGCGCAGCCGGGAGCCGTGAAACCCGGTGCGCAGCACCGAGCGCTGGTGCGCCCGGCCGTCCGGATCGACCCGGCTGGTCGGGTCGGGTACGCCGGGAGGAGGGGCTAGAGCAGCCCCTGCCGCTTGAGCATGAGGTAGTGGTCGGACAGGCGCACCGGCAGCTCGTCGGGTGCGGCGTCGATGACGTCGACGCCGAGCTGCTCCAGCGCGGATGCCGTGCGCCGGCGCAGTGCGACCGTGCGCTCCGCCGCGGCCGCGTCGTAGACCTCACCGGTGGTCGTGCGGGTGGCGTGCATCGCGGTGAGCGCCGGGTCGCTCACCGAGGCGACGACGACCCGGTGGTGGGCGGCCAGGGCGGGTAGCACAGGAAGCAGCCCCTCCTCGATCGCGGACGACTCCAGCGAGGTGAGCAGCACGACCAGGGCCCGGTGCGTGCCGAGCCGCACGACCTCGGTGGCCAGGGCCGACCAGTCGGCCTCGACCAGCCGCGACTCGACCGGCGCGAGGGTGGAGATGGTGTCGTGCAGCAGCCGGGCCCGGTCGGTTCCGGAGATGCGGGCGTGCACCACCCGGTCGCCGGCGATCACCTGGACCCGGTCGCGGGCGTGGCCGGCGAGCGCGGTGAGGAGCAACGCGGCGTCCATCGCGGCATCCAGCCGTGGCGCGTCGCCGATCCGGCCGGCGCTGGTGCGCGAGGTGTCGAGCACGATGACCACCCGGCGGTGCTGCTCGGGCTGCCAGGTGCGCACGACCAGGTGCTGGCGCCGGGCGGTGGCCCGCCAGTCGATGGAGCGCACGTCGTCGCCCTCGACGTACTCGCGCAGGCTGTCGAACTCGGTGCCCTGCCCGCGGATGCGCACCGCGGCCCGCCCGTCGAGCTGTCGCAGCACGGCGAGCCGGCTGGGCAGGTGCTTGCGCGACGGGAAGGGGTGCAGCGCCCGGATCGAACCCGGGACGGGGACGGACCGCTGTCGCGCGGCCAGCCCCAGCGGGCCGAGCAGCCGAACGGTGACCCGGTCGGCCACCCGGTCACCGCGCCGGGTGGGCACCAGGTGGGTGGTCAGGCGCACCCGCTCGTGCGGCGGCACGGCGAGCTCGTGCACGGCATCCACCGCGCCCGCCGAGGGCGGCCACGCGTCGCGCAGCACCCCCCGGACCCCACGGCCCGAGGTGTTGGTGACCCACAGGCTGCTCGTCGTGGTCTCGCCGAGCCGCACCTGGGTGGGGTCGCCGCGCACGATGCCCAGCGCCTGCGGGCGGCTGGCCAGCAGCACGTCGAGGGCCACCAGCGCGACCACGAGCAGCAGCCACCAGGCCACCGTCGACCCGTGCGGCCAGAGGGCGACCGGTGCCAGCCCGAGCAGGGCCAGCACGACGGTGCGCCAGGTGATCGCCATCAGCGGGGGACGGGCACCGAGCCGAGCGCGCTCTCGAGCACCGCGCCGACGCCGACGCCCTCGAGCTCGGCCTCCGGGCGCAGCGAGAGCCGGTGGGCCAAGGTCGCGTGCGCCAGCGCCTTGACGTCGTCAGGGGTGACGAAGGTGCGCCCGGCGAGCCAGGCCCACGCCCGGCTGGTCGACATCAGGGCGGTGGCGCCGCGCGGCGAGACGCCCAGGGCCAGCGAGGGCGACACCCGGGTGGCCCGGGCGATGTCGACGATGTACGTGACGACCTCGTCGGAGATCGTCACCTCGCGCACCGCCGCGACCCCCGCGTCGAGGTCGGCGACGGTCGCGACGGGCCGGATGCCGGCCGCGGCCAGGTCGCGCGGGTCGAACCCGCTCGCGTGCCGCCGCAGCACCTGCACCTCGTCGGCGCGCTGCGGCAGCGGCAGCAGGACCTTGAGCAGGAACCGGTCGAGCTGGGCCTCGGGCAGCGGGTAGGTGCCCTCGTACTCGACGGGGTTCTGGGTGGCGGCGACCATGAACGGCGAGGGCAGCGGGTGCGGCTGGCCGTCGACGCTGACCTGCCGCTCCTCCATCGCCTCGAGCAGGGCCGACTGGGTCTTCGGGGGCGTGCGGTTGATCTCGTCGGCGAGCATCAGGTTGGTGAAGACCGGGCCGGGGCGGAAGGTGAAGTCGCTCGCGCGGGCATCGAAGACCAGCGAGCCGGTGAGGTCGCCGGGCATCAGGTCGGGGGTGAACTGCACCCGCTTGGTGTCGACGTCGAGGGCCGCGGCCAGGGCGCGCACCAGCAGGGTCTTGGCCACGCCCGGCACGCCTTCGAGCAGGATGTGGCCGCGGCAGAGCAGGGCCACGAGCAGGCCGGCGACGGCGGCGTCCTGGCCGACGACGGCCTTGGCCACCTCGGCGCGCACGGCCAGCAGGGCCGAGCGGGCCCGCAGGGCGTCCGCCGACGGCTCGGCCGGCGGCTCGGGTGGCGCCGGCGGCGCCGGCGCGGGCGCGGGTGGCGCCGGCGGCGCGGGTGGTGCCGGCGCGGGTGGTGCCTGCGGCGCGGCGGCATCCGGCTGTGACGGCGCGGGGTCCGGGGCCGGCGGACCGGTGGGGTGCTCGGTCATGGGTGTCGGACTCTCTCCTCGAGGTCGGTGAGCTGCTGGGCCAGGTGGATCAGGGCGGGGTCGTCGGGCGGGGCGGGCCCGAACAGGATGTCAGCCACCTGCGGGGGCGGGAGACCCGTGGCCCGCGCGGCCGCGTGCACGACGGCATCCGGCCCGGCGCCACGGCCGACGGCGAGGCGCTGCACGAGCCGGTCGGCGGCACCGGCGCGCAGCACGGCCGCCGCGCGGGACCGGTCACCGGCCCGGCGGTAGAGGCGGCCCCGGCTCTCGGTGGTCTCGATGGCGCGCACCACGACGGGCAGCGGCTCGCGCACCAGACGGCCGAGCCGCCGACCCCGGGCCAGCGCGAGGAGCACCACGGTGGCGAGCAGGAGGGCCAGGGCGGGAGCGGTCCACGGTGGCCAGACCGAGGCGTCGCCGGTGGCGTCGGCCTCGCCCGGGCCGGGGGCCACCGCGTCGCCGGTGCTGGGCTGGAACCAGACCAGCCGGGGCTTCGCGCCGAGGGCCCGCACGGCCGTGCCGGCATGGCTGTCGTCGGTGATGACCGCGTTGGCCCAGGCCGCTCCGAGGCCGGTGACCACCGTGTCGGGGTGCGCCGCCGTGTTGTCGAGCTCGATCAGGGCCGAGCCGTAGGCGGCATCGGGGTCGGGCCGGTCGGGAGGACCGTCCGGCGACGGCACCACGAAGCACTGCCGGGACCCCTCGGACGCGCCGGTGAGCAGGTAGCGGGCATCCCACACCGACACCACGTCGGACGGCCGAGCCACCTGCGAGCCGTCGCACCCGGCCACCAGGTCGATGCCGCCACCGCCGAAGGCCTGCACCGGCAGCCCCAGCCGGCTCAGCTGCTCGCTGTCGACCCCCGCCAGCACGAGCCGCCCGGCCGGCCGTGCCGCGTCGGCGAGCCGGGCGGTCGCCCCCGGGCCGAGGTCGGTCGGGTTGCCGACGAACACCGTGGTGCCGGCATCCGGCTCGGAGTCCTCGAGCGCGCTGATCGAACGGACCACCTCGACGTCGACGCCCTGCTGGCGCAGCACCTCGGCCAGCGCTCGGGCTCCCTCCGGCCCGGTGCCCTCCGGGTCGAGGGCCGTCGTGGGGCGCTGGGCGGACAGGGCGAGCAGGGCGAGCAGGAGGAGGCCGACGACGACCACCGCGACGAAGCCGGCCGTGCGCCGCACCCGGCGCCGGTCCCAGCCGGAAGCTGCGCGGGGCCCACGATCGGTCGTCGCCGGGGCTCGGGCGGTGCTGGCGCTCATCGGGCACCTGCGGTGCCGGCCGGGTGGGGCAGCACCGGGCGGGTTCTCGCGAGGGCGGTGTCGAGGGCGATGACGTCGCGGGCCGCCTCGGGCCGGGCGGCGCGGCGGCCGTAGCGCACGGCATCGAACGCGTCGGCCGCGGTCGCCAGCGCCGTGGCGGATGCCGGGAACACCGGCCCCAGCTCGACCGCCACCTCGTGCGGGGTGCGCCCCGGCAGGTCGTCGAGCAGGGTGCGCTCGATCGCCGACCTGGCGATCGCGCGGTAGGCCTCGAGCAGGGCGGTGTCGGCGTCACCACCCTCGAGCGCCCGGGAGGCCGCGGCCCGGTGCTCGGCCGCGGTGCGCAGCGGCCCGTCGAGCACCCCCGACCGTCGCGGTCCCGTCATCCGGCGTTCGGCGTGCAGCGAGCGCAGCAGCACCAGGGCGACCACGGCGAGGATGACGGCGACCGCCATCCCGACGGTCCAGGCAGGCAGCCCACCGCCGGTTCCCGAGAGCAGGGTGTTCAGCCACTCCCAGAGGCGCTGGAGCACGCCCTTCTGCTCGCGGTAGATGCCCTTGCGCAGCTCGTCCTCGAGCCACTGCCGGGCCTGCGGTGACGAGGGGTCCAGGGGTGGGTCGAGTCGCACCGGGTCAGCGGCCTCCGGCGGCGCTCGGCCACGGGGCCGGTCCGCCCTGCTGCGCCGCGTGGATGAGCTGGACGTCGAGGCCCTCGCGCCGGATCCGCTGGTCGATGGCCATCAGCGCGTCGACCCCGGCGGAGAACGGCGTGGTGATCGCACCGCTGATCAGGGTCGCGACCCCACCGAGGATCGCCTGCCACACGAAGATGGCGCCCTCGTCGCCCATTGCGAAGACCAGGGCGAACCCGGCGAGCGTCAGGGGGATGGTGATCAGCGCCGCGGCCAGGCCGACGATCAGGCTCGTGAGCAACCGGATGCCGAGGATGCGCCAGAACGGCATCCCGGAGGTGAGCCGCCACGAGCGGGCGAAGGCCGAGAACACCCCGCGCTCCTCGAGCACGATGACGGCCGTGACGAAGGCGAGGCGGGTCCACAGGAACAGGTACAGCGGGATCGAAGCGAGGGCCGCCAGTACCAGCAGTGCGATGGGCGCCGCCTGGGCCTCGCCCGCCGCCGCGAGCCACGCGATCGGCGGCCCGAAGAGGGCGACGATGATGAGGAGGGCGCCGAGGATGGTGAGCAGGACGGCTCCGGCGATGGCCGGCAGCCGGCGCTTGGTGCCGTCCCAGGTCTCGCCGATCCCCATCCTTCGACCGAGCACTGCCTGGCCGATCACGTAGGCGAGGAAGCCGGTGAGCGCAATCGTGGAGATGAACGAGCCGAGCGTGGGGAGGTTGGAGCCGATCGCGCCGTACACCCCGGACACGTCGCCGTCGAGCGTCAGGTCCTCCTGGCTGGCGATCCAGGCGCCCAGGGCGGTGGTCGGCACCAGGCAGATCAGCGAGGTGAGCACCGCGAGGCCCATGGTCGCGGCGACGTTGCCGCGGATCGCCTTGGTGACCGCGCCGTAGAGGTCACCCAGGGTGAGGGGGCGCAGCGGGATGATGCCCGGGCGGAACTCCAACCCGGCGACGCGCGGCCCGCCCGGGGGAGGGGTGCCGAAGTCGCGTGGAGGGAGCGTGTAGCCCGGCGGCGGTGCGGCGTACCCGGGGGGTGGCGGTGAGTAGCCCGGTGGCGGTGCGGCGTACCCGGGGGGTGGCGGGGAGTAGCCCGGTGGCGGCCCGGCGTACCCGGGGGGCGGGGCGGCATCCGGGGCCGGCGGGGTGGGCGGCGGCGGGACCTGCTCCGGGGGCGGCGCCGAGCCGGGGGCGACCCACGGCCCCTCACTCATCGCGCCACCGCTCGATCACCCACGGCACGACCCTAACCGACCGGATCGGCCGCCGTGACGAGGTGGCGTTCGACGTCCTTGGCGCGGGCGGGCTGCGCGCCGAGCGCGGTCTGGCGGCGCACGATCTCCGGCTCGGCCCTCATCAGGGCGAGCCCTCGCCGCACCAGCGTTACCGGGGGCTTGCGGCGCTCCTTGAGGTCGCGGGCCAGGCGGCGCACGAAGGTGACTCCGGGCCGGTGGTGCACGCACCAGGCGCTGTGCAGCACGCCGCACTCCCGCAGCCGGTCGACGATCTCGGCGGCGAAGATGCCCTCGGCGACGACCAGGTCGCCCGGGGCGGCGGCCACCTCGTGGTGACCCACCGCCCGGCTGGTCGAGATGTCGTAGACCGGGGTGTCGGTGCGGCCGGTGTCGACCAGCTCGCACAGGGAGGCGACCGCGCGGTCGGCATCCCAGCTGTCGGGGTGGTCCCAGTCGATGATGCCCAGTCCCTCGCTGCGCGGCATCGAGGGGTCGTCCTGGTCGCGGTAGAAGTCGTCGAGGCGGAAGATCGGCCAGCCGTGGGCGGCGTGCAACCGCGAAGCGAGCCGGGACTTGCCCGAGCCGCTCGGCCCGGCCAGCACGACCACCCGCTGCCGCGTGCCGGCATCCGGGTCGGAGGGCGACGAGTTCGACTCCACGGCTGTGCGGTGGGCATCGGATGCCGGGTCGCCGGGTTCCGTCGCCTCGTCCGTCACGGGTGGCAAGTCTACGGGGACGCCCGGGCCCGCCCTCCATCCCGGCTGCCGCCCTTACCCCAGCCGGTCTGCCCCCACCCGACTTCTTGCGGATCCGCTCCCGCGCAGCGACCCACTTCGTGCGACTTACACACGGTTCTCGCAGGTGCAAGCCTGCGAGAACCGTGTGTAAATCGCACGAAGTCGGGATCTGGGCCGCGGCGTCTTGGGGTCAGCGGCCCTTGGGGTGCCAGACCGTCTTGGTCTCGAGGAACGCGGTGAGCCGGGACAGGTCGGGAGTCGGCGAGAAGTCGGGCTCGACCGCCTCGGTGCCGGTGCCGCCGGGGCGCAGCACCCGCTTGAGGTTCTCGGCCGCAGCCTCCTCCAGCGCACCCCAGTCGACCCCGTCGGCACCAGCGGCGCCGGTGAGGTCGATGGCGTTGACGTCCCGGTGGCTCGCGAGCCAGGGCGCCATCTCGGCGGTGCGGCCGGTGACGATGTTGACCACGCCGCCGGGCACGTCGGAGGTCGCGAGGCACTCGGCCAGGGTGATCGCCGGCAGCGGGCGGTTCTCGCTGGTGAGCACCACTGCGGTATTGCCCGACACGATGACCGGGGCCACGACCGAGACCAGCCCGAGCAGGCTGGACCCCTGCGGCGCCAGCACCGCCACGACCCCGGTCGCTTCGGGGGCGGAGATGTCGAAGTAGGGGCCGGCGACCGGGTTCAGCCCGCCGAGCACCTGGGTGAACTTGTCGGCCCACCCCGCGTACCAGACCCAGCGGTCGATCGACTCGGACACCACGGCCTCGGCACGCGCGGGGGTCAGGCCCTCGCTGTCGCGGACGTCCTGCACGAGCTGCGCCCGGCGGGACTCCATGACCTCGGCCACCCGGTAGAGCACCTGGCCGCGGTTGTATGCCGTGGCGCCCGCCCAGCCCGACTGCGCCTTGCGCGCCGCGACGACGGCATCCCGGGCGTCCTTGCGGGAGCCCTGCGCGGCGTTGGCGAGGAACTTCGGTGCGCGAGAGGCAGATCCGCGGCGGGCGGCGGCGGCCAGCGGCACGGCATACACCTCGTAGGAGCGACCGCTCTCGCTGCGGGGGAACTTGCCCCCGATGTAGAGCTTGTACGTCTTGCGGACGTCGACCCGTGCGCTCACTTGCCGGCTCCTGTCGTGACGTAGGCCTCGAGGCCGTGGCGGCCGCCCTCGCGGCCGTAGCCCGACTCCTTGTAGCCGCCGAACGGCGAGGTCGGGTCGAACTTGTTGAACGTGTTGGCCCAGACGACGCCGGCCCGCAGCTGGTCGGCCATCCACAGGATGCGGCTGCCCTTCTCGGTCCAGACGCCGGCGGACAGCCCGTAGGGGGTGTTGTTCGCCTTGGCGACGGCTTCGGCCGGGGTGCGGAAGGTGAGCACCGACACGACCGGCCCGAAGATCTCCTCCTGGGCGATGCGGTGCGTCTGGCTCACCCCGCTGAAAACGGTTGGCCTGAACCAGAACCCGTTGATGGGCAGCTCGCATCCGGAGTCCCAGCGCTGGGCGCCTTCGGCCTCGCCCACGGCCACCATCTCCTCGATGCGGTCGAGCTGCTTGCGCGAGTTGATGGCGCCGACATCGGTGTTCTTGTCCATCGGGTCGCCGACGCGCAGGGTGGCCAGGCGCCGCTTGAGCCGGGCGTCGAGCTCGTCGGCGATGCTCTCCTGCACCAGGATCCGGCTGCCGGCGCAGCACACGTGGCCCTGGTTGAAGAAGATGCCGTTGACGATGCCCTCGACGGCCTGGTCGATGGGGGCGTCGTCGAAGATGATGTTCGCCGCCTTGCCGCCGAGCTCGAGGGTGGCCTTCTTGCGGGTGCCGGCGATCGAGCGGGCGATCATCTTGCCGACTGCGGTCGAGCCGGTGAACGCCAGCTTGTCGATGCCGGGGTGGTCGACGATGGCCTGGCCGGTGGCACCGGCGCCGGTGACGATGTTGACCACGCCCGGGGGCAGCTCGGCCTGCTCGCACACGTCGGCGAACAGCAGGGCGGTGAGCGGTGTGGTCTCGGCGGGCTTGAGCACCACCGTGTTCCCGCACGCGAGGGCGGGCGCGATCTTCCACGCGAGCATCAGCAGCGGGAAGTTCCAGGGCACGATCTGGCCGACGACGCCGAGGGAGCGCGGGTTCGGCCCGAGCGACGCGTGCTCGAGCTTGTCGGCCCAGCCGGCGTGGTAGAAGAAGTGGGCCGCAGCCAGGGGGAGGTCGACGTCGCGGGACTCCTTGATCGGCTTGCCGTTGTCGAGGGTCTCGAGCACGGCGAACTCGCGGGCCCGCTCCTGCAGGATCCGGGCGATGCGGAACAGGTACTTGCCGCGGTCGGCGCCGCTCATCCGCGACCACACGCGGGTGTGGGCCGTGCGCGCGGCGCGCACCGCGGCATCCACGTCGTCGGCGCTCGCCTCGGAGACCTCGGCCAGCACCTCCTCGGTGGCGGGGTTGACCGTCTTGAACGGGGCGCCGCCGGTGGCCTCGACGAACCGCCCGCCGATGTAGAGGCCGTAGCTGCTCGCGATGTCGACGACGGCCCGGCTCTCGGGGGCCGGCGCGTACTCGAAGGGGGACATGGTTCTCGTTCCTCGATCCGTGGTGCTCGGTCGCGGTCGGTCGGGCGTGAGGTCAGTAGAGGCTGGGGGAGTCGTCGGCCACGTAGTCGCCGCCGGAGTAGGCGCCGGTGCGCATCCGCTGGCGCTGCAGGATCAGGTCGTTGAGCAGGCTCGAGGCGCCGAAGCGGAACCAGTGGTTGGAGAGCCACTCCTCACCGGCCACCTCGTTGACGCTCACGAGGAACTTGATGGCGTCCTTGCTGGTGCGGATGCCGCCCGCGGGCTTCACGCCGACCATCTCGCCGGTGGTCTCGCGCCAGTCACGCACGGCCTCGAGCATCACCAGGGTGACCGGCAGGGTCGCCGCCGGGGAGATCTTGCCCGTGGAGGTCTTGATGAAGTCGCCGCCGCCGAGCATCGACAGCCACGAGGCGCGGCGCACGTTGTCGTAGGTGACGAGCTCGCCGGTCTCCATGATCACCTTGAGCCGGGCGTCACCACAGGCGGCCTTCACGGCGGCGACCTGCGAGAACACGGTGAGGTAGTCGCCGGCCAGGAAGGCGCCGCGGTCGATGACCATGTCGATCTCGTCGGCGCCGGCGTCGACCGCATCCGCGACGTCGGCGAGCTTGACGGGCAGGCTCGCCCGGCCGCTCGGGAAGGCAGTGGCGACGGCGGCGATCTTGACGCCGCTGCTGCCCAGAACCTGCCGGGCGGTGGCCACCATGTCGCCGTAGACGCAGACCGCGGCGGGTCGGGGGGTCGTCATGTCGGTGGGGTCGGGCACCAGCGCCTTGGCCGCCAGGCCGCGCACCTTGCCGGGCGTGTCGGCGCCCTCGAGGGTGGTGAGGTCGATCATCGAGATGGCGGTGTCGATGGCCCACGCCTTGCTCGTGGTCTTGATCGAGCGGGTGCCCAGTGCCGCGGCCCGGGCCTCGCAGCCGACCTGGTCGACACCGGGCAGGCCGTGCAGCCAGCTGGTGAGGGCCCGGTTCGTCAGGCGGGACACGCCGAGCAGCTCTCGGGCGCGCTCGGAGGGGTCGGCGACGGTGGCGGTGCTCACCGGGCGAGTCTACGGGCGCCGGACAGCCGTGGACACCGTCGCGCAGACGCGCTCGCCCCGGTCGTCGCAGGGGCGAGGATGGATCGGCCAGCCGGTCGGGCTCTGCGCACTCCGGGTCGGTGCCGACCACGGGTGCTCGAGGCGCCGGGACCGCCGCCCGCCGGCGGCGCTGCGGTGGGACGCTCATCCCATGGGGTGGTGTAGCGACCACGAGACCCGGCGGCTGCGCGCGATGTACGCCGGTGGCCGAGGCAACGCCACGGCCCGGCGCTACCCGCGTGCCTGGTCGTGGGTCATGGCGCGTGGTCTCGGCCCGCGACGCTGGGCGACCCTCGAGGTGCCCGGCCGCAGGTCGGGGCAGGTGCGCGCCTTCCCGCTCGGCCTGGCCCACGTCGACGGCCGCTGGTATGCCGTGTCGATGCTCGGCGAGTGCGCCTGGACCCGCAACGTGCGCGCCGCTGGCGGAGTTCGCGGCCGTCGCCGACCGGCATCCGGTGTTCCGCGTCGACCCGCCGGCCTGACTCCCGTCCCCAGATCGACCAATTGGGCACACGAGGGACGGCATCCGGGTGGGCCGGGTGTCCTGGAACTGACCTATTGGTCGCAGGAGGGACGGCATCCGGGTGGGCCGGGCGTCCCTCCTGTGACCTATTGGTCGATCTCAGGACGTCAGGGGGCGGTGGCCGCCTCCAGGTCGGTGCGGATGCCGGCCAGCCGGGCCGCCGCCCGCTCGCGCGCCCCGCGCACGTCGTCACCGGTCACCGGCTCGACGACCTCGAGGTAGACCTTGAGCTTGGGCTCGGTGCCCGACGGCCGCACGATGACCCGCGAGTCGTCGGCCAGGAAGTAGCGCAGCCCCTCGGTGGGGGGCAGCCCGCCGTCCCCCCGGGCGAGGTCGTCGGCCCGCGCCACGTCGACCCCGGACACCGAGCGCAGCGGCGCCGAGCGCAGCCGCGCCATGATCTCGCCGATGAGCGAGAGGTCCTCGACCCGCACCGAGAACGAGTCGGTGGCGTGGACCCCGTGCTCGCGCGCCAGGTCGTCGAGCCGGTCGACGAGCGAGCGGCCCTGCGCCTTCAGCGTGGCCACCAGCTCGGCGACCATCAGCGCAGCCGAGACACCGTCCTTGTCGCGCACCCGCGCCGGGTCGACGCAGTAGCCGAGCGCCTCCTCGTAGCCGTAGCGCAGCCCGGGCACCCGACCGATCCACTTGAACCCGGTCAGCGTCTCCTCGTGCCGCACCCCGGCCGCCCGGCACATCGCGGCGAGCAGCCGTGACGACACGATGGAGTTGGCGAACACGCAGTGCGCCGAGTCGGGCAGCACACCGCCCGCGGCACCGCGTGACAGCACGTGCGACCCGAGCAGCGCCCCCACCTCGTCGCCGCGCAGCATCCGCCACCCGCCCGGACCGGGAACCGCCACGGCGCACCGGTCGGCATCCGGGTCGTTGGCGATGACGACGTCGGGGCCGGTCTGCTCCGCCAGCTCGAGGGCGGCATCCATCGCCCCCGGCTCCTCCGGGTTGGGGAAGGACACCGTCGGGAACATCGGGTCGGGCTCGGCCTGCGACGCCACCGGGATGGGCGCCGGGTAGCCGGCGGCGACGAAGGCCTCGCGCACCGTCTCGGTGCCGACGCCGTGCAGGGCCGTGTGCACGACGGTGACCTCGCGCGGGCTGTCGGGCAGCACGACGGTGCGCACGTCGGCGAGGTAGGCCGCCACCACCGAGTCGTCGAGGGTGTGCCAGCCGTCGTCGGCCATCGGCACCGACGCCACCGAGGGCACGGCGGCGATCTCGGCGGCGATGAGCGCGTCGACCGGGGGCACGATCTGCGAGCCGTCGCCGACGTAGACCTTGTAGCCGTTGTCCTCCGGCGGGTTGTGCGATGCCGTGACCATCACCCCCGCGTCCGCCCCGAGGTGGCGGATCGCGTAGGCGAGTACCGGCGTCGGCAGCGGGTGCGGCAGCACCGACGCCTGGCCGCCCATCCCCACCACGACCGCGCAGGTGTCGTGCGCGAACACGTCGGAGTTGGTGCGGGCGTCGTAGCCGACCACCACGAACGGCTCGGGGTCGAGCGTCCTCAGGTAGGCGGTGAGCCCGGCCGCGGCACGGATCACGACCGCGCGGTTCATCCGGTTCGGGCCGCCCCCCAGGCGCCCGCGCAGCCCGGCCGTGCCGAACTCGAGCAGCCCCGCCATGGCGTCGGCGAGCTCGGTGGCGGCCGCCGCGTCGCCGGCCTCCGTGGCGTCGGCGAGGCCGACCAGCTCGGCGCGGGTTGCGGCGTCCGGGTCGTCGGCGGCCCAGGCGCGCGCGGCGGCGAGCAGGTCGGCGGGCAGGTCGGCGAGCGGTGCGTCCGCGGCATCCGGCATGCCGGCCTCAGATCCGGCCGACGACGGCGGCGAGGAGGCGCCCGCAGCGGTCGGCGGCGTCGCGCCCGGCCTCGAGCACCTCGTCGTGGCTGAGCGGTGTGGTCGAGATGCCGGCGGCCGGGTTGGTGACCAGCGAGATGCCGAGCACCTCGAGCCCGCTCTGCCGGGCGGCGATCGCCTCGAGCGAGGTCGACATGCCGACCAGGTCGCCCCCGAGGATGCCGGCCATCCGCACCTCCGCCGGTGTCTCGTAGTGCGGGCCGCGGAACTGCACGTAGACCCCCTCGTCGAGGCTCGGGTCGATCTCCTTCGCGACAGCGCGCAGCCGGGGGGAGTAGACGTCGGTGAGGTCGACGAAGTTGGCTCCCTCGATCGGCGAGGTGCCGGTGAGGTTGATGTGGTCGGAGATCAGCACGGGCGTGCCGGGCGCCCACTGCGGGCGCAAACCGCCGCAGCCGTTGGTGATGACCACGGTCGTGCAGCCCGCCGCGGCAGCGGTGCGGATGCCGTGCACGACCGCGCGCACCCCCCGCCCCTCGTAGTAGTGGGTGCGGGTGCCGTAGACCAGGGCGCGACGGCCGGTGTCGCCGATGGCGACCGAGCGCATGACCCCGGAGTGACCCGCGACGGCCGCCTTGCCGAAACCGGGCACCTCGGTGTTGTCGATCGTGGCGAGGGTCTCGCCGATGAGGTCGCCGGTCTGTCCCCAGCCCGACCCCAGCACGAGGGCGACGTCGTGCCGCTCGGCGCCGGTGCGCTCCCGGATGACGCCGGCCGCGGCGTCGGCCACCGAGAACGGGTCGGTGGCGGGGTCGGACAGGTCGTGGGCGGCAACGGTGTCGGTCACGCGACGCAGCGTAGCGAGGCGGCCGGATGCCGGGCGACGCGTGGGTGCCCAGCCCCGGCCTGGAGCGGAATCCGCACCACGTCGGGGGAGCAGCGCCTTGACGCTGCACGTTGCCTCCGCACGTTGCCTCCGCACGTCCTGCCGGATGCCGTCCCTCGCCCACGAGCTGCACCTGCTCGTCGCGCTGATGGACCGCCGGGCCACCGCCCTCCTCCAGCGCTCGGGGTGCGAGCTGAGCTACGCTCGCTGCCTGGTGCTGCTGCACGTGTCCGAGGGTGAGGGGATGACCCAGCGGCACCTGTCCGACCGGCTCGGCACGAGCGAGGCGGCGGTGTCGCGGACGGTCGCCGGCCTGGCTCGGGACGGGTACGTCGACGTCGCCCGCGGGCCCGGAAACCGCCGCAGCCTGTCCCCGACGCGGAACGGCGCCACCTCGACGACGGGGCCTTGCGCTGGCTGCACGTGCTCTCGGTCGTGACCCTGGTGACCGTGACCCTCGGCGTCGTCACGGCACGGCGCGGCAACCTGCGGGCGCACCGGGACACATGGTCGGCAGCTGGCTCGGCGCCTGTGGCGCGATGGTCGCGGCAGTGGGCGTGCCCGGGGAGTGCGAGCGGGAGGGGGCGTCCGGCATCCCCGCCTGACCCAACTCGTCGAAACTTTGTCGAGGGAAGTGCATCCAGCGGGGGGACCACGGCGGAAGAAGGGGTGTAAGACCACCCCGAACCCGTTGAAAGGACCTCCGCCATGCGACGCATCCTCCCCGTGGCCGCCGTCATCGCCCTCGCCATCAGCACCGCGGCCTGTGGCAGCGACGACTCCGACACAGCCGCCAGCAGCGCGGCCCCGGCCACCACCTCTGCGGCGCCCTCACCGTCGCCCTCGCCGAGCGAGTCGATGGCAGACGCCGACATCGTCGACACCGCGGTCGCCGCCGGCAGCTTCACGACCCTCGCCTCGGCTCTGACCGCGGCCGGCCTGGTCGACACGCTCAAGGGCACCGGGCCGTTCACCGTCTTCGCCCCCACCGACGACGCCTTCGCCAAGCTGCCCGCCGGCACCGTCGACACCCTGCTCCAGGACCCCCAGGGCGACCTCTCCCAGATCCTGACCTACCACGTGGTGCCCGGCAAGGTGATGGCCGCCGACGTGCTCCAGCTCGACGGCCAGAAGGTCAAGACCGTGCAGGGCGGCGAGCTGACCGTCGGGGTCGACGGTGACACCGTCACCCTCACCGACGCCGCGGGCAACACCGTCAACGTCACCACGACCGACGTCGAGGCCAGCAACGGCGTCATCCACGTCATCGACGGGGTGCTGATGCCCAAGTGAGCTGAGCAGCGGATGCCGGCACGCCCGGCAGTGCTCAGCTGATTGCGAGATACCCACCCGGAACCGCCCCTGCTGCGGCCCCGAGGTGGGTATCTCGCAAGAAGTCGGGAAACAGGGAAGGCTAGTCGAGGTGGGCGAGCCGGGGCCACAGCTGCGACCACGGCAGCAGCGGGTCGTGGCACAGCGCCACCGGCGCCCCCTGCTCCTCGTTGTCGACGCCGACGCCGTTGTCGAGCCGGGCCAGCACCGAGCAGCCGGCGAACAGGGCCTGCGCGTCAGGCAGCTGCCAGCCCACGAACACCACCGTGCGGGTGCCCTCGGGTGGCCCGGTCCGGGTACCGAGGTCGTTGTGGCCGCTGTACGGGGCGCGTAGCCCCAGCGCCGGCCCGAACCGGGCCACCGCCCCCGCCTCGCCGTAGTTGGACGTGATGACCACGGCGTCCGGGTCGTCCGACCGCGCCGCCACCGCGGCCACCTGCCGCACGTACCGGGGCCAGCCGACCTGGTCGGCCACCAGGACGCTGAGGTCGGGCAGCGGGGTGCGGCCGACCACCGTCACCGGCAGCACGGGCAGCGCGATCACCGCCGACACCACGGCGTTGAGCCCGATCAGGCCGATGACCGCGCCGAGGCGCCACCGCCGGTCGCCCACCCAGCGCGAGAGGGGAAGGCACCCCACGGCGTACAGCACCGCCACCATGGCGAGGGGGTAGTGCGGCTGGGCGCCGGTCGCCACGGTGAACCCGAGCAGCACCACCGCGGGCGCCAGCAACCACCGGGCCCGCGGCAGGCGCCACGCCTCCCGGGCCCCGGCCAGCCAGACCACGACCAGTGGTGGTCCGATCGCGATGAGCAGGATCAACGGCAGGTTCGCCCGCACGTCGCCACCGTTCGACGCCGACAGCGCGCGGCCCATCGCCAGCTGCGGCCACCCGTTGAGCACCTGGTAGGCGAGGTTCGGGGCGCCCACCACCACCGCGACCAGCCCGCCGAGCCAGGGCCACCGGGTGCGCAGCGGCTGCCTCGGCCCCAGCACCGCCAACCCCAGCAGCACCCCGAGCAGCAGCAGCGGCACGAGCAGCCGGTTCCACAGCGCCACCCCGGCCACCGCCCCGGCGGCGAGCCACCACCGGGGGCTGGTGCGCAGCGCCAGCAGCACCAGCCACACCACGGCCAGGCTCAGCGGCAGGTCGAGGGTGGCGGTGAGCAGCACGTGTCCCAGCGCCAGCGGCAGCCCGGCGAACGCCCCTCCCCACGCCGCGAACGCCACGGCCCGCCGGTCGCCGCCGAGCTCGCGGGCCAGGAGCCCGAGCAGCACCACGGATGCCGCGCTCGCCAGGGTCGCGGGGATCCGCACCGCCCACGCCTCGTCGGCCACCAGCGAGGTCAGCGTCCGGGCCAACCAGGGCGTCAACGGTGGCTGGTCGACGTAGCCCCAGGCCGGGGGCAGCATCCGGAAGTACAGCTCGTCGCGGTGGAAGCCGTAGCCGACGCTGCCCACCGTCAGCACGACGGCCTGGGCCAGCGCGGCCCACAGTGCGGGGCGGATGCCGGCGAGCCCTGCGTCGCCCGCCATGCCGCCCCCGGTCGCCGGCACCCCCGACCCCCGGGCTCAGGGCGCCACGGCCAGGGCGGCGTCACCCCGCGGGGACAGGCTGACCGGGTCACCGGACGCGAACCCGGTCACCTCGGTGTTCGGCACCTGGACGGTGACGAGGGTGCCGTCGGGCATCCGGACGACCACGCGGCCCAGGCCGCCGAGGAAGCTCGCGCTCACCACGGATGCCGTGCCGTCGGCGTCGTGCTCGACGTGCACGCCCTCGGGACGCACCAGCACGAGGGCCTCCGGCCCGGACGCCGAGCCGGGCAGCAGCGGCACGGTGCCCCCGAGCAGGTGGGCCGTGCCGCGCTCGACCCGAGCCGGGACGCGGTTGGTGAGCCCGACGAAGTCGGCCACGAACTGGGTCCGGGGGGCACGGTAGAGCTCGGCCGGCGGGGCCAGCTGCTCCAGGCGGCCCACCGACATCACGCCCACCCGGTCGGCCACGGCCAGTGCCTCCTCCTGGTCGTGCGTGACGAACAGGGTCGTCGTGCCGACCTCGAGCTGGATACGGCGGATCTCGTCGCGCAGCTGGGCCCGGACCTTGGCGTCCAGGGCCGACAGCGGCTCGTCGAGCAGCAGCACCTGCGGCTCGATCGCGAGCGCCCGGGCCAGGGCCACCCGCTGCTGCTGCCCGCCCGAGAGCTGGTGGGCGTACTTGTCGGCGTGCGTGTCGAGCCCGACCAGGTCGAGCATCTCGGCCGTGCGGGTCCGGCGGGCGGCCTTGTCACGACCACGCAGCTCGAGGCCGAACTCCACGTTCTGCCGGGCCGTCATGTGCGGGAAGAGGCTGTAGGCCTGGAAGACCATCCCCATGTCCCGCTTGTTCGCCGGCACCGACGTCAGGTCGCGTCCGCCGACCTCCACCGTGCCCGAGTCGGGGTCCTCGAGCCCGGCCAGGCACCGCAGCGCCGTGGTCTTGCCGCAGCCGGACGGGCCGAGCAGGGCGACGAACTCGCCCGGCTCGATGTGCAGCGTGAGCCCGGCCAGGGCAGCCACCCCGCCGTAGACGCGGTGCAGGTCGGTCAGGCGCACGGCGGTGCCGCGAACGGTCTGGGTCATGCGGCGGCATCCTTGCGGTCGGCGCGGGAACGTCGGAGTCGGGCGATCAGCGAGCTGCCGGCGGTTGCGCTGCCGACGAAGGACATGGCGAAGAGCACGGCGAAGGCGAAGGCCAGGGCGAGCAGGCCGACCGCGACCGAGATCTTGGCGTCGGACTTGCCCAGCTCGTACATCGCCACCTGGAGGTTCTTCTTGCTGAACAGGCTGGCGATGGTGAACTCGCCGAGCACCAGGGCCACCGAGAGGAAGGAGGCCGACAGCACCGCCGAGCGCAGGTTGGGCAGCACGATGCGGCGCATCACGGTGAACCAGGACGCGCCCAGTGACCGGGCCGCCTCGGAGAGCGTGCGCACGTCGATGGCGCGCAGCCCGGCGTCGAGCGAGCGGTAGGCGTAGGGGAGTACCAGCACGACGTAGGCGAGGGACAGCCACAGCGTCGAGGAGCCCACGAGGTAGTAGACCCAGGCGTAGACCGGTGCGAGACCCACGACGAGCACGATGGCCGGCACGGTCAGCGGCAGCAGGCAGATGAACTCGACCGTGCGCGAGAGCCCCGGCAGACGCAGCCGCACCCAGGTCATCGTCGGCACGAGGATGACCAGCATGACCAGCGGGGTGACGATCGCGAGCCCCACCGAGGCGAGGAACCCCTCGCGCAGCGCCGGGTAGTCGGCCGTCACCGCCCCGACGTCGACGAGGGTGCGCCAGGTGTCGGCGGTGTGGCCGTTGCCGCCCGGTCCTTGCGTCGTGAACTCCAGTGCCCCGACCAGGGGCAGCAGGAAGAAGGTGACCGCGGCCGTGATGGCCGTCCAGCGGAAGACGGTCTGTCGCCGCCGGTACGCCGCTCGCTGCCCGCTCATCGCTGCATCCAGCGGCTGGCGCGGCGGTCGAGGAAGACGTAGGCGGTCATCACCAGCGCGACGACCACGATCATCGCCAGCGCCATCGCCTTGCCCACGTTCTCCCGGCCGAGGATGACCTCCGAGCTCAGCGTGCCGGCGATCTGCAGGGGGAGCAGCGGGGTGCCCTGCGAGATGAGCGCCTTCGCGGTGGCGTAGGCGGAGAAGGCGTTGGTGAACAGCAGCAGCATCGCGCCGACGAACGACGGCAGCAGGATGGGGCCCGCGACCCGGCGCCAGAACGTCCAGGTCGTGCCCCCCAGGGTCTGCGTGGCCTCGCGCCACTGCGGCCGCAACCCCTCGACCGCCGGCAGGAAGACGATCACCATGAGCGGCACCTGGAAGTAGAGGTAGACCAGCATCAGGCCCTTGTTCCACCCGTAGAGCCAGAATCCGGTACCCGTGTCGACGCCGATCGCGTTCAGCCACAGGGTGATCAGGCCGGTGCCGCCGAACGACGCCACGAAGGCGAACGCCAGCGCCACACCGCCGAACTGGGCGAGCACCCCGGACAGCGAGGTGACGAAGCGCTTGGTGACGCTGCTCGCCCGCGCGGTGCTCACGGCATACGCGAGGATGCCGCCGAGCACGGCGCCGAAGAACGCGGTCACGGCCGAGAGCACGACCGAGTTGCGCAGGGCGCGCAGCACGGCCGGTTCGGTGAGGGCCTGCACGTTGGCCAGGGTGAAGCCGTTGTCGGTGCCGAGGAACGCGCCCACCAGCACCACGAGGGTCGGGATGAGCAGGAAGACCGTGGTGTAGGCGAAGAACGGGACGACGCCCAGGAGGGCGCTCGACGGGCGATGCCTGCCGAGCGCCCTCCCCTGCGTGGGGTCAGCCAACCGCGTTGGCCCAGTTGGCCGCGAGGTAGGTCTTGCCGGACTCGGCATCGGCCTGGGTCGGCACGATCGGGGTGCCCTCGACCGGCGGCAGCGCGGCGGCCGCGCCGGCGTCGAGCGTGCCCGCGGCCTTCATGGCGTCGAACCGCACCGGGCGGGCGCCACCCACGAGCCACAGGTTCTGGCCCTCGTCGGAGTACAGCCACTCCTGCCACAGCCGGGCAGCGGCCGGGTGCGGCGCGTCGGCGTTGATCGCCTGGTAGTAGTAGCCGGCGATGACGGCCTCCTTGGGCACCATCACCTTCCAGGTGGGCAGCTTGTCGCTCTGTGCGGCGTTGAGGTAGTCCCAGTCGATGACCACGGGGGTCTGGCCCGACTCGACGGTGGCCGGGGTCGGGTCGACCGGCAGGAAGTTGCCGGCCTTCTTCAGCTGGCTGAAGTAGTCGACGCCCTTGGCCAGGTCACCGACGGTGCCGCCGTTGGCGACGGAGGCCATCTGCACGCCGGCGAAGGCCGCGCCCGCCTCGGTCGGGTTGCCGTTGAGCGCCACCTTGCCCTTGTAGTCGGCCTTGAGCAGGTCGGCCATGCTGGTCGGGGCCGGCACCTTGGCCGAGTCGTAGCCGACGCTCATGTAGCCGCCGTAGTCGTTGACCCACAGGCCGGTCGGCTCCTTGAAGTCGGCGCCGATGTCCTCCCAGGTGGCCACCTGGTACGGCGTGAACATGGCGGTGTTGGCCAGGGCCACGGCGGCACCGAGGTCGAAGACGTCGGGGGCGCCCGACTGCCCCTTGAGGCGCTGGGCGGTCGAGATCTCGTCGGCGCTGCTCGCGTCGGGCTGGTCACTGGTGACCTTGATCTCGGGGTACTGCGCCTGGAACTGCTTGATGACCTCGCCGTAGTTGGCCCAGTCCGGCGGCAGCGCGATGACGTTGAGCGCGCCCTCCTTCTTGGCGGCGGCCACCAGCGCGTCCATCCCGCCGAAGGCCTCGGCGGACGTGGCGGTCTTCGCGTCGACGGCGCCCGAGGAGCCCGAGGCGGCCGGGGTCGCGTCGTCGCTGGGCGGTGAGCAGGCCACCACGGTCGCCGCGGCGACCGCGATCGTGGCAAGGGCGCCGGCGCGCCTGGTGAAGGAGATGGTCATCGTGGACCTCCGGGGTTCGGGGCGGCAGCTGCCGAGGCCCGGCATCCGGGCCCGATTTTCACTCTAGGGATCCGTGCGGTGGTATGGAACCGCACCTTATGTGTGTCGTGAGGTACGCAACCCAAACGTGACCCGCGCACCCCGGCCGTTCACGCGCCGGTCCCCGGGCGGGCGGGAGCGCCGGCAGTGGTTGGATGGGCGTCGTGAGCGTGAGCACGCGGTCGAGCAGAGTCGTCATCCTCGGGGGAGGCCCGGGCGGCTACGAGGCGGCGCTGGTGGCCGCGCACCTGGGGGCCGAGGTCACCGTCGTCGAGCGTGACGGGCTGGGCGGCGCCGCCGTGCTCACCGACTGCGTGCCGAGCAAGACCCTCATCTCGACCGCCGACTACATGAGCGACTTCCAGACCGCGCACGAGCTGGGCGTGCACCTCGAGGACGCCGAGGGCGACGAGGTCGCGGATGCCGTGGCCGACCTGCGCGAGGTCAACACCCGGGTGCTCGACCTGGCCGATGCCCAGAGCGACGACATCGCCACCCGGCTCGCCGAGGTGGGCGTGCGGGTGCTCCCCGGGCGTGCGGTGCTCACCTCGGCCACCACGGTGCGCGCCGAGACGGCCGACGGGGCACGCGAGCTCGAGGCCGACGTCGTGCTCGTCGCCACCGGCGCCAGCCCGCGCGTCATGGACACCGCCCGCCCCGACGGTGAGCGCATCCTGACCTGGCAGCAGATCTACGACCTCGATACCCTGCCCGAGCGGCTCGTCGTCGTCGGGTCCGGCGTCACCGGTGCCGAGCTCGCCCAGGCCTACCTCGGGCTGGGTTCCGAGGTCGTGCTCGTCTCCTCGCGCGACCGGGTGCTGCCCGGCGAGGACCCCGACGCGGCCCAGGTCATCGAGGACGTCTTCACCAGGCGCGGCATGGAGGTGCTCGGCCGCTCGCGGATGGCGGCCGTCGAGCGCACCGCCGACGGGGTGGTCGTACGCCTCGAGGACGGCCGGGAGGTGCTCGGCTCGCACGCCCTGCTGGCCGTGGGGTCCGTGCCCCAGACCAGCGGCATCGGGCTCGAGGGCGTCGGCGTCGAGCTCACGGCCTCCGGGCACGTCGCCGTCGACAAGGTCTCGCGCACCTCCGTGCGGGGGGTCTACGCCGCCGGCGACTGCACCGGGGTGCTGCCGCTGGCCTCGGTGGCGGCCATGCAGGGCCGCATCGCCATGTCGCACGCGCTGGGCGATGCCGTCGCGCCGCTCAACCTGCGCGTCGTCTCCGCCAACATCTTCACCGACCCCGAGATCGCCACGGTCGGCGTGTCGCAGAAGGACGTCGAGAACGAGGTGGTCGACGCCGACGTGCTGATGCTGCCGCTGTCCACCAACGCGCGCGCCAAGATGCTCGGCATCGCCGACGGGTTCGTGAAGCTGTTCGCCCAGCGGGGTTCTGGTGCGGTCGTGGGTGGTGTGGTCGTCGCCCCACGGGCCTCCGAGCTGATCTTCCCGCTGACCCTGGCCGTGCAGCACCGGCTCAACGTCGACCAGGTGGCGTCGACCTTCACGGTCTACCCGTCGCTGTCGGGCTCGATCGCCGAGGCGGCCCGTCGCCTGCACTCCACCGAGTGATCGCGATCATGCCCGGACTGCCGATGTGACGTAGGTCCCTTGCCGCCGCTTCGTGGGCAGGTCTAGCGTCAGCATCGCCGGCAACTCGGCCCGGTGTTCACCAGTGGTGACAGTCAGGAGCTCCGCAATGAGCGACAAGGCCCCGAAGCGGATTCACGAGCGTGGCGGAATCGACGCAGAGCTCGAGGGGGCCGAGTACTTCGAGAAGCGACAGCTCGAAGGGGGCGTGGCCGGGTGGTTGCTCCTCGCCGGCCTCGGGGTCGCGTACGTCATCTCCGGTGACTTCGCGGGCTGGAACTTCGGTCTGGGAGAAGGTGGTTGGGGAGGCCTGCTGATCGCCACGGGGGTCATGGCGATCATGTACCTCTTCATGGTGCTCGGGCTGGCGGAGCTGTCCTCGACGATCTCCACCACCGGTGGCGGCTACGCGTTCGCTCGTCGGGCGATGGGTCCGTGGGGCGGCTTCCTCACCGGTACGGCGATCCTCATCGAGTACGCCATCGCCCCGGCCGCGATCGCGAACTTCATCGGCGCCTATGTGGAGTCGCTGACCGGCTTCAACGTCGGCTGGGTCGTGTTCCTGGTCTTCTACGCGGTGTTCGTCGGCCTGCACCTGTGGGGGGTCGGCGAGGCCCTCAAGCTGATGTTCGTCATCACCGCCATCGCCGTCGTGGCGCTCGTGGTCTTCGTCGGTGCCGCGATACCGAAGTTCGACATCTCCAACCTGACCGACATCGCGGCGACGGATGCGCTGGGAGCCAGCGCCTTCCTGCCGTTCGGCGTGGTCGGCATCTGGGCTGCACTGCCGTACGCGATCTGGTTCTTCCTCGCCGTGGAAGGCGTGCCGCTGGCCGCCGAGGAGTCGAAGAACCCGGCCAAGGACATGCCCAAGGGCATCATCGGCGCGATGCTGGCCCTGATCGTCTTCGCCTTCGCCATCCTGATCGTCGCCCCCGGCGCGGCCGGCGCGCAGTACCTCATGGAGTCCGGCAACCCGCTGGTCGAGGCGCTCGAGGCGCCCAAGGCGTGGGGTGGGCAGACCCTGGTCAGCCAGTTCATCAACCTGGTCGGCCTCCTGGGGCTGATCGCGAGCTTCTTCTCGATCATCTACGCGTACTCGCGCCAGACCTTCGCCCTGTCGCGCGCGGGCTACCTGCCGCGGGTGCTGTCCCTGACCGGGAGGCGCAAGACGCCGTACGTCGCGCTCATCGTGCCCGGCATCATCGGGTTCGTCATGGCCGTGCTCAACCAGGGCGACCTGCTCATCCTGGTGGCCGTCTTCGGCGCGACGATCTCCTACATCATGATGACGCTCTCCCACATCATCCTGCGGTACAAGGAGCCCGAGCTGGCCCGGCCGTACCGCACCCCGGGTGGCGTCGTCACCACCGGCATCGCCCTCGTGCTCGCCGTCGTCGCCCTGATCGCCGGCTTCCTCGTCGACCCGCGGGTGGTCACCATCACGGCCGTCGTCTACGCCGTCGCGATCGCCTACTTCGGCCTCTACAGCCGCCACCACATCGTGGCGTCGGCCCCGGAGGAGGAGTTCGCGTTGATCGAGTCCTCCGAGTCCGAACTGCACTGACATGCGAATCGCGCGAGTCATCGGGTCGGCGGTCTCCACCGTGAAGGACCCGACCCTGGTGGGGCACAAGCTCCTCCTGGTCGCGGAGACCGACGTGCACAACGAGGTCACGGGTCCGGTCTTCGTCGCGGTCGACGTGGTCGGTGCTGGTTCGGGCGAGCTCGTGCTCGTCGCCGAGGGCAGCGCCGCGCGGCACAGCGTGACGACGACCGGGCAACCGGTGGACGCCGTCATCATGGGCATCCTGGACTCGCTGGAGGCGGACGGTACCGTCACCTTCAGGAAGAGCTGACGGCAACCGTGGCCGGGGTCCAGCGCGAGGTCCTGAGTGTCGGGATCGACGTGGGGACCACCACCACCCAGGTGGTGTTCTCCCGGCTGGTCCTGCACGACGTCGCGCGCCCCGGCCAGGTGCCGCGGATCCAGGTGGACGAGAAGTCCGTGGTGCACCGCGGGGAGGCACACCCCACCCCTCTCACCGCCCCCGACGTCGTCGACGCGGAGGCGCTGGCCGCCCTGGTGAGTCACGAGTACGAGGTGGCCGGGGTCTCTCCCGGCAGCATCGAGACCGGGGCCGTCATCATCACCGGCGAGACGGCACGCACCAGGAACGCCGACGCGATCCTGCGCGCGCTGTCCGCGAACGCCGGTGACTTCGTGGTGACGATCGCGGGCCCCAACGCCGAGGCCCAGATCGCGGGCCGCGGGTCGGGCGCGGCCCGCTGGTCCACCGACCACTACGAGCAGGTCACCAGCATCGACATCGGGGGCGGCACGTCCAACGCCGCCATCTTCAAGGTCGGTCGCCACCTGTGCTCCTCGGGGCTCGCCGTCGGTGGGCGGCAGGTCGAGATCGACGCCACGGGCACCGTGCTCCGGCTCCCGCCGCCCGGGCGGAGCATCGTCGAGGACCTCGGCCTGGGCCTGAAGGAGGGCAGGGTCGCCACGCTGGAGGAGCTGCGTGCCTTCTGCGACGTCATGGCCGACCTCATCGTCGACCTCACCACCGGCCAGGAGGTGCGGGTGGGCCAGGGGCTCCAGCTGACCCCGCCCCTGACCGGCGCGGACGACTCCTCCTCGGTGTTCCTCACCGGCGGCATCGCAGCGTGCTACTACGACCGCCTGCCGGTCGCGACGATCGCCGAGGTGGCGCGCTACGGCGACGTGGGCCCGCTGCTGGCCGACTCGCTGCACCGCAACGACCGGCTCGGGCAGCTGAGCGTGCGCGAGCCCCCGGAGACGCTGCGCGCCACGGTGCTGGGGGCTGCCGGACAGACCGTCACGTTGAGTGGCTCGACCATCTGGGCCGACCGCGACCTCCTCCCGCTGCGCAACCTGCCGGTCCTGCGGCCGGCGCTGCCGGGCCGTGGCGGCGGCCCTCCGTTCGCGGCGTCGGTACGGGAGGCGATGGCGCGCTGGGACCTCGACGAGGACGCCGACGTGGCGGTCGTCGTGGACCTGCCCACGGAGATGGGCTACCCCGCCCTGCAGGCGGTGGCCGGCGAGATCGTGGCCTACCACGACGACAGGCACCGCGAGCGTCCGCTGGTGCTGGTCCTCCAGCAGGACTACGCCCAGGTCCTCGGTCAGACGATCCAGGGCATCCGGCCGGGAGTCCCGCTCCTGGTCATCGACCAGGTCGGCCTGGGCGAGGGCGATTTCATCGACATCGGGCTGCCCGTCCTGGACGGCCGCGCGGTCCCGCTGTCCATCAAGACGCTGGTCTTCTATGACTGAGCCGGCCGTCCTCCCAAGGAGCGCATGCCCATGCAGCTAGCCGCGACGCTCTTCGGCACCCGCTACCAGTTCCGTGACATCAAGGAGCTGCTGGCGAAGTCGAACGAGGAGAAGTCCGGGGACCAGCTCGCCGGAGTCGCCGCCGAGAGCGCGGCGGAGCGGATGGCCGCCAGGTTCGTCCTCGCCGAGGTCACGATGGAGACCCTGCGCGCCAACCCGGCCGTGCCCTACGAGGACGACGAGGTCACCCGGGTCATCGACGACGCCGTCAACGAGAGCGTCTACGCGGAGATCAGGGGGATGCAGGTCGGCGAGCTGCGTGAGTGGCTGCTGGCCGACACGACGACCGAGGCGATGATCAAGCGGTTGAGCAACGGCCTCACGGCGGAGATGGTCGCCGCGGTCACCAAGCTGATGTCCAACATGGACCTGATGCTCGCGGCGAGCAAGATCAAGGTGGTCAAGCACGCCAACAACACCATCGGGCTGCGGGGCACGCTCGGGTCCCGCTGCCAGCCCAACAACCAGACCGACTCGGTCGAGGGGATCAGGGCCGCGGTCTACGAGGGCCTGAGCTTCGGGTCGGGCGACAGCGTGATCGGCATCAACCCCTCGGACGACTCGCTGGGCAGTGTCTCGCGGCTGCTGGAGATGACCCACGAGATCATCACCCGCTGGGAGATCCCCACCCAGAACTGCCTGCTGGCGCACGTCTCGACACAGATGGAGGCCATGCGCACGGGCGCGCCGGTGGGCCTGGTCTTCCAGAGCCTGGCCGGGTCGCAGAAGGGCAACGACTCGTTCGGCATCAGTGTCGCCATGCTCGACGAGGCCAACGCCCTCGCCAAGCGATACTCCGTCGTCACCGGCCCCAACTACATGTACTTCGAGACCGGTCAGGGCTCGGAGCTCTCGGCGGACGCGCACCACGGTGCCGACCAGGTCGTCATGGAGGCCCGGTGCTACGGCCTCGCCAAGCGCTACGACCCCTTCCAGCTCAACACGGTGGTCGGGTTCATTGGACCGGAGTACCTCTACGACTCGACGCAGATCACCCGGGCCGGGCTCGAGGACCACTTCATGGGCAAGCTCACCGGCATCTCGATGGGCGCCGACGTCTGCTACACCAACCACGCGCGCTCGACCCAGAACGAGCTCGAGAACCTCGCCGTGCTCCTCGGGGCCGCGGGGGTCAACTACATCATGGGCATCCCGATGGGCGACGACTCCATGCTCAGCTACCAGAGCTCGAGCTACCACGACGCACCCAGCCTGCGGCAGCTGCTGGGGCTGCGACCCCTTCCGGAGTTCGAGGCCTGGATGCAGGACCTCGGGCTGATGCGAGACGGCCGACTGACCGAGAAGGCGGGCGACGCCTCCTTCTTCCTGAGCAGGTGAGGAGCACCGGATGAGCGCGATGTCGACCCAGGAGCTCCGCAGCATCGTCACGGAGGTGCTCGCCGAGCTGGCCGGGGCACCGGGTGGCGAGGCGCCCACCGCTGCCGCGGGCCCGGCAGCGCTCGTCCCGTCCCCGGACGTGGCTGCCCCGGGGACCACGGCGCCCCCGGCGCCCCCGGCGCCCCCGGCGCAGTCGCCGCGCACGAGCGGTGGCGGTGGCGGTGGCGGTGGCGGTGGCGGGGTGGGCATCGAGGTGTCCGACCCCACTGTCCCCGAGGAGCGTCGCCGGATCGGCGTCCGGGACGCCGCGAACCCCAGCGGGCTGGTGAACCTCGCCGCCTCGACGTCGGCTCGTCTCGCCGTCGGTCGGGCCGGCCCCCGCCCGCCCACCAGGAGCGTGCTGCTGTTCGGCGCCGACCACGCGGTGACGCAGGACGCGATCTTCGGCGACGTGCCCACCACCCTGCTCGACCAGTTCGGGCTCTTCACGGTGCAGACGAAGGTCACCACCCAGGACGAGTTCCTGCTGCGCCCCGACCTCGGCCGCGAGCTCGACGACGACTCCAAGCGCCTGGTCGCGGAGAAGTGCGTGAAGAAGCCGCAGGTCCAGGTCGTGGTCGGTGACGGACTGTCCGCCGCCGCGGTCACCAACAACCTCCCGCAGATCTACCCCGTGCTCGAGCAGGGCCTGCGCGACGCCGGCCTGAGCGTCGGGACGCCGTTCTTCGTGCGGTACTGCCGGGTCGGCGTCATCAACGACGTGAACGACATCGTCCAGGCCGACGTCGTGCTGCTGCTCATCGGGGAGCGGCCCGGCCTCGGCGTCGCCGACGCGATGAGCGTCTACTCCGGGTGGCGTCCCACCGCCGGCAAGACCGACGCGCACCGCGACGTCATCTGCATGATCACGCAGAACGGCGGCACCAACCCGCTGGAGGCAGGGGCCTTCGTCGTCGAGCACGTCAAGAACGTCATGAAGCACCAGGCCAGCGGCGTCGAACTGCGCCTCCTGGAGAGCGGGAGCCGATGATGGCCGTCCTCGACCCGATCAAGCCCACGATCCTCGCCACGAGGCTGATCCCCAACGTCGACCGGGCCCTGGCGGCCAGGCTCGAGCTGAGGGACGACCAGCGCAGCCTGGCGCTCGTCACCTGCGACATCGACGACAGCCTCTACGTCTCCCTCGACGAGGCGACGAAGATGGCCGACGTCGAGGTCGTCTACGCGCACAGCTTCTACGCCGGGTCCGCCCACGCGTCGGGGCCGCTCTCCGGTGAGGTCATCGGCATCCTCGCGGCGCCGTCCCCGGCCGAGGCCCGGGCCGGCCTGGCGGCGTGCGTCGACTACGCCGAGCAGCAGGCATGGTTCCAGGCCGCGGACGACGCGGGCGACCTCGCCTTCTTCGCCCACCCGATCAGCCGCACCGGCCGCTACCTGAGCAAGGAGGCCGACATCCCCGAGGGAACCCCCATGGCCTACCTCATCGCCCCTCCGCTGGAAGCGACCTACGCTCTCGACGCCGCGCTCAAGGCCGCCGACGTGGAGCTGAAGGTCTGGTTCCCCCCGCCGTCCGAGACCAACTTCTCCGGAGGCTTCCTCATCGGTACCCAGAGCGCCGTGGTCGCTGCGTGCGCCGCGTTCCGGGACGGCGTCGTCGAGGTTGCGGCGCAGCCGCGGGAGGTGTGATGGCCCACGACGAGCTCGACAGCGACCTCAGGTCGATCCAGGAGGCCCGCCGCCTCGCGGTCGCCGCCCGAGCCGCCCAACGGGAGTTCTCACACGCGACCCAGGCCGAGGTGGACCGGATCTGTGCGGCGATGGCCGACGCCGTGTTCCGGGACGCGGCCCGGCTCGGGCAGCTGGCGACCGACGAGACCGGCTACGGCGTCGCGGCGCACAAGCGGATCAAGGTGGAGTTCGCCTCCCGGACGGTGTGGGAGTCCATCCGCGACATCCCCACGGTGGGCGTGCTGCGCCGCGACGAGGCGACAGGGGTCGTGGAGATCGGCTGGCCGGTGGGCGTGGTCGTCGGCCTGTGCCCGTCGACCAACCCGAACTCGACCGCCGTCTACAAGGTGCTGATCTCGGTGAAGGCCCGCAACGCGTGCATCATCGCGCCCCACCCGTCGGCCAAGGCTTGCACCTACGAGGCCGTGCGGCTGATGATCGAGGCGGGTGAGCGGGCCGGCATGCCGCCAGGCCTGGTCGGCTGCATGCGCGAGGTCAGCCTCCCCGGCTCGCAGGAGCTGATGCGCCACTACGCGACCTCGATGATCCTCGCCACGGGGGGCACCCCGATGGTGCGAGCGGCGCACAGCATGGGCAAGCCCGCTCTGGGAGTGGGGCCCGGCAACGTGCCGGTCTACGTCGACCGCAGCGCCGACGTGCCGGCGGCGGCCAGCGCGATCGTCAACAGCAAGGCATTCGACTGCTCCACGATCTGCGCCACCGAGCAGGCGGTGGTGGTCGACGCCCCGGTCTCGGCGCAGCTGCGCGCCGAGATGGAGCGGCTCGGGGCCCACTTCGTCACCGAGGCCCAGAAGGCGGCGCTCGAGCGGACCGTCTTCAACCCCGGCGGTGGCATGAACCCCGCGGCGGTGGGCCGGACCCCCCAGGCGCTGGCGGCGCTGGCGGGCATCGAGGTGCCGGCCCGTGCACGGATCCTGGTGGCCGAGCTGAGCGGCGTGGGTCGCGAGGAGCCGCTGAGTGCCGAGAAGCTCACCACGGTGCTCGGCTGGTACGTCCAGGACGGCTGGCGCGCGGGCTGCGAGCGCTCGATCGAGCTGCTCCGCTTCGGTGGCGACGGGCACTCGCTGGTCATCCACGCGACCGACGACGACGTGATCATGGCCTTCGGGCTGGAGAAGCCGGCCTTCCGGATCCTCGTCAACACGTGGGGCACGCTGGGGGCGATCGGCGCCACCACTGGTGTGATGCCCGCGATGACCCTGGCCCCGGGCGGCATCGGCGGCGCCGTGGTGAGCGACAACATCACCGTCACCCACCTGCTCAACGTCAAACGGCTCGCGTTCGCCACCTCCGAGCCGCCCGCGGCGGCCTATGAGCACGCCCCCGACGTCCGCGGGGCCCCCCGGCACGACGGCCTGCCGACCGACGGCCCGGCACCGACGGCCCGGGCGGCCCGGGCCCCCGACCCGTCACCGGCGGGTGAGGACCAGGTGGGCCGCATCGTCCGGCAGGTGCTCAGCGAGCTGGGAGGTGGCCCATGAGGTGCCGCCGCGGCATCCGGGGGCCGGCACCGCCGGCCCGCGCCCAGCCGCCACCCGCGACCAGACCGCCCCCCGCACACCGACTCCGCACCACCCCGCAGCACCACAGTGAGAGGACACTCCAGTGACAAACCCCCAGATGATCGCCCTCGGCATGATCGAGACCCGTGGACTGGTCGGCTCGATCGAGGCCGCCGACGCCATGGTGAAGGCGGCGAACGTGACCCTGATCGGCAAGGAGCAGATCGGTGGTGGCTACGTGACCGTGATGGTGCGTGGCGACGTCGGAGCCGTCAAGGCAGCAACCGACGCCGGTGCCGCGGCCGCCCAGCGCGTCGGTGACCTGGTCAGCGTCCACGTCATCCCCCGCCCCCACGGCGACGTCGAGTTCATCCTGCCCTCGCAGAACCCGGGAGCGTCGCAGCCTGAGGGCAAGTGAGCCACCGGACCACGACAAGGGGTAGGGCGCTGCCGTGAGCCGAAGGGTCCACACCGCCGCCGACGTGCTCGGGCTCGCCCGCACGGGCAGTACCGAGCTCGTCGTCGCGCCCGGGGACGTGCTCACCCCGCTGGCTCGAGACGTGGCCGCCGAGCGGGGGGTGCGGATCACCACCCGGGTCCCGGGGCCGGACAGCCTCGAGCCGGCGCCGATCGGCCGGCCGGCTCCGCTGCGGCACGTGCCCGGTGTGAACGTGATGCCGCTCGACCCGTTCCCGGTCGACGTGCATCGGCCCGAGATGGACGTGCGCCTGTCCGACGTCGTGACCGCCAGGCACGGGCTGCCCATCGCGGCCGGGGTGATGAGCCTGCGAGCCGGCTCCTTCCCGTGGACCCTGGACTACGACGAGGTGGAGTACGTCATCGAGGGAGAGCTGCACATCACGACCGCCGAGCAGGTTGCGGTCGGGCGCCCCGGGGACGTCATCGCGGTCCCCAAGGGATCGTCGATCACCTTCGGCACACCGTCGTGGGCGAAGTTCCTCTACGTCACCTACCCGGCCGACTGGAGCGCCTGATGCGTCGGCCGAGCCTGCAGGACACCATGGCAGCCTTCGATGCGGCGCTGGTGAGGGCGCCGCTTGCCGAACCGCCGTTCGCGGTCAGGGGCGGCGTGGACCTCGGCACCGCGTACGTCGTGCTGGTGGCACTCGACGGCGACGACCGGCCCCTCGCTGCGGCGTACGAGCCTGCGGACGTGGTCCGCGACGGCGTCGTCACCGACTACCTGGGTGCGGTCGACGTCCTGCGCCGCCTGAGGAGGCAGGTGGAGGACCGGCTGGGGGTGCCCGTCCCCGGAGCGCACGGCGCCTTCCCGCCCGGCGTCGCGACGGGGTCCGTACGGGCCGTGCGCCATGTCATCGAGGCAGCCGGGCTGGAGTGCACCGGCCTGGTGGACGAACCGAGTGCCGCCAACGCCGTGCTCCGGCTGCGCGACGGTGTCGTGGTCGACATCGGTGGGGGAACGACCGGTGTCGCAGTCGTCCAGGACGGCGAGGTCGTCCACACCGCCGACGAGGCCACGGGAGGCACGCACCTCACTTTGGTGATCGCCGGTGCCCTCGGCGTCACCGTGGAGGAGGCCGAGCGGCTGAAGAAGGACCCGGACGAGCAGTCCCGGCTCTTCCCGCTCGTCCGCCCGGTGATGGAGAAGGTCGCCTCGATCGTGTCGACCAACTCCAGGGGCTGGCCGGTGCCGAAGGTGTACCTCGTGGGCGGGAGCGCGGCGTTCCCCGGCTTCGCCGACGTGGTGTCGCAGGCCTCGGGCCTCGACACCGTCGTGCCGGTGGCGCCGTTGTTCGTCACCCCGCTCGGTATCGCCCGCTGCGCCCCCGCCATCGAGGTGGGCTACCGATCGGGCTACGGGTGAGTCCCCGGCGAGGCGCAGTCCCCCCAGGCCCCATGACCCCCACGAAGGAGAAGTGTCCCCATGGCCGATGAGTTCGAGCTCCGCGCCTACTGCTACCTGGACCGGATGCAGCCGCAGTACGCCTCCTTCGTCGGCACGGTGACCCAGGGCGACCTGCCCATCGAGGGCATGGCCGCGCTGTACGTCGAGATGGCGCCGGGCAACCACGTGTTCCGGGTCGTCGACGTCGCCGTCAAGGCGACCATGGCCCGCCCGGGCGCCCAGATCGTCGAACGCCAGTTCGGCATGTTCGAGCTGCACGAGGACTCCCAGGCCGAGGTGCTGCAGGCCGGCGAGGCCGTCCTGCGTGAGCTCGACCTCGACGTCACCGCCCGCAAGAAGCCACAGATCGCCTCGATGCAGGTCATCACCAACGTCAGCCCCTATCAGTCCCAGCTGCTGAACCGGTTCACCCGCGGCATGATGCTGGTCGCGGGCCAGACGATGCTGGTGCTCGAGTGCACGCCGGCCGCCTACATCAACCTCGCGGCGAACGAGGCCGAGAAGGCGGCCGCGGTCAACCTGATGCACGTCTCCTCGGTCGGCGTCTACGGACGGCTGTGGATGGCGGGCACCGAGGCCGACATCCTCGCCGCACGCAATGCGGCCGTCGCAGCACTGGAGGCTCTCGATGGGCGCGAATGAGGCCCGCAGCGGTGCGGGAGGTGCAGGACGTCGACGGTTCATCACCCGGCAGCACGTGGAGGATGCCGTCAGGTCCGGCACGCCGATCGTGGTCGGCGCGCGTGATGTCGTCACCGACGAGGCCGCGCAGCGGGCCGAGGACCTCGGTGTCCGGATCGAGCGCGCGAAATCCTCGGCCCCGACGGCGGGGACGGCACCGGCGCCGACCGTCGGCACACCCACGACCGAGGACCTGCGCAAGGCGGTGCACACGGCTGTCGTCGCCGAGCTCGGTCGTGATCCCGACGGTCTGGCCGCGGTGATCGACCGGGTCCTGCGGCGGCGTGGCCGCTGACCCGCTGCGGCCGCGCCTTCCCGTACGGTCCGGGGACCCGGGATGGGGGTGGGTCGCCGAGGCGGCTCGCGCCCTCCACCCCCGACCGACCACCAGCCCCTGAGGAGCCCACCCGTGAAGAAGGTTCGAGTCGCAGCCGTCGTCGCCGTGGTGATGACCGCGGCGACCCAGGCGAGGGAGTACGCCCAGGAGCACCCGGAGGGTGCGGAACAGGCCCTCGACAAGGTCGAGCAGCTCCTGCGCGGTCGGTTGTCCCCGAAGCACGGTGCGTACGTCGACAAGGGGCGCAGGGCGCTGCGCCAGGGCCTCGGCCTGCCCAGCCGCGCAGCGGCGCCGGGCGCGGGCTGGGCCGACCCGGATCCCGACACCGCCGAGCCGCCCGTGTCGCACGGCTTCCTCGACCCGGTCGCACCCAACCCGTCACCGGGCACGACCGACGACCCCCAGCCCCGCAGGTGGGATGACGACCCCGCACCCCTGACGCCGGGGGAGCGCCCACGGCACTGACCAGGATCCTGCGTCGTAGAAGGCCGCTGCCCTCCACTGCGAGGCAGGATGGGTGGGGTATGGGGGTATCCCGTCGAGGTCAGGAGACGACATGAAGCTCATTCGAACGGCGGTCCTCGTCGCGGCCGCCGCCGCTGCCATCAACAAGGCCAAGGAGTACGCGCGGGACAACCCGGACGCGGCCTCGGGGACCATCGACAAGGCGGAGTCCTTCGTGCGGGGCAAGGCCGGGCCGAAGTACGCGGACAAGGTCGGGAAGGGCAGCCAGGCACTGCGGCAGGGCCTCGGACTGCCGTCTTCGGCGGAGCCCCCCAGCGGCGCGGCGCCGGCGGCCACGACGTCGGGGGCGCCCTCCGACACGTCCGCGCCGACGGACCGTGCGGAGACCGACGGCACCCCTGCGGGTGTCGACCCGGCGACCTGACGGGAGCAACCGGTGACCCAGCCACCCACTCCCGGGGGCCCGCCGCTGCCACCGGACCACGTGCCCACCACCCCCGACCCCGCCGGCCCGAGGCCGCCCGCTCCCGTTCCCGACCCCGGGAGCCCGCCGGGGCCGAGCCCGGGCGTCCCCGCCCCGAACCCGCTGCCGTCATCGCCCGACGACCCGCAGCCCGGGCGCGGTCCGGCCGAGCCCGGGCCGGTGACGCCGGGGGAGCCGGCGCCCCCGCTCTGAACCTCGCGGACGGCGACCCCGCGAGCCTGCGCCGGTCCGCTGGACCGGTGCGGCCGGCCGGTGCCCGGCGTGGGACGATGGACCCACCGAAAGGCGGGTGCATCGCATGGACTGCGCAGCTCTACTCCAGGAACACCGCTCGAGCATTCTCGACGAGAGCTACACGGTTCTCGAACGCTCGCACGTGCACCACTACGAGGCGGCCGGTGAGGAGTTCACCCGCGGACGGCTCGAGGCCCTGTTCGACCTCGTCGCCACGGCGATCGGCAACCGCGACCTGGCGGGCGTGAGCGCGTATGCGGTGAACGTCGCCGAGGAGCGCTTCAAGGCCGGCTTCGACATCAGCGAGGTCCAGGCGGCGTTCAACGCGCTCGAGGAAGCCATGTGGCGCCAGATCGTGGAGTCCTCTGCTCCCGAGGACCTCGCCGAGGCGACCGGCCTGATGAACACCGTGCTCGGCTTCGGCAAGGACGTGCTGGCGCGCACCTACGTCTCGCTCGCCTCCCGGCGCCACGTGCGCTCGCTCGACCTGAGCGCTCTGTTCGCGGGCACCCAGGCGCGTCCCGAGCAGATCGACCTCACGTAGCCCAGCGCCGGGTCACCCCCGGGTGGCTCGTCGAGAGTAGACAACACGCCGTGTGACGGCTCGTCACCCGGCGTGTTCCCTACTCTCGACCTGCGCTCACGCGTCGCGGGCGGCCTCAGCCGTCCGTGATCTCGCAGAGCACCGCGCCGTTGGACACCGTGGCGCCGACCTGCGCGACGAGCCCGGTCACCGTGCCCGCCTTGTGGGCGGTGATCGGCTGCTCCATCTTCATCGCCTCGAGCACCACGACGAGGTCACCGGAGGCGACGGTCGTGCCCTCCTCGACGGCGATCTTGACGATGGTGCCCTGCATCGGGGCGGTGAGCGAGTCGCCGGATGCCGCGGCACCGGCCTTCGCGCTGCCGGAGCGTCGCGGAGCCTTCTTCTTCGCCGCGCCGCCACCCGAGCCGCCGCCGAGCGAGAGCCCGCCGGGCAGGGAGACCTCGAGCCGCTTGCCGCCGACCTCGACCACGACGGTCTGGCGCTCGTCGGCCTCCGCGGCATCGGCCGACCCCCCGGAGTACGCGGGGATGTCGTTGACGAACTCGGTCTCGATCCACCGGGTGTGGATGGTGAACTTCTCGTCGGCGTCGGCCGGGGCGAACGCCGGGTCGGAGACCACCTTGCGGTGGAACGGCGTGACCGTGGGCATGCCCTCGATGACGAGCTCGGCCAGGGCGCGGCGCGAGCGCTCGAGCGCCTGCTGGCGGGTGCGGCCGGTGACGACGAGCTTGGCGATCATCGAGTCGAACGCGCCGGCGACGGTGTCGCCCTCGAGCAGGCCGGAGTCCCAGCGCACGCCGGGGCCCTGGGGCACTCGCATCGTGGTGACGGTGCCGGGGGCCGGGAGGAAGCCGCGACCGGCATCCTCGCCGTTGATCCGGAACTCGATGGAGTGAGCATGCGGCTCGGGGTCGGGGTAGTCGAGGGCCTCGCCGTCGGCGATGCGGAACTGCTCGCGCACCAGGTCTATGCCGGTGACCTCCTCGGAGACCGGGTGCTCGACCTGGAGGCGGGTGTTGACCTCGAGGAAGGAGATGTCGCCCTGGGGGCCGACGAGGAACTCGCAGGTGCCGGCGCCGACGTAGCCGGCCGCGCGCAGGATCTCCTTGGAGGCCCGGAGCAGCTCGGTGTGCTGCTCGTCGGTGATGAAGGGGGCGGGCGCCTCCTCGACGAGCTTCTGGTTGCGGCGCTGCAGCGAGCAGTCGCGGGTGGAGACGACCACGACGTTGCCGTGCTGGTCGGCCAGGCACTGGGTCTCGACGTGTCGCGGGTGGTCGAGGAAGCGCTCGACGAAGCACTCGCCGCGGCCGAACGCCGTGACGGCCTCGCGCACGGCGGACTCGAACAGCTCGGGGATCTCCTCGAGGTTGCGGGCGACCTTCAGGCCACGACCGCCGCCGCCGTAGGCCGCCTTGATGGCCACCGGCAGGCCGAACTCCTGCGCGAACGCGACGACCTCGTCGGGACCGTCGACCGGGTCGGCGGTCCCGGGCACCAGCGGGGCCTGGGCGGCCAGCGCGATGTGCCGCGCCTTGACCTTGTCGCCGAGGCTGTCGATCGCCTCGGGGCCGGGGCCGATCCAGACCAGGCCGGCGTCGATGACCTTCTGTGCGAAGCCGGCGTTCTCGGCGAGGAAGCCGTAGCCCGGGTGCACGGCGTCGGCACCCGCCTCGTGCGCGACCTCGATCAGCTTGTCCTGCAGGAGGTAGGAGTCGGCCGGTGTGGACCCGCCCAGGGCGTACGCCTCGTCGGCGACCTTGACGTGGAGCGCGTCGCGGTCGGGCTCGGCGTAGACGGCGACGGAGCGGATGCCGTGGTCGGTGCAGGCACGGGCGATGCGAACGGCGATCTCACCACGGTTGGCGATGAGGACTTTGCTGATGGCCATGGCTCGGACTCTATCGGTACGACCATCGCGTCACCCGGCGGCCCGGGCGCAGCGCGGGCACCGGTGCGACACAGGAGACGGGCGGTCGCGTCAGACGCCGAGTGTGGTCGCCAACCGGCCCAGCAGGTCGGCCAGGGCGGTGCGCTCGTCAGGCTCGAGGCCGCCCAGCAGCCGGGCCTCGTTCGCCAGGTGGTCGTCCATCGCGGCGTCGACCACCGCGCGGCCCGCGGCGGTGAGGGCGACGGTGCGCGACCGGCCGTCGGAGGGGTGGGCCCGGCGCTCGACCAGCCCTCTCGCCTCGAGCCGGTCGACCCGCTTGGTCACCGCCCCCGACGACACCATGGTGCGCTCGCCCAGCTCCCCGGGGCTCAACGCGTACGGGGCTCCCTGGCGGCGCAGGGTGGCCAGCACGTCGAACTCTCCCTCGCCCAGCCCGTGCCGGCCGTAGACCGCGACCAGCTCGGGGGTGAGGGCCGCGGCGATGCGGTGGATGCGCCCGATCACCAGGATGGGGGAGGTGTCGAGCTCGGGGCGCTCGGCCCGCCACTGCTCGACGACGGTCGCGGCGTGGTCCATGCCCTCGACTTTATCTTCCACGGAAGGTAAAGTCGCTTCCATGGAAGATAAGTCGCCGGGCGTGGCCACCCTCGCCCTGACCGCGGTCCCGCCGGTGGTGTGGGGCTCCACGTACGCCGTGACGCAGCTCTGGCTGCCACCGGACCGTCCGTTCTTCGCGGCAACCGCCCGGGTGCTGCCCGCGGGGCTGCTCCTGCTGCTCTGGGTGCGCCGCCTCCCGCGCGGCCGGTGGTGGGGCCGGTCGGTGGTTCTCGGTGGCCTGAACCACGGGCTGTTCTTCGCCCTGCTCTACGTCGCCGCCTTCCGGCTGCCCAGCGGGCTGGCCTCCACGCTCACCGCCCTGTCGCCCCTGGTGGTCATGGGTGTCGCCTTCCTCGTCATCGGCGAGCGTCAGGCTCGGGTCACCGTGGTCGCGGCCCTGGTCGGGGTGGCGGGCGTCGTGACCCTGGTCTGGCAGAACGACCGGGCCGGCACCGTGGATGCCGTCGGCGTGGCCGCCGCGCTCGGTGCCGTCGCGTCCTCCGCCCTGGGCTTCGTCCTCGTGAAGCGCTGGTCACCGCCGGACGACGTGCTGGTGACCACGTCCTGGCAGCTGGTCGCCGGTGGGCTCCTGCTGCTGCCGGTGGCCGCCCTGGCGGAGGGTGCGCCCCCGTCGCTGGACGGGTCGTCGCTGGCTGCGCTGGCCTACCTCGGGCTGGTCGGCTCGGCGCTCGGGTACGTGCTCTGGTTCCGCGGGCTCACCCGGATGGATGCCGGTGCCGTCGCCGTCGTGGGTCTGGTCAACCCCGTGGTCGGCACGGCCCTCGGGGTGCTGCTGCTCGCCGAGCCGTTCGGGCCCACGCGTCTGGCCGCGATCGCGGTGACCCTCGGCAGCGTGCTGGTGGCTCAGGCGCCCGTGCGCCGGCGGCTGTCCGGCATCCTGGCTGCCGCTCGCCACCGGCAGCAGCCCGCACGCTCTAGCGTGGGCTCATGCCCCACGTGACCAGCACTGCGCTCTCCACCCCCTCCGGCCCGGTTCCCGTCCCGAGCGTCGGCTTCGGCGTCTGGCAGGTGCCCGACGACGAGGTGGATGCCGCCGTGCTCGCCGCCCTCGATGCCGGCTACCGGCACGTCGACACCGCGCGGCTGTACGGCAACGAGGCCGGGGTGGGGCGGGCGCTGGCCTCGAGCGACGTGCCCCGCGACGAGGTGTTCGTGACGACCAAGGTCTGGAACGACGACCACGGCCGCGACAGCACCCGCGCGGCGTTCGACGCGTCGCTGGACCGCCTGCGCCTCGACGTGCTCGACCTGTTCCTCATCCACTGGCCGGCGCCGCGCCAGGACCGCTACGTCGAGACGTGGCAGGCGCTGCGCGAGCTGCGTGACGACGGGCGGGTGCGCGCCATCGGCGTCTGCAACTTCCATGCCCCGCACCTGCAGCGGTTGTTCGACGAGACGGGGGAGTGGCCAAGCATCAACCAGGTCGAGCTTCACCCCTACCTGCAGCAGGCGACGCTGCGCGAGTTCCACGCGGAGCACGGCATCGTCACCGAGTCGTGGAGCCCGCTCGCGTCGGGCAAGCGGGTGCTCGACGACCCGGTCATCGGGGCCATCGCGCAGCGCCACGGCGCCACCCCGGCGCAGGTGGTCATCGCCTGGCACCTGGCGCTCGGCCTGGTCGTGCTGCCCAAGTCGGTCACGCCGTCGCGGATCGTCGAGAACCTCGCAGCCGCCGACCTCACCCTCACCGCCGACGACCTCGCGCAGATCGACCGCCTCGACCAGGGCTTCCGCACCGGACCGAACCCCGACGAGTTCGGCTGAGGCGGGGGCCGCGGCGGGTCGGCCGGCCCCAGCGCCGGCGTCCGGCCGAGAGGTTCAGCACGCGCAGCAGGTCGACGTCGCGTCGGACGACGTCGTCACCCCGGTGGGGGCACCGGCCCGGCCGGTGGCCACCGACGCGGAGTTCGCGGCGCTCCTGGGGCGCCCGGTTCCGTCCCCCGGTCCCCCTCCCCCTCCACGAGGACTCGACGATCGAGCCCTGCCCCAGGTGGTGCTCGGGCGCACCCGGCGCGCGCTGCTGCTCGGCGTGGTGGGACGCACGGTCGACCTCGGCGACACGGGCCCCGGGACCCGAGCGATGCTCGACGCCGTCATCGGGCAGAGGTCACTCCGGGCGCTGGTGGCCTGCTCCGGCGGGAAGGTGTGCTTCGGCACCCTCGACGGCCTGTCCTCGGCGCGCGTCTCGCGGCTCAGGGCCCGGCCGACCTTCGCCGAGCGCACTGGTGTGCCCGAAGTCCGCACCGGAGACGGTGCGCAGCTTGTCCTCCCGGGACGACCGCGCCACCACGGCGGGGGCCGCGTCGGCGGTCGACCTGGACGCCTCGGACGGCTCGGACGGGGGCGTCTCGGTGCTCGGCCCGGGAGGTCCTCTCCGGCTCGCCGACGCGCTGGGTAGCGGTGCTCATGGTGCCGACCGGGCTCGCGGAGCACCATGGGGATGCACCCCCCGGGTGACCTGCCCGACACCGAGGAGCCCGCGATGACCGCGCCGCCCACCGCCACCCCCACCGTTCCCGGCCACCACGACCCGGCCGTGCACCCTGCCACCCCCGCCCAGCTGCACTGGCTCGAGGGCGAGCTCGCCCACTGGCAGGCCGAGGGGTTGGTCGACCCCGACCGCGCTGCCGCCATCCGCGGGCGCTACGTCGCCAGCCGCCGGTTCACGCTGTCGCGGATCGTGCTCACGCTCGGGGCCTGCTTCATCGGCCTCGGCCTGGTCTGGTTGGTCGCCTCCAACCTCGACGCCATGTCGTCCCTGACCCGCTTCCTGCTGATGGTCGTGGTCTGGCTCGGCCTGGTCGTCGCCTCCGAGCTGCTGGCCGCACGGCGAGCTCGACTGGGCGACACGGCATCCCCGGTCGTCGGAGCCCTGCGCCTGCTGGCCGCCGCGGCCTTCGGGGCTGTCGTGTTCCAGGCGGCCCAGAGCCTGCAGGTGCCTGCCTACGAGCCGATCCTCGTCGGCGTGTGGGGCCTGGGCGCACTGCTCTGGGCGTATGCCGTGCGCGGTGTCGCACCGCTCGTGCTCGCCGTCGGCCTGCTCGCCTTCTGGTACGTCTGGCAGGTCATCGCCGCCGGCGACGGCGCCTTCACGGTGTCGACCGCGATCGCGGCCGCGGCGCTGGCCGCCGTCTCGGTCGGGGTCGGCCACCTGGTGCTCGGGTGGCGTGACATCGCCACCGCGTGGCGCGAGGTCGGCGCACTGCTGGTGCTTGTCGCCCTGTTCATCGCGGCGCTGCCCTACGCGTGGGGCGACGCCGAGGGCAGCGTGACGCTCTGGGTCGGGATCGGGGTCGCGGCGCTGCTCGCCGCGACCGCACTCGTGCGCGGCGACCGGGTCGATCGCCTCGAGGTGGGCCTCGCGGCCATCACGCTGGCGCTGACCATCGGCCTGTCGCTGTGGCGCTTCGACGAGAGCCTCTCCGACACCGCCGACCTGCCCGCCGGCGCCTGGCTGCGCGCCGTGCTCTCGGTGCTGGCGTACCTCCTCGTGGCCAGCGGGTACGCCGTGCTCGGCGGGATGCGCGACTCCTCACGGCTGACCTGGCTCGCCACCGCGGCCCTGGTCGTCTTCGTCACCGTGCAGGCGTTCGCGGTGTTCGCGCCGATCGTCTCCGGGGCCGCGCTCTTCCTCATCGTGGGTGTGGTGCTGCTCGGCACGGGCGCGCTGGCCGACCGCGGCCGGCGACGGCTCGTCACCGAGGCGAAGGAGGCCCTGACATGAGCACCACGACGTCGCGGACCATCCGGGTCGGCGCGGTCGTCCTGGCACAGCTCGTGCTCGTCGGCGTGGCCGTATGGGCGCCACTCTCCGCACGGCTCACCGGGGAGACCGTCACCCTGCGCGTCGAACCGGTCGACCCGATCGACCCGTTCCGCGGGGCCTACGTGCAGCTCGCCTACCCGGACCTCCCGGACCAGCTCGGGCAGGGCGCCGGGGTCCTCACCGAGGAGCAGCAGCAGGTGCTCGACGACGCGCGCGGAACGGCCTACGTGCCGTTGACCCGCCGTGGTGAGGTCTGGGTCGGGGGGCCGGTGCAGCGCACGGCGCCCGCCGAGGGGCTCTTCCTGACCTGCGACGACTCCAGCTGGCGGCTGGAGTGTGGCATCGAGAGCTGGTTCCTGCCCCAGGGCCAGGCAGCCGGGCTGCAGGACGCGCTGCGGGAAGGCGGCGCGGTCGCCGCCGTCAAGGTGGATACCGCCGGCCACGCTGCCCTGGTCGACGTCACCGCCCGCTGAGCGCGACGCGCGACGGCATCCGACGTGAAAGCAGGGCCGCCGCGGCCCTGAGCACACGGCGGCCCCGCAGTAGGGGAAGCGGGATCAGCAGGTGGACTTGTACGCCGCCTTGCCACCCTCGCCGGACAGGTTGTCCTTGGTGATGATGGTGAACCCGGTCTGGATGGTCGGGGTCACGGTGGTGCCGTTCAGGGCCGCGTCGGCCTGCTCGACGCCGTCAGAGCCGATGGTCGACGGCTGCTGGGCGACGAGCGCCTGGACGGTGCCGTCCTCGAGCGCCTTGATCTGGTTCGGGCCGGCGTCGAAGCCGACGATGGTCACGTCCTTGGCACCGGCCTGGCGCACACCGGTGGCCGAGCCCTCGGCGGAGAACAGGTTGGTCGCGAAGATGCCGACGATGTCGGGGTCCTTCTGCAGGGCCGCCGAGACGAGGTTGGCCGCGGTGGCCGGGTCGTTGTGGCTGTACTGCACGCCGAGGTCGGTGAACGTGGAGTCCTTGGCGGCGGCATCCGAGAAGCCCTTGACGCGGGCGTCGACGGTGGAGACGCCCGGGTCGGTCGAGATGACGAGCACCTTGCCGCCACCGGGCTTGGCCGCCTTGATCGCGTCGAAGGCGGCCGCGCCGCCGCCGACGTTGTCAGAGCTGATCTGCGAGACCGCGAACGACGGGTCGTTCACCGTGGTGTCGACCAGGACCACCTTGATGCCGGCCTTGGCCGCCTGCTCGAGAGGGGCCTGCATGGCGGCGACGTCGGTCGGGGCGATGAGCATCGCGGCCGGCTTCGACGCGGTCACCGAGTCGACGATCGGCTTCTGCAGGGTGGGGTCGAACTTCTGCGGGCCCTGCGTGGTGACCGTGTAGCCGAGCTCGGCGGCCTTGGCCTTGATGCCGCACTCCATGGTGATGTAGAACTCGTCGCCGGCGACGCCCTGGACGAATGCGATCTGCTTGTTGTTGCTCGCGCTGGCCCCGGCGGATGCCGAGGTCGTGTCGGACGAGGTGCCGCTGCTGCAGGCGGCCAGTGCGAGTACGGCGCTGGCCGAGACTGCCGCGACCTTGATGGTGTTCCTCATGGTGCTGCCTTCCTTCGGTGGTGGTTGGTCGTGCGTGTCGGGAATGGGTGGGGGGACGTCTCCGCCGGGGTGTCCGGCTGCTGCGGGGAGCGGCGGCGCCTGGTCTAGGCGCCCTTGCCCCGGCTGGCCGAGGATCGGCGCTGCTGGTCGACGTAGACGGCGGCGATGAGGATCGCGCCGACTGCGACGGTCTGCCAGTAGGGGGAGACGCCGATGATGACGAAGCCGGACTGCAGGGTCGCCGGGATGAAGAGGCCGACCATGGATCCGAACATCGAGCCCGAGCCGCCGAAGATCGACGTGCCGCCGATGACGACAGCGGCGATGACGTTCAGGTTGGTGAGCGACTGCCCGGCGATCGTCGTCGTGCCGTACTGCGCCAGGGAGAGCAGGCCGGCGAACCCCGCCAGCAGGCCGGAGAGCGCGTAGATCTGGATCAGCTTGCGGTCGACGCTGATGCCGACCCGTCGGGCCGAGACCTCGTTGGAGCCGATTGCGTAGGTGTAGCGCCCGAACTTCGTCTTGTGCAGGGCGACGCCACCGATGACGACGACGACGAGTGCGATCAGGCTGATCGCGGGGATGCCGGCGATCCGGCCGTAGCCGATGTTGTCGACGAGCACGACGGGCGCCGAGCGGACGTCGAGCCCTCCGGTGATGATCTGCGCGATGCCCAGGGCCACCGAGAGCGTGCCCAGGGTGACGATCAGCGGTGGGACCTTCGCCTTGGCGACGAGGAACCCGTTGAGGGTGCCCCAGAACATTCCCGTGATGACGGCGCAGACGAGGCCGACGACGGCAGCGGTCCAGCCCTGCTCGCCCATCCCCTCCATGACTTTGGCGGCGACGACGGACGAGACGACGAGCACCGAGCCGACCGACAGGTCGATGCCGGAGGTGATGATGACGAAGGTCATGCCCACGGCGAGGACGGCCCAGATCGAGACGTTCTGGGTGATGTTGGTGAGGTTGCCGGCGCTGAGGAACGTCGTCGGCGACATGAGGCCGAAGGCGGCGACGATGACGACGAGCACGCCGAGGATCCAGACCGACTGCATGGCCTTGAGCCGGTCGAGGAGCCCGCCTTGGCTCAGCGAGGTCTCGATCTCCTGGGTCGGTTTCGTGGTGGTGCTCATGCCGCCCCCTCCTTCCTGTCCAGGGCGCCGGTCATGGCGCCGACGAGCTGTTCGACCGAGGTGTCCGCCGCCTGGTACGTCGCGACGCGCTCGCCCAGGCGCAGCACCTGCACGCGGTCGGCCACGTCGATCACGTGCGGCATGGAGTGCGAGATGAGGACGACGGCCAGGCCGGTGTCCCGCACCCGCTTGATCATCTCGAGGACGTTGTAGGTCTGGACGACACCGAGGGCGGCCGTGGGCTCGTCGAGGAAGAGCACCTTGTTCGCCCACGACACTGCCCGTGCGATGGCGACGGACTGCTTCTGGCCACCGGACATCGCGCCGACGGGAACCACCACCGAGCGCACTGCCGCGCCCAGCTCGGCGAACGCCGCAGCGGCCTTGGTGCGCATGGCCGTGTTGTCCATGAAGCCGAGCTTCCCGAACACGCCCGAGGCCATGAGCTCGCGCCCGAGGAACATGTTCTGGGCCGCGTCGAGGTGCGGGGCCAGCGCGAGGTCCTGGTGGACGACCTCGATGCCCATCGCCGACGCCTCGTGCGGGGTGGCGAAGTGCACCTGCTCGCCCTCGAAGAAGATCTCGCCCTCGTCGATGTCGAGGTTGCCCGTGAGGGCCTTGACCAGGGTCGACTTGCCGGCGCCGTTGTCGCCGATCAGGGCGACGACCTCGCCGGCGTTGACGTCGAAGTCGGCCTTGTCCAGGGCCTGGACCCGCCCGAAGCGGCGGCTCAGCCCGCGGGCCTCGAACAGGGCGCTCATGCGACGGCCTCCTGGTAGGGCCGAGCACGTCCTTCGATGATCGAGACGTACTCGTCCATCCGGCGACGGCCGGTCTCGGACAGGAACGCCACGCGCTCGTCGTGACCCATGGCCACCGTCTCCTTCCAGATGGCGCGACCGGCGATGAAGCCGCTGGCCCCGCCCTCGTCGCAGCTGACCCGCAGCACCTTGGCGAACTCGTCCGAGGAGACCCCGGCAGAGAGCACGGCCCACGGGACGGTGAGTCGCGAGGCGAGCCGCTTGCAGGCCTGCGGGCTGCCCGGGTACTCGAGCTTGAGCAGGCTCGGCTTGAGGTCGTCGATGAGCACGGCGGCCTCGATGATCGCGTCGGCCCGGGCCTCGGGGGAGAGGGGGGTCTCGTCGCGCAGCGGGTAGATGAGGTTCTCGATGATCGACGGCACGTTCTGCTCGGAGCAGTCGGCCACGAGCGCCTTCATCGCCTCGACGGCCTCGGCGGTGGTGTCGCGGCCGTCGTCGCCCACCGGGCGGTCGGCGCGTACCTGGGCGAGGAACTTCATCCCGTCGGCGCCGCTGTCGCGCACCCACGCGGCCCCCTGGGCGGGGTCGAGGGTGACCGTGGGTTCGCCGAGGTGTGTTCCGCGAGAGGCGGGTTCGGCTGCGAGGAGCAGGCCGTACGGCGGAACTCCCGACACCTGGTGGGCGGCAGGCAGCCCGAAGGTCGGGTCGACGAGGAACGCCGAGGCGCTGCCGGCGAGTGAGGCGATCATGTCGCGCTTCATCGCGACGATCTCCTCGTCGGTGGTGTCGGGAAGGTCGACCGCGGCGAGCATCCGCTTGAGGGTTCCGCGCTGGTCCATCGCGAGCACGGCGAATGTGCCGGCTTCCGTGGCGATCGCGTCGAGTCCGGTATTCGTCATGGGGGGCCTCCTTAAGCCAGGGGTGCTGCATGGCCGGCGGAGACCGTCTCCGCGACCGGGGTGAAGTACGCGGCTGGGGGCCGCGGGTCGCTGCTGATGGGGTCGCCCTGGGTGGCGGCCCATCGCCCGTAGAGCGCCGCACCGCGAGGGCCCGGCTGCTGGATGGCGGCGACCTCGACCGTGGGGGCCAGGGCACGGCGTGCGTCGAGGACCGACGGCATCCGGCTCCAGCCACCAGCGAGCACGAGTCGCTCGATGGGGACCCCGGCTGCGCCGAGGTGCGAGAGGAGGTCGGCGGCGTGCGCCGTGCTGTGGTCGAGCGCTGCGCGCCAGACCTTTCCCGGTGTCGGCGAGTCTCCGCGCAGGTGCACGGTGACGTCGTGGTCCGACATCGAGAAGCCTGAGATGCCGATGTCGCCACTGCGGTCGCCGCGCTCGCCGCGGTGGGCGAGCGACTCGCGGTCGACCCGGCTGCGGCCGTCCTCGTCGTCGGCGCCGAGCAGGCGCAGCACACGCTTGAGGACGAGCCCGGTGCGCATGCCGGCCAACAGCCCGGTCGTGCCGTGCACGACGTGCGGGTAGACCGAGACCCCGTGGGTGGTCAGCCGGCGCACGACGTGGGGGTCGGGCACGTGGCCGCTCGCGACGAGGAACGCCTCGGCGGTGCCGAAGCTGTCCATGGCGGATGCCGTGGAGGCCGAGCCCGCTGCCGCCGCGGCCACGGCATGGTCGTGACCGGCGACCGTGAGCACCGCGCCGCGGGCGGCGAGGACGGGGTGGTCGGACCGCACCCGCCCGGCCGGTGTTCCGGCGCCGACGATCTCGGGCACCAGGCGCTCGTCGACACCGAGGTGGGCCAGGGCCGGCAGGTAGGGGGCGTTGGTGTGGATGTCGAGGAAGCCGGTGCGGCCCATCAGCGACAGCTCGGCCACCCGCCGGCCGCCGAGCTGCGCGATGACGAACTCGGGCAGCGACAGCCACTGCAACCCGGTGAGGGACAGCCCCTGGTCGCGCAGCCAGGCGATCTTGAACAGCGACGCCACGTGGGTGACCGGGAGGCCGGTGCGAGCCGGGAAGTCGTGGGCCAGCTCGGGGGGCACCGCCTTCACCTGGTCGCAGCCGCGGGGGTCGAACCACGCGATGACCGGGGATCGGGGTCGGCCGTCGTGGTCGACGAGCACCCCTGACTCGGCCATCGAGGTGAAGCCGATCGACCGCACGTGGAGCGGGCCGTGGCGGCCGTTGCCGCTTGCCACCGTCGTGGCCGCACGGGCGAGGAGGTCCTCGACGGCGGCCACGACGGCACGGGGGTCGCGCTCGGCGCAGCCGTCGCCGAGCTCGTCCCAGGTCGTGGCGACGGAGAGGTCGACCAGCCTGGTGCCGTCCTCGGCGAGCGCCGTCAGCTTGGTGACGGTGGTGCCGAGGTCGAAGCCGATGTCGACGACGAGGGGGTGGTTCACGACGACGCCTCCCGGGGCGGAAGCTCGCCGGACCCGCGCTGGATCAGGCGGGTGGGCAGGACGGTCTCGACCACGGGGGAGTGCGGGGTCTCGAGCCGGCGCTCGAGGTGGTCGAAGGCGGCGTGGGCCAGCGCGGTCGGGCGCTGGTCGACGACGGTGGTGGGCGGCGTCATCAGCTCGGCCAGCGGGAAGTCACCGAACACGACGACGGCGATGTCTTGGCGGTCGAGGCGCTTGAGGGCACGCAGCACGCCGAGCCCGACGAGCGGGGTCGACGCGAAGACGGCGGTGGGGCCGTCGGCGGGGGCGAGCATCGCCATGGCGAGCGGATAGGCCACCTCGCTGTTCCAGCAGCGGGTCTCGACCAGCTCCGGCTCGACGGTCAGGCCCGCCCCGACCAGGGCGTCGGTGTAGCCCGCGAGGCGGTCCTGCACCGTGGTGAACTCCTCGGTCTCGCCGAGGAACGCGATGCGGGTGTGGCCGTGGGCGATGAGGTGGCGCACGGCCTCGACGGCCCCCTCGTGGTCGGTGACCCGCACGACGTCCTTGTCGTCGATGCTGCAGCGACGGTCGATGACGACGACCGGGATGTCGTCCGGCAAGGCGGCCCGGGCGCTCTCGTCGTCGCCGAACGGAGCCACGAGCAACGCGGCGACGCCACGCCGCACGAGGCGCTCGACCTGGGTGCGGGCACGCAGCTCGTCCATGCCGGTGGAGGCGACGAGCACGTCCATCCCCATCTCCTGGGCACGTCGCTCGGTCACCGCGATGACCTCACCGAAGAACGGGTCGTTGAGGGAGTCGACGACGACGCCGATGGTCGGCAGCCTGCCGCCACCGAGGCGCTGCGCGGCGGGGTTGGGGTGGTAGTTCAGGGCTTTGATCGCGGCCTCGACGCGCGCCACTGTCTCGGCCCTGACTCCGCTCGCGCCGTTGATTACCCGCGAGACGGTCTTGATCGAGAAGCCCGACTCGCGGGCCACGTCGTAGATCGTCGGCTCGCTCACGCCGGCACCCCCTGGGAGAGCCGCTCGAGGATGCCGTCGACCAGTGCCGGGTCGAGCATTCCGCCGCGCTCGTGCTGCACGGCTGCCGCGGCGACGGCCATGCCGTGACGCACCGCGGCGACGTCGTCGGCTCCGGTCGCGAGGGCGTGGGCGGTGCCGGCGAGGAACGAGTCGCCGGCGCCGATCGGGTTGGCGACCGGCACGGTCACGGCGTCGACCCACCAGGTGCCGTCGGCGGTGCTGAGCGCGGCCCCGTGGGAGCCGGCGGTGACCACGGCCCGGCGGGCGCCCCGTGCGTGCAGCTCGCGGGCGGCGGCCACGCAGCGGTCGACGAGGTCGTCGCCCTGCTCCTCGACGTTCTCGTCGGTGCGGCCGTACAGCAGCGACTCGACCTCGCCGACGTTGGGGCTGACCAGGCCTGGACCGCTCGCCAAGGTGGCGCCGAGCACCGCGGGCGCCGCGTCGACGTGCACCGGCACGCCGCGCGCGTGCCCGGCCTCGACGACGTCGGCGTACAGGGTGGGCGGCACGTCCGGGGGCAGCGACCCCGAGCAGAGCACGGCAGCGGGGTGGGTCGCGTCGAGCTGGGCGGCGATCGTCGCGAGCAGCTCGTCGTGGTCCCACTCGTGCGGCTCGGGGCCACGGCCGTTCACGACGGTGACGCGCCCGGCATCCTCGAGGAGGATCAGTGCGAGACGGGTCTGTCCGCGGTGGGGCACGGGGAGGAAGTCGCAGCCCTCGGCAGCGAGCAGCTCGGCCAGCCGTGGGTCGGAGGCGGCGGAGAGGCCGATGAGGCGGGGCCGGCCACCGAGCGCCCGCAGCGTGCGGCAGACGTTGACCCCCTTGCCGCCTGCGGTGACCTCGGTGCGCGTCGCCCGGCTCACCGAGCCGGGCACGAGAGAGGGCAGCCACGTGGTCACATCGATGCACGTGTTGGGGGTGACGACGAGCATCGGGGCCTCCTTGCCCAGTAGACAGCGCTGTCAACAGTGTTCGCACCCTTGCTCGGATGCCTCTCTCCGACTAAGGTATGTGCCTATGACAGCGCTGTCAATGCCCCACGTCCCATCCGCTGAGTCCGTCGGTCTCCTCCGCCGCATGTCGCGCATCACCGACGGGGCCGGGCTGATCCGCACGATCGCGATCGACCACCCCGACAACTACCTGCTCCTCTTCGACGACGACCTCGCCAACGTCTCGTTCGAGGAGGTCGTCGAGTCCAAGCTCGAGATGATCGCCGAGCTGAGCAAGCACGCGACGTCCGTTCTCGCAGACCCGGTCTACTGCTTCGGGCAGAGCATCGTCACTCGTGCGCTCCCCGGCGACGTCGGGGTCATCTCCGGCCTCGAGGACCTCTACTACACGCCCGCGACGAGCCCGGTCGGGTTCGACACGGTGCTGCGGCTCAAGGAGGGCTGGGGCCCGGCGAAGCTCTCGGCCCTCGGTGCCGACGCCGCCAAGCTCGTCGTCTTCCACCGCGCGGACGGCGACGCAGCGGAGGTCGCACACCAGCACGAGGTGGTGGCCCAGGTCGCGAAGGACTGCCACGCCGTGGGGCTGCCGCTCGTCGTCGAGCCGCTGTGGTTCCCCGTGGCCGGCGAGTCGATGGACGACCCCGAGGTGCGCGAGCGCCGTCGCCGCAGCGTCATCAGCTCGGCGCGCAGCTTCCACGACGTCGGCACCGACATCATGAAGGTGGAGTTCCCGGTGCTCGACCTCACCGACCTCGATGCGGCCCACCAGGCCTGCGCCGATCTCGACGAGGCCATCGACGGCCCGTGGGTGCTGCTCAGTGCGGGGGTCACCTTCGAGGGGTTCCGCACCCAGGTCGACGTCGCGGCCGACCACGGCTGCAGCGGGTTCATGGCCGGGCGCGCCATCTGGGGCGACGCGGTGGGCCGGATGGGTGCCGAGCAGCGCGCCGCCGGCGCGGCGTTGGCGGCCCGCCGCCTCGACGAGCTGGCCGAGGTGCTCCGCGGGCGCGGTGCGCCCGCCTGGACCCCGGTGCCGATGGCCGACGCCGCCTCGGTGGTCGGCCCCACGTGGTACCGGTCGTCCGGCACGACCGCCGCGTGACATGAGCGGCGCGACGGGCGTGCCGGCCGATCCGGTGGTGGGTGGGGTCTCCCCGGTCGGCACGCTCGTCTGCGTCGGGGGTTCACCGGGCGCCGGGAAGACCACGGTCGGCGCGCTGGTCGCGGCGGCCGGCGGCCTGTGCCTCGTCGACCTCGACAGCGTGACCACGCCCCTGGTCGAGGCGTTCGCCGCCGTGCTCGGCACCGTCGCCGACCTCGACGCACCGCAGTTCGCCGCCCTGCGCGACGCCCGCTATGCCTGCCTGGCGTCGGTGGCCTCCGACAACCTGCGCGCCGGCCGCTCGGTGTTGACGGTGGCGCCGTACACCCGCGAGGCGGCCGATGCCGCGGCGTGGCGGGCGCTCGGGCGCAGCTGGGGCGCCGAGCGGGTCGTGCTCTGCTGGCTCGACGTCGACCCCGACGAGGCCGCCGCCCGCGCCGCCACCCGAGGGCTGCCGCGCGACCTCGCGAAGACGGGGCGGTCGGGAGGAGGCGCAGGCGGTGCGGGAGGTGACGGCACGCCATCCCGCGTGGTCGACCGCGACGGCATGGACGTGGTGAGCGCGGGGCGAGCGACGTCGGCGCAGACGGCGGAACGCCTCGTCACCATGCTGGGCGCCGTGACCTGACCGGGGGACAATGCCCCCATGACCGAGGACTCCGCCGCCGTCGACCGGGCCCAGCGCGTGCTGGAGGAGGGGATCTCCACCGACTTCGCGCAGGCCATGTCGTACGGGGCCTACCTCGACCTCGACACCCTGCTGTCTGCCCAGCACCCGCGCAGCCAGCCGGTGCAGCACGACGAGCTGCTCTTCATCGTGCAGCACCAGGTGGCCGAGCTGTGGCTGAAGCTGCTGCTGCACGAGCTGCACTCCGCCCGGGCGCTGGTCGCGGCCGACGAGCTGTCGCCGGCGCTGAAGCGGCTGGCCCGGGTGAAGCACGTGCAGAAGCAGCTCGTCGAGCAGTGGGACGTGCTGGCCACCCTCACCCCGAGCGAGTACGCGCTGATCCGGCCGTTCCTGGCCACCAGCTCGGGGTTCCAGAGCCACCAGTACCGCGCGGTCGAGTTCCTCCTGGGCAACAAGAACGCCGACATGGTGCGCGTGTTCGAGCACTCGCCGGCCGAGCACGACTCGCTGCAGCAGCTGCTGGGCGAGCCCTCCCTCTACGACGAGTTCCTGCGCTACCTCTCGCGCCGCGGCTACGCGATACCGGTGGCGGTGCTCGAGCGCGACGTCACCAAGCCCTACCGGCTCGACGACGACCTCGTCGAGGTGTTCGCGTCGGTCTATGCCGCGCCGGCCGAGCACTGGGGGGTCTACGAGACGTGCGAGGAGCTCGTCGACATCGAGGACCTGTTCCAGCAGTGGCGGTTCCGCCACCTGCAGGTGGTCTCGCGCACCATCGGCCACAAGCAGGGCACGGGAGGCTCCAGCGGCGTCGACTTCCTGCGCCGGGCTCTCGACCTCACCTTCTTCCCCGAGCTCTACGCCGTGCGGGTGCGCGTCGAGTAGCCGGGGGCGCTGCGCCCGGTGACATGCAGTCGGCATCGTCGCCCTTCGGGCGCTGGCTCACCCCTGCCCGGTGAGTCACCGACTGCATGTCCGGGGGAGCAGGGGCGCCGCACGCGGTCCATCGGGACCGCCCGACGGCATACTCGGCGCATGCCCCGCGTCATCCACACCGCCCAGGCGCTCGTCGACGCGGTGATGGAGGTGCCGTCCCTACCCACCCGTGGCGGCAACGTGATGGCCACCTCGTACCGGCGCTACGCGGGGGGCGCCGTCACGATCCTGCTGGCCGCCGCCCGCTCGGGAGCCTCGTGCGTGCACGCCGGCGCGGTCGGCACCGGCCCCAACGGCGACCTCATCCGGTCGGCGCTGACCGCCGAGGGGGTGGTGGTGTCCTCGCCGCCGGTGCCCGACGTCGACACCGGTGTGTGCGTGGTGCTCGTCGAGACCAGCGCGGAACGCTCGTTCGTGACGACCCAGGGGGCCGAGCGGCGGATCAGCGTCGAGTCGCTGGCGAGCAGCGCTCCGGTCACCGGCGACCTGGTCTGCGTCAGCGGCTACTCGCTGGTCGGCCTCACCCGCGACCCGCTGGTCGAGTGGCTCGACACCCTCGACCCCGGAGTCCTCGTCGTGCTCGACCCGGGCGCCGTGTTCGGTGACCTCGATGCCGACCTGCGCGAGCGGGTGCTGGCCCGCACGAGCGTGTGGACGGGCAACGCCGACGAGGCCGCCGGGCTCACGGGCGTGCACGGGTTGCTCGAGGCCACCGAGGTGGTCGCCACCCTCCTGCCGCCGGATGCCGTGACGGTCGTCCGCGACGGGCCGCGCGGCTGCGCGGTGCGTGAGCACGGCCGCACCCGGATGCTGCCGGGGCACCCGCAGCGCCCCGTCGACACCAACGGCGCCGGCGACACCCACACCGGGGTGCTGGTGGCCGAGCGCGCGGCCGGGGCCTCGTGGGCGCACGCCGCCGCGCGGGCCAACGCCGCCGGGGCCATCAAGGTGACCCGGCGCGGGCCTGACACCGCACCGACCCGGGCCGAGATCGACGACTTCCTCGCCGGTGAGCCGCCCGGCCGCCGGACGCCGACCGGGGGCTAGCTGCGGCTCTTGCGGGTCTCGCGGGCGTTGGCCTTCTGCAGCGCCTCGACGAGCTCGTCCTTGGTCATCGTCGAGCGCCCGGGCACGTCGAGCTTGCGGGCCAGCTCCATGAGGTGCTTCTTGCTGGCGTTGGCGTCGACACCGCCGGCGGTCTCCCCGCCGCCGCGTGCGGCGCGGCCCTTCTTGGCGGCCTGCTCGTCGGACGGCCCCTTGGAGTCCTTGGCCTCCCAGTGGTCGCCCACCTTCTCGAACGAGTGCTTCACCGCGGAGAACGCCGTCCGGTGGGCGCGCTCACCCTCGCCGTACTCGTCCACCGCGGAGTCGTGGGTCTCGACCCAGGTGCGCTGCGCCTTCTCGGGTGAGCGCGCAAGCGTCGCGGGCATCTCCTTCTTGCCGGGCATGGCTCCTCCTTCGTCGCGGGCTGACGCCCCTTCAGTACCCGGCTGGACGAGGGGCCATGCACCCGCCGCGGACGAGGGGGAGCGAGGCCGCCAGCCCTGGCCGGCCGGGCGAGGGCCTCGACCCTGCGAGCCCAGCACCGCCACGCACCGAGCCCAGCTCAGTGCACGCCGGCGTCGACGAGGTCGAGGAGGCGGTCGACGGCAGCGCGCTGCTCCTCGGGCCCGAGGTCGGCGAGCGGGCCGTCGAGCAGGAGGACCGCCAGCCCGTGCACGGCGGCCCAGGCGGAGGTGTCGGTGAAGGCGCGCCGCTCCGGGGCCAGCGCACCGGTCGCGACGAGCTCGTCGACGCACGCCACGAGGAGCTCGTACGGGCCGGTGCCGCCCGGACCTCGCTGGTCGGGGGGCGGGTCCTTCGGCTCCTTCGGGTCGTGGTGGGCGCCGGGGTGCATCGCCACGGCGAACAGGCCGGGTTCGGCCAGGGCGAAGGCGATGTAGGCGCGGCCGGTGGCACGGAACCTGGCACGGGCCCGGCGCCGTGCGGACTCCCGGGAGGCGTCCTGCGGAGGCGAGGCGGCGGCGGCCTGCTCCTCGGCGGTGGCCATCTGGCGCTCCATCTCCCGGGCCATCTCGCCGGCTGCGTACTCGGAGATCGCGAGCAGGAGCGCGTCGCGGTGGGCGTAGTGGCGGTACGCGGCCGCGTTGCTCACACCGGCCCGGCGCTGGACGTCGCGCAGCGACACGGCATCCGGTCCGCCCTCGCGCGCCAGGGCGATGCCGTGCTCGAGCAGGGTCGCCTTGAGGTCGCGCCCGCGGCGCGTGCCGGCCTGCGGCATGAGCACCCTCCCTTTCGGTGAACGGTGTCAACTTACCCGTTGACACCGTCAACTCCACGTGTGACCCTACTCATGTTTACACCGCTAACACGAAAGGGGCCCACTCATGGCCCGGTCGTTCCCACGTCGCCCCGCCTCGCCGGCGGTGGTCCTCGGCGTCGTCCTGCTCGCTGTCCTCGCCATCACGGTCGAGACCACCGTCATCAACGTCGCACTGCCCACGCTCACCACCGACCTGGATGCGTCGACGACGCAGCTGCAGTGGATCGTCGACGCCTACAACCTCGCGTTCGCCGCCCTCGTGCTGGCCGGGGGTGGTCTGGGTGACCGGTACGGCCGCCGCGGCACCCTGGTGGTCGGCCTGGTGCTCTTCGCGGCCACCAACGTGTGGGCCGCACTGTCCACCGACGCCACCGGGCTGATCGTTGCGCGCGTCGCGATGGGTGGAGCGGCCGCGCTCGTCTACCCGACGACGCTCGCCATCATCACCGCGGCCTTCCGCGACCGCCGGGCCCGGGCGGGCGCCATCGGGGTGTGGGGCGCCGTCGGCGGGCTGGGCGTCGCCGTCGGCCCGGTGCTCGGTGGCTACCTCCTCGAGCACTTCGCGTGGGGCAGCATCTTCTGGGCCCTCATCCCCGCAGCCGTCCTCGCCGCCGGGCTGGGCTGGCTCCTGGTGCCCGACTCGCGCGAGGCGCACCAGCCGCCGCTCGACCTGCCCGGCCTCGCGCTGTCCGTGCTGATGCTCGGCAGCCTGGTCTACACGATCATCGAGGCGCCGTCGCGCGGCTGGCTCTCGGCGGCGACCGTCGTCGGCTTCACCGTCGCGGCCCTCGCCACTGCCGCCTTCGTCGTCGTCGAGCTGCGCCGCCCCGACCCGCTCATCGACGTCTCGCTCTTCGCGAACCTCCGCTTCAGCGCGGCCAGCGGCGCGGTGACGGTCGCTTTCTTCGCGCTCTTCGGGTTCATCTTCCTCATCACCTTGTTCTTCCAGCTGGTGCAGGGGCAGACGCCGCTGACCACGGGCGTGCGGGTGGTCCCCGTCGCCGTGTCCATCGCCGTCGGGTCGATCCTCGGCACCCGTCTCGGCGTCACCCGGCTGGGCACCAAGGTCGTGGTCACGGCGGGTCTGCTCATGCTGGCCGGCAGCTTCGCCTGGGTGTCGACGATCGGTGCCGACGTCGCCTACGGGCAGGTGGCCGCGCAGATGGTGCTGCTCGGCACCGGGCTCGGCCTGACCAGCGCTCCCGCCACCGAGTCGATCATGGGCGTGGTCCGACCCGAGCAGGCCGGCGCCGGCTCGGCCCTGAACGACGCCACCCGCCAGGTGGGCGGCACCCTCGGTGTCGCCGTCCTCGGCAGCATCTACTCCACCCTCTACCTGCGCAGCCTGGACTCCTCGGCGGTCATGTCGGCCCTGCCGCCGGGTGCACGTCAGGTGGCCGGCGAGGGCGTCGCCCAGGGGCTCGCGGTCGCCCAGGCCGCTCCCGCCGCCGCAGCCCCGGCGGTGCGCACCGCCGTCGTCGACGCCTTCCTCGACGGGCTGCACGCCGGCTGCCTGACCGCGGCGGTCGTCTGCCTCCTCGGGGCCGTTGCCGTCGCCATCCTCCTGCCGGCCCGTCCCCTGCCCGGCACCGCGGAGACCCGCGCGGCGCTCGAGCCTGCGCCGGCGCCGGCCTGACCAGGGCGCGGCGACACCCGGCTGCCGGTCGGCGCGATGAGCGGCGCGGATGCCGGGTGGCCGACCCGGCCGACGACGGCCGGACGCGCCAGCGCTGGCCGCGATGCCGCTCAGGCCAGCCGGTCGAGGTCGCAACGGCAGCGGCGCTCGAACTCGCTGAGCTCGGACAGCGCCGCGTCGATGTCGCGCCGGCGCTGTTCGAGGTCGGCGCGGCGCTCGTCGATCTGACCGAGCACGTACTCGAGCTGCGAGCGTCGCCCGCGCGGCACGTCGTAGAGGTCGATGATCGTGCGGATCTCCTCGAGCGGGAAGCCGAGTCGCTTGCCGCGCAGGATCAGGGCCAGCCGGGTGCGGTCGCGCCGGTGGTAGACCCGGGTGGTGCCCCGGCGCTCGGGCGAGATGAGGCCGAGCTCCTCGTAGTGCCGCACGGTGCGGTGGGTCACTCCGAACTCGTCGGCGACCTCGGCGATCGTCCAGGTGCGGTCCCGCTCGTCGGGGCCGGGAGCGGTGGGTGGGAGCACAGCATCCGCGGTGGGTGGGCGCACGGCATCCGCGGTGGGTGGGCGCACGGCATCCGCGGTGGGTGGGCGCACGGCATCCGTCGCGGGGGTTGGCATACCGGCGAGTATTGCTTTACGTTTACGTCAACGTCAAGATGAGACGGCCTGCCGTCCCCCGTGACCCGGGGGTGGGACCACCTGCGCGAAGGAGCGCCGATGTACGAGCTGAGCAAGGACCACGAGGACTTCCGCAAGGTGGTCCGCGAGTTCGCGACCGAGGCCATCGAGCCGCACGTCGCCCAGTGGGACCGCGAGCACCACTTCCCGACCGACCTGGTGCCGCAGCTGGGCGACCTCGGCCTGTTCGGCCTGGTCGTGCCCGACGAGTTCGGTGGGTCGCTCGAGGCGTCCGACGGCGGGGCGTTCACCAACCTGTGCATCGCCATCGAGGAGCTCGGGCGGGTCGACCAGTCGATCGGGATCACCCTGTCGGCCGGCGTGGGCCTGGGCATCAACCCGATCCTCACCTACGGCAGCCAGGCGCAGAAGGAGCGCTTCCTGCCCGACCTCGTGGCAGGGCGCGCCCTCGCGGGCTTCGGGCTCACCGAGCCCGATGCCGGCAGCGACGCCGGTGCCACGCGCACCAAGGCGGTGCTCGAGAACGGCGAGTGGGTGGTCGACGGGGCGAAGGCCTTCATCACCAACTCGGGCACGCCCATCACCTCGGTCGTCACCGTCACCGCCCGCACCGGCACCGACGACAAGGGTCGCGCCGAGATCTCGGCGATCATGGTGCCGTCCGGCACCCCCGGCTTCACCGTCGAGCCCGCCTACGACAAGCTCGGCTGGAACATCTCCGACACCCACGGCCTGTCCTTCAGCGGGTGCCGGGTGCCCGAGGACTCGCTGCTCGGCCGGCGGGGCCACGGCTTCCGCCAGTTCCTCAAGACCCTCGATGACGGCCGCATCGCGATCAGCGCGCTGGCGCTGGGGCTGATCACCCGGATGCGCGAGGAGACGACGGCCTACGCGGCCACCCGCACGGCGTTCGGCAGGCCCATCGGGGTCAACCAGGGTGTCGCCTTCCCGATCGCCGACCTCGCCGTCATGGAGGAGACCTCGCGCCTGCTCACCTACCGGGCCGCGTGGCTCAAGGACGAGCAGGAGAGCGGGCGCCGCTCGGTGGCCGAGGTCAAGCAGGCGGCAGCCGTCGCGAAGCTGTACACCTCCGAGGCCGCGGTGTCGGCCACCCGCATCGCCACCCAGGTGTTCGGCGGCAACGGCTTCATGGAGGAGTACCCCGTGGCCCGGTTCTACCGCGACGCCAAGATCCTCGAGATCGGCGAGGGCACCTCCGAGGTGCAGCGGATGGTCATCGCCAAGGGCCTCGGCCTCCCCACCGCCTGACATGCTCGGGTCGGGTGCCCGGGTGGTCGCTGCGGCAGCCACCTGAGCACCCGACCCGCGCCGAACGAGAGGTATGCCGGTGAGCCCGGACCCCGACCAGCCCGCCCTCGTGGGGGACGCCCCTGCCACCGGGGGCGGCACGCCCGCCATGACCCCGACCGATGCCGGGGCGGACGTCTCCCAGGCCGCGCCGCATCCCGCCGGGTGGGTCGGCGACCCGCGGGTCGCCGACGTGCGGGCCCGGCTGGAGGCCGCGCACACGGCATCCGAGCGGCCGACCGACAAGGCGGCCGCCAAGCTCGACAGCCAGCACAAGCTGTACGTGCGCGACCGGATCGCCCTGCTGGTCGACGAGGGCAGCTTCGTCGAGGACGGTCGCTACGCCAACTCGCGCGCTGGCGGGCTGCCGGCCGACGGCGTGGTCACCGGGAGGGGCACCGTCGACGGCCGGCCGGTCGTGGTCATCGCCAACGACCCCACCGTCAAGGCCGGCTCGTGGGGCGCGCGCACGGTCGAGAAGATCGTGCGCGCCACCGAAACCGCCCTGCGCGAGGAGCTTCCGGTCTTCTGGCTGGTCGACAGCGCCGGCGCCCGCATCACCGACCAGGTCGAGATGTTCCCCGGCCGTCGCGGCGCGGGGCGCATCTTCCACAACCAGGTGGCGCTGTCGGGCAAGGTGCCCCAGGTCTGCTGCCTGTTCGGGCCGTCGGCGGCGGGCGGGGCCTACATCCCCAGCTTCTGCGACGTCATCATCATGGTCGAGGGCAACGCGTCGATGTACCTCGGCAGCCCGCGGATGGCCGAGATGGTGGTCGGCGAGAAGGTGTCGCTCGAGGAGATGGGCGGGGCCCGGATGCACTGCACCGTCTCGGGCGTGGGCGACCTGCTGGCGCACGACGACACCGAGGCCATCGAGCTGGCCCGGCTCTACTTCTCGTACCTTCCCGGCAGCTGGCGGATGCCGCTTCCCACCTACCACCCCGAGGAGCCGGCCGAGCCGCTGACCCGGGCGTCGGTGCCCGAGCGCGAGAGCCAGCCGTTCGACGTGCACGACCTGATCGACGGCCTGGTCGACGACGGCAGCTTCTTCGAGATCAAGCCGCTGTTCGCCGCCGAGCTGGTCGTCGGGTTCGGGCGGATGGGCGGCGAGACCGTCGGCATCGTCGCCAACAACTCGGCGGTCAAGGGCGGGGTGCTGTTCACCGACTCGGCCGACAAGGCGTCGCGGTTCATCTGGCTGTGCGACGCCTTCTCGGTGCCGCTGGTGTACCTCGCCGACGTGCCGGGCTTCATGATCGGCTCCGAGGTCGAGCGCGGCGGCATCATCCGGCACGGCGCGAAGATGGTCTCGGCGGTGGCGTCGGCCACCGTGCCGCAGTTCTGCGTGGTGGTGCGCAAGGCCTACGGCGCGGGGCTGTACGCGATGGGTGGGCCCGGGTTCGGGCCCGACGCGACGATCGCGCTGCCCACCGCCCGGATCGCCGTCATGGGGCCCGAGGCCGCGGTGAACGCGGTGTACGCCAACAAGATCGCCGAGGTGGACGCGGCCGAGGGCTCTGCGGCTCGCGACGCGTTCGTCGCCGCTCGGCGGGCGGAGTACGAGGCCGACGTCGACCTCGAGCGGCTCGCCGCCGACCTCGTCATCGACCAGGTCGTCGAGGCCGACGCGCTGCGCGACGAGCTGCTGCACCGGCTGCGCTACGCCGCCCGTCGCGACCGGCACTTCGCCGACAAGCGGCGCGACGTGCCCCCGGTCTGACGCGCTGCGCCCCCGCTGGTCGAGAGTAGAGAACACGCCGTGTGCCATCGGGCGCTCACGGCGTGTCTTCTACTCTCGACGACGGTCAGGCGCCGGCGATCTCGCGCAGCGCGGCCAGGTGGCCGGTGTACGCGGTGCGCCCCGCCCGGGTGAGCGAGAGCCAGGTGCGCGGCCGCTTGCCGACATAGCCCTTGCGCACCTTCACGTACCCGGCCTGCTCGAGGGTCGACACCTGCTTCGACAGCACCGAGTCGCTGACCTCGACCTCGTCGCGCACGAGTGCGAACTCGGCCTCGTCGACCGCGGCCAGCGTCGCGACGATGCTGAACCGCACCGGTGCGTGGATGACGTCGTCGAGCCGGTGCCGCGCGTGCGGTGGCCGCACGGTCCCCTCGGCGGTCACGTGCGTGCCCCACGGGCGATGACCAGCGCCGCGACGAGCATCGGCACGGCGACGGCACCACCGGCGACGAGCAGCAGCGCGATGTTCTCAGTGGGCGAGCTGCCGCCGAGCTCCTGGTGGGCCTCGCGGTAGTTCAGCGCCATCACCACCGTGAGGAACAGGACCATGGTTCCGGCGAAGCCGGCATAGCTGACCCGGCGGGAGTGTCGTGGCCAGCTGCGGCTGGACCGGGTCTGCCACAGGCTGAGCGCGAGCAGCAGCAGGACATAGAACGACGGGAGCACGAGCTGCCACCCGGTGCCCTCCGCCGGGCGGTACAGCGCCACGTAGGCGCCGATGAGGAGGCCGAACCCGGCGGTGGCCAGGGCGTGGACGCGCCGGTCGTCCGCGCGCCGGTCGGTGGCGGCCTCGGCCTCGGCGAGCTGCTCGCGGGCCTGCTGGGGCGTGATGCCGTGCTGCATGGTGGGTCCTCCCGTGGTGTCCCTGGTTCGGTGGTGTCTCTGGATCGTCGGGGTCCCTGGATCGTCGGTGTCCCTGGTTCCTCGGTGCCTCCACGCTAAGAAACTACTTTCCATTCTGTCAAATAGTTGCCGGTCGTCCTTCCTCGCAGCGGCACGTGCGGGCTTCGGGCGCGGGCGTGGCCGCGCGGCGAGTGCGCCGGCAGGGCGCAGCGAGGGCGCCGGCGGGTCAGCCGCGCAGGTCGTGCCAAGCGACGCCGAGCTCGCGCACCAGCTCGCGCAGCAGCGGCAGCGACACCCCGATGACGTTGCTCGGGTCGCCCTCGATGCCCGAGACGTACGGCCCGCCCAGCCCGTCGAGCGTGAACGCACCGGCCACCCGCAACGGCTCACCGGTGGCGACGTAGGCGTCGACCTCGGCGTCGTCGAGGTCGGCGAAGTGCACGACGGTGGATGCCGTGCCGCCCACCATGCCGCCCGTGCCGCCGCCGTCGGGGTCGCGCAGGTCGACCAGCCAGTGACCCGTGTGCAGCACCCCGGGGCGCCCCCGCATCACCCGCCAGCGCGCCACGGCCTCGGCGGCATCGACCGGCTTGCCGTGCACCGCACCGTCGACCTCGAGCACCGAGTCGCAGCCCAGCACGAGGATGCCGTGCGCCGGCTCGGCGTCGACCTCGCCGACGCCGTCGTCCACCTCCAGCGCCGTCACGACGTCCTCGGCCTTGGCCCGGGCCAGCAGCAGGGCCACGTCGGCCGCCTCGAGCGCCCGGCCGGTGGCTGCCTCCGCCGCCGCGACGGCGGCGTCCTCGTCGACCGACGACACCCGCACCAGCGGTTCGACCCCGGCCGCCCGCAGGGTGCTGCGCCGGGCCGGCGACGCGGAGGCCAGCAGCAGCGAGAGGGGTGCGGGCGGCATACGGCCCAACCTAGTGCGGGTGACGCGGCACACGCCCGCTCGATTCGAGAAGGGTCAACTACGCGCCGTAGTATCCCTGGTGGACGTCCGGGGCCGTACGCCCCCGGCGAGAAGGAGAACCTCCGTGTCCGGAGCCGATCGAGACCTCACCCCCCTCGCACCCATCGGCATGGGCAGGACCCGGTCGGGGCCGGTGCGCGAACAGCGCCCGGTCTACGTCGACCTCCTGCCGCCGTGCAACGCCGGCTGCCCGGCGGGCGAGAACATCCAGTCGTGGCTGGCGCTGGTCAAGGCCGGCGACCACCAGGGCGCCTGGCGGGCGCTCACCGCCGACAACCCGTTCCCCGCGGTGCACGGGCGGGTCTGCTACCACCCGTGCGAGACCGCCTGCAACCGGGTCGAGCTCGACGGCGCCGTGTCGATCCACGGGGTCGAGCGGTTCCTCGGCGACCTCGCCGTCGAGCACGGGTGGGCCTTCGACCCGCCGCCGCCCCCCACCGGCCGGCGCGTGCTGATCATCGGCTCGGGACCGAGCGGGCTCTCCGCGGCCTACCACCTGGCCCGGATGGGGCACGCGGTCACGGTGCGCGACAGCGGCTCCGAGCCGGGCGGCATGATGCGCTACGGCATCCCCAGCTACCGCCTGCCACGCCCCGTGCTCGACGCCGAGATCGACCGGCTGCGGGTGCTCGGCGTCACCTTCGAGCAGGACCACCGGGTCGTCGACCTGCCTACCGAGATGCGCGACGGCCTCTTCGACGCGGCCTTCGTCGCCGTCGGGGCGCACCTGTCGACCCGGGTCGACATCCCCAACCAGGACGCCTCGCGCGTCGTCGACGCCGTCGAGTTCCTGCGCGGTGCCTCGTCGGGCGACCAGGCGCGGCTCACCGGCAGGGTCGCCGTCTACGGCGGCGGCAACACGGCGATGGATGCCGCGCGCGTCGCCCGCCGGCTGGGCGCCGACGACACCGTCATCGTCTACCGGCGCACCCGCGAGCAGATGCCGGCGCACGAGTCCGAGGCGCAGGACGCCGAGGCCGAGGGCATCCGGATCAACTGGCTGCGCACCATCAGCTCGATGGGCGACGATGACCTCACCGTGGAGATCCAGGAGCTCGACGAGCACGGGAAGCCCCACGGCACCGGGCGGTTCGAGACGCTCGAGGCGGACACGGTCATCCTCGCGCTCGGCCAGGCCAGCGACACCGGCTTCCTGCAGGGCATCCCGGGCATCGAGTTCGACCGCGACACCGTGCAGGTCGACAGGACCACCCTGATGACCGGTGCGCCCGGCATCTTCGCCGGCGGCGACGCCGTGCCGAGCCAGCGCACGGTCACCGTCGGCACCGGCCACGGCAAGCGGGCGGCCCGCTCGATCGACGCGTGGCTGCGCGCCCAGCCGCACGAGGACGCCCCCAAGCACCCGATCGCCGACTTCGACAAGCTCAACCTCTGGTACTTCGGCGTGCACGGTCGCAGCGAGGAGGTCGGGCTCGACCCGGCCACCCGCGTGCAGACCTTCGACGAGGTGCTCACCGGCCTGTCGCCCGACGAGGCGGCGTTCGAGGCCGGGCGCTGCCTGTCCTGCGGCAACTGCTTCGAGTGCGACGGCTGCCTCGGGTCGTGTCCCGAGGACGCCGTCATCAAGCTGGGCGTCGGGTTGCGCTACCGGTTCGACCTGGACAAGTGCACCGGCTGCGGGGCCTGCTACCGACAGTGCCCGGTGCACGCCATCGACATGATCCCGGAGGGCTGAGCCGTGCGCGTCACGATCGACGGCAACCAGGCGGCGGTCGACATCGCCTACCGGCTCAACGAGCTGTGCGCCATCTACCCGATCACCCCGAGCTCGACGATGGCCGAGCTCGCCGACGAGTGGGCCAGCCACGGCCGCACCAACGTGTGGGGAGCCGTGCCCACCGTCGTGGAGATGCAGAGCGAGGGCGGTGCGGCCGGCGCGATGCACGGCGCCCTGCAGGGCGGGGCACTGAGTGCCACGTTCACGGCATCCCAGGGGCTGCTGCTCATGATCCCCAACATGTACAAGATCGCGGGCGAGCTGACCTCCACCGTGTTCCACGTGGCGGCGCGCTCGCTGGCCGCGCAGGGGCTGTCGATCTTCGGTGACCACTCCGACGTGATGGCGGTGCGGCAGACCGGCTTCGCACTGCTGTCGTCGGCGTCCGTGCAGGAGGCGCACGACCTCGCGCTCGTCGCGCAGGCCGCGACGCTGCGCACCCGGGTGCCGTTCGTGCACTTCTTCGACGGCTTCCGCACCTCGCACGAGCTCAACACCGTCGAGCTGATCGACGACGACGTGCTGCGCGCCGTCGTGCCCGAGCACCTGGTGCGCGAGCACCGGTCCCGCGCGCTGACCCCCGAGCGACCGTTCGTGCGGGGCACCGCCCAGAACCCCGACGTCTACTTCCAGGCCCGCGAGACGGTGAACCCCTTCTACGCCGTCGTGCCCACCGTGGTGCAGGAGGTCATGGACGAGGTCGCCGCGCACACCGGCCGGCACTACCGCGTGGCCGAGTACACCGGGCATCCCGAGGCCGACCGGGTGGTCGTCGTCATGGGGTCCGGCGGGGAGACGGTGCGCGAGACGGTGACCCACCTCGTCGGCGGCGGTGAGCGGGTCGGGGTGCTGCAGCTGCGCCTCTACCGGCCGTTCCCGGCGGCCGAGCTGCTGGCCGCGCTACCGGCATCCGTGACCCAGGTGGCCGTGCTCGACCGCACCAAGGAGCCCGGCTCCAACGGCGAGCCGCTCTACCTCGACATCGTGGCCACCCTCGCCGAGGCCCACGAGCGCGGTGACCGGGCCACCATCCCGCGCGTCATCGGCGGGCGCTACGGGCTGTCGTCCAAGGAGCTCACCCCGGCCATGGTCGCGGGCGTCTTCACCGAGCTGGGGCGACCAGAACCCAAGCGCCGCTTCACGATCGGCATCACCGACGACGTCGGCGGCACGAGCCTGGCCTACGACGACACCCTCGACATCGAGGAGCCCGACACCCTGCGGGCGGTGTTCTACGGGCTGGGCTCCGACGGCACGGTCGGTGCGAACAAGAACACCATCAAGATCCTCGGCGCCGACCCCGACGTGCACGCCCAGGCCTACTTCGTCTACGACTCCAAGAAGTCCGGCGGGCTCACGGTGTCGCACCTGCGCTTCGGGCCGCACCCCATCCACGCCCCCTACCTGGTCAACCGGGCCGGGTTCGTCGGCTGCCACCACCTCGGCCTGCTCGACACCGTCGACGTGCTCGCCTGCGCCGAGGAGGGCGCCACCCTCCTGCTCAACGCTCCCCAGCCCCCCGACGAGGTGTGGGACGCGCTTCCCGGGCCGGTGCAGCAGCAGGTGATCGACAAGCGGCTGCGACTGTATGCCGTCGACGCCGACTCCGTGGCCCGCGAGGCCGGTCTGCCCGGTCGCACCAACACCGTGCTGCAGACCTGCTTCTTCGCCATCTCCGGAGTGCTGCCGTCCGACGAGGCCGTGCTGCGCGTCAAGGAGGCCATTCGCAAGACCTACAGCCGCCGCGGCTCGGAAGTCGTGCGGCGCAACGAGGCCGCCGTCGACGCCACCCTCGCGGCACTGCACGAGGTGCCGGTGCCGGTCGGGCGCACGTCGACCCGCGAGATGCCCGACGTCGTGCCGAGCCACGCCCCGGAGTTCGTGCGCACCGTGACCGCCGCGATGATGGCCGGGCGCGGCGACGACCTTCCGGTCAGCGCGATGCCGGTCGACGGCACCTTCCCCAGCGGCACCACCGCCTACGAGAAGCGCCGGATCTCCGACCAGGTCGCCGCCTGGGACCCTGACGCGTGCATCCAGTGCGGCACCTGCAGCTTCGTGTGCCCGCACAGCGTCATCCGGTCGAAGTTCTACGCCGGTGAGGCGCTCGACGGCGCGCCCGAAGGCTTCCGGTCGGCCCCCCTCAACGCCGCCGGCCTGCCCGGCTCGCGCTACACCCTGCAGGTCTACGTCGAGGACTGCACCGGCTGTGGCCTGTGCGTCGAGGCGTGCCCGGTCAGCCCGGTGGGCGACCCGACCCGCAAGGCGATCAACCTCGAGCCGCTCGAGCCGGTGCTCGTGCCGGAGCGCGAGAACATCGGCTACTTCGAGGAGCTGCCGGTCAACGACCGCTCCCGCGTCGACTTCGGCACGGTGCGCGGAACCCAGTTCCTGCAGCCGCTGTTCGAGTTCTCCGGCGCCTGCTCGGGATGCGGTGAGACCCCCTACCTCAAGGTGCTCACCCAGCTCTTCGGTGAGCGGCTCACGGTGGCCAACGCGACCGGGTGCTCGTCGATCTACGGCGGCAACCTCCCGACGACCCCGTGGACCAAGAACGCCGCAGGGCGCGGGCCGGCCTGGTCGAACTCCCTCTTCGAGGACAACGCCGAGTTCGGCCTCGGCCTGCGGCTGGCCGCCGACCTGCACACCTCCCTGGCCCGCACCCGCCTCGCCCAGCTGCGCGAGGAGGTGGGCACCGAGCTCGCCGACGGCATCCTCGAGGCCGGGCAGGTGCGTGAGTTCGAGCACACGGCCCAGCGCGAGCGGGTGGCTGAGCTGCTCACCCGGCTGGAGGGCCTGGACGGCCCGGTGGTGCAGGACCTGCGCAGCGTCGCCGACCACCTGCTGCGTCGCACGGTGTGGATCGTGGGCGGTGACGGGTGGGCGTACGACATCGGCTCGGGCGGGCTCGACCACGTGCTGGCGAGCGGGCGCAACGTCAACGTTCTTGTACTCGACACCGAGGTGTACTCCAACACCGGTGGCCAGTCGTCGAAGTCGACGCCGGTGGGCGCGGTGGCCAAGTTCGCCACCGCCGGCAAGGCGTCGGCGAAGAAGGACCTCGCGCTGCAGGCGATCGCCTACGGCGACGTCTACGTGGCCCGGGTCGCGATGGGAGCCGACCCGCACCAGACGCTCACCGCGTTCCGCGAGGCGGAGGCCTTCGACGGGCCCTCGCTGGTGATCGCCTACAGCCACTGCATCGCCCACGGCATCGAGATGAGCAAGGGGCTCGACCAGCAGTACCGGGCCGTCGCCTCCGGGCACTGGCCGCTGGTGCGCTACGACCCGGCCGTGCGCAGCAGCGGTGGCAACCCGTTCCAGCTCGACTCGCCGCGCCCGCGCATCCCGCTCGAGGACTACATCTACAACGAGCTGCGCTACCGGATGCTGCGCAACGCCGACCCCGCCGAGGCCGAGCGCCTGCTCGGGCTGGCCCAGGAGGCCGTCGACCAGCGCTGGCGGACGTACGAGGAGATGGCGACCCGCGGCGCCGACCGGTTCGCCGCCGACCCGAGGAGGACCCAGTGACCGACCTGACGACGAGCTATCTCGGTCTGGCACTGCGCAACCCGCTCGTGGCGAGCGCCTCGCCGCTCTCGCAGGGCGTCGACCGGGTGCGAGCCCTCGCCGGGTCCGGCGTCGGCGCGGTGGTGCTCTACTCGCTCTTCGAGGAGCAGGTGAACCGCGAGCAGCTGCGCGACCTGATGGTCACCGAGTCGCACGAGGACTCCTTCGGCGAGGCGCAGACCTGGTTCCCGTCGCTGCCCACCAGCCAGCCGGTCGGGTCGGCGCACTACCTCCACCTGCTCGAGCAGGCGTCGGCGGCGGTCGACGTGCCCGTGATCGCCAGCCTGAACGGCAGCAGCCCGGGCGGGTGGGCGAGCTTCGCGCGCTCGATGCAGGATGCCGGCGCCGCCGCGATCGAGCTGAACATCTATCTGGTGCCCGGCAACCCGCACACCAGTGGACGCGACGTCGAGGACCGGCACGTCGAGATCCTGCGGCAGGTCAAGGATGCCGTGACCGTGCCCGTCGCGGTGAAGCTGAGCCCGCACTTCAGCTCGATGGGTGAGATGGCGATGCGGCTCGACGTCGCCGGGGCGGACGGGCTGGTGCTCTTCAACCGCTTCCTGCAGCCGGATGTCGACCCCGAGACGATGGCGGTCACCACGGGGGTCGGCCTCTCCTCACCCGCCGAGGCACGCCTGCCGCGCACCTGGATCGCGATCCTGCGCGGGCACGTCACGGCATCCCTCGCCGCCACGTCCGGGGTCGAGGACGCCGGTGACGTCGTCGCGTACCTGCTCGCCGGTTCCGACGTGGTGATGACCGCCTCGGCCCTGCTGCGGCACGGGCTCGGCCACGCCCAGGTGCTGCTCGACGGGCTCGAGGGCTGGATGGCGCGGCACGGGTTCGCGGGTCTCGACGAGTTCCGCGGCCGGCTGGCGGTGCCGGTGGGCGTCGACCAGACGGCCTACGAGCGGGCCGGCTACGTCGCCGCGCTCGAGAAGGCCCGGCACACCTACGGCGACCTGGTGGTCGGAACCGCCTGACCCCCGCCCGCCCGGCCCGTACCGAGATCGACCAATAGGTCACCTCGGGGACACCCGGCCCGTACCGAGATCGACCAATAGGTCACCTCGGGGACACCCGGCCCGTACCGAGATCGACCAATAGGTCAGTTCCGGGACGGCCGAAGTGTGTACCTGCAGTGACCTATTGGTCGATGTGGGGACGCACGGCGTCGGCCCCGGCTCAGCCGAGCAGCTCGTCGACGTAGCACCAGCGCCAGGCCTCGCCGGGCTCGATGCTGCGCATCACCGGGTGGTGGGTCTCGCTGAAGTGCGCGCCGGCGTGCTTGCCGACGGAGGAGTCGCAGCATCCGACGTTGCCGCACGTGGCGCAGGCACGCAGGTGCACCCAGGTGAGGCCCTCGGCCAGGCAGCGCGGGCAGCCCTCCGCACTGGTCGGCACCCTGGGGACCTCGGTGGTGGCGAGGTGCTCGCACGCGCCGGCGATCCGGTCCGGTGGCAGCAGGGGCGACTCGCGCACCTCGCCCGAGCGGGTCGCGCTCCAGATCAGGGCGGACTCCTCGGCGTCGAGCTGGCCGAGCACGGAGGTCAGCACCTCGTGGTCGACCCCGCCGGCGTCGCGGATGCGCAGCAGCTCGGCGCGCTCCTCACGGATCATCTCGGTGCGTACCCGGGCGCGGGCCTCGCTCGGCGTCTCGTCGTCGCCCAGGCCCAAAGTGCCGAGGCGCTCCCAGCTGCGGTTGACCCGGGCCGTCGCCTGGTCGCGCACCACGGCCACCGTCGCCTCGTCGGCTGTGGGGTCGGCTTCGATGAGCCGCAGCCCCGCACCGGTGGTGGCGCCGAGCACCGTGGCCTCCTGCAGTGCGTCCTCGCGCGGGTCCGGACCGCGCACGCCGAGGGCCCGGGCGAGCGCCGGCAGGGTCGAGCCCTGCAGGAGCAGGGTGCCCACGGTGACGACGAGGGCGATGACGACGAGCTGGGCTCGCAGCGGTGTGTCCTCGGGCAGGGTGAGCGCGGCCGCCAGCGTCACCACCCCGCGCATGCCGGCCCACGCGCCGACGACGCCCCCCCGGAGCCGGTCGGCCCGGTCGACCGTGGAGTCGGCGTGCCGGTTGGTGAGCAGGGTGAACGGGACCATCCACAACGGGCGAAGCACCAGGCACGTGAGGAGCACCGCCAGGCCGACCAGCAGGGTGCGACCCGTGGAGAGCTCGGCGCCGTTGACCACGTCGTCGAGGAGCCCGGCGATCTGCAGGCCGATGAGGAGGAAGACGGTGTTCTCCAGCACGAAGGTGACGCTCGACCAGTTGATCCGCTCGGACAGCCGCGACGGCGCCGTCTGCAGCACCGGCGCCTTGTGCGCGAGCAGCAGCCCGGCGGTCACCACCGAGAGCACCCCGGAGGCGCCCACCTGCTCGGCCGGCACGTAGGCGAGGAACGGTGCGACGAACGACAGGGCCGTGTCGGCCGGCACCTCGGTGAGGTGCTTGCGCAGCAGCCCGATGACGAAGAACGCCGCCACGCCGATCGCCACGCCGCCGACCGACGCGACCAGGAGCTCCAGACCGACCGACGCCACGGTCACCTCGGAAGCGTCCTCGGGTGCAGCGCCGCCGTGCGCGATGGCCAGCCCGGCAGCGGCCAGGGCGGTGCGCAGGGTGACCAGCGCGGTGGCGTCGTTCAGCAGCGACTCGCCCTCGAGGATCGTGGTGATCCGCCTCGGCAGGCCGATCCGGCGGGCCACAGCGGTGGCGGCCACGGCATCCGGCGGGGCGACGATGGCACCCAGGGCGAGGGCCAGCGCGAACGGGATGGGCAGCATCAGCCAGGCCACCAGCCCCACCCCCGCCGCGGTGAAGAGCACCAGGCCGACGGACAGGCTGAGGATGGCGCCCCGGTGCGCTCGCACGTCGAGCAGCGAGGTGGACAGGGCGGCCGCGTAGAGCAGCGGTGGCAACAGGCCGTAGAGCACCAGCTCGCTCGACAGCCGCACCTCGGGGATGCCGGGGACGAACGACAGCACGGCGCCGACGACGAGCAGGGCGATGGGCGTCGGCACGCCGGACGGCGTCACCCTGCTGACCAGGATGACGACGAGGACGATGGCGACGACGAGTGCGGCGAGCTCCACGCAGCGATTGTCGCTGTTACCGGGACTCGGGGGTGAGGTTGCCCGTCAGGTAGTGCTCGAGCACCGGCCCGATCGCCGCGACCAGCTCCTCGCGCGACGCCTCCACCAGCCGCGGGACGCCGATGACGTGGCGGGCGAAGGCGAGCCCGGACATCTGCGCGGCCGTGAGCGCGGCCCGTAGCTCGGGCTGCTCGCCGCCCAGATGGTGGGCCAGCGGCCCGAGCAGCCGCTCCATGAGCAGGTCGCGCACCCGCTCGGCGGCTTCCTCCTCCGAGGCCGCTGCCCGCAGCAGGCCGGTCATCGTGCGGCGCGCCTCGGGCGTGTCGAGCATCCCGACGGCGAACGCGGCGAGCCGGTAGCCGATCCCCTCGTCACCGGGGGCGAGCAGGGCGGGCATCACCTCCTCGGGGGCGAAGGGCAGCTCGACGACGGCGATGAAGAGGTCCTGCTTGCTGCCGAAGTAGTGGGTGACCAACCGGGTGTCGACGCCCGCGTCTCGAGCGATGCCGCGCAGCGTTGCGCCCGGGTAGCCCAGGTCGGCGAAGGCCCGGGAGGCGGCCGCGAGGATCGCCTCACGGGTGCCGCTGCCCGCAGGCCTGCGTCCCCTGGTGCCGGCCACCGGGCCTCCTCGTCGACGGGTATTCCTCAGTCGAGGAAAGTATGCCGTGCCGGAGCCGTGGAGAGGATGCCGAGCCGGAGGTGGGGAAGAGGAGCCGGGCCGGAGGTGGGGAACATAGGCGAAGCCGAGCCGGAGTGGGGAACGGATGCCGAGCCGGAGTGGGGAACGGATGCCGAGCCGGAGTGGGGAACGGATGCCGAGCCGGAGTGGGGACGGATGCCGAGCCGGAGTGGGGAGAGGATGCCGAGCCGGCCGTGCCGGACCGGCGAGCACTGCCAGCCCACCCTCTCTCCGGGCTCCCCGACTTTCCCTGCCGGCAGCCGGGCAACACGCCGTGTCGACCGCCGCCCAGCGGCGTGTCGACCGGCCGCTGCCCTGCAAGGTCAGGGAGGCGCGGGGGGGATCAGGCCAGGATGGCTTCGCGCATGACGTCGAGGCCGACCGACCCGAGGTCGAGCGCGCGGCGGTGGAAGTCCTTGAGCGAGAACGCGTCGCCGTCACGGGCGGCCACCTCGTCGCGCAGCTGCAGCCAGAGCCGCTCACCGATCTTGTAGCTCGGCGCCTGGCCGGGCCAGCCGAGGTAGCGGTTGAGCTCGAAGCGGAGCATCTCCTCGCCCTGGTTGGCGTGGGCGTCGAGGAAGGCCCACGCCTTGTCGTAGGTCCAGTCGCCGCAACCGACCTCGGCGGGTGCCTCGAAGCCGCAGTGCACGCCGATGTCGAGCACCACGCGCGCGGCGCGCAGGGACTGCCCGTCGAGGAGGCCGAGGTAGTTGCCGGGGTCGTCCATGTAGCCCAGCTCGGCCATCAGTCGCTCGGCATACAGCGCCCACCCCTCGCCGTGCCCGCTCGTCCAGCACATCATCCGCCGCCACTTGTTGAGCAGCTCGCGGCGGTAGATCGTCTGCGCGACCTGGAGGTGGTGACCGGGGACACCCTCGTGGTAGACGGTCGTCAGCTCGCGCCACGTGCCGAACTCGGTGACGCCCTTGGGCACCGACCACCACATCCGGCCGGGCCGGTTGAAGTCGTCGCTGGGCCCGGTGTAGTAGATGCCGCCGGTATGGGTGGGTGCGATCCGGCACTCGATGGCGTGCACCGGTTCCGGGATGTCGAAGTGGGTGCCGGCCAGGTCGACGATGACCTCGTCGGCGCGCGCCTGCATCCACTCGCGCAGGGCGTCGGTGCCGTGCAGCACGTAGCGGGGGTCGCGGTCGAGGTGCTCGATGGCCTCCTTGACCGAGGCGCCCGGGGCGATGCGGTCGGCCGTCGCCCGCATGTCGGCCTCGATCCGGGCGAGCTCCTCCTGCCCCCACGCGTAGGTCTCCTCCAGGTCGACCGTGGCTCCCAGGAACTGGCGGGAGGCGAGCCGGTAGCGCTCGCGACCCGCGGCATCCGACTCGGGAGCTCGCTCGAGCAGCTGGGTGCGCAGGTCGTCGCCGAGCCGCTGGTAGGCCGCGGCGGCCGCCTCGACCCCCCGCTGCAGGTCGGCCCGAACCGCATCGTCGAGGGGGGCGCCGTCGGCGCTGGCCCGGGTGAGGAACGTGGCGAAGAAGCCGTCGGGCGCGGTGAGGTCCCGGCACTGGGTGATGCACTCGGTGACCTGGCGGCGGGGCGTCACGAGCCCGCGGTCGGCCGACTCGCGCAACGTGGAGGTCCACTGCTCGAGCGCCGTCGGTACCTTGGTCAGCCGGGTGGCGATGGTGGCCCAGTCGTGCTGGGTGGCGGTCGGCATCAGGTCGAAGACGTCGCGGCAGCCCTGCAGCGGCGACGCGATGACGTTGAGCTCCATCTGGTCGTAGCCGGCCTGGTGCGCCTCGACGGTGAGGCCGAGCCGCTCGCGCATGGCCGCCACGGTGACCCGGTCGACCTCGTCGACCGGGTCGACGGTGTCGAGGCGAGCCAGGGTGTCGCGGGCGATCTGCGCGTGGTGGGCGTAGCCGTCGGGGGAGAGGTCGTCGAGCTCGCCCTCGCCGCCGGGCACCCCGAGGTAGGTGGCCTCGATCGGGCTCGCGGCCACGACGGCGTCGAAGTGGGCCTCGGCGACGGCATCGACGGGAGTGCGCTGGCGGGTGCTCTCGGTCATTCGACGGACGCTACCGGAGGGGTGGCCGCCCGGCGCCATCCCATTTCGCACGAGTTCGGCGCCTGCGGACGGTGTTCGCGTGGGTCGGGCGAGACGGCATACCCTCGGCGGCATGCAGCCACGGGTGAGGTCGCTCAACATCGGTGGCGCGCGTGGCGGCATCCTGCCTCGTGGGGGTGAGACGGCCATCGACAAGCGCCCGGTGGCGTCGGCCGAGGTGCGCGACCCGGGGCCGAAGCGGGGCGGTGTGGGGAGCGGCGTGGTCGGCGACGACGTCGTCAGCCGCAAGCACCACGGCGGCACCCGGCAGGCCGTGTACGCCGTGGCCCGCGAGGAGCTTGACTGGTGGAGCGGCACCCTCGGACGCGACCTCGCCGACGGGACCTTCGGCGAGAACCTCACCACCGAGGGGCTGGACGTCGATGCCGCGGTGGTGGGGGAGCGCTGGCGGGTCGGGTCTGCGCTGCTCGAGGTGACCGGGCCGCGCATCCCGTGTGCCACGTTCGCGGCCTGGATGGGGGAGCGCGGCTGGGTGCGCCGGTTCACCGAGCGGGGGCGCACCGGGGCATACCTGGCGGTGGTCGAGCCTGGGGTGGTCAGCACCGGGGATGTCGTCGAGGTGCTCGGCCGCCCCGGCCACGGCCTCACGGTGCCGCAGGTGTTCCGGGCGTTCACCGGCGACGACGTGCTGGCGGCTGGCGTGCTGGACGCGGGAGTGCTCGGGGACGAGGACGAGGCCTGGCTCAGGCGCCGCCTCGCCCGCCGCCGTCCCGAGATCGACCAATAGGTCACACCGGGGACGGCCTTCGGCTCCACCGCGAGGAACTCTCCCCAACGATCTCTGCACTCGGTCGCTGACCTCGCCCCAAGGCGTCCCTGCTGTGACCTATTGGTCGATCTCGGGACGGGGTGCGGCGGGGCCGGTGTCCCTGCTGTGACCTATTGGTCGATCTGGGGACGACGGTCAGGAGCGCAGCGAGGTGCTCCAGGCGCCGGGGCCGTGGCTGAGCGGCTGCCGCAGGGCCACCGAGTGGGCCGCCCACGTCGAGCCCGGCTGCTCGGACGCCGGCTGATCGCCACCCGACCAACCCGACGCGGCCGACAGCACTGCGACGAGCGCCGCGAGCTGCTCGGGCGTCGCCTGGCCGTGCACGACGATGGCCGGTGGGGCCGAGGTCACCGCAGCCTCGGCCCCGCCGGAGTCGGTCGTCTCGTCGGCGGCCATCACAGCGCCTGACCGCACGAGATCGGAGCGGGTACCAGCCTCATAGCGGGATGTTGCCGTGCTTCTTGGGCGGCAGGCTGGCGCGCTTGGTGCGCAGGGCCCGCAGGGCCTTCGAGACGTTCATCCGGGTGTTCGAGGGCGTGATGACGGTGTCGATGTAGCCGCGCTCGGCAGCGACGTAGGGGTTGGCCAGGGCGTCCTCGTACTGCTTGATGAACGAGGCCCGCGCCTCCTCCACCGAGTCACCGTGCTCCGCGGTCTTGGCGAGCTCCTTGCGGTAGAGGATGTTGACCGCACCCTGAGCGCCCATGACCGCGATCTGCGCGGTGGGCCACGCCAGGTTGATGTCGGCGCCGAGGTGCTTGGACCCCATGACGTCGTAGGCGCCGCCGTAGGCCTTGCGGGTGATCACGGTGACCAGCGGGACGGTGGCCTCGGAGTAGGCGTAGATGAGCTTCGCGCCGCGGCGGATGATGCCGTCCCACTCCTGGTCGGTGCCCGGGAGGAAGCCCGGCACGTCGACGAAGGTGAGGATCGGCACGTTGAACGCGTCGCAGGTGCGCACGAACCGGGCCGCCTTCTCGGAGGCGTCGATGTCGAGGGTGCCGGCGAACTGCATCGGGTTGTTGGCCACGACGCCCACCGAGCGGCCCTCGACCCGGCCGAAACCGGTGATGATGTTCGGCGCGAACATCGGTGCGACCTCGAGGAACTCACCGTCGTCGACGACCTTCTCGATGACCTGGTGCATGTCGTAGGGGACGTTGGGGCTGTCGGGGATGATCGTGTCGAGGAACCGGTCGTCGTCGGTCACCTCGAGGTCGTTCGGGTCGCCGTAGACCGGCGGGTCCTCCATGTTGTTCGACGGCAGGTAGGACAGCAGCGCCTTGACGTACTCGACGGCGTCGTCCTCGTCGGTGCCCATGTAGTGCGCCACGCCGGACTTGGTGTTGTGGGTGCGCGCCCCACCGAGCTCCTCGAAGCCGACGTCCTCGCCGGTGACGGTCTTGATGACGTCGGGCCCGGTGATGAACATGTGCGAGGTCTTGTCGACCATCACGGTGAAGTCGGTGACCGCGGGGGAGTAGACGGCGCCACCCGCGCACGGCCCCATGATCAGCGAGATCTGCGGGATGACGCCCGACGCGTGCACGTTGCGCCGGAAGATCTCGCCGTACAGGCCGAGCGAGACGACACCCTCCTGGATGCGCGCCCCGCCCGAGTCGTTGAGCCCGACGACCGGGCAGCCGACCTTCATGGCGAAGTCCATGATCTTGACGATCTTCTCGCCGAACACCTCACCGAGGGAGCCACCGAAGACGGTGAAGTCCTGGGCGAACACCGCCACCGTGCGGCCGTCGACCGTGCCGTAGCCGGTGACGACGCCGTCGCCGTAGGGCCGGTTCTTGTCGCCACCGAACGCCACCGAACGGTGCCTGGCGTACTTGTCCATCTCGACGAAGGTGCCCTCGTCGAGCAGCATCTGGAGGCGCTCGCGGGCGGTCTTCTTGCCACGGGCGTGCTGCTTGTCGACGGCGCGCTCGGAGCCGGCGTTCGCGACCTCGTTGACCCGGCGTTTGAGGTCCGCGAGCTTGCCTGCCGTGGTGGTCGTGTCGATGTCTTTGGGGACGTCGGTGCCGCCGATGGAATGGGTGTCGCTCTTGGACATGGCCCGAGCCTAGCCTTGCCCTCGTGAGCGAGCTGCACCGATCCCGACCGCTCGGCGAGCGATCTGTCACACCAGGCCCACCGTGGGGTCCCACGGAGCTCTTCGACCGTCTGGGCTCGACGAACGACGAGGTGCGCGAGCGCCCCGCGCCGTGGCGCGTCGTGGTCGCCGAGCAGCAGGATGCCGGTCGCGGCCGTCTCGGTCGGGGGTGGACGACGACTCCCGGCACCTCGCTGGCGGTGTCCGTGCTGGTGCCTCCACCGGCATCCGGCGCCTCGTGGGTGCCCCTGCTCGCCGGGCTGGCCGTGAACCGGGCCGTGGCGGAGGTGGCCGGCATCGAGACGGCGCTCAAGTGGCCCAACGACGTGCTGGTGCCCGGTGACGGCGACCGCAAGCTGGCCGGCCTGCTCTGCGAGTGGACCGAGGGCGGGGTCGTGGTGGGGCTCGGCCTCAACGTCGACACCGAGCGCGGCGACCTGCCGCTCGGCACCGCCACCTCGCTGCGCGCCGCGGGAGCGCCGGGCGTGGACCGCGCGGGCCTGCTCACGGCATACCTGGTGCACCTCGCTCGGGTACTCGACGAGGACACCGGACCCGGTAGCGCGGCCCAGCTCGCCTACCTGGCGGCGTGCGCCACGGTGGGCCGGGAGGTCGAGGTGCACCAGCCGGGTGGGCTGGTGCGCCGCGGAGTCGCGACAGGCGTCGACGATGCAGGCAGACTGACCGTGCGCTCGACCGAGGGCGTGTGGGCCGTGACCGCGGGTGACGTGGTCCACGTCCGGGCACCCTGAGCACCCGAGAGGAGCACGATGTCCGCCGAGCAGGTCGGTCGGTCCGGCGGCGACCACGTCGACGACGGCGACGACGGCGTGGCCCCCGCGCTCCTCGACGGCACCGGGGCGGACGTCGTGGCGCACGACGACGTGGCTGAGCGGGTCGAGCGCGTGCTGCTCGGCCGCCCCGCGTCGATGGGGCGGCGCGAGGTGACCGAGGGCGCGGGTGTCGAGGCCCTCACCGCACGGCGGTTCTGGCACGCGATGGGCTTCCAGAACGTCAGCGACGAGGAGGCCATGTTCACCGAGGCCGACACCCAGGCGCTGCGCCGGGTGGCCCGGATCATCGACGACGGCCGGCTCAGCGAGGAGCTTGCCCTCGGCATGACCCGGGCGTTCGCCCGCACCGCCGACCGGCTCGCGGTGTGGCAGACGCAGCTCGTCGCCGAGTCGCTGGCCTCCCCTGCGTCCGAGGACCTCGAGGGGCGCGACAGCCGCTCGGTGCCCGAGCCGCAGGTGGCCGCCGAGGCGGCCGAGCTGCTCGCCGGCATCTCCACCGAGATCGAGCCGCTGCTGGTGTACGTCTGGCGCCGCCACCTCACCAACGCGATCGCCCGCATGCTCGCGGATGCCGACCCGACCGTGCACGCCGACCCCTCCGCACCGATCCGCACCGTCGGGTTCGCCGACCTGGTGTCGTTCACGTCCTTCGTGCGCCGGATGAGCGAGCGGCAGCTCGCGCGCCTGGTGCAGCGCTTCGAGCTGCTCGCCAGCGACGTCATCACCGAGCACGGCGGCCGGGTGATCAAGACCGTGGGCGACGAGGTGCTGTTCGTGCACCTGGAGGCGGCCGCGGCATCCGCCATCGCCCTGGACCTGGTCGACGCGATGGCCGAGGACGAGCTGCTGCCGCCGGTGCGGGTCGGCCTCGCGCACGGGCGGGTCGTCTCTCGCCTCGGCGACGTCTTCGGGATGACGGTGAACAAGGCCAGCCGGATCACGGCGGTGACACCGTCTGGCCACGTCTACGTCGACGACGACATGGCCCGCGTGCTCGGCGAGGTCTCCGGCTTCACCGCGATCGAGCGCCGGCGTCGGGTGCTGCGCGGCATCGGCGTGGTGACGCTGCACGAGCTGCAACGCGCGCCCGGAGGACGGCGCCCTCCGGGCGATGGGGCGACGTCGTGACTACGATCGAACACATGACCAAGGTGCTGCTCGCGGAGGACGACCCCGCGATCTCCGACCCGCTGGCGCGCGCCCTGCGGCGCGAGGGCTACGACGTCGACGTGTGCACCGACGGCGTGGCGGCCCTCGAGGAGGCCCTGCGGTCGCCTGACCTGTTGGTTCTCGACCTGGGGCTGCCCAAGATGGACGGCCTCGAGGTCTGTCGCCGGCTGCGCCAGGAAGGCAGCACGGTGCCCGTGCTGGTGCTCACCGCACGCGCGGACGAGGTCGACACCGTCGTCGGCCTCGACGCCGGTGCCGACGACTACGTCACCAAGCCGTTCCGCCTCGCCGAGCTGTTGGCCAGAGCGCGGGCGCTGCTGCGGCGCGGGGTCGTGGAGCCGCCCCCGCCCGAGGCCCTGGTGCGGATCGACCCCGAGGGGCGCCGGGTCTTCCTGCACGGCCAGGAGGTGCAGCTCACCGGCAAGGAGTTCGAGCTGCTCAAGGTGCTGGTGTCCAACGAGGGCAAGGTGGTCTCCCGCGAGAAGCTGATGCGCGACGTCTGGGACAGCGCCTGGTACGGCTCGACCAAGACCCTCGACATGCACATCTCGGTGCTGCGCCGAAAGCTCGGCGACGACGCGGCGCACCCGAGCTACATCACCACCATCCGAGGGGTCGGCTTCCGCTTCGACGCCCCCGAGGACTGAGCGCAGGGTGCGGCGACTGCTCGTCGTCACGGTCGCCCAGGCCGTCGCCCTCACGGCGGTGCTGGTGGGGGTGATCGTCAGCGCCCTGCTGCTGTGGCCGGGCGATCCGCTGAAGACGCTCGCCCCGGCCTCCGAGCAGGACTTCGAGGGCACCCCGCCGGTGCCCATCGTGCTGGCGGCCCTCGGGGCCGCCATCGTCGTGGCCGGCGGCATCGCGCTGGGCCTCGCCACCCTGATGGCCGACCGCCGGGCGTCGCGCCTGGCGCACTTCCTCGCCACCCTGGGTGAGCGTGCCGAGCGGCTCGGCCCGGGCGACCCCCGCCCGGTGCCGCTGCGCTCGGGCATCGTGGAGGTCGACCGGCTCGACGCCGCCCTCGCCCGGGGCGCGCAGCAGGGCGCCAAGCGGCTGGCGAGCGAGCGCGACTTCGCCGCCGACGCCTCGCACCAGCTGCGCACGCCGCTGACCGCCCTGCTGATGCGGCTCGAGGAGATCGCCAGCACCGACGACCTCGGAGTCGTCGAGGAGGAGGCAACCATCGCCATCGCCCAGGTCGAGCGGCTGAGCCGGGTGGTCGACGACCTGATGAGCCGCACCCGCAGCGGCACCGAGACCAACCCGGAGGTGTCGCTCGACTCGGTGCTGGCCTCGCTGCAGCGCGAGTGGCAGCCGGCGTTCGCAGCGGCCCGGCGCAGCATCCGCGTCAGTGGCGAGCGCGGGCTCGGCATCCGGGCAACGCCCACCGCGCTGGCGCAGATCCTCACCACCCTGCTCGAGAACTCCCTGATGTACGGCCGTGGCACCGTCGAGATCCTGGCCCGGCGGGCCGGCCCCTCGGTCGTCATCGAGGTCGCCGACGAGGGCGACGGGGTTCCCGCCGCCATCGCGCCGCACATCTTCGAGCGGTCGGTGTCGTCGTCGGGAAGTGGGTTGGGGCTCTCGCTCGCCCGCGACCTGGCCGAGGCCGCCGGCGGCCGGCTCGAGCTGGTGCGCGCCAAGCCGCCGCTGTTCGCGGTGTTCCTCTCCGCCAGCGTGCACTGACGCGAGCACGCTCAGGCCCGGGCGTCGTCGAGCTCGAGCTCGAGCAGGGCTGCCAGGGAACGGATCTCGCGCTCGACCGCCGCCCGAGCGGATACCGACAGCGGCGCGTCCTCGTGCAGGGCGTCGACGTGCAGCACCCCGGCCTCGGGGTCGGCCGTGGCGTCGAGCTTGCCCACGAGCCGGTCGCCGTGGAGCACCGGCATGGCCCAGTAGCCCCAGCGGCGCGCCGCCGCCGGCTTGTACATCTCGAGCTGGTACTCGAACTCGAACAGCTCGGTCATCCGCTTGCGGTCGAAGACCAGCCGGTCGAGCGGGGACAGCAGCGCGGCACGCCCGCGGAACGGCTCGCCGAGGCGGGCGTGCTGCCCGGGGTCGACCCGCCAGGCGCCCCGCACGCCGTCGACGACCGCCGGCTCACCGGCATCCGCGACGCTGTTGGGCTCACCGGGTGTCTCGGCGGCGCGCGCCCGGGCGATGCCGAGCGAGGCCAGCCGGCGGCGGTCGCGCTCGGCCCGCGCCTGCTCGAACGGCACGGCGGGCCGGTCGGGGAGAACCCGCTCGGCGAGGTCCCAGAGCCGCTCGCGCCCCTCGCGGGAGGAGACCGAGACCTCACCGCGGCGCTCCAGGCAGTGCAGCAGCATGAGTACGTTCTTGCCGCTGTTCCACCCGCTCGAGCGCCAGGGCACGACGCAGGTGTCGGGCAGCTCGCGGGCCGGTAGTGGGCCCTCGGCCCGCAACCGGTCGAGGATGTCGTCGCGACAGGCGGAGTTGGCGTCGACCCAGTCGGCGGTGTCCTCCTGCCACTCGCGCAGCGGCGGCCGCCCCGGCCACTCGCGCATCTCGGCCCGGAACAGGGCCAGGTCGTCGGCGGCGCGCAGCATGCCGTCGTACTCGACGACCGACCGGTCGACGACCAGCTGCTCGAGCAGCGCCCGGGAGCCGGCCGACCCGAGCCGGCTCCACAGCACGAGGTCGGCGCTGGGGGCGACAGCCGCCGTGAGGTCGACCTGCACCACCCACAGCCGCCGGACGACCTCGAGCGGGTCGGTGGGCCGGGGTGCGTCGAGCAGCTGGGCCCGCACCGCGATGCGGCGGGCCTGCTGGCGGGTCAGCCGGTGCACCATGCACCGACGCTAGGGCAGGGCGCCGACAGTGGGCGAGCCCTCAGAGCGGCTCGCCGGCGAACACGAACTTGCGGTAGGCCCAGAACCGGAAGAGCGTGCCGAGCCCGATGCCGATGATCGTGGCGACGTTGTCGGCGAGGATCGTGGTGTAGCCCAGGCCGTAGTGCGAGATGAACAGGGTGAGCGCCGAGATGCCCAGGGCCACCGCGTTGACCCCGAAGAAGAGGGCGACCTCGTGCACGGCAGGGCGGCTTCGGCGGTGCCGGAAGGTCCACTGCCGGTTGCCGAACCACGCGAACAGCGTGGCGACGGCGCCGGAGATGATCTTTGCGGTGGTGACCTTGTCGGAGAGCACGGTGTGCCAGAGCAGGTTGGCCAGGCCGATGTCGATGACGAAGGCGACCAGGCCGACGACCCCGAACTTGATCATCTCGCGGTAGATGACGTCCATCGCACCTCGGGCCGACTCGAGCATCCGGGAGATGCCGCCGGTGGGGGGCGGGACGGTCGTGGGCACCGCAGCAGACTACCGAGCAACGCTCGCTATCCTCGCCGGGTGACCACCCCACGTCGTGCCCCCGGCGGCTTCCCCGTCGTCGGCATCATCGGGGGCGGCCAGCTCGCCCGGATGTGCGCCGGCCCGGCCGCCGAGCTGGGGGTGACCCTCAGCGTGCTGGCCGAGGCCGACGACGCCAGCGCCGCCCTGGTCGTGCCGAGCTCGCCGGTCGGCGACCACACCGAGGCCGAGGCGGTGCACGCCTTCGCGCAGCACTGCGATGTCGTCACCTTCGACCACGAGCACGTCCCCGCCCACGTGCTCGACCTGCTCGTGGCCGAGGGCGTCGAGCTGCACCCCAGGCCGGAGGCGCTGCGCTTCGCCCAGGACAAGCTGGCGATGCGCGAGCGGCTCACCGAGCTCGGCATCCCCTGCCCGCGCTGGGCGCGCGCCACCAGCGCGGCCGACGTCACGACGTTCGGGGATGCCGTGGGCTGGCCGGTCGTGGCCAAGACCCCGCGAGGGGGTTACGACGGCAAGGGCGTCACGGTCGTGTCGGATGCCGGGGACCTCGCCGACTGGTTGGAGCGCGCAGACCGCGAGGGCACCGGCATCCTGCTCGAGGAGCGGGTGCCGTTCCGTCGTGAGCTGGCGGTGCTGCTGGCGCGCAGCCCGTCCGGGCAGGCCGCCGCATGGCCGGTCGTGGAGACGGTGCAGACCGACGGCATCTGCACGGAGGTGCTCGCGCCGGCCCCCGGTCTGGATGCCGGGTTGGCCGCCGCCGCCGTGCACGCCGGCCTGACCGTGGCGGGGGCGCTCGACGTCACCGGGGTGCTGGCCGTGGAGCTGTTCGAGGTGGTGGGGGAGGACGGCGCGCCGTCGTTCGTCGTCAACGAGCTCGCGATGCGCCCGCACAACTCGGGGCACTGGTCGATGGACGGCGCGGTGACGGGGCAGTTCGAGCAGCACCTGCGCGCGGTGCTCGACCTGCCGCTGGGGTCGCCGCGGCCGCACGGCCCGTGGACCGTCATGGCCAACGTGCTGGGCGGCGACGACGCCGAGCTGTACCCGGCATACCGTCACGTCATGGCGCGCGACCCGGAGGCGAAGGTGCACATGTACGGCAAGGGCGTGCGGCCCGGGCGCAAGATCGGGCACGTCAACATCTGCGGCGACGACCTCGGCGACCTGCGTGACCGGGCCCGGCACGCGGCGGACTACATCCAGGGAGCGGTGACCGAGTGAGCACGCACGCGGACGGGGGCGCCCCGGTGGTCGGCGTCGTCATGGGGTCGGACTCCGACTGGCCGGTCATGGAGGGCGCCGTCGTCGCGCTCGAGGAGCTGGGCGTCGCCTGCGAGGTCGACGTGGTCTCCGCGCACCGGATGCCGGAGGAGATGCTCGAGTACGGGCGCTCGGCCCAGGCTCGTGGCCTGCGGGTCATCATCGCCGGTGCCGGGGGCGCCGCCCACCTGCCGGGGATGCTCGCGTCAGTCACCTCCCTGCCGGTGATCGGCGTGCCGGTGCCGCTGAAGTACCTCGACGGGATGGACTCGCTGCTCTCGATCGTGCAGATGCCGTCCGGCGTGCCGGTGGCGACCGTGTCGGTGGGTGGCGCGCTCAACGCCGGGCTGCTGGCGGCCCGCATCCTCGGTGCCGGGGAGGGGGCGGAGGCGGAGCGGCTGCGCGGCGCGCTGGCTCAGTTCCGCGAGAACCTGCGCGACCAGGCGCACGCCAAGGGTGCTGCTCTACGGGACCGCCGGGGGACCGAGCGCGGGTAGGCGCCGCCCTCACCCGGTCGGTGCTCATGGCCTCTGGGCTGGTGGAGGCCGCCCGGTCTCGGCGCACGCCGTCGTACGCCGACCCCCATCGCGTGATCTTCCCCCGGCTCCGTCGAAGCGCACCGCGCCAGTCGGGCCCCTGCCAGAGGGCTGATCAGTCCCTGTGGAGGTTGCTATCCGAACGTGTGTTCGGTTATGCTTGGGGGTATGGACGGTCGGGGGATGGGTCTGGCGGAGCGTCGCTGCGTGGTGCGGGCTGCCCGGGAGGCGTTGGCCGGCCTGGCGTCGGTGGTGTGTGAGGCGTCGGATGCCGAGCTGGGTGAGCTGATGGGTGAGCTCGACGCGGTGGTGGCTCAGGGTGGGGCGGGTCGGGCGGTGGTGGCGGCGGAGGCGGTGCGGCGGGGGGTGCCGGCCGTTGCCGGGTTGAACGCGCAGGGGTGGGTGCGAGAGCATGCGCCGTCGTTGCGGCAGGGGGGTGCGGGCCCGGTGGCGAGGTTGGCCACGCAGGTGGCGGGTGCTGGTCGTGCGGGTGGGTCGCTGGCGCCGGATGCGACGGCGGAGCCGGACCCGTGCTCTGCGTTGGGGATGGTGTGGGCCGGGGTGCAGGACGCGTCGGTGTCGCCGGGGTTGGGGGTGGCAGCGTTGGGTGAGGTGGGCCGGTTGGTGCCGCGCCTGGAGCCGGACGCGGTGCCGACGGTGACCCGGGCGCTGCTGGACCTGGGGACGGGGTGGGGTGTGGGTCAGATGCGCAGGCTGCGCCCGGCGATGATCGCGAAGTACGGCGCGGCGGGGGAGCTCGACGACCTGCAGGCCCGCCTGGCGTCGGTGGCGCGGTTGTCGCAGCCGCTGGTCGCGTCCGGGGACCTGACCGAGTACCAGCTGGTGGTGACCCCGGAGCAGGCGGCGGTGCTGGAGGCGGCGATCGGTCCGTTGTCGGCGCCGGTTCCGAACGAGGAGACCGGGGAGCGGGATCTGCGCCCGGCGGGGCAGCGGCGGGTGGAGGCGTTGGCCGAGGTGTGCCGCCGCTCGTCGGCGTTGGACGCGCACGGGCAGGGCGCGGATGGTGCGGCGGGGTCGGCGGCGGCGCTGCACGTGTCCATCGCCCTGACCGACCTGGAGCAGCGGACCGGGGCGGGGGAGGTGTTGGGGTCGACCGCGACCGGTACCTTGTTGTCGCCGGAAGTATTGCGGCGGCTGGCGTGTGACGCGGCGCTGGTCCCGTACGTGCTGGGCACGGCGGGGGAGGAGCTGGACCTGGGGCGGGTGGTGCGCCTGTTCACCCGGGCGCAGCGCAGGAGGTTGTGGCGCCGTGACCGGGGGTGCACCTTCCCGGGGTGCACCGCCGCGGGGGCCTGGGCGAAGGCGCACCACGTGCTGCACTGGGTCGATGGTGGCCTGTCCGACCTCGACAACGCGGCGTTGTTGTGCCAGCGGCACCACAGCTACGTGCACACCCGACGGCTGTGGGCGACGGTGCGCAGCAGACCCGATGAGCGGGGCCGGTACGTGGTGTGGGACCTGGGCGTCGGCTCCTACGACCGGCACCTGGAACGGCTGCGACGGGAACGGGCCGTGCACGACCCGCCACCGCTGACCAGACAGCGGTTCCTGCAGCTGGTCGCGGCGGCCACCCACAGCGAGGAGGCCGACCGGCGCCTGGCCGGGCACGACCTGCACCTGCTCGACGACGCGTGGCAGCAGTGGGAGCACCAGGCCGAGACCGCCGTGGACCCCGACGACCCGGGCTACCGCGCCTTCACCGAGGCGTACCTGGCCACCGTCCACACCGCCAGCCACACCGCCGCGTAGGACAGCATCGGCTCACCACTGCAACCCGATGCGGGAGAAGGCAGGGGCAACGCCGCGGCCCTGACCACAGTCGGTGGTGCGCGCTCTGCACGGAGCTGCTCGCATGGGCCCCGATCCGCACCGGGTGGAGCGCCGGGCATCCTGCGGACGTGGTCGGCAGGGGACGGGTGCGTCGCGAGGCAGTCACACCCCGTGGATCACCCCACGCCGGATCAGGTCATCGAGCACCCGATCGCCGGCCGCCCCGTCGTCGTTGGGGCAGAAGCGCTTGCGGAAGTCGCTGACCGCGTCCGCGTACTTCGCAGCGCTGCCGTCGCCGAGCGCCGCGACCAGCTCTGCCGTCGTGCGCACCAGAGGACCGGGCGCAGCCGCCTCGAAGTCGAAGTAGAAGCCGCGCAGGGTGTCGCGGTACTTCTCGAGGTCGGGGACGAAGAAGATCATCGGCCTCTCGAGCACCGCGTAGTCGAACATCACCGACGAGTAGTCGGTGACGAGCGTGTCGGCGGTGGCGAGCAGGTCCTCCATCTCGAACCCCGCCCCTGCGTTGTGCACGCCCCAGGGAAGGCGCACCCTGCCCCGGACGATCGGGTGCAGGCGCACGACGATCTCGTACTCGTCGCCGATTGCCGCAGCGAGCCGGGCCATGTCGATCGGCAGGGAGAACGTGAACAGATTGCCGGTGCGCTGGTCGTCTCGGAACGTCGGTGCGTAGAGGAGCACCTTCTTGGAGGCCGCGAGCCCGAGCCGCTTGCGGATCCGCTCGGCGCGCTCCGCGGTCGAGCCGTCGGCGAGTGCGTCGTTGCGGGGGTAGCCGACGTCGAGCATCTCGCCCTGGTAGCGGAACGCGGATCGCAGGCGCTCGGCGGCCCAGGGGCTGGGCGCGAGCAGCAGCGACCACTCCTCGATCATCCGGTCGACCCGCTCGACGTAGCCCAAGTCGCGCCCGACGACCGTGTCGAGGTCGTGCAACATCCGCTTGAGCGGGGTGCCGTGCCACGTCTGCAGGTAGAACGTGTCGTCGGGCCGCCGCATCCACGTGGGCATGTTCTGGTTGCTCACCCACACACTGGCCCGGCCCATCTCCCACAGGTACCGCCAGCCGAGCCGGTCCAGGCGCACGCTGCCCGGGGGCACGGGTGCCTTGGTCCTGGCCACCCAACCGGTGCGGACGTCGAGGCCGCGGGCCTGGATGGCGCGGTGAATGGCGCCCGGGCTGTCGCCGTAGTCGGCTCCCAGGTTGCTCTCGAAGGCCACGAGACCACTGCGCGGCAGGGTCCGGGCCACGGCGTAGAACGCGGCGCGTGTGGGCTTGCGCACCCGGTCGAGCACGGCGACGACCGAGCGTTGGCGCTTGATGCGAGCCCGCACCCGGCGCCCGCTCGCGATGGCGTCGCGCAGCCGAGGCGGGTCTATCCGGCGACGCGGGGCGTTGACCGCCGCGGTGACGATGCGCTCGCGAGCACCGGTGTCGCGGTGGGCGATGAGGGCCGACGCCTTGCGCCGAGCATCGGGGCGGATCGTGAAGCCGCGGTCGGCGGCTGCGGTGAGGGCACGCATCAGCTCCTCCCTCGTCGCCACGATCTCGCCGGGAAGCTCCTCGTCGAGGTCGAAGTGGGACGGCCGCCTGCCCAGGAACCGGGTGCGGTCGAACTGGTAGTAGAAGACCGGGCGGTCGAGGAAGGAGAAGTCGATGGCGGCACTGGTGTAGTCGGTGATGACCGCCATGGACCGCAGCAGGAGGTCCTGGATCGCGATCTCGCCGTGACGGATCACCGTGACGTGGCTGAGGTCGAACAGGTCGGCGTAGGGCTGCATGTTCGCGTGCAGGTAGAGGTCCGCCACCAGGTCGTTCGCCTCGAGGAAGTCCCAGAACTTCGGGGAGTGCAGGAGGCCCTGCCACCGGGCGTGGAACTCGCTGTCGCTGACGGCTTCCCGGTTCTGGAGCCAGTCGCGCCAGGTCGGCATCACCAGGATGCGGCGTTCCGGCGGCGGGTTCGGGCCGAAGAGCCGGTCGTGACGCGCCAGTCCCGTCACGAACACCCGCTCGGAGGGCCAGCCGAAGTCGTCCTCGATCATCCGGCGTTCGCGCTCGGAGCTCACGATGAATGCGTCGGCAGTGAATCCCGGTGCGGCATACCCGTAGTTGGCGACCATGTTCTTGGTGCCCATGACGCCGTGCTGGAGGAAGACGCGGGTTGCCTTGACGCTGCGCTCGAACCTCGGACCTCGAACCGGCAGGAGGTACTCGCTGTGGTGCGAACCGAGGATGCGCCGGGCCGCCAGGGCCGACTCGACGTGTTGCCGGCTGCCGAACAGCACCGTGTTGGGATCGGCGGCCACCCGGGCCAGGTCGGGGGAGTCGCGGGTGATGACGTAGCGCGCGTCGATCTCGGGGTGAGCCTGGCGCAGGTGCTCGAAGAGGGCGACGCCGGTGTCCTGAGCCGTCTCCGGCCGTTCACCCACCAGCCACACGGGCCGGTTTCGGGTCTTCCAACGCAGCAGCTTGCCGCTGCGCCACGGGGTGCGCGCCGGCCCGACGGCATCGGGGTCGAGCGGGCGGAACTCGAACGCGAGGGCGTTGGCCTTGAAGGTGCGATACATGTGCAGCTCGCCGGCCCGTGCACCGTCGGAGAAGACCGAGGCCGGCGTGATCAGCCGCCCGCGCGGGGCGAGGCGACGCACGCGCAGGTCGAGGGGCTCGGGGTAGGGCCAGACGTCGGCGGTGAAGTGGGCGTCCATGAACTCGGGTCGCTGGAACCGACCGAGCAGCTCGGACTGGTGCAGGCGGGCGGAGAACCGCAGCCGGCGCCGGCCGACCATCGCCTCGGGCGGGTCGGCCCCCACGACGGTCGTCGGCAGCACGATGCGCTCACCGGACCGCCGGGGGACCAGCACGAGCGAGCCTCCGGACAAGGCGAAGCTCTCGGACTCCACCTCGCCGGTGAACTCCCAGAAGGTGCGCCCGCGGCGCACCCACAGGACGCTGCCGCGGGTGCGCGGCACCGGCGCCGTGGCGCCGAAGGCCAGACTGATGCCGCCGCCCTTGCGCAGGTACACGGTCAGGCTGCCGTTGGTGGCCGGAAGCGGGCGGGAGGCGTCCATGACCGACGACGGGGGGCTCAGGGTGACGTACTCGTGGGTGCCGGCCCGGACCGCACCCAGCTCGCGGTCGGACTCGATCGTGAAGCCCAGGTCGGCCAGCAGCGCAGGAGGGGTGCCGCCCTCGGCCTGCGTCAGGGCGGCATCGGCGGCGTGCCCGGGCCACAGCTCGTCGAACGCGTCGAGCAGGACGCCTCGGGGGATGACGAACTCGGCCTGCTGACCGTCGAGGTCCACCGACCACAGCACCTCGCCCGTCGAACGCCGCAGCCTGACGAAGGCACGGTGCAGCGTCAGGGACGCGGCCACGCCGACCGTCACGGTGAGGCCGGTGTCGCCGTGACGCAGCGAGAGCTGCCTCATGGGCTGCGACAGGGGGGTGGGTACCAATGCTCGACCTCGGGTAGACGCGTGCGGGGTGGGCTCGAATCTACCTTTGCCGCAGCCACCCAACGGACGCACGACTCTCTGGGGAACACGCCGGGTCTTCGTGCTGTCAGTCCGGTCGGTGGCTCAGCGCTGCATCCCCTCGCGGGTCACCCTGGGCCACTCGATCCGGGGGCAGGTGTCCATGACGACGCCGAGACCGGCCGCTCGGGCCCGCTTGGCCGCCGCCTCGTCGACCACGCCGAGCTGCAGCCACACGGCGTCGACCTGCAAGCGGTCCTTGTTCCGGATGACGTCGTCGACCACCGCACCGACGTGCCGGCTGTTGACGAAGCAGTCGACGACCTTGACGTGCTGGTCGGGGATGTCGTCGATCGAGGCGTAGCCCTGGCAGCCGTGCACCGTCTCGGCCTTGGGGTGCACCGGGATGATCGGGGTGCCGAGCTCGACGTGCATCCACCGCGAGACCCGGTGGGCGGTGCGCTCCCGGTTGTTCGACAGCCCCACCACCGCCCAGATGCCGGGGTCCATGAGCAGCTCGCGGATCAGCGCCGGGTCGTTCTGGTGGTTCAGCCCCATGCTGGCATTCTGCCCGTGAACCGGGGCGCCAAACAGGTGCCGAGGGCGTCAGTCGTTGCCGAACAGGTCGCGCGTGTAGACCTTGTCGGCCACGTCGCGCAGCTCGTCGACCAGGCGGTTGGCGACGATGACGTCGCTGCGCCGTTTGAGCTCGGCCAGGTCGCGCACGACCTCCGAGCCGTAGAACCGGTCGTCCTCGAGCTCGGGCTCGTAGACGATGACCTCGATGCCCTTGGCCTTGACCCGCTTCATGACGCCCTGGACGCTGCTCGACCTGAAGTTGTCCGACCCCGCCTTCATGATCAGCCGGTGGATGCCGACCACCTCGGGCCGGCGCGACACGATGTCGGCGGCCACGAAGTCCTTGCGCGTGGTGTTGGCCGTGACGATGGCGCTGATCAGGGTCTGCGGCACGTCGGCGTAGTTGGCCAGCAGCTGCTTGGTGTCCTTGGGCAGGCAGTAGCCGCCGTAGCCGAACGAGGGGTTGTTGTAGGTCGGCCCGATCCGCGGGTCGAGCCCGACGCCCTCGATGATCTGGCGGGTGTCGAGGCCGTGCGTCGCAGCGTAGGTGTCGAGCTCGTTGAAGAAGGCCACCCGCATCGCGAGGTAGGTGTTGGCGAACAGCTTGATCGCCTCGGCCTCGGTGCTGTCGGTGAGCAGCACGGGCACGTCGTCGTCGAGCGCGGCCTCGGCCAGCAGCCCGGCGAACCGCTGCCCTCGCGGCCCCCGGTCGCCGACGATGATCCGAGACGGGTGCAGGTTGTCGTGCAGTGCCCGCCCCTCGCGCAGGAACTCCGGTGAGAAGACGATGTGCTCGGTTCCCAGCCGCTGGCGCAGCCCGGCGGTGTACCCCACGGGCACGGTCGACTTGACCACCGCGGTGGCGTCGGGGTTGATCGCGACGACGTCGCCCACGACCTGCTCGACGGTGCTCGTGTCGAAGTAGTTGGTGCGCTCGTCGTAGTTCGTGGGGGTGGCGACGACGACGATCTCGGCACCGGCGTACGCCTCGTGCTTGTCGGTCGTCACCTGCAGCCGCAGGCCCGGTGACGCGAGCCGGGCCTCGATGTCGGGGTCGGAGATGGGGCTGCGCCGGTTGCGCAGCAGCTCGATGCGCCGCTCGTCGATGTCGAACGCCACGACGTCGTGGCGTTCGGCGAGCAGCACGGCCATCGAGAGGCCGACGTACGAGGTCCCGACGACGCAGATCGTTCCAGTCACGTCGACCCACGATACGGGGCCGGAAGTTGCGTGACCGACCGCGGCAGAGTTGGCTGGGCGGCGCAGGCTCCCCGTCGCGTGCTGCCGCTGGCCGGCGTGACCCCACCGTCCGACCCGCCCGCGGGCCGAACGTCATCGAGAGGACTTCCCGTGCAGTTCGGACTCTTCATCCCGCAGGGCTGGCGCCACGACCTCGTGGGCATCGACCCCGCGCAGCACTGGGGCGTCATGGCGGGCCTGGCCCGGCGGGTCGACGGCAACCCGGACTGGTCCTCCATCTGGGTCTACGACCACGTGCACCCCGTGCCCCGGCCGACGGAGGAGGCCACCCACGAGGCGTGGACCCTGATGGCCGCCTTCGCCGGTGTGACCGGCCGGGTGCGGCTGGGCCAGATGTGCACCTGCATGGGCTACCGCAACCCCGCCTACCTCGCCAAGGTGGCGGCCACCGTCGACATCGTCTCGGAGGGCCGGCTCGAGATGGGCATCGGCGCCGGCTGGTACGAGCACGAGTGGCGCGCCTACGGCTACGGCTTCCCGAGCGCCGGTGAGCGGTTGCAGGCGCTGCGCGAGGGCGTCGAGATCATGCGCGAGATGTGGACCACCGGCCGGTCGACCTTCGCCGGCGAGCACTTCACCACCGACGGTGCGCTGTGCTTCCCGCGCCCGCTGCAGGGTGAGTCGGCGCCGGGCAGCCCACACAACGGCATCCCGATGTGGGTGGCCGGCGGCGGCGAGAAGAAGACGCTGCGGATCGCCGCGGAGTACGCGGACTACACCAACTTCTCCGGCATGCCCGAGGAGTTCAGCGCCAAGAGCGAGATCCTGCGCGGGCACTGCGACGCCATCGGCCGCCCCTACGACGAGATCGTCCGCAGCGCCAACTACAACGTCGTCATCGGCCGCGACGAGGCCGAGGTGCAGGAGCGCCTGGGCTGGATCCGCAACCACTACACCACCGCCGGGCTGCCCGCCGACGTCGTCGACTCCACCGTGAAGTCCTTCGAGGACGGCCCCCTGGTCGGCACCCCCGAGCAGGTCGTCGAGACCCTGGTCGACCTGCAGCAGCGCGGCATGCGCTACGCCATCACCTACTTCGTCGAGCAGGCCTACGACACCTCCGGCGTCGAGCTGTTCGAGCAGCAGGTCATCCCCGCGTTCGTCGAGCAGGAACCGCACGGCAACCTGTGGCACTTCATGCACGGCAGGTAGGCCCGGAGACGGTCGCCCGTCGTCCGTGGGCTCGGTGACGGTCGCGCGTCGTCCGTGGGCTCGGTGACGGTCGCCCGTCGTCGACGACCCTTCGACCGGTGGTGCACCGCCGCCGCGAACTCGATGCGCGACCGAGGGCCCCACCCCGCGGCCCCCCGGCACCGGCTCGGGGGACAATCGGGACATGGACGACGAGGCGGTCGAGGTCAGCGCCCTGGCGATCAACGTCACCGTTCCCGAGTCGCGCCGGTGGACCGACAGCCGTCGTGGTGTGGAGTTCGTGCTCACCACCGTCAACGTGCGCCTGCTGCCCGACGGCCACCTCGCGGTGAAGGCGTACGGCCGGCCGGTGTCCGGAGGGCGGGGCGCCTACGTCTCGTTCCCGGTCCCCGGCGACCCCGAGCTGGCCGCCCTCGTCGCGGCGGCCGCCGACCGGGCCGGGGAGATCTGGGGCGCCCACCGCGGGCTGCGCTGACCGGCGTCGGGTGCGCCGTCGGCATCCGGCGTACCGCTCAGTAACATGGGGGCATGAGCGGCAACCCCGATTTCGACACCTACCGGCTCTCCGACGACCACGAGGCGATCCGCGAGGCGGTCCGTGCGGTGGCCGAGGACAAGATCGCGCCCTATGCGGCAGCGGTCGACGAGGACGCCCGCTACCCACAGGAGGCGCACGACGCCCTCGTCGCCAGCGACTTCTTCGCACCGCACGTGCCCGAGGAGTACGGCGGGGTCGGAGCCGACGCGCTGGCGACCTGCATCGTCATCGAGGAGGTCGCCCGGGTCTGTGCCAGCAGCTCGCTCATCCCGGCGGTCAACAAGCTGGGCTCGATGCCGCTCATCCTGGCGGCGAGCGACGACGTCAAGAAGCGCTACCTCACGCCGCTCGCCGCCGGTGAGTCGACGTTCTCCTACGGCCTGTCGGAGCGGGAAGCCGGTAGCGACACCGCGGCCATGAGGTGCCGGGCAGTGCGCGACGGGGACGACTGGGTGCTGCACGGCCAGAAGGCGTGGATCACCAATGCCGGTGTCTCGCAGTTCTACACGGTGCTCGCCGTGACCGACCCCGACGGGGCGCGCGGCAACAACGTCACGGCGTTCGTCGTCGAGGCCAGCGACCCCGGGTTCACGTTCGGCGCGAAGGAACGCAAGCTCGGCATCCAGGGCAGCCCCACCCGCGAGCTGATCTTCGACCGCACCCGCATCCCCGGCGACCGGGTGGTCGGCGAGGTCGGCGGGGGGCTCAAGCTCGCCCTCGCGACCCTCGACCACACCCGCGTCACCATCGGCGCGCAGGCGGTCGGCATCGCGCAGGGGGCCCTCGACCAGGCGCTCGCCTACGTCAAGGAGCGGCGCCAGTTCGGCACAGCGGTCGCGCAGTTCCAAGGGGTGCAGTTCATGCTCGCCGACATGGCGATGGAGCTCGAGGCGGCCCGGCAGCTCGTCTACGTCGCCGCGGCCAAGAGCGAGCGCGGCGACGCCGACCTGCCCTTCTTCGGGGCGGCCGCGAAGTGCTACGCGTCCGACGTGGCGATGCGCGTGACGACCGATGCCGTGCAGCTGCTCGGCGGGGCGGGCTACACGCGGGACTTCCCCCTCGAGCGGATGATGCGCGACGCCAAGATCACCCAGATCTACGAGGGCACCAACCAGGTGCAGCGCATCGTGATGGCACGGCAACTCCTCAAGTGAGGTTGTGGCAGGTCAAGGCCCAGTACGCCCCCTCGTTCTGCCGGCCCGGGCGAACCACCTCGTTCTCGGCACGTCGTCGTCACGCAGGAGCGGAGCACCCGGGAACCCGCCAGAGCGACACCCGCCCTGCGCTGGCCACCTCGGTGAAGCCGGCACGACCCTCGACCTCGAGGCCGGCGTAGCGAAGCCGCCGTTCGTCGCCGGCCCAGAACGTCGAGGGCCCGACCAGCACGTAGCTCACCCGCAGTCGCGACAGCGCCCGGCACACGGCGGGCGTGGTGGCCGCGGTCGCGAGCGAGGTGGCCAGCACCTCACGGTCGGCTCCCCATCGGCCGGTGAGATGGGGGAACGCGGCTTCGCGACCGGCCAACGCGCCGGAGAGGGCGGCGCCGTCCCACGGGTTTCCGGCGACGCGCTCTCCGGGGGGCACCATGGCGTCGAGGTCGGCGATGAACGCGCTCTCCTGTGGGGTGAGCATGGTCTGTGAACGGTAGGCCCAGCCGATCACGCGGGCGGTATCGGCGGTCTGGTGGCCGACCGCCAGCGCCGCCACCACGACGACGGCCGCGATGCCCACGGTCGAGCGTCGGCCGGCATCCGGCATCCGTTGTCGGGTCGGTGCGACGGCGTGCCACTGCGCGGCCCCCCACCGGACGAGGACGTCCAGCCCCACCGCGGCCAGCGGCACGCCGGCCAGGCCGGCGAGGGCCGCCAGGCGGTAGGGGTCGTCCCACCACGCCGCGCTCACCATCCTGGACAGCCGTCCGTCGCTGCCCGCGACGAGGACGAACAGCCCTGCTGCGCACAGGTGCACCGCGAGCAGCCACCGCAGCCGCGGCCGCAGCACTGCGCAGACGCATCCCGCGAGGGTGAGGCCGGCGACCAGCGCCGCCACCGGTACGCGCTGGGGTGCGAGGGCGAGCCACTCACCTGCGGCCTGCGGGATGCTCTCCCTGGCCGGCCACGACGTGGCGCGCTGGGCGTCGAAGGCCGGCGACAGGGCGACCAGCCACCCGACCGCGGCGGCCCCGGCGAGCGCCACAGCCCGGTGGCGGCGGCCGCGCGGCCACCAGCCGACGACCAGCGCCGCGGCGCCCACGACGAGCAGGGCGACCACGGCGTTGGGGTGGGCGAGCCCGAGACCGGCCAGCGCCATGGCCAACAGCACGGACCCGGGCGCGCGGGGGACGGCGCGCACCGGTCCGAGCCCGCACAGGTCGGCGAACAGGGCGAGGCACGCCGGCAGCAGGGCCGTGGCCAGTGCGTTGGGCCACAGCGTGCCGTAGCCGGTGAGCATCACCGGGGATGCCGTGACGGCGCCCGCCAGTGCGCCCGCGGCAGCCAGCGCGGAGGGCACCGGTCCGACCGCGACCCGGGTGAGGGCGACGCACCCCAGCGGCCACGCCACGGCGGTGGAGACCACAGCGACGACGTTGGCCGCCAGCGGTGCCGAGGCGCCGGTCGTGGACACGACGAGGGCGGCGAGGTCGTGCCAGGCGCCCGGGTAGAACGACCAGGTGGCGTCGGGGGCGACCAAGGTGCCGAGGGTCAGTGATGAGCCGTCGGCTGTGCGCACGACATGGTCGATCGCGGAGAGGTGGAAGATCGCGTCGAACGTCTGCGGCCAGGTGTCGGCCGCCCCGACGCCGCGTGCCAGCCCGAGGGCGACCACCGTGGCACCGAAGGCCGCCCCCAGCAGGCCTGCCGTGAGTGGCCGCCATCCGTCGGGCTCGACCTCTCGTGGCGGCGACGGGTACCTCCTCGACGCCTGGCGCAGTGCCACGCGCAACGCTGCGACGGCGACGGTCGCCCCCACCGTGAGGGCAGCGACGGCCTGCAGACCCCAGCCAACCCCGGCGAGCTGGGCGCCGAGCGCCGACACGGACACGATGGCCACCGAGAGCACCGGCACCAGTGCCACTGCGACGACGGTGCGGACCCCGGCCGTGAGGATGACGACCGCGCCCGGGACCAGGAGCAGTGCGGCGGCGACCCCGAGGGCGCCGGCCGCCGATTCCCAGGTCACCGGGTGGCCCTGAGGTGGTGCACCGCCTGCGCTACCGGTCCGTCGACCACGACCCGCCCGGAGTCGAGCACCACCCCGCGTGGGCAGAGCCGCTCCATGAGGTCGAGGTCGTGGCTGACCACGACGAGGGTGCGGCCCTGCGCGGACAGCTGCTCGATGCGGCGCAGGCACTTGTCGCGGAACGCCTCGTCCCCGACGGCCAGGATCTCGTCGACGAGGAAGACGTCGGGCTGGGTGTGCACGGCGACCGCGAAGGCCAGGCGTAGGAACATGCCGGAGGAGTAGAAGCGCACCTGGGTGTCGAGGAACGGGCCGATGTCGGCGAACGCGACGATGTCGTCGAAGCGCGCCTCCACCTGCTGCGGGCGCATGCCGAGGATCGACGCGTTGAGGTGCACGTTCTCGCGACCCGTGAGGTCGGGGTGGAACCCGGCGCCGACCTCGAGCAGCCCGGCGAGGCGGCCCCGCACCCGGACCCGACCGGTGTCGGGCGTCATCACGCCGGCGATGAGCTTGAGCAGGGTCGACTTGCCGGAGCCGTTGCCCCCGAGGAGGGCCACCGACTCGCCGCGGGCGATCTCGAGGTCGAGCGGCGCCAGGGCCACGAAGTCCTCGAACCGGGCGCGGCGCTGGGTGGTCCAGACCAGCGACTCCTTGAGCGAGTGCGTGTGCCGCAGCCGGAAGTGCTTGGACGCGTTCTCGACCGACACCGCGGTGTTCTCGCAGGCCACGCCGGTCAGAGCTCCTGGGCGAAGCGCCCGGACAACCGCCGGAACACCCGCAAACCGAGGATGACCAATGCCCCCGCCACGAGGAACGCGACAGCCGTGTGTGCGGCGAGGTCCGGCGGCACCTGCGCGAGGTTCTCCGGTGAGCACACCGCCCACGTGCCCCGGTGCAGGAGCTCGACCGCCACGGTGACCGGGTTGAGCTGGTAGAGGGTGAACCCCACGGAGTGCGGCCCGAGCAGGTCGGCGACGAGCTGCCACGGGTAGAGAACCGGACTGGTCCACACCAGCACCATGAGCACGAGGTCGACGACGTTCTCCACGTCGCGGTAGAGGACGTTCAGCGCCGACAGGAGCAGCCCCAGGCCGAGGGAGAGGACGGCGATGAGCGCCAGGCCCGCGGCGAGCGCGAGGAGGCCCACGGCATCCGGCCACCACCCGGCCAGCACGCACCCGACGAGCAGGACGACGAGCTGCGGAACCAGGTGCACGGCAGCGACGCAGCCGCTGGCGACGGGGAACAGCTCTCGCGGGAGAAAGACCTTGCGCACCAGCTCGCCGTTGGCGACCACCGATCGGGTCGCGTTGGCGACGGCCTCCGAGAGGGTGGTGACGACGACGAGCCCACCGAAGAGGTAGACGGCGTAGTCGCCGATCACGTCCTGCCGCAGCACGAGTCCGAGGGCGACGAAGTAGACGGCGAACTGCACGGCGGGCTTGACGTACGACCACCCCAGCCCGAGCACCGAGGCGCGGTAGCGCACCCGCAGCTCCTTGCGCACCAGCATCGCGAGCAGGTGGCGCCGTTCGAGCACCTCGCGCAGCCCGCCACCGGTGCCCTGCACCACGAGGCCGGCGTCGGCGGCGGCGCTCACACCTCGTCCACGCGGTCGCCGTCCGGCCGTTCAAGGCCCAGCGTGCGCCGCCACGGGTCCTCGCCGACCAGCGCGGGCAGCGCCCCCCGGTAGGTGGAGGAGAGCTCCGGCCAACGCTGCAGCAGCTCACGGTGCACCCGGACGGCATCTGCCAGGGCGCGGCCCGCGACCGAACGGTCCCGGCGCAGCCAGGCGAGCCCGGTGCCGTCGGCGGTGGCGACCAGTGCGGAGTCCAGCCGCGCGAGGGTCCACCACCCGGCATCCGGCGAGGCAACCTCGCGCTCGGGGGCGTCGGCGGCCCGGGCCGGGAGCGGCACCACCTGGTGCAGCACTCCGAGGGCGGCAGCGCGCAGCGTCGAGAGGCGGCTGACCGGGCGGGTGGTCGACGGCTCCTGCTTGCGCGTGCGAAGCGGCTGCACCGGGGCGAAGTCGGCTGCGTCGGGGCGCACCTGGGCGTCGGTGTACTCGCCGCGCAGGGCGCGCACCTCGGCCAGCCGGGTGCCGAGCGTCCCGTGCATGTGGTCCGGGCCGGCGAGCACGTCCTCGACCGCTCTCACCCGCAGGGTGGCGGCTGAGTACTGCATGGCGAGCACGTGCTTGACCGAGATGGCCAGGCTCTCGCGCACCAGCCGGCCACCGTGCCCGTAGCGCGAGTGCAGCAGGCCGGCGACGAGCCGGTTGCGCGCGTGGAAGTAGGCCTGCCAGTCGATGCTGTCGTCCTTGTCGGTCCACGGCACGTGCCACACGGCGGCACCGGGGAGCGACACGGTCGGGTGACCTGCCCGGGCGGCGCGCAGGCCGAACTCGGCGTCGTCCCACTTGATGAAGAACGGCATCGACAGCCCGACGTCGCGCAGCACCGAGACGGGGATGAGGCACATCCACCAGCCGGTGTAGTCGGCCGAGAAGCGGCGGTGCATCCACGGGGTGGAGCGCAGGTTCCAGCGCGCCAGGTCGTGGTCGTGCACCGAGGGACCCGCGGGGGACCAGCGGAACTGCCAGGGCCGCACCACCTCGGCGAAGGCGTGCAGCACCGACCTGTCGTGCATCGAGAACATGTGCCCGCCGACGACCGTCGGCTGCCGGGTGTGCCGCGCGAAGGCGACGGCTCGCGCGATCCCCTCGGGCTCGGCCGCGACGTCGTCGTCGAGGAGCAGCACGTGGTCGGACCGGCCGGCGTCGAGGGTCTCGATCATCGCGCGGGAGAAGCCGCCGGACCCACCGAGGTTGGGTTGCCGGATGACGCGCAGGCGGCCGCCCAGCGCCTCGCGTGCGTCGTCGAAGCCGGGGTCGTCGGCGACCAGGCGGCGACCCTGGTCGACCACGAGCACCTGGTCGACGACGTCGTCGAGCTCGCAGGCCCGGCCGAGCTGGGTCAGCAGGGCCGCACACGACGCCGGCCGGTCGAAGGTGGTGATCCCCACCGTGACCCGAGGGGTCGGCGACCCGCTGCCGGCGACGCACCACTCGGCGCTGTCGAGGACGAGCGGGTCGGTGCCGGCGACCAGGTCGAACCAGTACCAGCCGCCGTCGACGAAGGAGGCCAGCGGCAGGTCGAGGTGCTGCGTGCTCACGCCGCCGAGCCGCAGGCTGGCGACCCTGGCAACGGCTCCGCGGGCCGAGGACCGGTACACGACCAGGATTCCCGGACCGGTGGTGAGCACGCGCAGGGTCACCTCGGTCACCGGCGTGAACCGCCGCCAGTAGGCGGCAGGGAAGGCGTTGAAGTAGGTGGCGAAGGAGGAGCGGCCGCCAGCGGGCACCCGGTAGGAGCGCCGGCTGAGCACCTGGTCGGGGTGCTGGTCCGAGGGCAGGGTCAGGGCGGGGGTGTCCTCGTCGGTCTGGGGCTCGGGTGTGTGCGCGCCGTCGACGTAGAGCGGGAGGACGTCGGGGTCCTCGGCTACGGGCAGCGCGACCCGGGCCACCACGTCGAGCACCCGCGCCACCTGTTCGGCCGGTGCCGTGCCCCGGTGGTCGAGCGTGGTCACCGGGCCCCCGCCCGGGAGCCGCGCCGGTCGGTGGCCAGGATGCCGTCGAGGCCGTTGTCGACGAACCCGAGCGCCGCGGCGATGGCCATGTGCATGTCGAGGTACCGGTAGGTGCCCAGCCGGCCGCCGAAGGCCACGCCGAGGGTGGCCTCGAGGCGGACGAGCTCGCGGTACGCGGTGAGCCGGGTGCGGTCGAGCGTGGCGTTGACCGGGTAGTACGGCTCGTCGCGGGGCCCGGCGAAGCGGCTGCGCTCGCGGACGACGACCGTGCGGTCGGTCGGGTAGTCGCGCTCGGGGTGGAAGTGGCGGAACTCCAACACCCGGGTGTGGGGCACGTCCTCGTCGGCGAGGTTGAGCACGGCGGTGCCCTGGTGGTCGCCGGTGTCGAGCACCTCCTGCTCGAAGTCCAAAGTGCGCCACTGGAGCCAGCCGTGGGCTCCGTCGAAGTAGCGGTCGACCGGGCCGGTGTAGACCACGGGGACGCGGCCGACCACGTTGCCCCGTGAGTACGGGTCGCTGTCGTCGAGGAAGTCGGTCTGCAGCCGCACCTGGATGCGCGGGTGGTCCACCATCCGGGTCAGCCAGGCTGCGTAGCCGTCGACGGGCAGCCCCTCCCAGCGGTCGCTGAAGTAGCGGTTGTCGTAGGTGTAGCGCACCGGCAGCCGGGAGATCACCTCGGCGGGCAGCTCGGTGGGGTCGGTCTGCCACTGCTTGGCGGTGTAGCCCCGCACGAACGCCTCGTACAGCGGCCGGCCGATGAGCGACACGGCCTTCTCCTCGAGGTTCGCGGGGGTGCCGGTCACCTCCCCGGCCTGGCGGGCGACGAGCGCACGGGCCTGCGCCGGGCCCATCGCCGAGCGGAAGAACTGGTTGATCGTGCCCAGGTTGATCGGCATCGGGTAGACCTCGCCCCGGTGCGCCGTCCAGACGCGGTGGACGTAGCCGGTGAAGGCGGTGAACCGGTTGACGTAGCGCCACACCCGCTCGTTGCTGGTGTGGAACAGGTGCGCGCCGTAGCGGTGCACCTCGATGCCCGTGGTCGTCTCCACCTCACTCCAGGCGTTGCCACCGATGTGGTCACGACGGTCGAGCACCAGCACGTGGAGCCCGCGAGCGGCGGCGCGCTCGGCGACGGTGAGCCCGTAGAGCCCCGCTCCGACCACGACGAGGTCGGTCATCAGGCGTCCTCGTGCTCCGCCGCGGCGGCTGCCGGGCGCACGTCCGGCTCGCCGGGCACCGCCCGCAGCTGGCTGGTGCCGCGGTTCGCGGACGGGTGGCGGTGCCAGGCGGGGGTCACCGGCAGGTCGAGGCGCGTCACGGATGCCGGGGGGGCGACGGTGAACGTGCGCCGGTAGGCGTTGCGGCGCACGGCGGTGGGCACCAGCCGGTAGCCACCTCGCACGAGCGAGTTGCGCAGCACCTGGCCGGGTGTGGTGAAGCCCTCGGCACGCAGCCGCCGCTGCAGGCGGAGCTCGGAGCGCAGCTGTCGCACACCGCCCTTGCGCTCGTATGCGCCGGCGTCGACGCGGTAGCGGACCAGGGGGTCGCGGAGGTTGGCAACCCGTGCTCCGTTGGCGATCATCCGGGTGAACACCCAGTAGTCCTCCATGTAGCGCAGCTCACGGTAGCCACCGGCCGACAGCACGGCGGTGCGGCGGTAGACGACGGTCGGGTGGTTGAACGGGTTCCGCCAGCGGGCGGTGCGTGCGATGTCGTCGGGGTCGGTCGGGGGGACGCGCAGCACCCCGGCCTGGTCGCGCCCGTCACCCTCGAACTCCAGGATCGCGGCGCCCACGAGGTCGGCGCCGTCCTCGATGACGGGCAGCTGCAGCAAGAACCGGTGGGGCAGGCTGACGTCGTCGGCGTCCATCCGCGCGACGACGTCGTACGAGCACGCGGCCAGCCCGCACTGCAGTGCCTGTGCGAGACCGACGTTGTGCGACAGCCGAAGTCGACGTACCGGCACCGGCGAGTCGGACTCGAGGCGCTCCAGCACCGACGCCAGCCGGGGACCGACGTGGCCGTCCTGCACGACGACGACCTCGGTGGGGCGGCGCAGCTGTTCGTGGACGGTGCTGCGGAAGGCGGTGTCGAGGTGGTGGGGGTCGTCGCCGCGGTAGACGGGCAGCAGGAGGGAGAACGGCGTGCTCACGCCCTCGACGCTAGGCACCGCGGACGACCGGATGGTGAACGCACCGCGACCCTGGCATGGCGGCCTCGTGAGCCGCGGGCGGCAGCGGTGCCCACCCGACATGACGATGCCCCCGGCGGTTCACCCGGGGGATGCCGCGGCGCCCGCGGGCCCTCGTAGCGTCGCTGTCGTGAACTCCAGCTCGTCCCTCGTCGTGTGCGTCGTCGTCACCCGCCGGCGCCTCCAGAGCCTGCGTGAGTGCCTTCGTGCCATCGCCGGCCAGTCGCATCGCCCCGACCACGTCGTCGTCGTCGACAACGGGCCGGACCTGGCCGTTCGCCTGGCGCTAGAGGAGTGCGGCCTGGAGCACACCTACCTGCCCTCTCGCACCAACCTGGGTGGTGCCGGGGGCTTCGCGCTCGGCATCCTCACGGCCCGTTCGCTCGGCGCGGACTGGGTGTGGCTCGCAGACGACGACGGACGCCCCGGCGGCGACCGCACCCTGGCCACGCTGCTGCGCTGCGCCGAGGACAAGTCGCTCGACGCCGTCGCTCCACTGGTGCTCGACCTCGACGACCCCGACCGGCTGGCCTTTCCGCTGCGCCGGGGGATGGCCTGGGCGCGCACCCGGTCGGACCTGGGCACCATCCGGTTCCTGCCGGGCGTCGCCCAGCTGTTCAACGGCACCTTGCTGTCGGCACGCGCGCTCGACACGGTCGGTGTGCCCGACCCGCGGCTGTTCGTGCGGGGCGACGAGGTGGAGGTGCACCGCCGGATGGTGCGCTCCGGGCTGCGGTTCGGCACCTGCACGCTCGCGTCGTACCGGCACCCGTCGGGGGCGCGGGACTACCGGCCGATCCTGGGCGGGCGGGTGCCGGTCTATGTGCCGGCCGAGCGGGGCCGTGCCGCCATCGCCTACCGCAACCAGGGCTACCTGACGAGCCAGCCCGGGCTGCGCTGGCGCCGGTGGCCGGACGAGGCGCGCTACGCCTGGTACTACCTGGCCCAGCAGCGCGACCTCACCGGGTGGCGCGGATGGCTCGAGCACTCCTCCCGCGGCCGGCGCGAGGAGTTCAGCGCCTGATCTCAGGGTCGTACCACGGTGGCGTGCCCGGCCACCACCGACGTGCCCGAGCGCGGCCACGCCCCGGCGGCGCGCAGCCGTTCGCCCAGCGCGGGTGACAGCGTCGCGGCGTACGAGCGGGTCAGGTGGTTGTCGTCGAGGTAGACCCACACGTTGCCGATCGCGGGAACGCACTGCCCGTCGGGACAGACGAGATCGGTCAGGTCGATGGAGGTGAACCCGCGGATGCCGTGGAGGGCGTCGGCCGGGTTGCGGGCGGCGAGCTTGACCGCCGCTGGGCTTGTGCAGGCCCGATCGCCGTGCTCGAGCACGCAGGCGACGACTCCGCCGGGGAACCTGGGGTTGTCGCGCAGACCCACGACGGGGATGCCTGACGACGTCACCTCGCGGATCGCGGCCTCGTAGCCCGCGACCACCTGCTCACGGGGGGTCGTGCGGTGCGCCGCGGTGGACACCGTGACGAGCAGGTCGACGGGGTGGCTGTCAAGGTAGTCCATCGCCTGGCGGTTGAAGGCGGCGCAGTCGCCGCGGCGAGAGGCCGGGTCCCCGAACGAGCAGGCACCCTTGAGCAGGGCGACCAGGCGCCAGTGGTTCTGCTCCGCCAGCGGGCGGAGGGTGGCGAGCCACTGCTCGGCGTGCGAGTCGCCGACGACGGCCACGGTCGCCGTCGCCGTACCGGTCGGCATGAGCTGGCTGCAGGCCCGGCCGAGCCCGGCCACCGCCCAGCGGCCGCTGCAGCGCGACGGCAGCGCTGCGAACTCGGCACGCAGCGCGCTCGCCGCTGGCAGCCGGTCCTCCATCCGCACGGGCGCGGCCACGGCATCGCCGGTCAGCGACCGCGCCCCCGGATAGCCCTGTACGACGGCCCCCGCCGACAGCACCGCACCCCGCTGGGCACGGGCGTCCAGCCAGGTGACGGCCGCCCCCGATGCTGCGAGGACGACCGCTGCCGTGCCCAGCACCAGGGCGGCCGAGCGCCACGGTGCCACCTGCACCCACGGCAGCGACCGCACCGGCCGCTCGACGGCCCGGGACAGCGCCCAGGCCACGGCGAGCGACACCGCCACGACGACGGCGCCGTCGAGCACGCCCGCGCGCGGCTTCCCCGAGGCGGCGAGCCACAGCACGAGCACCGGCCAGTGCGCGAGATACAGGGCATAGGAGATGCCACCGACCGCCACGAGGGGGCGGATGCTCAGCGCTCGGGCGACACCCCAACGGCCGATGGTGCTGCCGCCGGCCAGCACGACGGCCGCAGCGCTCGTGAGCGGCCACAACGCCGCCCAGCCCGGGAAGGACCCGGTCACGTCCAGCACCATGCCGCAGCTGAGCAGGCCCACGACACCCAGCCACCCGAGCGGCAGGGCGACGGCCGTGGGGAGGCGCACCCGGGTCACGGCCAGCGAGAGCAGGCCGCCGAGGGCGAACTCCCACAGCCGCGCTCGACCGTCGAAGTAGGCGAACGCCTGCCGGGTGGCGGTGGCGTGCACGGAGTAGGCGAAGGACACCAGCGCCACGGTGCCGACGCCACACCACAGGGCCGCTCGCACCGAGAGCGGGCCGACCCGATGGGCGAGCAGCGCCAGCAGCACCAGGAACACCGGCCAGATGATGAAGACCTGGCCCTGCAGGGAGAGCGACCACATGTGCTGCAGCGGGCTCGCCGAGCCCTTCTCGGCGGCGTAGTAGTCGACCGAGCGATGGGCGAGGACCCAGTTCTCGACGTAGCCCATCGACCCGGCGGCGTCGACCAGCAGTGCGCGCCACCGGGTCTGCGGAAGGAGGACCATCCCTGCGGCCACCGTCGACGCCACGACGAGCGCCGCGGTGGGCAGGAGCCGCTGGAACACCTTGAGCCACTGCCGCGGGAGGGTCACGCGTTCGCCCCGCTCCAGCCGCCGGACGATGCCGCCGGTGAGGAAGAAGGCTGACAGGAACAGGAAGACGTCGACGCCGCCGGAGACCCGGCCCAGCCAGACGTGGTAGGTCACCACGAGGAGGACCGCGAGCGCGCGCAGGCCCTCGATGTCTCGACGCAAGGCAGGGCGAGGCGACGACTGCGACGGCACGTGCGCAGCACACGGCATCCACGTGTCGTGGAGTTGGACACGATGTGACGCCTCCGTGACCGCTCACCGGCCATCGCGCGACCGGTCCCTCGCGCCGGCGTCGACGACCACCTTGTCTTCCCACCCCACGGCCGCGCAGGCCCGTGGCTGCGACGCGCTCGATCGCTGGGCGTGGCGGCATCGGAGGCGCCCGACGTCCGACCCGCGGCGGCGCTCGACGCGTGTGCCGGTCGCGCCGACGCCGTCGACGACGCGGACCGCCGGTTGGAAAGCGGCGCACGTCGCCCCGTCCGGCCGACTCCCGTCCCGCCACGAACGGTGACGTGACGACCAACGTCCGGTGAACTTCCGACCGGAACCCTTGTGCCGGCCACGGACTCTTGGCACGGTCGCTGCAGCGGGCCTGTGCAGCCCGTCCTGGGCCGAGGCGGCCCCCTGCTGCGTCCACAACTCGGCGTGGGGCCGCCTCTTGCCCCGCCCTCTGGCGACGCGCCCGACCCCCCGCGGCACGGCATCCGCCACGTGGCCGGTGCACCCGCAGTCATTGCGCGACCGCGGTCCGCGCCGGATGCTGGTGTGGTGAACGCAGAGCACGAGCGCGCAGCGCTGGCCGAGGTCGAGGAACGGCTGTGCCGGCGCTTCCCCGAGCTCGATCCCACCGTCGTCGAGGCGGCCGTTCGCGTCTCGCATGCGCAGCTGACCGGCCCGATCCGCGACTTCGTGCCCCTGCTCGTCGAGCGGGCCGCCCGCGACCGGCTCTCCTTCGCCGCACGCCAGGTTCCGCAGCTGTCACCGAAGCGGACCGCGGCACCCGCCTGACCCGAACTGTTCACCGGCATTTCAACCGGATGGTCCATCGTCCGCGGTAGCCGGTCCCTAGCGTCGATGCTGTGCTCGAGGCCCGTCGCGTCACGATGTGGGGCGGCCGCTACGACCTGGTCGTCGACGGCGAACGGGTGGCCACCTGGGAGAAGGCGGGGTGGCAGCCGGGGGGCACCCTCGAGCTCGACGGCCGCCGGTACGTGCTCCGGGCCGACCTGACGAGCCAGACCTGCGCCCTGGTCGGCTCCGGGGGCCTGCGCATCGCCTCGGCCGATCGCGTCGGCCGCAAGGAGTGGGCCATCCACGCCGCCGGAGCCACCTACCGCTTCCGCCGCGTCGCCCCGTGGCGCCGCAAGGAGATTCTGGTCGTCGACGGCCGGCGCGTCGGCTCGGTGCGCCGACGCAGCGCCTGGCGCGGCGATGCCGTCGCAGACCTCCCGGGCGTGCCTCTCGACGTCGGGGCCTTCGCCCTGGCCGTGCTCCTCATGCAGTGGGATGCCGGCGCCACCGTCTGAGCCCGCCCGCCGTCCACGCGGTGGCCATCGACCCTCGACACCGATCACGCACTGCGAGCCGGACGGTCGACGGCGCCTTCGCCAGCGCCGTCATCCGCGCCGCCACGCCGGTGTGACGCGCGCGCCCGATGCTGCGTCCCCGCTCCGACCAGGTCGACGTTCGACCCAGTGCCGAAGTTCGACTCGGGGTCCAGACCGCCCTGCTCGAGGCCACCGCCGGCGCGGTCCGCGCGACGAACACACGCAGCGCGGGCTGACCCGCAAACACGAGGTCCACGGGACCCGGTGTGTCCGGTTCACGTGGACCTGGTGCCCGCCCCTGAACTCCCGCTGCAGGGGGGACGGGAGTTCGTGGTCGAGTGCTCCCGACGCTAGCGCCGGCCGGCGGGCCGCCGGGACCGGGTGTGACCCGCGTCGCGTGGCCGGGGGCGGCCGCCTCTCAGCGGACTCTCAGCCCGCCGCCGTGCGCCGGCCTCGGGAGGCCGATGCGGACCGGCTCTCGGCGAGGCGGTGCCTGGAACCGGTCACGTCCCCGCCTGGCCGTCGTCGGAGTCGTCGTCGCAGCGGTGGCCCGGCTGCCACCGCGGCGGCGCACTCAATCGGCCGGCGTCCCGGGCACGGCTCAGGGGTGGGTGCCCACGACCCTTCAGCGGCCGCTGGGCACACCGTCGGTGCCGGCGGGCGGCTCGTCGATCGGGTCGCCGTCGCGCAGCATCGCGAACAGCGTGGCGGCTCGCTGGTCGTCCCAGAGCACCGAGCTGCCGGCGCGAGTGGTCGCGTTGGTCGTCGACAGCGGCACGACGAGGCTGAGCGCCTGGTCGGACGACACCTTGCGCATCGTGGAGAGCACCCGGTAGGTGTCGACGAGCGAGGTGTCCTCCCCGACGATGACGCCGGATGCCGCGGCGTGCGTGAACCCCCACCAGCGCCACGGGAGGAGCACCGTGCTCGGCGTGGCCGCCTTGGACATGATGGCGCCGAGGAACTGGCGCTGCCGCTCGGCCCGCCCGAGGTCACCCCGGGGGTCGGAGTAGCGCGCCCGCACGTAGCCGAGGGCGTTCTTTCCGTCGAGGCTCTGGCAGCCCTTCTTCAGGTCGATGTGGGCCTTGGCGTCCTTGATGTCACGCTTCACGCACACGTCGACCCCGCCCAGGCTGTCGACGACCCCGGCGAACCCGCCGAAGCCGATCTCGACGTAGCCATCGATCGGCAGGCCGGTCGCCTGCTCCAGGGTCTGGGCGAGCAGCTTCGGGCCGCCGATGGCGAATGCGGCGTTGACCTTGTTCTTCCCGTGCCCGGGGATGGACAGGTAGCTGTCGCGGGGGACCGAGATGAGTACCGGCTTGCCGGCCCCGCCAGGGGTGTGCACCAGGATGATCGAGTCGGTGCGCCGCCCCGCGGCGTCGCCGCCCACTCCGAGGGCCTTGCGCTCGGCGGCGCTGAGTCCCTCGCGGCTGTCGCTGCCGACCAGCAGGTAGGTGTGCCCGTCGGCGCTCGCGGGACGGTCACCGGCCGGCGTGGTGTCCTCTCGGGTGACCTGCGACCAGGCGTGCACGGGGGTCACGACGAGGAAGGCGGCCCACGCGAGCAGGGCCACGAGGGCCACCCGCACCGCCCGCCGGCCGCGCCCCGGCCGCGGCTGACGCGGGGCCCGCACCGGGCTGGGCGAGCGCGGCGGTGACCCGCCACCGGGCGCGACCGGTCGCCCGAGCTCGTCGTAGGACCGCGGCTCGCCGGCGGGTGGGGTCGCTGCCGCCGGCCGTGAGGCGGATGCCGGCCGCGCGGATGCCGGACGTGGGGCGCCGGCCGGTGCTCCGGATGCCGGGCGCGACGCCGCGGGAGCACGGTCGGCTCGGCGGCGCGCCGTGCGGCGGGTGTCGACGACGTACACGTCGTCGACGGTCGGCTCGGGCCGGCTCCCTTGGGGGATCGGCCGGGCGTGGTCGTCGGTCATGGCGGTGCGCGGGCTCTCTGCGGGGACGGGGGCCCGACCCAGTGTGCCAACGAAGTCTGGGATCTTCCGCCACACCGATCACGCGGTTCTCCGGCGCGCCTGAGTCACACGAGCACCACCGGCCCCGATACTCACAGGCCATGGGACCTCACAGTGGCTCAGCGGTGCTCGAGCGCCGTGAGACCGGGGCGCCGATCCAGGTGGACACCCGCTCCCCCGGCCAGGTGCGCCGATGTCGCCGCCGGTCGCTGACCCTGCTCGCGCTCACCGCCGTGCTACCCGGCTCCGCGCAGCTCGCCGCCGGGAACCGCCGGCTCGGCCGGTTCGCGCTGCGGGTCTGGCTGGGGATGTGGGCCGCCGCCGCGCTCGTCGCCCTCCTCGCACTGGTCAGCCGCACCGCAGCGCTGACCGTGCTCACGCACCGCTGGACCCTGCTCGTCGGCCAGGTCGTGCTGCTCGGCTGGGCGGTGCTCTGGGCGGTGCTGTTCGTGGACGCCTGGCGGCTCGGCCAGCCCGACCGGCTGCCGCGACGCGACCGCCGCGGGGTGCTCGTGGTGCTGCTCGCCCTGCTGCTCGTGCTGCCCGGTGGCGCCGCCTATGCCGGCACCAACGTCGGTGCCGCCCGCAGCGCGCTCACCTCGGTGTTCTCGAGCGGCCAGGCGGCCGGCGCGGTCGACGGCCGCTACAACATCCTGCTCCTCGGCGGCGACAGCGGAGCGGGCCGCGTCGGGCTGCGGCCGGACAGCATCCAGCTGGCCAGCGTCGACGCCGAGAGTGGCCGGGCGGTCCTGTTCGGGTTCTCGCGCGAGACCGAGAACATCCGGTTCCGGCCGGGGTCGGTCATGGCCGGGCTGATGCCGCAGGGCTGGACCTGCGGCGACGAGTGCCTGCTCAACGCCCTCTACACGTGGGGCACCGACCACCGCACGGAGTTCCCGGCAGGCACCAAGGACCCCGGGCTGCTCGCCACGACCGAGGCCGTGGAGGCGCTCACCGGCCTGGACATCCAGTACTTCGTGCTCGTCGACCTCAAGGGCTTCCGCAGCCTGGTCGACGCGGTCGGCGGCCTCGACATCGCCGTGCAGCGGCGCACCCCGATCGGCTCGCAGCACGAGATCAAGGGCTGGATCGAGCCGGGCAACCGGCACCTCGACGGCTACCACGCCCTCTGGTACGCCCGCAGCCGGGCCAACTCCACGAACTACGAGCGGATGGCGCGCCAGCGCTGCGTCATCACCTCGATGGTCAACCAGCTCGACCCGCAGACGGTGGTGCTGCACTTCGCCGACATCGCCAAGGCCACCAAGGGAGTGTTTCGCACCGACGTCCCGCAGGAGGCCCTGGCGAGCCTCGCGACCCTCGCCGTGCGGACCAAGCAGCAGAAGATCACCGCCGTGAACTTCGTCCCCCCGCTGATCCGCCCCTACGACTACGACCCGCAGGTCGTGCTCGACACGGTCTCGCGGACGATCGCGGCGGCCGAGAAGGCCGACGAGCAGGCCGCCGAGCGGGACTCCGAACCAGCCCCCGGGGACTCGGCCGGCACCACCTCGTCGACGAAGCCGACGAAGCCCAAGAAGCAGGCGGTCATGGAGCGCCCGGCCACCGACCCGGACGCCAGCACCAGCGACCTGGCCAGCATCTGCTCGGCCGGCTGAGCCGGTTCGCGCCACCGGCGGGCACCGGCGGATGTCGGGGTCGACCCCACCTTTGCCATACTGACCCTTCGTGCACGCCCGGCCCCGGATGCCGGGCGGTTCGCGGGGTGCTCCACCACGCGGCACCCGCGCCCCACGGACGGATCGTGATGCTCAGCAAGTCCTACTCGCTCCTCAACTTCCTCAACCGGTCGCACGCACCTGCGTTCCGGTACGGCGTGGGCGGCGCGGCCTATGCCGGCACGTTCGCCGTCACCGGCCGCCCCTCGATCGCGCGCCTCGTGCGCAGCCAGTTCGTGCAGGACGAGACCAAGTACGCGTTCCGGCTCGCCGGGTGGGTGCTGCGCCGGGGCTGGCCGGGCGTCGAGACGGTCACCGACGACTTCTTCGACTTCACCCTCGGGGCGAGCCCCGCCGACCTCGAGGCCCTCGAGGGATTCATCGCCGCCCGGCGCGACCACCTGCCCGAGCACCTGTGGCGCGCCGACGACCTCTTCGTGCGGGCCGCCCGCATCCACGCGCAGCTCGACGCCGGTGCACGCGACATCGAAGGGCTGCGGGTCGACTTCCGCGAGCACGCGGACGCCCTGCTCCCGCTGATCAGCACCGCCCACGGCGGCCCGTCGGGGCCGTTGTCCGACCGCGAGGGCGACTTCTCCGTCGATGACGCCCGCACCGCCCTGGCGGACCTCGCCGCAGCCCTGCCGGTGCGCGAGTGGCGCTGGTACGTCATCTCGGGCACCTTCCTCGGCATCGTGCGCGAGGGTGGTTTCCTGGCCCACGACTACGACGTCGACGTCGGCGTGACCTTCGATCCCGAGCACCCGGAGGTGCTCGAGCGCCTCGTGGCGGCCCTGGAGCGCTCCCCGCAGTTCGTCGTGAAGAAGCTCGACCACTACGAGGCCGTCGTCGAGACAGCGCCCTCCCGGTACGCCGTCGAGCGGTCCCCGGCACTGGTCAAGCTGATCCACGAGAACGGCATCAACGTCGACGTGTTCGTGCACCACCTCGACGGCGATCGGCTGTGGCACGGCTCGTCGATCCATCGCTGGGAGAACACCCCCTTCGAGCTGGCCGACTACACCCTGGCCGGGGTGCCGGTGCTCGGGCCGGCCGACGCCGACCGCTACCTCACCGAGAACTACGGCGACTGGCGCACTCCGGTCACCGAGTTCAACTGCACCACCGGGACCCCCAACCTCGTGATCAGCCGCACCTTCCGGTCCGTGGCCCTGTTCCTCACCCGGCTGGCCCACTTCGCGTACGGCGACCCCACGGAGTACGCCAAGCTGCGGGCCACCCTGGTCGCCGACGGCATGCTGCGCGACGAGGACGGCCTGCTGCGCCTCGAGCGCGACATCTGATGGCCTCTCACCGGGCGACGCGGCGGGGTGCCGTATCCTCGCCACGGCACCCTGACGGGATGCCGCCGTGCCCTGTCCGCGCCGAATCGAGGTCACCGCGTTGATCACCCGGATGGCTGCGGTGACACGTCGGCGCATGATCCTGTGGACGCTCGTGCAGCGCGACCTGCGAGTTCGTTACTCGCGCAGCCTGCTCGGCTACGTGTGGACGATCCTCGACCCGTTGCTGATGGCGTCGGTCTACTTCCTGGTCTTCACCTTCATCTTCAAGGCCGGCGCTCGGGTGGCCGACCGCCCGTACTTCCTCTACCTGCTCTCCGGCCTCCTCGCCTGGCAGTGGTTCACCGCCTCGGTCAACGACACCGCCAAGAGCCTGATCCAGGAGGCCCGGCTGGTCCGCTCGACCAACCTGCCCCGTGAGATCTGGGTCATCCGGTGCGTCGTCGCCAAGGGTGTCGAGTTCGTGCTGTCGCTGCCGGTGCTGGTCGGCTTCGTGCTCTACTACCTCGTCCGCGGCCGGGTCGACCTCGACTGGGAGCTGCTCCTGTTCCCGGTCGGGATGATTCTGCAGTTCGTGCTGCTCGTCGGGCTCGGGCTGCTCCTGGCTCCGATCACGACGCTGGCCACCGACATGCAGCGCGTCGTGCGGATCGTGCTGCGGTTCATGTTCTACCTGTCGCCGGTGCTCTACGGCACGCACGCCGTGCCCGACTCGCTGCGCGTGGTGCTCGCGTTCAACCCGCTGAACGGCATCCTGTCCCTCTACCGCGGCGGGCTGTTCGCCCGCAGCGTGTCGTGGGTCGACGTCGGGATCAGTGTCGCCGTCTCGCTGGCGCTCTTCGTCATCGGCTCCTGGACCTTCGCGAGGCTCGAGCGCACCGTCCTGAAGGAGATCTGAGCCGATGAGCGTGGTGATCAGCGCCCAGGACGTCGGGATCGAGTTCTACATCGGCCGCCGCCGCAAGATGCAGGTGCGAGACCTGCTCTTCCACGGCTCGCCGACGACCAGGACCGACACCTTCTGGGCGCTGCGCAACATCAGCTTCGACATCCGCGAGGGAGAGGCCGTCGGCCTGGTCGGGGGCAACGGCAGCGGCAAGAGCACCCTGCTGAAGATGATCGCCGGGGTGCTGCTGCCCGACGAGGGCCGGGTGGCCGTCAACGGCGGGGTGGCGCCGCTGATCGAGCTGACCGGGGGCTTCCGCGGCGAGCTCACCTGCCGCGACAACCTGCAGATCCAGGCGGCGCTGCACGGGCTCTCCAAGGACCAGATCGAGGAGCGGTTCGAGAGCATGGTCGAGTTCGCAGGTCCGCAGGTGCGCGACGCCCTCGACCGGCCCTACCGCCACCTGTCCTCCGGGATGCAGGTGCGTCTCGGCTTCGCGGTGATCTCCTCCCTCGACGAGCCGATCTTCCTGGTCGACGAGGTGCTGGCCGTCGGGGACAAGGCCTTTCGCGAGAAGTGCTACCAGCGGATGGAAGGGCTGCTGGCGCAGGGCCGAACGCTCTTCCTCGTCTCGCACTCGGAGAAGGACCTCAAGCGGTTCGGCTCCCGGGGCCTGTACCTGCGCCGCGGCGAGCTGGCGATGGACGGCCCGATGGACGAGGTGCTCGCGCGGTACGACCACGACCTGTCCTCGGGTGGCTGACGTCTCCGGGTGCTTCCCGAGGCCGGCGGCGCACCGCTCCTCGGCTCGCTGGGTCAGGCTCCGCGCGGGATCTGTTGCGGCGATGCGACCGAACCGCTGAGCCGGGCTGCCTGGTCGGTTGCGAAGGGCGCGGCGTTTATCCTTGAGGGCGACCTCCCACCCCCCATTGGAAGACCTGACGATGCCGTATGCCGTATGCCGTTGACGCCGTGAACGCCGACCTCGCCCCTGGCCGGGCGGCGGCAGCCACGACTCCGGACGCGCTGCGGGGGACCCCGCCCACCCGACGCGACGCCCTGTCGGCCCTCGCCGTCGCGGCCGTGGTCACCGTCATGGCGTGGTGGTGGCGCTCTCCGATGGTGCCCACCGACCCGTACCACTACGTCGCCCAGACGCTGGAGTTCCCCAGCGACAACTGGGTCGCGCTCGGACTGTCCCGGTACGGCATCTTCCTCGCCAACATCCCGCCGGCCTTGCTGTTCAAGGACGCCCAGGCCACGTACTACTTCTGGCCGCTGCTGTCCACCGCCCTGCTTGCCGCGATGGTCTACCTGCTCGCCCGCCGCTTCTGGGGGGTCACGGCCGGGCTGGTCGCGGTGACGGTGCTGTTCAGCAACAGCCTGGTGCTGTACAACCTCACCCGCTTCTACCCCGACGTCATGGCCATCGCGCTCGTCTACGCCGCCGCCTTCTGTGCCCTCATGGCGCGTGACCGCGGCTTCTCCGGCCGATCGGGCCTGCTGTGGCTGCTCCTGACCGGCTTCTTCCTCGGCTGGAGCTTCGAGGTCCGTGAGACGGCCATGCTCAGCTGGCCCATCGTGATGCTCCTGCTGTGGAAGCGCGGTGCCCTGCTGCGCGCGTTCGGGATCGCCGCCATCACCGTCGGGCTGTGGCTGGCCCTCGACGTCGGGATCAGCTGGTTCGTCTACGGGGACCCGCTGCTCAAGGTGCACGTGCTGCTCGGCGAGAACCCGGCGGGTGCCGGGTACGCCCCGCCCGTACGACCCGACGCGGCGTCGGAGCCGGAGCAGTACTCCCGGTGGCACTGGTTCCTCACCATCCCCCGGACCGCCCTGGAGACGCGACCCGACGGGGTGTGGGTCGTCCTGAGCGGGATCGTCGCGGCCCTGGCCGTCGTCGTCCGCAACCGGCCGTTGCGGGTGTTCTCCGCCGGCTTCATCGCCGTCTACGCCCTGAACCTGCTCGCGGGGGGCGTCCTCCTCCCGCAGCGCCCCTTCGGAGACCTCTCGAACTCCCGGTACTGGATCCAGTACTTCCCGGCCATCGCCCTGGTCCTCGGCGGCCTGACCGCGTCTGGCCATCCGCTGGCTGGTCGCCAGGCGGGCCGCCACGGGTGCGGGGTGGGGGCGATGGGCCGTGACGCTGGCCGTGGCGGGCGCTGTTTGTGCGGTTCCGGTGTGGCACGCCCAGCAGTTCCTCACGAACACCGAGGCCTTCGCGCCCAACGGTGGCGATGCCCTGGAGGAGCTGCGCGACTTCGCGGCCGGCTCGGGCTTCACGGCCGGCACCCTGTGGACGGACTCCCGAACACTGCGGCTGGTGCCGACCGTCCAACGGCCGGTCTTCGGCGGCAAGGAGCTGTGGACCGCCGAGGGACGCCTGCTCACCGAGGACTCGGTGCCGCAGCCGGGTGACGCGGTGCTGTTCTACAGCGCCCATGACCCGGACGTGTGCGTTCACTGCAACATGAACATCCAGCGGTGGCTCACGTCGCACCCGCAGGTCCCGGCGAACTGGGACCTCGTGTTCGCGACGCAGGACAAGAACATCGAGCTGTACCGCGTCCGCTGAGCAACGGCCGTCAGCCAGGGGGGTCCTCCGCCCCGGCGGGTGGCCGCTCGGCCTCGCTGAGGGCGATCCGTCGGGCGAGGCGGGTGTAGTTGATCTCGAGGTCGCGGAAGCGCAGGTAGGTCGTCACCGTGAAGCTGAGGAACGCCACGACGAGGGCGTAGAGCACCAGGTCGGCGCCACGACCGACGCCCACGAGCCGCGCGACCCTGGTCCAGAGGTCGGGGAAGAGGATGGTGACGGCGGCGAACGCGGCGAAGACGACCAACCCGATCCGGCGGATGGCCTGGGCGCGGGCGCCCCGCGAGCGGAAGAGCCGGGCCACCACGAGTACGACCACGATGATGAGCACGACCTGGATGATCAGCAGCGTGTTCATCGGAACATCAGCTCCACGAGGATGTTGACGGAGTTCCAGAGCGACTGACCCTTGGACCTGGAGTAGTCGGTGTACAGGATGTGGACCGGGCTCTCGCCGTAGGACGCCTTCAGCTGGCCGATCTGGGCGACCAGCTCGGACGCGTGGGCCATCCGGTTCTGGGTGATGTCGAGCCGGTCGACCACGTCGCGACGGATCACCCGAAGCCCGTTGTGGGCATCGGTCAGCTTGGTGCCGGTCGTGAGGTTGGTGTACGCGACGGCCAGCCGCAGGACGACCTTCTTCATCCGGCTCGGGGTCGTGCGGTCGTCGAGGAACCGCGACCCGAAGATCACCTGGAGGTCCTCGGCGCGGGCCTTGTCGAGCATGTCGACGACGTCGGAGACCTGGTGCTGGCCGTCGGCGTCGAAGGTGACGACCCACCTCATCGACGGGACCGACCGGGCGAACTCGAAGCCGGTCTGCAGCGCGGCGCCCTGGCCGAGGTTGACCGGGTGGCGCACCACGACGGCGCCGGCGGCTGCCGCGGCATCCGCGCCCCCGTCGGCGGAGCCGTCGTCGACCACGACGACGTTGCGGAAGGTCCGTCGCGCGTCCCGCACGACGTCACCGATCACGGCCGCCTCGTTGTAGAGGGGGACCACGAGCCAGACGTCGTCGTGGGAGGGGGCGCTGGTGCTCATCGCGACCAGCCTACGGGTGGGCGGCGGCGCCTACCCGACACGGCTCGGGCGCGGTTCACCACCCCGCCTCGCTCGCGGCGCGGGCCCAGTAGCGCAGTCCCTCGTACTTCACCCGGGCCACCGCTGCGCGGCGCCGGTTCCCGGTCGCCGCGTGCTCGGTGTGCCGCAGCACCGCGCTCGGCACGTAGCGCACCTCGAGGCCGAGGCGGGCGCACTCGCGCGCGAACCACAGCTCCTCGCCGAAGAGCGCGAACGGGTAGTCGCACGAGCCGCCGGCAGCGAAGAAGCGGGGAGTGAGCACCACGACCGACCCGTGGCCCGCGAAGACGGCGGCGCCCGGTTCGACGCCGCTGACCGTGCGCGAGCTGTGGCCCTCCTTGCGCAGCAGCAACAGGTCGGCGGCCCGGGGGAAGCGGTGCAGGGCCGCGAGCGCCCGCAGCCAGCGGGCCGACGGAGGCGCCAGCAGGTTGGGGTTCTGGTCGGCCCCGAGGCTGCCGATGACCGCGGGCGCGAGCCACCCGGCCTCCGGGAACGCCCGCACCTGCGTGAGCAGCTCGTCGACCACACCGGGGTCGGCGACCAGGTCGCAGTTGCACAGCACCACCGGCGACGTGGTGTCGACGTGGGGCAGCGCCCGTTGCAGCGCCGGCAGGTAGCCGGGGTTGTCCTCGAACGAGAGCACCCGCACCCGCCGGTCGCCGGCGAAGGCCGCGGTGGCGGCCTCGGTGTCGCCGGGCTTGTTCGCACACAGCACGACGTCGACCGGCGCCTGCGCACCGAGCGACTCGACGAGGCGGACGGCGTCGCCGACCCCGCCGTACGACACGACCACGAAGGTCATCAGCGGTGCGCTCACCGGCGCTCCTCCGGGAGGCCGGGAGCTGGCCCCGGGGTGTCGTGCCCGCGGCGGAAGAGCACGGCATACACCCGCTTCAGCAGGGTGGGCGGGATGACCCGGAAGGCGCCGCGCACGACCATGTTGCGGGCCAGCAGCACGGTGCCGATCGTGCCGGTGTCGCGCAGCCGGCGCTGGACGTCCCACTCGTGGGGCAACATCCGCCAGCCACCGCGCCGGGCGATCATGCCGTCGCCGGCGTTGAACAGCACGAGCGGCTCGTCGAGGTTCTCGGCGCGGGCGCCCGCCGCCAGCAGGCGGGCGAACAGGTCGTAGTCCTGCATGTAGCGCAGGTCGGCGTAGCCCCCGGCATCGAGCGCGAGCTGCCGACGGAAGACCACGGTCGGGTTGTTGATCGGGTTGTTCAGCCGCATCCGGGCGGTGATCTGCTCGTGCGTGCGGGGGTTGCGGCGCACCCCGATGACGTGGTCGGGGCTGCCCTCGAACTCGAGCATGGACGACCCGACGAGGTCGAGGCCGTGCTGCTCGACGGCCTCCATCTCGCGCTCGAGGCGGTGGGGGAGCGAGACGTCGTCGGAGTCGTGCCGGGCCACGAAGTCGCCGGTGGCCAGCTCGAGGCCGCGGGCCGAGGCCAGCCCGCTGCCGACGTTGCGGGGCAGCCGCTCGACGCGCAGGGCGGGGTGGGCGGCAGCGGCCCGGGCCAGGGCCGCGTCGAGCGCCTCCGGCACGGGGCCGTCGACGACGGCGAGGAACTCCTCGGGCGGCCGGGTCTGGCCGGTGATGCTGGCGAGCGACCGCTCCAGCTCCTCGACCGTGGTGCCGTGGTAGACGGTCATCAGCACGGTGAGGGTGGGCGGCACCCGAGCATCCTAGGCGCTGGGCCCGGTGCCGCTGCGCCCCCGCACGGTCGCCCAGAGCGCGGCGACGTCGCGGCGGTTGAGCAGCAGCCACGCCACGGCGAAGGCCGTCGCGGCACCGAGCTGGGCCAGTGCTCCGGCCGGCCCGGCGACCTGTCGGGAGAGCTCGGCGAGCACGAGCACGACCGCCGTGCCGCCGACCAGCTTCGCGGCCAGGCCGAGCCAGCGGTGCCGCTCGACCCACCACACGGTGGCGAGCAGGCCGAGCGAGGCCAGCCCCGAACCCACGAGGTAGCCCACGGCCACGCCGACCGTGCCGTAGCGCGGCGCGAGGAAGGGCCACACCGCCAGGCTCACGACCAGCCCGCAGACGTTGACCACGGCCACCTCGCGCGGCCCCCGCACCCGGGTGGACTGCAGCGTCGTGGACGCGCCCAGGGCGATCGAGGTGAGCATCACGGCGACGAGCAACACGGGGAGGATCTCGGCGGCGGCGTCGTACTCCTCGCCCCACACGACCGCGATGGCGAGCGGGCTCACGATGACGAGCACCCCGAACACGCCGACGAAGATGGCGGTCAGCCGGCGGGCGATGGCGTCGCTCTGGGAGTGCACCGCGGCTCGGTCGCCGCGCCCCGCCGCGGCGACCAGCGGTGGCACGAACACCGTGCTCAGGGCGACCGAGAGCATGGATGCCGGTGTCGCCAGGGTGAGTGCGGCGCCGAAGTCGCCGGCCCGCGCCGGCCCGGCGTAGTGGTGGGCGGCGAGCTGCGAGAGCTGGAGCAGCCCGCCGCTGGCGAGACCGCTGACCGCACCGAACAGCACGAAGTGGTCGATCTGCCGCCGCAGGGTCGGGTCGACCCGGCCGGCCACTCGGGCCGGCCAGGACACCGCCGCGAACAGCGCGTAGCCCAGGGCGAGGGGCAGCAGGGCGAGGGGCGTGAGGTCGAGGGCGAGCACCACTGCGACGGCCACCAGGGCGGCCGCACCGGCGATGGTGTCCCAGACGGCGACGTGCCGGAACTTCAGGGCGCCGTACTGGATGCCGCGCAGCGTGATGTACATCGAGTACGAGACGGCGAGCAGGACGGTACCGACGGTGTGCGCCGCGCTGAAGCCGAGCACCGCCGACCCGACGAGCGCCAGCACCGTGGGCAGCACCAGGGCGACGCGGGCGGTGCGCACCGCCAGGTGCCGCGCGACGACGGCGGCCGCCTCGTCCTTGCCGAGGGTCGCCTCCGCCGCGACGAACCGGGTGCCGGCCACGGAGGCCGGAGCGGCCCACACCTGGCTGGTGAACACCGACAGCGACAGCGAGGTGGTGGTCTGGCCGAGCAGCACCCGGGAGCCGAGGTGGCCGACGAGCACGCCGTAGAGCAGCCGGGCCAGGCCCTGCACCGCCGTGGCGTAGGTGCTCAGGGCCGCCCGGGAGCGCAGGCTCGCGTCGGCGGGTGGGGCAGCGATGGGGGCCGCCGGCGCCGCCTCGAGGCCGGGGTCCGGCCCGTCGAGGGCGGACGGCTCCTGCGGCATCGAAGCAGCATACCGAGCGTCGTGCATCACGTTTTCGTGGTACGGGAGATGCACGAGTGCCCGAGGTGAAACTGTTGATGACGCAACCGCAGCCACCTGACGGGTTCCCTGAACCGCTCCGCCGCGGCCTGCTCGACGGGTGGGTTACCGAACCTCTCTAGGTCGAGCCATGAGAACTCTCCGCATCATCACCGTGTCCACCCTGCTCGCCACCAGCGCCGTCGTCGGCCCCGTCGTCTCCGTGGGGGCCGCCCCGCACGCCGTGCGGCCCTCGGTCGAACGAGTGCCCATGCCGGCGGCATCGCCGGTCGCGAGCACCCCCGCCGCCACGACCGCGAACGGCGCCGCCGCGAGCGCCACCGCGACCGTCGAGAGCCTGCTCACCCGTGCCACCGACGGTGCCGACGTGGTCGGGGTGGGCTTCCCGGATGCCGCCGCGGCCCGCGGCGTGAGCGTCACGGTCCGCAGCATGACCGACGGGCGGTGGGGGGCGTGGACCGCGGTGCCCCTCAGCGACTCCGCTCCCGACCCGGGTAGCGCGGAAGCGGCCCGGGCCAAGGTCGCGACCGAGCCGGTGGGGGTGACCGGGTCCGAGCAGGTGCAGCTGCGAGTGAGTGCGAGCGCCACCACCGCTCGGCTGGAGGGTCTCGAGGCGACGTTCGTCGATGGTGGCACCAGTGCCGCTGACGCGTCGCTGGGGGACCTCCCGGCCGCCAGCGCCTCGGCCTCCGTGGTGCAGCCGAGCATCATCACCCGCGCCGAGTGGGGGGCCGACGAGCGACTGCGCACCTGCAGCAGCCCGAGCTACGTGGACAGCGTCAAGGGTGCGATCGTGCACCACACCGTGAACTCCAACACCTACACGGCCGAGGCCGCCCCGGCCCTGCTCCGCAGCATCTACGCCTACCACGTCACCGGCAACGGCTGGTGCGACGTCGGCTACAACTTCTTCGTCGACCGCTTCGGCCGGCTCTACGAGGGTCGCTTCGGTGGCATGGCGAAGAACGTCGTCGGCGCCCAGGCGGGCGGCTTCAACTCGCAGACCTTCGGGGTCTCCTCGATCGCGAACCACGACCCCGCGACGGCCGGTGCCGTGGTGCCGTCGTCGGCCGTGCTGACGGCCATCGGCAAGCTCATCGGGTGGAAGGCCTGGCTCAACGGCTGGAGCCCGGACACCTCCGCCAGCTTCACCTCCGCGGGCAGCACGCGCTGGCCGTCCGGCAAGGTGATCACCGAGCCGCGGGTGACCGGGCACAGCGACTACAGCCTCACCGCGTGCCCCGGCGACCTGATGTACTCGCGGCTGTCCACGGTGCGCAGCACCGCCACGGCGGTCTACAAGGCGGGAGTGTCCACCTCGACCGGCACCGAGCCGGTCCCGGTGGTCGAGACGTACACTCGCCCGGCGGGTACGTCGTTCAGCCTCTCCGGGCGCGGCTACGGCCACGGGCGGGGGATGAGCCAGTACGGCGCCTACGGTGCCGCCCTGCAGGGCCTCAGCCGTGACCAGACCCTGGCGTTCTACTACCCCGGTACCACCCTCAGCACGGCCATCAAGAACCCGACGGTGCGCGTGAACCTCACCGCGCTCGGCTCGACGAGCACCCAGCTGGCCACGACGCCGCACCTCGTCGTCTCCGACGGCAGCAAGACCGGGTCGCTCAACGTCAGGAACTCCGACGGGACGCTGCGCGCCAGGTGGCGTGTCGTCGCCGACAGCGCGGGCCTGAGCCTGCAGTGGCTGCAGGGCGGGAAGTGGCGGAGCACGAGCAGCTGGAAGGGCACCAAGCCCTTGTCCTTCACCGAGTCGGTGCTGGGCAAGGTGCGGGTCGTCATGCCCGACGGAACCCAGCGCGACTATCGGCGCACGATCCGCAGCATCCGGTCCGGGTCCGGCGTGATGACGCTCAGCGTGCTGTCGATGAACTACTACCTGCAGAGCGTCGTGCCCTCCGAGATGCCGGCGTCGTGGCCGGCCACGGCCCTGCAGGTGCAGGCGGTGGCGGCGCGCACCTACGCGGCGTACGAGATGGCGCACCGACCTGCCGGCTCCGCGTTCGACCTGTGCGACTCCACGTCGTGCCAGGTCTACACGGGCCTGGCCGGCTACACGGCCGGCGGCGCCCTGGTGCCCCACGAGCGCGCCACCTCCACCGCTGCAGTGACCGCCACCAACGGGCTGGGTGTCTTCTACGGCGGCGCCCCCGCCTTCACCCAGTTCACCTCGTCGAACGGCGGTCAGACGGTGGCGTCCTCGCTGGCCTACCAGGTGTCGAAGGCCGACCCCTATGACGACGTGGCCGCGGGCAGCACGAGCCGGTGGACCACCTCGATCCCGATCAGCACGCTCGAGAAGGCCTACCCCACCGTCGGAACCCTCAAGGCCCTGCGGATCGACAAGCGTGACGGCCTCAACGCCTGGGGCGGGCGCGTCTCGAGCGTGACCGTCATCGGGTCGGCCGGCTCCAAGACCGTCAGCGGCGACTCCTTCCGGTCGGCGATGGGCCTGCGCAGCACGTGGTGGACCGTCACCTCGGCGCCGGCCGCGTCCGCGGCGTCCTACCCCAAGGACCTCGACGGCGACCAGCGTGCCGACCTGCTCGTGGCCGACCGCAGCGGCACCATGCGGCTGCTCTCCGGCAACGGCGGCGGCGCGTTCACCGTGAAGACGATGGATGCGGGCTGGGCCGGCCGCGGCCTGATCGCCGACGTCGGCGCCTGGGACGGCGACAACCGCCACGACGTCGTCGAGCGCGAGTCGGGCACGCTCTACTACCACCCGGGCGACGGCGCCGGTGGGTTCTACCCTCGGGTGGCCATCAGCCCCAACTGGGACACCGTCAACCTGGTCGCCGGCGCCGGTGACATGGACCGCGACGGGTACACCGACTTCCTGGCCCGCACCACCTCGGGGCAGCTCAAGGTCTACCGCGGCAACGGCAAGGGCGGTGTGCTCAACACGATCTACATCAGCAAGGGCTGGAACGCCTACCGCCTCGTGTTCTCGCCCGGCGACCTCACCGGCGACGGCAGGCTCGACGTCCTCGCGGTGCGCGCCAGCGACGGCGTGATGCTGCTCTTCCCCGGCACCGGCACCGGCAAGCTCGGCACGGCGAAGGTGGTGAGCGGCTCGTGGGACGGCTACTGCAAGCTGATCGGCGTGGGCGACGTCACCGGCGACGGTCTCGACGACGTGGTGGCCCGGCACACGTCCGACGGCGCGATGGTGGTCTTCGCGGGCAACGACATGGGCGCCCTCTCGCTCGACAGCACGGTGTCGGGCACCGCCACCTGGGCGACCTGGACGACCTGGCCGCTCTGACCCCCGAGCGCGAACGAACGGCCAGGGCGGATGCCGGGCTCCGGCACCCGCCCTCGCCGTTCGTTCGAACAGGATGAAGTTTCTGAGAAGCCCATCGGGCAATTAGGGGGATTCGACTGCGGCCCCCACACGACCGATGGGACAACTGAGGGACCAGGTTGTCCTCGCGTCGTGGATGTGCACCTCGTGACGTCCGCGGCACGAGGTGCCCGGTGCGCCTTCTCCCCTGCCGGAGGCGCCCCCTGCCCGAGGAGCACCACCGTGACCACACCTCAGCCCGACCTTCGCCGTGCCCGGCGCCGTGCCCGCCGGATATCGGTGCGCACCATCGCCGCCCTGTCGGCCGCCATGATCGCCGTCGCGCTCCTCACCTCTCCCGCCCAGGCCGCTACGATCCCCTACCCGAAGCCCTCACGCACGCTGCCGGCCGCGCTCGACGTGGTCGCGCCGTACCAGAAGGGCACCCTCTGCCTCACCGTGAACCAGCCCGGTGCGGTCGCGTTCGCCGAGCTGCTCAACGCGACCTACGGGACGCACACCTACGGCATCCTGCGCCAGTGCGGCCAGTCCGAGCACAGTGAGGGTCGTGCGCTCGACTGGATGATCGACTCGACCAAGCCCGCCAACCTGGCCCTCGCCAACGCCCTGACCCGGTGGCTGGTGGCCCCCGACGCGCAGGGGCGTCCCGGAGCGATGGCCCGCCGCTTCGGCATCAACTACATCATCTTCAACCGCCAGGAGTGGGGTTCCTGGGCTCCCGAGCGCGGCTGGTTCCCGTACACCGGCAGCGTCCCGCACACCGACCACATCCACTTCACGTTCAACTGGGACGGCGCCTACCAGCGCACCTCGTGGTGGAGCGGCGTCGCGGTGACGACACCCCTGACCGGGCCCAGGACCTCGGCCTCGGCGCCGTCCTATCCCCGCGACGTCACGGGCGACGGTCACGCCGACGTCGTGGCGGTCGTCGCCTCCGGGGGCGCCCTGCGGGTCTACCCGAGCACCGGGGCCGGGAAATGGAAGACGGCGGTCCGGTCCGGGTCGGGCTGGAACTCCTACGCGAAGGTGCTCACGGCCGGCACGTGGGATGACGACGCGATCTCGGACCTGATGGTGCAGGACGCGGCCGGCAGGCTCTTCCTGCGCCACGGCAACGGCAACGGCACCTTCGCCGCAGCGGTGCGGATCGGCACGGGCTGGACGGTCCACAACCTGGTGCTCCCCGTCGGTGACTTCGACGGTGACGGGTTCACCGACGTCATCGCCCGGCGAGCCGACGGTGCGTTGTTCCTGTACTCGGGCACCGGGCATGGAGGGTTCGTGCCCCACAGCGGGCGGAAGATCGGGTCCGGCTGGAACGTCTTCGACGCGCTGTTCAGCCCCGGTGACTTCGACGGCGACGGCCATCCTGACCTGATCGGTCGTGCTCGCGACGGAGCGGTGTACCTCTACCGGGGCAACGGCGTGGGTGGCTGGCGACTGCCCCGCACGACGGTGGCCACGGGGTGGAAGCAGTACACGGCGTTGACCTCGCCCGGTGACTTCAACGGTGACGGCAGGTCGGACGTGCTCGCCCGGTCCGCCGACGGTCGTCTGTGGATGATTCCCGGCGACGGACGCGGTGGCGTGGGCGCGGCCAAGCAGGTCGGCACCGGGTGGAACATCTTCTCCACCATCCTGCCCTGAGCCGCGTCCCGCCGGGCGGTGGGTCAGGCCAGGCCGACGGTGAGGGGTGCCCCGGTGGCCTCGCGGACCTGCTCCAGCGTGACGTCGGGCGCGAGCTCGCGCAGCACCAGGCCGTCACCGGTGACGTCGATGACGGCGAGGTCGGTGATGATCCGCTGCACCACGGCCTTGCCGGTGAGGGGCAGCGAGCACTCCTGCACGATCTTGTGCGAGCCGTCCTTGGCGACGTGCTCCATGAGGACGACGACCTTCTTGGCGCCGTGCACGAGGTCCATCGCGCCGCCCATGCCCTTGACCATCTTGCCGGGGATCATCCAGTTCGCGATGTCGCCGCCGGCGGAGACCTGCATGGCGCCGAGGATGGCCGCGTCGACCTTGCCGCCGCGGATCATGCCGAAGGAGGTGGCCGAGTCGAAGTAGGAGGCGCCGCGGCGCACCGTGACGGTCTCCTTGCCGGCGTTGATCAGGTCGGGGTCGACCGCGTCGTCGGTGGGGTAGGCGCCGACGCCGAGGATGCCGTTCTCGGACTGCAGGACGATCTCGACGTCGTCGGGCACGTAGTTGGGCACCAGGGTCGGCAGGCCGATGCCGAGGTTGACGTAGGCGCCGTCCTCGAGCTCGGCGGCGGCCCGGGCGGCCATCTGCTCACGGGTCAGGGGCATGGCTCAGGCCTCCTTGCTCGGGGTCACGGTGCGCTTCTCGATGCGCTTGTCGGCCGCCTGCTCAGCGGTGAGCGGCAGCACCCGCTGCACGAAGATGCCCGGCAGGTGCACCGCGTCGGCGTCGAGCTCGCCGGGCTCGACGAGCTCCTCGACCTCGGCGATGGTGACCCGGCCCGCCATCGCCGCGAGGGGGTTGAAGTTGCGGCTGCTCTTGTTGAACACCAGGTTGCCGTGCCGGTCGCCCCTCCAGGCCCGCACCAGCCCGAAGTCGGCGACGATCGCGTGCTCGAGCACGTACTCGCGCTCCTGGCCGTCGTGCTCGAAGACGCGCACCTCCTTCGGTGGCGAGGCCAGGGCGACCGAGCCGTCGGCGGCGTAGCGCCACGGCAGCCCGCCGTCGGCGACCTGGCTGCCGACACCGGTGGGGGTGAAGAACGCCGGGATGCCGGACCCCCCGGCCCGCAGGCGCTCGGCCAGGGTGCCCTGGGGCGTCAGCTCGACCTCGAGCTCGCCTTCGAGGTACTGGCGGGCGAACTCCTTGTTCTCGCCGACGTAGGAGGCGACGACCCGGCGGATCTGGCCCGAGGCCAGCAGGACGCCCAGCCCCCAGCCGTCGACGCCGCAGTTGTTGGAGACGACCTCGAGGTCTCGCACGCCGGCGTCGTGCAGCTCGGCGATGAGCACGGAGGGGATGCCGCAGAGCCCGAACCCGCCGACGGCGAGGGTGGCCCCGTCGGAGATCCCGGCGACGGCGTCGGCAGGGGTGGAGACGACTTTGTCCATGCCGGGCACTCTAGTGAGGCACGCGGCTCGTTCGCGGCCCGGGTGAGGAGCGAACGCCGACCAAGGATCTGTGGCAATGCTCACCATCTGCCGGAGATCCTGCGGGAGAGATGAGGTTACTGAGAAGTACATTCGTGTAATTTGATCGATCAGATTGCGGGCCGACGGCGATCAGTGGGAGAACTGAGGGGCCAGGGTGCCTGGTGTGACGGATGTGACCTCTGTGATCCACGGCACACATGGACCTTGGTGCGTCCTTCGTCCCCTGCGAGGACGCCCCCTGCCCGAGGAGTCCTCCGCCGTGTCCACGTCCGACCTCTTGCCTCGCCATGGGCGTCAGCTGCCCCTTCGCCTGCTAGGTGCCGTCTCGGCATCGGCGATCGCCCTGCCGCTCTTCGCGTCCTCCGCCCAGGCGGCGACGATCCCGTTCCCCAAGCCCTCCCGGACGCTGCCGAGCGCCCTCGACGTGGCCGCGCCCTACCAGAAGGGCACCCTCTGCCTGACCGTGAACCAGCCGGGGCCGGTGGCGTTCGCCAAGCTGCTCAACGCGACCTACGGCACCCACACCTACGGCATCCTGCGCACCTGCGCCGCCGAGCACGGTGAGGGCCGCGCGCTGGACTGGATGATCGACTCGACCAAGCCGGCGAACCTGGAGCTGGCCAACGCGCTGACCCGCTGGCTCGTGGCCCCCGACGCCCAGGGACGCCCCGGCGCGATGGCGCGCCGCTTCGGCATCAACTACATCATCTTCAACCGCCAGCAGTGGAAGGCGTGGGCCCCCGAGCGCGGCTGGACCGTCTACACCGGTGTCTCGCCGCACACCGACCACATCCACTTCTCCTTCAACTGGGACGGCGCCTACCAGCGCACGTCGTGGTGGAGCGGGGTCGCGGTGACCACCCCCCTCACCGGTCCGACCGGCTCAACACAGCCCGCGCCCGCGCCGCTCACCGCCAGCGGCTACCCGCTGCTCGTGCAGGGCGCCAGCGGCGCCGACGTCACCCTGGCGCAGAAGGTGATCGGCGCGAGCGCCGACGGCAGGTTCGGGCCGCTCACCGCTGCCGCGCTCGGCACCTGGCAGTCCGGGCACGGCGTTTCCGCAACCAAGAAGCTGGACAACGCCACCTGGGCGACCATGGAGTACCTGAAGCTCGTACCGGCCCGGGCCAGCGCGCTCTCGCCGTACACCGCCGTCACGCTCCGGCGCGGGTCGAGCGGCGCGGCGGTCAAGGCGCTGCAGAAGGCGATCGGCGGGCTCACCGTCGACGGCTCCTTCGGCCCGGCCACCGACGCACGGGTCAAGGCCTACCAGAAGTCCAAGGCCCTGTCGGTCAACGGCGTCGTCGACCGCAAGGTCTGGTTCGCCCTGATGGGCGCGGTGGTCGCTCCTGCTCCGGCCGCCGCGAAGCCGGCGAGCAGCCCGCTGGCGAAGTACGCCGGCCTCACCCTGAAGCTGTGGTCGAGGGGCGAGGCCGTCAAGGCGCTGCAGAAGGCGATCGGCGGGCTGGTCGTCGACGGCTCCTACGGCCGCCTCACCGAGGCACGGGTCAAGGCCTACCAGAAGTCCAAGGGTCTGGCCGCCACCGGTGTGACCGACGCCAAGGTCTGGAAGGCGCTGATGGCCTAGCGCGCTCAGCGCGGGTCGGTCACCTGCTCTGACTCCAGGCGCGCCGCCAGCGCCGCCGGCTCGGGCGCACCCCGGCTGAGCACCAGGGAGCCGTCGGCGGCCCAGACCGCCAGGGCGAGCCGGAGCAGCTGCGCGGTGTCGCTCGTACCGGTGTGCACCCGCTGTGGCTCGCCGGCCGTCGAGGGCGCCGTCGGCAGGTCGGCGTAGCGCAGCAGCACGCCGGCGGCCCGCAGGGCGGGCTCGCTGCCGTCCAGCTCGGCCCAGCCGTCGAACACGTCCCCGTGCGTGGCGAGCTCACGTGCCTCGTCGACCACGCCGGCCGGTGCCGGCGCCGCCGCCGAGCGGGCCAGGGCGGCGAGGGTGACCAGCACCGCGTCGCCGCCTGCTGCGGCGGCGATGTCGACGGCATCCGTCACGACGACGTCGGGCACGGCGGCATCCGTCACCACGACGTCGGGCACGGCGGCGGTGGCGGCCGGCGCTGGGCCGTGGCCGGCATCCGGTGTCGTGCGGTGCTCGGGCACCTCGACGCAGGCGCCGACCGACCACGCCGCGAAGGCCCAGTAGAGGGTGCGCCAGTGCGGGGGGAGGTCGAGCAGCACCACCGAGCCGGGGCCGGCGTCGAGGTCGTCGCGCAGCAGGTTGGCGGCCTTGGCGACCCAGTTGGCCAGCACCCGCGCCGAGAGCTCGATGCGCTCGCCGCGGGTGGGGGAGTCGGTGTCGTCGTAGACGGTGATGCGCGGCCGGCCCGGGTCGGCGGACACCAGGCGGCGCAGCAGGACGGCCGGGGACTCGGGTGAGGTGCTCACCGTGGCGACCCTAGTGCGGGGCGGGCGGGGTGCGTGCGCCCGGCCACTAGGCTCGCAGCCATGAGCGCCCGCACGGTCATCACCTTCGGCACCTTCGACGTGTTCCACGTCGGCCACATCCGGGTGCTGCAGCGCGCCGCGGCGCTGGGCGACACGCTCGTCGTGGGCGTCTCGGCCGACGCGCTGAACATCGCGAAGAAGGGCCGGGCGCCGGTCTACACCCAGCAGGAGCGGATGGAGATCGTCGCCAGCCTGCGGGTGGTCGACGAGGTGTTCGTCGAGGAGTCGCTCGAGCTCAAGCGCGACTACATCCTCGAGCACGGCGCTGACGTGCTCGTCATGGGCGACGACTGGGCCGGCAAGTTCGACTGGGTGAGCGACGTCTGCGAGGTGGTCTACCTGCCGCGCACGCCCTCGGTGTCGACAACCGGCATCATCGAGCACATCGCCAGCATGGGGTCGTGAGGGCTCGCCTCCTCCCCGCGCTTGCCGTCGGCACGGCCCTGTGGGTCGTCGCGGTGAGCGCCGCGGCCGCGGCGCTGTCGGCGCTCGGGTGGTGGTCACCCTGGGTGGCGTGGCCGGCGGGTGTGCTCGTCGCCGTGGGGTGCTGGTGGTGCGTGCGCCGGCTGCCGCCGGTACGGATGCCGTTCGCGGCGTCGGTGGCGCTGGTCGCCGTCGTCGTGGGCTTCACGGTCTGGGCCGGTGCGACGCACTCGGAGCAGGTGCTGCCGCGGCGCGACGCCGCGAGCAACCTGCAGGCGGCGGTGAGCCTGGCGACGACCGGGTCGCGGGTGGTCGCGGTCGACGCCGGCTCGGTGGGGGGTGCGGGGGTTCTCGAGCTGCCGGGGGTGACCTTGGCCAGCCCGGCGTTCTTCGAGGTCGGCTCGAGTGCCGCCCCCGCCGTGCAGCCGCAGTTCGTCGTGGGGCCGGCGGTCGTCTACGCGTTCGGCTGGTGGGCCGGGGGGGCCGGAGCAGCCATGCTGCTGCCGGCACTGGCGATGGGGCTGGCGCTGCTCGCGCTCGGACTGCTGGTCGCCCGGGTGGCCGGTGCGTGGGTCGGGGTCGCGACCGCGGCCGTCACCGGCATCCTCTTCCCGGTGGTGCACACCGCGCGCGCCACCTACTCGGAGCCGCTGGCGATGCTCACCCTGACGGCCGGGCTGCTGGCGGTCACCCTGGCCGTTGCCGCGGGGCGGGATACCGCGGGGGACGGTGACGACGACGGTGGGCCGGGCTCCGCCCCAGCCGGTCTCGTGGGCGACGCGTCGTCGCAGGGGATGGTGGCCGGCCGGGCGCCGCTGCGCTCCGTGGTGCTCCACGACGCCTCGGCGCGGGCCGGCCTGCTGGCGGGCGTGCTCGTCGGCGGCACCGGGCTGGTGCGGGTCGACGCCCTGCGCGAGGTCGTGCTGCTGCTGCCGGTGCTGGCCCTGGGCGCGGCCTTCCGCACCCGCTGGCCCCGGCCGGTGCTCGTCGGCCTGGCCGGCTCGCTGCTGGTGGCCGCAGTGGCCGCGGTCGGTCTGTCGTGGCAGTACCTCGCGTCGATCGCGGGCAGCCTGCTGCCGCTGCTGGCCCTGGGGCTGGTGGTCGGCGGCGGGTCGTGGCTGGCGCTGGTGGTGTGGCGTCGCGGGTGGCGGCTGCCGTTGGTGGTGGTGCGCCTGCTGCCCGACCTGGTGGCGGGTCTGGTGGTCGTGGCCGGGCTCTACCTCGCGAGCCGGCCGCTCTGGCAGACGGTGCGGCAGAGCCCGGACGACCCGGGGTCGCGCTACGTCGCCGGCATGCAGTCGCGGCAGGGGCTCCCGGTCGACGGTGGTCGCACCTACGCAGAGCAGTCGGTGGCGTGGCTGTCGTGGTACGTCGGGCCGGTGGCGCTCGGGCTGTCCCTGGCGGTGCTGGCCGTGCTGCTGCGGCGGGCGGTGCTGTCGGCCGGCTCGCGCCGGGTCGACGCCTGGCTGCCCGCACTCTTCGTCGCGGCGGGGTCGACCCTGCTCACCCTGGCGCGGCCCGGCATCACCCCCGACCACCCGTGGGCCGACCGGCGGCTGCTCATCGCGCTGCCCCTCGTCGTGGCCCTGGTGTGCACCGGCGTCGCCTGGGCGCTGCGCCGGGCGCACGCCGAGGGTCGCCGCTGGGTGGGGGCGGTGGCCGCGGTCGTCGTCGGTGCCCTCGTGGTCGGGCCGGCGGTGCTGGCCACCTGGCCGCACCGGGCCGGTGGCGTGGAGCGCGGCTCCCTGGCCGCCGTCGATGCGGTGTGCGGGGCGCTCTCGCCGGGCGACGTCGTGCTCGCCGTCGACTCCCGCGCCGCCAACGAGTGGCCGCAGGTCGTGCGCGGGATGTGCGGCCTGCCGGCGCTGTCGACCAGGTCGGGGCTGCGCGCCGACCCGGGGCAGCTGGCGACCACGGTGGCGACGGTCTCTCGCGAGGTCGGTGCCCGGGGCGGCCGGCTCGTGCTGCTGGCGGCCGACTCCGATGCCGCCCTGACCGGCCTGGGGGTGGCCCCGAGGCAGGTCGTCGGCACGGTCGTGCGCGAGGACGAGCACGTGCTGGAGCAGAAGCCGTCGCGCACCGACCCCCTGCCGGTGCGCGTCTGGCTCGCCCCGGCCCCGGCCCCCTGACCGCGTCCCGAAATCGACCAATAGGTCACAGCGGGGACGGCATCCGGGTGGGTGCGTGTCCCGGGATCGACCAATAGGTCACCGCGGGGACGGCATCCGGGTGGGTGCGTGTCCCGGGATCGACCAATAGGTCACAGCGGGGACGGCATCCGGGTGGGTGCGTGTCCCGGGATCGACCTATCGGTCACAGCGGGGACGGCTCAGCGGGTGAAGGTGGGCGCCACCCGGCGCTGCACCACGGCATACGTGGGCCGGTCGACGGCCACCACGAGACCCGGGCGCAGCGACCGCGGGCCGTAGGGGGCGCCGTCAGGGTGGCCGACCGTGCCGCCGGCCTCGGTGACGAGCAGGCTGCCCGGTGCGTGGTCCCACGGGTTGGAGCGACTGTAGACGATGTAGTCGGTGGCGCCCTCGACGAGCTTGGGGTAGTCGACGCCGCAGCACACCCAGGACAGCCTCACCGGCGGGAGGTCGCCGCCGAGGCGCTGGTCACGCATCGCCCACATCGAGGTGACGCCCTGCGGGTCGCGGTCGTCGGCCACCGGGGTGGTGTGGGCCCGCACGCCGTCACGCCAGGTGCCACCGCCGAGCTCGGCCACCCAGGAGACCTCGTGCTCGGGCTGCCAGATCCAGCCGCGCACCGTCTCGCCGGCCACGGTCTCGGCCACCATGACGGCGTGGTCCGGGGAGCCGTGCACGAAGTTCTTGGTGCCGTCGATCGGGTCGACCGTGAAGGCGTGGTCGGCCGCGAGGTAGCGGTCCATCAGCGAGTGGTCCGCGGCGAACGCCTCCTCGCCGAGCACCACGGCATCCGGGTAGGCGCCGAGGAGTCGGGCGGTGATGACCTCCTCGGCCTCGCGGTCAGCGACCGTGACGAGGTCCCCAGGGTTCTTCTCCATGACCTCGGCCGCCGCGAGCGAGCGGAAGCGAGGCGTGATGACCTCTGCGGCGACCTCACGCAGGAGGTCGAGGACGGCGTCTGTCGACAGGCCCGGCATGGGGCAACCGTGTCACAGCGGCGGGAAGGCGCCAAATGGGTCGTCCCCGGCCGGCGTCGAAGCCCGCTGACGAGGCCGGTTGTCGGCCCCGGCCATGGGTAGTGTCCCGGCATGGCGCGGTTGCGGCGGGTGTCACCGCAGACGAAGGGGTGGACGCGCCGAAGGGCCGGCAGGGGCTTCACCTACCTCGACGACGCCGGCCACCGGCTCCCGCCGGAGGAGGTCGAGCGCATCCGTTCCCTGGCCATCCCCCCGGCCTGGACCCACGTGTGGATCTGCCCCTACGCCAACGGCCACATCCAGGCGGTCGGCACGGATGCCGCGGGCCGCCGCCAGTACCTCTACCACCCGGTGTGGCGCCAGAAGCGCGACGAGCTGAAGTTCGACCGGGTCAAGGCGGCGGGCACGCGTCTGGCCAAGGCCCGCGAGCGCCTCATCAGCGACCTCCAGCACGAGGGGATGCCGCTCTCGCGCGCCGCCGCCACGGCCACCCGGCTGCTCGACCTGGGCTACTTCCGCATCGGCAGTGACGCCTACGCCGACGCCAACGGCTCGTTCGGGCTCACCACGCTCGAGCGCCGCCACGTGCGGCGCCGTGGCGACGACCTCGTGTTCGGCTTCGTCGGCAAGTCCGGCGTCGAGCACTCCATCGTCATCAGCGACCCACAGGTCATCGAGTCGCTGAACCTGATGCGCAAGCGCCGCGGCGGGTCGAGCCGGCTGCTGGCCTACCGCGGCGAGGCGCGCTGGGCCGACCTCGACGCCTCGGCGGTCAACGCCTACATCTCCCAGATGGTGCACGAGGACCTCACCGCCAAGGACTTCCGCACCTGGCACGCCACGGTGCTGGCGGCGGTGGCGCTGGCGCAGAGCCCGGAGCAGGGCGACACCAAGGCGTCGCGCAAGCGGGCGGTCAAGGCGGCCGTGGAGGAGGTGTCCGCCTACCTCGGCAACACCCCCACCATCGCACGGGCCTCCTACATCGACCCCAGGGTCATCGAGCAGTACGAGGACGGCGTGACCATCGCCGGCACGCTGCGCCAGACCTACCCGACGCAGGACAAGCGCCAGGCCGCCACCGAGAAGGCCGTGGCCCGGCTGATCGACAACGCCGACTGAGCACCCGGCATCCGCGACCACGCCGACCCGAGCGATGCCGCCGACTCGAAGACTCAGGCGCGCTGGCCCTCGCGCGTGATCGCCCGCCACACCCAGCTCGACGCCGCCGGCTCGCCCGACAGGCAGTAGGCGGCCGAGGAGTCGACGAGCAGGGTCGACTCCATGGCCCGGCGCGCCGCCGCGCGCCCGGCCAGCAGCACCCGGTCGCCGAGCACGAGCGGCTGGTCGTCGGGCGGCGCGAGCGTGGCGCCCGACGCGCCGTCGACCATGAGGCACACCACCTCGAGCGCCTGGTCGCGGTCGAGCGGGTCGCGCAGCAGGTTCCCGAGCGGCACGTCGTGGTGCGCCAGCCGGCGGGCCACCGCCGGTGCCTCGCGGCTGTCGATCCCCACCTCCCACAGCTCGGGCGAGCCGTGGCCGCAGCGCTCGACCAGCCGCGCCAGCACCTGCGAGCTCCAGTCCTGGCCCCGGTGTGCCGCCGACTCCAGGAACTGCCACAGCATCGGGGCACCGATGTGCGCCAGCGCCTCCTGGGCCACGACGGCGGTCGGCACCAGCAGCAGGTCGATCTCCATGGCCTCGAACAGCGCCGTGTTCGAGGGCTGGTTCTGGCGGGCCACCACGTAGAGGTCGGGGTTGACCCGGCGCGCGGCGGCGACGAGCGAGAGGTTCGTGACGTCGTTGTCGGTGCCCGCGATGAAGCCGACGGCCCGCTCGACCCCCGCCCGGTCCAGCACGTCCCGGCTGGTGCCGTCGCCCACGATGACCCCGTCCGCGCCCTCGGGGTCGTCCTGCAGCCCGGTGCCGGCGTCGACGATGATGACCTCGAGGTCCTTGCGGCGCAGGTCGCGGGTCACCTCCCGGCCGAAGCGACCGTAGCCGTAGACGACCCAGGGGCCCGGCTCCACGCTCGCGTGCGCCTCCGGCAGCCCGGCTCCGGGGGCCCGGGTGAGCCAGTTGGAGAGCTGCTCGGTGGCCGGGGCCCGCAGCGCGACGGTGAAGTGGTCGCCGAACCGGTCGAAGGGGTCGATGACGGTGGGGTTGCCGAACTCGCGCATCCGCGCCGTGATGCTCGGCGACAGGCTGCGCGCGATGACGGGGAGGTCGGGTCGCAGCACCGCCGCGGCCATCACGGTCGCGAGGTTGGCCTCGTCGTCGTCGGTCAGCGCGAGCACCCCGGTGCAGCTGGGGTGGGTCAGCCCGGCCTGCCCGAGCGCCTGCGGGTCGCGCACGTCGGCCACCACGGCAGGGACGTCGGCGCCGTACGCGCCCAGGTCGAGGTTGTCGATCGCCTCCTCACGGCGGTCGATGACGACGAACCGCCGGCCGAGCTCGTCGAGCCAGGTGCCGAGCAGCGCACCGGCCTCCCCGTGTCCCGCCATCAGCCAGAACGGCTCGCGCAACCGGGTGACCGAGCGGCGGAACCGCTGCGCCGCCACCGCCTGCTTGAACGGGCGGGACTGCAGCAGCGACAGCAGGGACCCGACGGCGTAGGCCCAGCCCACCACCGTCAGGTAGATCGACAGGCTCACCCACATCCGCTGGGCGTCGTTGAACTGCTGGGGGATCTCGCCGTAGCCGATGGTGCTGGCCGTGTAGCTCATGAAGTAGAAGGCGTCGAAGAAGCCCATCCGCCAGGTGCCCTGGGCGGACGTGCCGGGGATGAGGGTGAGCCCGAGGATGCTGATCGAGAAGATCGTGATGAGCACGATGAACGGCACCCGCATGCGGCGCAGCACGAGGAAGACGGCCTCCGACGACGCGGGGCCGATCGCCGCGCGCACCTCGGCGGAGCTCGGCGCCTGCTCCATCCAGGACATCGGTGCCTACCGGCGTCGGTAGGAGACGGTCTCGATGACGAGGAGCACGACCGAGACGAGGTTGGCCAGCAGCGCACCAGCGGAGAGCGAGACCACGCTGGCCATCGACTCGGGGGTGAGGCCGGACGAGCTGACGTTGTTGGCGTAGACGAGCACGACGGCGGCCGCGATGAGCTGGAGGTCGGCGACCAGGCTCGTCGCGAGGTGGACGGCGCCGATCTGGGTGCGGTCGCCGAACTTGAGCACCGTCGCGATGAGGTTGACCGCCACGGCGGCGAACAGCTCGTAGCGGTTGTGCACGCTGGGGTCGTCGAGCGGGCCGATGAAGAACCCGAAGTTCAAGGTGGCCGCGAGCAGCACGAAGAACCCGAAGATCACCTTCTCGAGGTTCATGCGCCCCTCCCCGTCGTCGCCGTCGTCGTCGCCGTCACGATGGTAGGCAGCGCACGGCCCGCGCGCCGGTAGGCTCGCGGGCGATGAGTGAGCACCGGCCCGACCACGACCACGACCACCTCCACGCCGCCCCGACCGAGAAGATCTCGGTGCCCGCCGGCGAGCGGGTCGGTCGCCGCGACGACCCGGGGGACACCACCCGGCTGCAGGGCCTCACCCCGGATGCCGGCACGCCGGCTCCTCCCGCGGGCGCCACCGGCGCTCCGGTCGCCCCGGTCCCCCCCGTGACCGTGGTCATCCCGGGGGCACGACCCGGCCACCCGTCCTACCCGATCGAGGACGACGCGGCCGGTCCGGGCCCGGCCCCCTACGTCACCATCGTGCTGCCCTGCTACAACGAGGGCGCCCACGTGCTGCAGGAGCTCGACCGCATCACCGCCACGATGCAGGCCAGCGAGCTCTCCTACGAGGTGCTCTGCATCGACGACGCCAGCACCGACGACACCCTCGACGTGCTCCGCCGGGCCCAGGACACCCATCCCCACCTGCGCATCCTGCCGTTCCGCCGCAACGGCGGCTCGGGAACGGCCCGCCGGATCGGCACCCAGCAGGCCCGCGGTGAGATCGTCGTGTGGACCGACGCCGACATGACCTACGAGAACGAGCGCATCCCCGAGCTGGTGCGGGTGCTGCGCGACGACGCCACCTACGACCAGGTCGTCGGGGCCCGCACCACCGAGCAGGGCACCCACAAGTGGGCACGCGTCCCGGCCAAGTGGTTCATCCGCAAGGTCGCCGAGTGGCTGACCAAGACCAGGATCCCCGACCTCAACTCCGGCCTGCGCGCGTTCCGTCGCGATGTCTCGCTGCCCTACCTGCGCCTGCTGCCCGCGGGGTTCTCGTGCGTCACGACCATCACCATCGCGTTCCTCAGCAACCAGCACGACATCAAGTACGTCGAGACCAGCTACGCCAAGCGCGCCGGCGTGAGCAAGTTCCACTTCGTCAACGACGCCTACCGCTACATCCTCCAGGTGCTGCGCATGGTCATGTACTTCGACCCGCTCAAGGTGCTCATGCCGCCGGCGCTGTGGATGATCGTGATCGGGCTGGTCAAGGCCGTCGTCGACATGGTCCGCCACCCGTTCTACTTCCCGGCCAGCACGGTGCTGCTCATCGTCAGCGGCATCATGATCGCCAGCCTGGCGCTGCTCTCCGACCTCGTGGTGAGGTCGAGAGACGGTGTCTGACAGCGCCTCGCTCAAGGTCGCGCTGGTCGGGCCCACCCACCCCTACAAGGGCGGCGTCGCCGCGCACACCACGGCGTTGGCGCACGAGCTGACCGATGCCGGCCACGACGTCACGCTCGTGTCGTGGAGCCACCTCTACCCCTCGGCGCTCTACCCCGGCGAGCAGTCGGTGCCCGGCGGGTCGGCCGACGTCGAGCCCTTCCCGCGCAGCCTGCGGGTGCTGTCGTGGGCGCGCCCCGACACCTGGGTACGGGCCGGGCGCCGGCTGCGCGACGTCGACGTCATCATCGTCGTACACGTCATCCCGGCCGTGGTGCCCGCGCACCTCGCGCTGCTGCGGGCCGCCGGTGCCGGACGCACCACCTCCAGCGGCCACGGCCCGCGCACCGTGCTCATCGCGCACAACGTGCTGCCGCACGAGGGCCACCCCGGCGACCGGCAGCTGATGGAGGCCCTCCTGCGCCGGGTCGACGCGGTCGTCGTGCACTCCGACGGGCAGGCCCGGATCGCGGCCGAGCTCGGGGCACCGCACGTGCGCGAGCTCGCCCTCCCGCCGCACCTGCCCGGCGGCCCCCCGCTGCCTCGCCCCGCGCACGCCGGGCCGCCACGCCTGCTGGCACTGGGCATCGTGCGCGACTACAAGGGCGTCGACCTGCTCGTCGACGCCCTGCGCGACGTGCCCGACCTGCGCCTCACCGTGGCGGGTGAGCTGTGGGGGGATGCCGGGCGCGCGGTCCGCGACCTGGCCGCAGACCCGCGCATCGCGGGCCGCGTCGAGGTGCACCCCGGTTACGTTCCGGCAGAACGGATCGCGGAGCTCATGGCGCAGCACGACGTCGTCGCGCTGACCTACCGCACCGCCACCGCCTCGCAGAACGCGCTGCTGGCGCGCAGCCACGGCGTGCCGGTGCTCGCCAGCGCGGTCGGCACCTTCCCCGAACAGGTGCGCGACGGCGTCGACGGCCTGCTCGTGCCGCCGTCCGACCGGGCGGCGCTCGTCACCGCGCTGCGCCGCCTCGCCGAGCCGGGCGTCGTCGACCGGCTGCGTGCCGAGGTGCGCCCCCCCGACCTGTCCGGCCCGTGGGCCAACTACGTCGGCGGCATCGAGGCGCTCGCAGCGGCCCCAGGCGAGGTCGAGCCGGCCCGTGCCGTCGTGCCGCTGGGAACGGTGGGGCGGGCTCGTGCGGCCCTTGCCGGCATCCGGGCCCGGCGCGGCCCGGTCGTCGACCTCGTCCCCTCCGACATCCCCGAGCGGGTGCGCGCCACCGACCTGCTCGCCGTCGACGACGACGCCCGCGACGCCGTGGCCATCGCCCGCGCCCTCGGCCTGCCCCGCCCGGGTGAGCCGGTCGCGGCCTGGTCGGCGCTGGGGGCGCTGGCCGCGATCGTGCGCATCCGCGACGACGGGCACCGCTCGTCGGTCATCGTCGACGAGAGCGGCAGCGGCAGCCCGATGGGGCGCTGGTCGCGGGCGGTGGGCTTCGCCCCGGTCGAGCTCGAGCTCACCGGCCCACGGGCGGCGGTCGAGGTGCTCGACGTCGACACCGCCAGCCTCGACGTCATCAGCCGGCTGCACCCCGGCGGCTGCACGGCCTCCGACGTCGACCACGCCCTCGGCCAGGCGTCCTGGGCCCTGCGCTCGGGCGGGCTGCTGGTGCTCACCGTGCCGATCGGCGACGACGACCCCGACTTCGCCGTGCGGCCGGCCGGCGTGCGCGGCATCCTCGCCCGTGCCGACGACCTCGGCCTGAAGCTCGTGGGCGACGTCGACGGCGACGTGCTCGACAGGATGCGTGATGCCCGCACCGAGGCGGCCGGGGGTGACGCACCGGCGTATGCCGTGCTGCGGCTCACCTTCCGGCGCCGGTGAGCGCCCGCAGCCGGGTGGGCGGGTGACCCCGTGAACAAGGTCAAGGCCCTCAACGCGCTGCGCCTCGGCCTGCTCGTGGTCATCGTGGCGGCCTGCGTCATCGCGCTGTGGGCGAACTGGCAGGAGGTGTCCGGCCAGCTGCGCAAGCTCAGCGTTCCGGTGGTGCTCGGCGCGTTCGTGCTGGTCACCCTGGCGCCCGTGCTCACCCTGTTCGGCTGGCGGGTGCTGCTCGAGGACCTCGGCACCCACCTGGCGCTGCCACCGGCATCCAGCGTGTTCCTCGTCGGCCAGCTCGGCAAGTACCTCCCCGGGTCGGTGTGGACGGTGGTCGCCCAGGCCGAGATGGGAGCCCGGCTCCTGGTGCCCCGGCGGCGGATGGCCGTGGTCGGCATCCTGTCGATCGGCCTGGCGGTGCTCACCGGCTGCCTGCTCGGCATCCCGGCGGTGCAGCCGCTCATCTCCTCGCGCGGCGACGCGTTCTCGTGGTGGTGGGTGGTGCTCGCCGTGGCCCTGGGCTGCGTGCTGCTGTGGCCCCGGCTGCTCAACGCGATCATCGCCCGCGGCCTGCGGCTGCTGCGCCGCGAGCCGCTGGAGCACGACCTGTCCGGGCGGGCGGTGGTGCTGACCTCGGTGTGGTTCCTCGCCGCGTGGGTCTCCACCGGGCTGGGGACGTTCGTGCTCGCCCGCAGCGTGGCGCCCGAGGCGCCGCTCGGGCCGCTGCTGGTGACCTCCGTCGGGGGCTTCGCCCTGGCGTCGGCCGCGGGGATGTTCAGCGTCCTCGTGCCCGCCGGCGTCGGGGTGCGTGACGGCGTGCTCGCGCTGCTGCTGCTCACCCTGATGCCGTTGCCCGCCGCGACCGCCGTGGTCGTCGTGGCGCGCTTCCTGGCGGTGCTCGCCGACCTGCTGCTCGCCGGCGGCGCCTGGGCCTGGGGGCGTCGGCACGACCTCCTAGGATCGACGGCGTGACCGACTCCGCTGGGCCCGGCGACCGTGAGGAGCAGCTCGCCTACTCCGAGATCATGGCCAAGATGCTCGACGAGGAGGGCCGGCGCCAGAAGGCCGCCAAGATCGTCGCCGTCGTGCGGCACGCGCTAGGGGTGCCGTCGCTGCAGGGGCTGCGGGCCGTCGACGTCGGCTGCTCTGCCGGGTTCATCGCCGACGAGCTCGCGCTGGCCGGCGCGAGCACCAGCGGGGTCGACATCGACGAGCCGGGGCTCGAGAAGGCCCGGGCGCGCTTCGGCGAGCGGGTCGACTTCCGCCTGGCCCGCGGTGAGGACCTCCCCTTCGACGACGACTCTGTCGACGTCGCCGTGCTGAACCACATCTACGAGCACGTCGTCGACCCCGCGGCCGTGGTGGCCGACATCTTCCGCGTGCTGCGCCCGGGCGGGCTGCTCTACCTCGGGGTCGGGCACCGGTGGCAGGTGCTGGAGCCGCACCACCGGCTGCCCTTCCTGTCGTGGCTTCCGCGGGGCGCGGCCGACCGGTACCTGCGGGCCACCGGCAAGGGCGATCACTACTACGAGCACTACTACACGCCCGCCGGGCTGCGCCGGCTGTTCGCGGCCTACGACGTGTGGGACTACACGCTGCCCGTGCTCACCGACCCGGCCGCCTTCGCCGCCGGCGACACCGTGCCCGCCTGGGCGGCCAGGGTGCCACCCGTGGTGTTCCGTGCCGCCCTTGCGCTGGTGCCCACCTACGTGTGGGCGGCGTTCAAGGGGGCGGCCACGCCCGCCGGTCCGCCGCTGCGCGTCCCACCGCGTCACCTGGGCTGATGGCCGGCGCCGTCCACGAGCGCACCGTGCGCACCTCGCGCCCGGTGCCGCTGGGCGCGGTGGTCGGCACGTTCCGCCGGGGCGGGGGCGACCCGACGAGCCGGCGCGACGACCACGGCTGGTGGTTCGCGTGGCGCACTCCTGACGGCCCGGTCACGGTGTGCCTCGCCGCGGCGCCGAGCGCCGGCGAGGTCACGGCATCCGGGTGGGGGAGCGGTGCGGCGTGGGTGCTCGACCGGGTGCCCGACCTGCTCGGCGAGCGCGACGACCCGGCCGGCTTCGTCGCCCACCACCCCCTCGTGGCGCAGGAGTGGCGCCGGTTCCCCGGCTGGCGGGTGCCGCGATCCGGGCTGGTCGTGCAGGCGCTGGTGCCCTCGATCATCGAGCAGAAGGTCACCGGCAAGGAGGCCTTCGCCGGCTACCGCCGCCTGGTGCGGCGCTTCGGCGAACCGGCGCCGGGGCCGGGCGTCGACCGCGGGCTCGTCGTGCCGCCCACCCCGCCGGGCTGGGCCGCCATCCCCTCGTGGGAGTGGCTGGCCGCCGGCGTCGACCCGGGCCGGTCGCGCACCGTGGTGCACGCCGTCGGGCGCGCCGGGCGACTCGAGGAGTGCGCCGACCTCCCGGCCGAGCAGGCCCGGGCCCGGCTCACCGCCCTGCCGGGCGTGGGCCGGTGGACGTGGGCGGAGGTGGCCCAGCGCGCCCTGGGGCTGCCCGACGAGGTGAGCTTCGGCGACTACCACGTCGCCAAGGACATCGGCTGGGCCCTGACCGGCACCGCGGTCGACGACGACGGCCTGGCCGAGCTGCTCGAGCCGTACGCCGGGCACCGCTACCGGGTGCAGCGGCTCCTCGAGCTCGGCGGCCACCACCGGCCCCGGCGCGGCCCGCGGATGTCGACGCCGACGCACCTGCCGGTGCGTGGGCGCTGACCACCGGGTGCCCCGTCGGATGCCATCGGCTGTTCGGCCCTCGGCTATCGACCGTTCGGCCGAGAATCGGTGGCAGAATCACCGGTATGACGTTGGACACCATCCGGCAGGGCCTGCGCTGGACCTTCTGGGTGCTGGTTTGGCTGATGACGGCCCTGCTGGGCGCGCTGCTCTTCCTGGGCACCGTTCCCGTCCCGGCCGTCGCACGGTGGGTCGGCTTCGCCGCGGTGCTGGGGATCATCGCCGAGGACGTCCGACGCAAGCTGGTCCCGGCCTCCGAGAAGTCCCGCCACTGACGGCTCGGCGTCCGGCACAGATCCTTCCGGCGACGGGGGGCCGTCCATTCCCTGCCACCGGGCGGCCCCTCAGCCGAGGGACACGGTGACCACCGAGTCGGTGCGTCGCACCTGCCGCGCGACCAGCCCCTCCGAGGCGGCCGCCACCTCGAGGCGCACCACGAGCCGGCCGAGGTCGTAGCCGTCGGGGGCGGCCAGCGTCAGCTCGGCGCAGCCGCCCGCCTCGTCGACGCCGACGTCGACCGACCCGGCGGGCACGGTGAGCAGGGCGAGCGCGACGACCCGGCCCACCCGCGGCCCCAGCCGCTCGCCGGGCTGCACCGGCCGGAGGCCGACCTCCTGCGCCAGCGCGCTCCCCGGAGGCACGCCCAGGGCGGCCCGCAGCGCCTCGACGTGGCCGAGGGCGAACCAGTCACCCGGTCCGACCCGGACCAGCGCGCGGGCACCACCGGCGTGCGGCGAGAACCACGCGGCATCCAGCCCACGCACCAGCGCAGCGGGGATGCCGTCGGCCTTGCCCTTGACGAGGTCGGCTGCGGCCGCCACCTCGTCGGCGACGGCCCGCATGGTCACGGCCAGCGGCCGGCCGTCGTGGTCGGTGGCGCCGCGCAGGTCCTCGAGCACGGCCAGCCCCGCACTGCCCAGAGCCAGGTCGGTGAGCCCGTCGCGCCAGGGGCGGCCCGCGGTGTCGCTGAGCACCACGGCCAGCGCTGTGCCAGAGGGCATGTCGAGCCGCTCGAGCAGCGCAGCGCGCAGCCGCGCGGCCTCGGCGTCCGGGTCGTCGGGCAGCACCAGCAGCCCGGCCCCCGGGCCGGTGTTGGAGGCGTCGACCCCGGCCGCGGCCATCACCGGACCGGCCACCGACTCCACGACCCGGGTGACGCCATCGGTGCTGCGGCGCTCGGCCACGACGCGCACGGTGCCGGCCGTGACGGCATCCTCGCGGGTGCCCTCCCAGGTCAGGCCCAGCGCCTTGGACACGACCTTGCTCGACACCACGAGGCAGTCGCCGGGTCGCAGCCCGGTGCCGGATGCCGTGAGCGCGTCGACCAGCAGGTCGGCCAGCCGGGCGCCGTGCGGCACCTCGCCCAGCCCGAGCACCGGCAGCACCCGCAGCCCGGCGCCCGAGCGAGGCGACGGAGTCGAGGGAGGCGAGGGCACCGGCGTCTGCGTCACGCCGGCACCGCGGCGGCCATCCGCAGCGCGTGCGCGGCGATGCGCGCGGTGGCCGGCACGTCGCTCATCAGCAGCGGCCCGTCGAAGGCCTCGACCCGGGCTCGGCGCAAGGTGGTGCCGGCGTCGGCCGGGTCGACCAGCCACCCGTCGAGGAAGTCCTCGTAGAGCCCGCCGACGGCCTGCGCGGTGGTGTCGACGCCGATGGCCTCGAGGCACGCGTCGGCGTGACCACGGACCGGGCGGCCCGAGATGAGTGGGGACACGCCGACCACGGGTGCGGTGGTGCCGCGCAACGCGTCTCGCACACCGGGGATGCCGAGGATGATGCCGATCGACACCACCGGGTTGCTGGGCGGCAGCAGCACGACATCGGCCTGCCGGATGGCGTCGAGCACCCGCGGTGCGGCGGTGGCCCGGTCGAGCCCCGCGACGACGAACCGGCGGGCCGGCACGGTGGCCTGGTGGCGGACCCACCACTCCTGGAAGTGGATCGCCCGCTCGCCGCCCTCGCCGTCGTCGACCACGACGTGCGTCTCGACCGGCACGTCGGTCATCGGCACCAGGTCGATGCGCCTCTCCGGCAGTCCCCAGCGGGCCGCGAGCCGGGTGGTGACCTCGCTGAGCGAGACCCCCTGCCCGAGCCACTGCGACCGCACCACGTGCGTGCCGATGTCGAGGTCGCCGAGCGCGAACCACTGCGGGAGAGCGCCGTACGCGGCGAGCTCACCCTGCACGCGGTGGCTGTCGTCGGCGCGACCCCAGCCCTGTCCCTCGTGCACGCCGTCGCCCAGGGTGTAGAGCAGGGTGTCGAGGTCGGGGCAGACCCGCAGGCCGAAGAGCGTGATGTCGTCGCCGGTGTTCGCGATGACGGTGACCGTCGAGTCGGCGAGCCCGGGGGTGGTGTCGAGGTGGTGGCGCAGGCCGCGGACGAAGCGAGCTCCGCCGACACCGCCCGCCAGTGCCGTGATGTGCATGTGCGAGAGTCTGTCAGGCGCGTTCACGCGGCGGCGAGTCCGCCCGAAACGCCGGGGAGCCGGGAAAAAGAGCACCAATAACACCATCCGGCTTGACGGGAGGTGCATGACACGCGTGTAATTCCATGCATGTACTCCGGGGCTCCCATTCGGAGCGCACGGGTCGAAGGGTCGAGGAGGGAACCATGCACGAGCTCTATGTGATCGACGGGATGCTCGACGAAGGCGGGGCCGAGGACAGTGCGCTCTCCTGGCAGGAGCGGTCGCTGTGCGCGCAGACCGACCCCGAGGCGTTCTTCCCCGAGAAGGGCGGCTCGACCCGCGAGGCCAAGAGGGTCTGCGTCGGGTGCGAGGTCCGCTCCGAGTGCCTCGAGTACGCCCTCGCCAACGACGAGCGGTTCGGCATCTGGGGCGGCCTGTCCGAGCGCGAGCGGCGCAAGCTGAAGAAGCGCGCGGTCTGACCCGGGGCCCCGGCCCCGCCCCGCCGCCCCACGGATGACCCTGGCTCCCGCCCGTCCCACGTCCACCCCGTCCGCCCCGGACGGGGTGGAGCCGAGCGTGACCGCGGTCGTCATCACCCGCCGCGACGCCCGCGGCCTGGCCGAGCTGCTCGATGCCGTGCTCGGCCAGAGCCTGCCCCCCGACGCCGTGCTCGTCCTCGACCGCAGCGACGGCGCCGCCATCCGGCCGGCCGACAGCGGCAACGACGGCGACGGCGACGGCGAGAGCGCGGGCGCTGGCGACGGCGCGGGCGAGCCCTCCACCCCTGACGCCACGGGCGACCAGGTCACGCTCGACCACAGCTCGGTCACCGTCGCCGGTGTCGTCGACACCGCGCGCCGCACCCACGCGGTGCCCGTCACCGTGCTGCCGGTCGACCCCCGCACCCCGGCTCGCACCGCCACGCACCGCGCGCTGCTCGACCCCGAGGTCGACACGCCCCCCACCACGCTGGCCTGGTTGCTCCCGGTCGGCACCGTGCCGGAGCCCGGTGCCCTGGTGGCACTGGTCGACACCTGGCGGCGCTCACCCTCGGCCGGGGTGGTGGGCCCCAAGCACCTCGACGCCGCCGACCCGCACCTGCTGCGCGCGATGGCCATCCGCACCACCCGCGGCGGGCGGCTGCTGTCGCGACCCCGGCCGGGAGAGCCCGACCAGGGCCAGTACGACCGGTCCACCGACGTGCTGGGCGTGCCGTTCGCCGGCTCCCTCGTCGAGCGCGACCTGCTCGACGCGCTGCGCGGCTGGGAGGCCTCGTTCGGTGACGTCGGTGCCGACCTCGACCTCGGGTGGCGCGCCCACAACGCCGGCCGCCGCGTGGTGGTCGTGCCCACGGCCCGGATGCGCACCGAGCCGGGCGTGGCCCCCGCGGGCGCCGGCACGGCGGCTCGCCGCCGCTCCGCGCGCCGGGTGGCCCTGGCCCGCTCACGGTGGTGGGTCTCGCCCTTCCTCGCCGCCTGGATCGCCGTCACCTCCGTGGTCGCGGCCGTGGGCCTGCTGCTGCTCAAGCGGCCTCGCGCGGCCGGAGCCGAGCTGTCCTCCCTCGCCTCCCTCGACCCGTTCCGCGGCACCGCGGCGCAGCGGCGCACCCGGCACCGCCGCGAGGTCAGCCGCCGCGACCTGCGCGGGCTGTTCGAGCCGCGCCGCGCGGTGCTCACGGGGTGGGGCGACGCGGTGCACGACGCGCTGGTGTCGCCACGGCCACCGATGGGTGACGAGGCCCTCGAGCTCCACCCCCGCTCGTGGCTGCGCACGGTGCTGCGCCACCCCGGGGTGCTCGCCACCGCCGGCGCCCTGCTCGTCGCCGGAGTCGCCGGTCGCTCCCTGGGGTTCGGCGTCGTCACCGGCGCCGGGTCGGGGCTGGCCGGTGGCGAGCTGCTGGGCAACCGAGCCGACGCCACGGTGCTCTGGCACGCCTGGACCGACGGGTGGACCGGGCCGGGCCTGGGTGGCCCCGACCCGGTCGGCCCGTGGGCGCCGCTGCTCGCCCTGCCCACCTGGCTGGTCGACCACGTGCCGCTCCTGCCGGCCCCCGGGTCCGCCGCGGGCCTGGTGGTCGCCGTCCTCGTCATCGCCGGGATGCCGTTCGCGGCCGTGAGCGCCTACCTCGCCCTGCGCCCCATGGTCGCCACCCGGTGGGTGCGGGGCCTGGCGGCGTTCGGGTGGGCCACCACCGGGGTGGCTGCCACCGGCGTGGCCCAGGGCCGGCTCGGGGCCATCGTCGCCCTGGTGCTGCTGCCGCCGGTCGCCTGCGGCCTCTGGCTGGTGGCGGTGCGCCGCTCCACCGCCACCAGCGCGTTCGCCACGGCGCTCGCCGCGCTGGTGCTGGGCGCGTTCGCCCCCGTACTGCTCGGGCTCGTCACGACGCTGGCCCTCGCCGTGGCCGTGGTCCGCCCCGGGGTGCGCTTCCACGCCCTCGTGGTCGCCCTCGTGCCCGCCGCCGTGTTGGCGCCCTGGCTGGTGGAGCAGTCCGAGGCCTCCTGGCCGGTGCTCGTCGCCGGCGTCGGCCTGGCGCAGTGGGGCGGCCCGACGCCAGAGCCCTGGCAGCTGGCCCTGCTCAGCCCCGGCGGAGCGGGCGCCCCGCTGGCGTGGACCGCCGCGCCGCTGGTGGCGGTCGCGGTGCTCGCCCTGCTCCGCGGTCGCGGGTGGGGCAGCGCCGCCGTGCTGGCCCTGCTCGCGCCGGTGCTGCTGGCGCTCGCCCTGGTCGCGCCGGGCATCCGGCTGGGCACCGTGCCGGCGGGGGTGGCTGACGCGGGGGAGCCGATCACCCTGTGGTCGGGCACCCTGCTGCTGCCGCTCGCCCTGGTGGTGGTGCTGGCGCTCGCCCGGGGCCTCGACGGCGTGCGGCTGCGGCGGCCGGCGTCCTCCCCCCGGCTGCCGGTGCTGGCGCGGCGCACCGGTGCCGCGGTCGGCGCGGCGGCGGTCCTGGTCAGCGCGGGTGGGGTGGCCTGGGCGACGCTGGGCACCGAGCTGGGCCCCTGGCAGGACCCCCGTCCGGCCGTCTCGGTCGAGCAGGCCGAGGGCGCGTTCGCCACCCGGGCGCTGTTCATCGTGCCCGGCACCCGGGGTGCCGGCTACCGGTTCGTCGGGCGCGAGGCCTCCGACGTGTCGCGGCCGCTGCCGAGCGTCGACCGGGCCGACGGCGCCCTGGCCGACCGGGTCAGCGGGGCGCTCGGCGACGCCTCGAGCGGGCCGTCGCTGTTCGCCGACACCGCCACCGACCTGCTCGCGGTGCAGTCCGGCCTGGTGCCCGAGGTGACCCGGCGGCTCGACGCCACCGAGGGCCTGCAGTCCATCGCCCCCCGCGACGGCTGGGACATGTGGCGGGTGAGCCCCACCGGCACCGGGGTCGACCTCGTCGCACCACCCCGGCTGCGGCTCGAGACCCCCAAGGGCACCCGACTGGTCAGCACCACCGGCCAGAGCGCCGCCACCCGCACCACCGTCGACGTGCCGCCGGGCAGCCGGCTGGTCGTGGCCGAGCCGACCGGCTGGGCACGGCACGCGGTGGTGTCGGTCGACGGCGCGACCGTGCAGCCCCTCGACGGCTCACCCACGCCCACCTACGCCCTCCCGCCCGGCACCGGCCGGCTCACCGTCGACGTCACCGACCCCGACCGCTGGTGGCACCTCGCTCAGCTGCTCGCCGTGCTGGCACTGGTCTTCCTCGCCGTGCCCTTCGGCCGGCGCGAGTCCCGGGTGCGGCGCGCATGAGCCGGCTGCGCGACGGCGCGGCCGGGCTGCGGCGCGGAGGCCGGCGGGTCAACCTCGGCGGCATCGCCCGGGTCGCCCTCGTGGCGGGCACGGGTGCGGCGCTGGTGTACGTCGCCACCATCCGCCCCGTGCAGGTCGACCTCGTCGCGGCCACCGGTCAGCAACCGGTGCCGTTGGTCGGCACCTCGCTCGCGACCCGGGTCGTGCTGGCCTGTCCCGGGCCCGAGCTGGCCGGCATCCCCGGCACCCCCGACGTGCGGGTCACCTCCTCCATCACGGTCGCGGCCGGGCCGCCAGCGCTGCTGCCGGTGCCCTCGCAGGGTGCGGGGCGGCTGGTCGCCGCCTCCGGCGCGGCCACGCTGGTCTCCCTCACCGACCGCCCCGCGAGTGCCTCGGCGGTGATCTCGTCGCGGGCGGCGACAGCGGCGGGTGAGGTCGAGCCGACCCTGGTGACGGGCGAGGGGTCCATGGCGCCTGCCGCTGCGGGCACCCAGGAGTGGCGCACCGACACCGCGGAGCTGCGCGGGTTGGTCACCACACCCTGCGCGGCCGGTGGCTCCGACCTCTGGCTGCTCGCCGGCGGCGCCGGCCCCGGCCGCCAGGAGCGGCTCGTCCTCACGAACCCGGGCGCCAACCCGGTCACCACCGACGTCACGGTGCACGGCACGGCCGGCCAGCTCGGCGACCCGGTCGTCGAGACGGTCCCGTCCGGCGGTCGGGTCAGCGTGCTGCTCGATGCGCGGTACGGCAAGGAGGAGCAGCCCGTCGTCCACGTGCGCTCCGACGGCGGGGGCGTGCAGGCCACGCTCACCGACACCTGGGTCGACGGCAGCACGCCGCTGGGCGCCGACACGACCGTCGCGGCGGCGCCGCCGTCGGGCGTGCAGGTGGTCCCCGGCGTCGTCGTCGACCCCACCGGCACGACCTCGGTGCGGGTGGCCGTCCCCGGCGACCAGGATGCCGTGGTGCGGGTCAGCGTGCTCGACCGGGGCGGTCTGGTGACGTGGACCGGTGAGAGCGTTCTCAGCGTCACCGCCGGGGCGGTCGCCGAGCTGCCGCTCACGGGGCTGCCCGCCGGCACCTACGCGCTCGCGCTGCGAGCCGACGTGCCGGTCGTCGCCTCGGCGTTCAGCCGGGTCGGCACCGGCGAGGCACCCGGCGAGTTCTCCTGGTCCCCGGCGGCTCCCGGCGTCGACTCGGTGGGCGGGGCGGCCTTCGCGCCGGTCACCGGCCTCGAGCGCACCCTCCGTCTCGTCAGCACCGGCGGCAACAGCGTCGCCGAGGTGGTCGCGGTCATCGACGGCACCCCGCGCACCCGGCAGCTCGACCTGCTCGCTGACCGGGTGGCGACCGTCCCTCTCGACGACGCGGCATCCGTGTGGGTGCGCCGGATCACCGGCGCGGGCGAGCTGCGCGGCACCGTGGTCTCGTCGAGCGGTACGGGCGCGGCCCGGATGCTCTCGTCGATGCCGTTGGGTGAGAGCGCGGTCACCTCGCAGGTCAGCCGGGCCTTCCCGCTGCCCTGAGCGGCCGTCCGCCGGCAGGCGTCGGGTGTGAGGCGTCCGGCGTCAGGAGTCAGGCGTGGGCGTCAGGAGTCAGGCGTCGGGGTCGAGACCGGGGTCGAGCTCTCGCGGCGGCACGCCCAGCAGCGCGGCCACCTGCTCGGTGACCACCTCGCGCACGATGTCGGCGAGCTCGAGCTCGTCCTGCGCCCGCGCCTCCACCGGGCGGCGGTACACGACGACCCGGTGCGGGCGGGTGCTCGTGCCCCGAAGCAGCCGGCCCAGCGCGGCGGCCTGCTCCTCCCACGGCGCGGGGTCCTGCCCGGGCACGTCCTCGACCGCGAACTCCAGCCCGGCGTAGCGGGTGCCGAGGTGCGGGCGGAGCCGGTCTGCGGCATCCAGCACGAGGGTGTCGAAGCGGGCCCGGCGGGTCTGCATCGCCGGCACCGGCGGCCACGCCAGGGGGCCACGGACCCCCCGGCCGTGGCGCTCACGGCGGCGCGCACCTGTCACGAGCCGCATGCTACGGCGTGCCTCCCCGGGCGGTCGGCAGCGCCACCTAGAGTTTCGGGGGTGAACCTGTCCCGTCGGTGCTCGAAGACGGCGTGCCGCGGTCCAGCGGTCGCCACGCTCACCTACGTCTACTCCGACCGGGCCGCCGTGCTGGGGCCACTGGCCACCTACGCCGAGCCGCACACCTACGACCTGTGCGCCGAGCACGCCAACCGGATGACGGCGCCCAGGGGCTGGGAGGTCGTCCGGCTCGCGACCGACTACCCCGAGCCGCAGCCGAGCACCGACGACCTGCTCGCCCTGGCCGACGCCGTGCGCGAGGCCGGCCGGCCCCGCAGGCCGGCCCCCGACCCCGTCGAGGTGGTGCCCGCGGTACTGCCCGGCGAGGTGCGCCGCGGCCACCTGCGGGTGCTGCGGGGCAGCGCCGAGGGCTGACCGCCGGAGGCACGGACTCGCCCTCAGCCGTTCGGGAAGAGGCACTGTCCCTTCGGTCACACCCTCGCCGGAGCTGCTCCTGCGTGGCCGGCGCCTTCGTATCCTGAAGGCGACCGACTCATCGGTCATGTCGAACGACCTCGGAGGTGCCGTGTTCTCGCGGCCGCGCCACCGTCGTCCCGGCCCCCGCGGGCCCCGGGCGGCCCACAGCGAGCGCGGTGCGGTAGCGATCGAGGGCGCTCTCGTCTTCACCCTGCTGTTCACCATCCTGGCGGGCGTCGTCGACGTGTCGATGCTGTTCCGTACGACCTACGAGGTGAGCTCGGCGTCGCGAGCCGGGGCCCGCCTCGCGGCCCAGGAGCCGCTGTCCCCGGACCTCGCGGCGGACGCGGCGCAGCAGGTCGCCAGCGCGATGGACGGCATGACCTACTCACGGATCACGAAGCTGTGGGTCTACAAGGCCAACCCCAACTCCCCCACCGGGGAGCCGGCATCGGACAGCAACTGCACCTCCGGGGTGAAGTGCGTGAAGTTCACGGTCTCCGATGACGACGGGCACCCCAAGGTGAGCGCCCCCTTCGGTTCCTGGACCGGACGCAAGGCGTGCGCCGTTGACCCGGTCGGCGGCGTCGACCAGGTCGACGCCGTGGGCGTGCGGGTGCAGTACCAGCACGAGGCGCCGATCATGTTCGGCGACGGCACGCTGATCCAGGAGACCACGACCATGCGGCTCGAGCAGCTCTCGTCGGCGCTCGTGTGCTCGACGCCATGACCAGCCAGCGGCGCGAGCGCGGCGCGGCTGCCGTCGAGGCGGTGCTCGTCACACCGCTGTTCGTGCTGCTCGTCGTCGGCATCATGGAGTTCGCGCTGTTCTTCCAGAACAACCTGTCCGCGTCCGATGCCGTCAAGGCGGGGGTGCGGATGGCCTCCGCCGAGCCGCGCAACGCCAACTTTGCGCAGGACGCGGCCGATCGGGTGGCGACGGCGGGTGGCGCCATGAACAAGGGCAACATCAAGCAGCTGTGGGTCTACCGGGCCAACCCGACCGATGAGTTTCCGCAGGGCTTCAGCTCGTTCGCCAACTGCACCGAGTGCGTGAAGTTCAGCTGGGACGGCACGAAGTTCGCCTCGACCTACTCGAGCTGGGAGGCGGTGACCCAGCACGCCTGCGCCGCCGGCACGCTCGACCGGGTGGGGGTCTACCTGGAGCTGGAGCACCATTCGCTGACCCAGCTCGTGTTCACGACGGTCACCATTCGCGAGTCGAACGTCCTGGGTTTCGAACCCATCCCCGCCTCGAACGGCTGCGGACCATGAGGAGGACAACCATGAGGCCACGACTGCCGAGGACTCCCGCCCGGCCCGACGAGCGGGGCTACATCGCCGTGACGACGGGGCTGATCCTCATCGTGCTGATGGGCTTCTCGGCCTTCGCCGTCGACGTGGGCAACTGGTACCTCACCGGTCAGCGTGCCCAGCGTGCCGCCGATGCCGCGGCGCTCGCCGGCGTGACCAAGCTTCCGGGGAACCAGGTCGCTGCCGTCGCCCTGGCCAAGAGCTACTCGGCGAACAACGGGTTCAAGGACGGAACTGCCGCGACGACGGTGGACGGGGCGCTCAGCGGAGGCCCGACCCGGCTGCGGGTCGACGTGACCCGCACGGTCGACAACATCTTCGGCCCGCTGCTCGGCCGCCCGCAGACGACGATCAGCCGCTACGCCGTGGCCGACTTCGCGGGCCCGGTGCCCCTGGGCAGCCCGTGCAACCGGTTCGGCGACGACCCGGACTCGAACGACTTCACCTCGCAGCACCAACTGCAACAGATACCGGCCTGTACTGGGCGAACGTCGGCAGCCCGGCGGCCTCCAAGGTCAGTGGCGACGCGTTCCAGAACAACAAGTGCACGACCGAGGACGGCTGCAGCAGCAACAAGAACCTGGACTACGACGCCCGGGGACACGTCTTCACCGTCACCCTGCGCCAGCCCGTGACCGACCTCAAGCTCGAGGCATTCGACCCCGCCCAGGTACACGTCGGCGACCTGTGCGACAAGAACAACCTGACCGGGGCGCAGGCGCTCAAGGCCAAGGACACGGTGGTGAGCGACCCGTCGGTGCGCTACGCGCCCGACGCCGGCGAGTGGTGCACCGGCGACATGGCCTTCAACTCCGGCAAGATCATCACCGAGTTCATCATCCGTTCCCCGGGCACCAACCCGTGGGACCCCACCACGTGGCCCATCGTCAACCGGTGCACCAAGCAGTTCCTGCCCTACAACGGCGACCTGGCCAAGGTGCTCAAGAAGGGCACGAACGAGTTCAAGAAGAACCCAACCATCGCGGAGAACTTCCGTCAGTGGGTGACGCTGTGCGACTTCCCCGGCTCGACGCCCAAGGGAACCTACGCCATCCAGGTGCACACCAACGGCCTGGGCGCCGACGGTGAGAGCGCCCACAACCGGTTCGCGCTGCGTGCCTCCGGTGCGGCCAAGAGCGACAAGGACAACATCTCCATCGCCGGGTTCGGCAAGATGGTGCTGTACGCCAACACCCCCGGCGGCGCCCACACGAAGTTCTTCCTGGCCCGCATCCCGTCGTCGTCGAACGGCCAGATCTTCCACGTCAACCTCTTCGACATCGGTGACGGCGCCACGAGCGGCAGCACGATCACGGTCCTGCCACCGGCGGAGGTGGGGGGCGGCTTCACGGGGTGCAAGGCCGAGGGCCAGACGAACGGCAACCTCCCGGACTGCAAGATCTCGGTCAGCTCGAAGTACAACGGCAAGTGGCAGACGATCAGCGTGCCGATCCCGGTGTCATACACCTGCGACGACTCCTCCGCCACGGGCTGCTGGGTACGACTGGAGTTCTTCTACGGCAGCGGGTCAGGGCCAGCGGACACCACGTCGTGGCAGGCCACGGTCGAGGGCGACCCGATCCGCCTCGTGGAGTGACGAACGGGCACGGCGCCACCCGCGCTCCCGTAGGCTCGGTGACCGTGGACCCCCCCTCGCTCGCCGACGTCGTCAAGGCCTATGACGTGAGGGGCCTCGTCCCCGACCAGCTCGACGCCCGCGTGACGCGAGCCCTGGGCGCCGCCTTCGCGGAGGTGGTGGTGCTGCCCGACGCGGCCACGGCCTGCGTCATCGCCCACGACATGCGCGACTCGGGCCCCGAGCTGTCGGCGGCGTTCGCCGACGGGGTGCGCAGCCGAGGCGTCGACGTCATCTCGACCGGGCTCGCGAGCACCGACGGCCTCTACTACGCCAGCGGCGCCCTCGACGTCCCCGGCGCCATGTTCACCGCGAGCCACAACCCCGCCGCCTACAACGGCATCAAGCTGTGCCGCGCCGGCGCCCGCCCGGTCGGCCAGGACAGCGGCCTGGCGGACGTGCGCGTCCTCGCCGAGCGCATCCTCGCCGGTGACGTCACCGACCCGGGCGGCCAGAGCGGCGCGCTCGAGGAGCGCGACCTGCTCGCCGACTACGCCGCGTTCCTGCGCGGGCTGGTCGACCTGCGCGGCATCCGCCCGCTGCGGGTGGTCGTCGACGCCGGCAACGGTATGGGCGGCTTCACGGTGCCGGCCGTGCTCGAGACCGGGGCGGGGCTACCGGCCCTGCCGCTCACCGTCATCCCGCTCTACTTCGAGCTCGACGGAACCTTCCCCAACCACGAGGCCAACCCGCTCGACCCGAAGAACCTCGTCGACCTCCAGGCCGCCGTCCGCGAACAGGAAGCCGACATCGGGCTGGCCTTCGACGGTGACGCCGACCGCTGCTTCGTCATCGACGAGCAGGGGAACCCGGTGAGCCCCAGCGCGATCACCGCCCTGATCGCTCGGCGCGAGGTCGCGCGTGCCGTCGCCGCGGGGGCGGATGCCGCCGACGTCGCGGTCGTCTACAACGTGATCTGCTCCGCCCAGGTGCCCGAGGTCATCGCCGCCACGGGTGCCCGCGGGGTGCGCACCCGGGTGGGCCACTCGTTCATCAAGGGCGAGATGGCCCGCCACGACGCGGTGTTCGGCGGTGAGCACAGCGCCCACTACTACTTCCGAGACTTCTGGTTCGCCGACACCGGGATGCTGGCCGCGATGCACACCCTTGCCGCGCTGGGGGAGCAGGACGCCCCGCTGAGCGCGGTGCTGGCCGACCTGGCCCGGTATGCCGCGTCGGGCGAGATCAACTCCACGGTCACCGACGCCCCGGCCGCCACCGAGCTGGTGCGCGCCTGGGCCCAGCCGCAGGGGGTGCAGACCGACGAGCTCGACGGGCTCACGCTGGTGCACGCCGGCAGCGACGGCGACCCGATGTGGTGGCTCAACCTGCGCGCGTCCAACACCGAGCCGCTGCTGCGGCTCAACGTCGAGGCCGCCGACCCCGTCACCATGGCACGGGTGCGCGACGAGGTGCTCGCCCTGGTGCGCGCCTGACGGACACGTCGAGTCGTGCCCCACCGGCCGGCCACCATGGGCCTGCAAGGAGCCGGGGTCGCCCGACAGCCGGGCGGGCGGCACTCCCGAGAGCTGCTCCGCGGGCGTGTGGGAGGATCGACGACGACCTCGACCCCGCCCTCAGGAAGGCATCCGCATGAGCGAGCAGGCCGTTCCCGCCTCGCCGATCGAGCCGTGGCTGCGCGAGATCCTGCGCTGCCCGGCGTGCCGCAGCGAGCTGCGCGACGAGACCGGTGACAGCGGGCCCGAGCTGGTGTGCACCTCCGCCACCTGCGGCCTCGCCTACCGCATCGACGACGGCGTGCCGGTGCTCCTCGTCGACGAGGCACGCCGACCCGCCTGAGCGGGGGCGTGGAGGCCAGCACCGCATGCCGTGGGTCGACGAGAGCCGCCTGGACGACCCGGACGCCCTGCGCGCCCTCGACACCCGCGACTCGCTGCGATCGCTGGCCTCGGCGGGTGCCCAGGTGCGCCGTGCGGTGGTCTCGGCCGACGAGGCCGGCATCTCCCGGGTGTCCGGGGGAGAGCGCCCGCGCTCGGTGCTCGTCGCGGCGCTGGGGGGCTCCGCGCTCGTCTGCGACGTGCTCGACCTGCTCGCGGAACCGGGCTCACCGGTTCCGGTGACCACCCGGGGCGGCCCGCCGCTGCCGGGGTGGGTCGGGCCGCTCGACCTGGTCATCGCGGTCTCGCAGTCCGGCCGCGCCGCCGGCCCCCTGGCCCTGGCGGCGGAGGCGGCCCGCCGTGGCGCCTCGCTGCTCACCGTCGGCGCCGCCGGGTCGCCGCTGGCCGACGTCAGCGCGCAGGCGCGCGGCGTGCACGTCGAGGTGGCGCTGCCGACCCCGTCGTCGCGCACCGCGCTGTGGTCGCTGCTCACCCCGGTGCTGCTGGCGGCCGACGCGATGGGGCTGGTGCAGTGCCCCGCCGGCGTGCTCGAGCGGGTGGCCGACGTGCTCGACGAGGTGGCCGAGGAGTGCCGCCCCAGCTCGGAGGCGTTCGTCAACCCGGCGAAGATCCTCGCCCTCGGGCTCGGCGAGACGGTGCCCATCGTGCTCGGTGACGGCCCCCTCACCGGGGTGGCCGCCGCCCGAGCCGCCTCGATGCTCGCCCGCACCGCGCGGGTGCCCGCCACCTACGGCGCGCTGCCCGACGCCGCCTCGCAGGTCGTCGCCTGCCTCGACGGGCCGTTCGGCTCCGGGCTGACGACGTCCGCTCCCGGGGACGACATCTTCGCCGACCCGTTCCTCGACGCACCTCCCGCCCCACGGCTCGGCCTGCTCACCCTGCGCGACCCCGACCTCGACCCCCAGCAGGTCGCGCTCGCCGATGCCGTGGTCGCCTCGGCCCGCGAGTCGGGCGTCACGGTGTGGGAGCAGCCTGCCCACTCAGGAGAGCCGATCGAGCGGCTCGCGTCGCTGGTGGCGCTCACCGACTACGCAGCGACCTACCTCGCGCTCGGCCTCGGGCTCGACCCGTCGGTGTCGCGCCACGTCACCGAGCTGCGCGACCGAACCGCGTTCGCAAGCGGCACCTGTCCGCGTTGGGGCACCTGTTCACCCAGGCGTTGGCGTTGATGCGAGGCCGCGGGGATGATCACGCTGGGCCGGGTCGCCACTGGATGGGACGAAGCTGCGCGCGAACGCCTCGCGGCGTAAGGACGATGAGCTACGCGCGGATGAGCCAGAAGGAGAAGATCTGGCCGACGAGGTGTCGCAGCTGCTGGTGCAGGCCGAGGCGATCGAACAACAGGAGGATGCGCGGTTCGGCAAGGACTCGCGTGGGGACGAGCTGCCGCAGGAGCTGCGGCGCCGCGAGTCGCGGCTGGCCAAGATCCGGGAAGCGAAGCAGGCCCTGGAGGACGAAGCTCGAGAGCGCGCCGAGCAGGCGGCCCGGGACAAGCCCGCCGCGCGGGGTAGAGGACGAGGACACCACCGCGCAGCGGGTCGCCGACGCGGCTGCGGCGGCGGTGCCGAAACCGAAGGCGCAGCGCAACTTCACCGACCCCCAGTCGCGAATCATGAAGACCTCCGACGGGTCGTTCCATCAGTGTTTCAACGCTCAGGCGGTCGTCGATGACGGTCATCAGGTGATCGTCGCGGCCGAGGTGACCGACTGCGCCGCGGACGTGGGCAACCTGATCCCGATGAACGAACAAACCACCGTGAACACCTGCACCGCCCTCGGTGAGGTGCTCGCCGATGCCGGGTACTGCTCGGCCGACAACCTGGCGCAGGCCTCCACGGTCAGCGCGGCCAGTGGGACCGAGTTCTTCATCTTACGTCGGGTCCAAGGATGAAGACGCCGCTGCAGGCTTCCTTGACGAGGTCGGATCCGCAAGGACGCCACGCTGCGCGACGGATGGCCCGCAAGCTGACCACCAGGAAGGGCCGGGATGCCTACGCGCGACGCAAGGTCATCGTCGAGCCGGTGTTCGGGCAGATGGCCACCCTGCAGAACGCGAAACAGCTGCTGCTACTCGCGCTCGACGGCGCCCGCGGTGAATGACTGCTGCTCGCTGCCTGCCACAACCTACGCAAACTGGACGGCCACGTCGGCGTCGCCGGCCTGACCGGCCTCGGGACACTCTGCCCCGGACTTTCGGCGACGAATGTGCCCGTGAACGGCCATGATTCGCCCCCCACGGTCGTTGAGGGCTCCCCCGGCGGTATCACCCGCTCAGCCGTCCAACCGACCAAAGCCGACGATCCTACCCGATCGCTCCCAGGCCACACCTGCCCTGGGTCACAGACCCTCTGAGTGTTATTGAAGCTCCTAGGCGACCGGCTGGGCCAGCGACAGCCGCTGCGCTCCGGGAAGGGCGACCAGCTCGGCGCCGGTCAGCAGCAGCTTGCTGCGCCGCAGGCCGCTGCCGACGACGACCTCGCCGGCGTCGACCACCGCGTCGTCGACCAGCACCGGCCACCCGTCGGGCAGCCCGACCGGCGTGATGCCGCCGAACTCCATCCCGGTCAGCCCCACGGCATCCGCCATCGGTGCGAACGAGATCTTGCGGACGCCGAGGTGCCGCCGCACCACCCCGTTGACGTCGGCCCGGTGGGTGGCGAGCACCATGACGGCCGCGTACGTCGTGACGTCACCGCGGCGGCCGGCCACCACCACGCAGTTCGCGCTCGCCCCCGGGGCCACGTCGTAGGCCGCGCAGAAGGCGGCGGTGTCGGCGTGGGTCGGGTCGATCGGTGCCACGAGGGCGCCGGGCACGGCACCGACCGCTGCGGCGACCGGTGCGGCGAGCAGCTCGGGGTGGGACGCGGGAGGTGACCAGTCGAGGGTTCCGCGGGCAGACGGCATACGCCGACGTTAGACCAGCCGGGCCCGCGCACCGCGGGTGGTCCGCAGGCCCGTTCGGGCCCCCTGCGGCCCTAGGATCGCGACCATGTCGAGCGAAGGTGGGAACACGGCCGTCATCGCGGCACTCCTGGCGAACCTCGGGATCGCGGTCACGAAGTTCGTCGCGTTCTTCCTCACCGGGTTCTCGTCGATGCTCGCCGAGGCGATCCACTCGGTCGCCGACTCCGGCAACCAGATCCTGCTGCTCATCGGCGCGAAGCGATCGCAGCGCGACGCGACCGCGCAGCATCCGTTCGGCTTCGGCCGCGAGCGCTACGTCTACTCGTTCATCGTCTCCATCGTGCTGTTCACGCTCGGCGGCTGCTTCGCCCTCTACGAGGCGTGGCACAAGTTCCAGGAGACCCGCGCCGAGACGGCATTCGACCCGTTCGAGTCGCGCTGGTGGTGGGTGCCGGTGGCCGTGATCTTCGTGGCGATCGCGATGGAGGGGACGAGCTTCCGCACGGCCGTGCGCCAGTCGAACAAGTCGCGCGGGAAGCGCTCGTGGCTGCGGT
>CAVVFG010000015.1:0-120468 GCA_963747405.1 uncultured Actinomycetota bacterium
GACAGGGAGACGACCCGACCCAGGCCGATGTAGTCCATGATGTCGAAGCGCTGCTGGCCGTCCTGCACCACCTGGCCGATGATGCCGTTGATCTGGTCGAACACCCCCATGCCGGCGAGGATCGTCCACAACACGAAGACCATGACCACGCCGGCGATGCCCAGGGCGACCGAGAGCAGGAACGCGATCTTCATCGCCGACCACGGGTCGACGCGCGAGACGGTGAGCCGCACGCGGCGGGCTGCGGGCGGCCGCGGAGCCGGCTTCGCGCCGGCCGGTGCTGACGACGGCTGGCCCGAGGTGACCACCGTGGCCGAACCCGCGGGGCCCGAGGGGCCAGCACCCTGAGCCGGCGGCGGCGCCGACGAGCCGCGCGAGGAGGGGCCGCGGGTCACGGGCACGGGAGTGGTGGCAGCACTGCCGGAGCCGGCCTCACCCTCGGCCCTCCGGCGCACCGTGTTGTCGCTGCCATCGGCGCCCCGTCCCCCCGCGGACCCACCCTCGGCATAGGGAGCGCGACGGGAAGAACCAGAGGAGGCCGAGGGCGGGCGCACGGGGCGACCCGCGTTCTCTGCGGTGCTCACTCACGACCTCCTTCGTCCTCGTCGTCCACCGACGGTACGGCATCGTCGGCCTCGACTGCGACAGGCGACCCGGCGGGCCCAGCACCCGAGACGAGATCGTCACCGTCGACAGCACCGGATGCCGGGTCCGTCACGTCGGCGCCCGCGTCCGCGTCCGCGTCCGCGTCCGCTCCCGTCTCCGGGCCTGCCCCGCCCTCGGCGGCCTCCACCGCCTCGACGGCCTCCTCGACCGCGCGCTCGGGGTTGAGCGCGATGCCGACGATGGCATCGTTCTTGCCCGCCTTGGCGAACTGCACACCCATCGTGTTGCGGCCGGTGAGGCGCACCTCGTCGACCCGCGAGCGCACGACGTTGCCCTTCTCGAAGATCACCAGCACCTCGTCGTCCTCGTCGACGGTCAGCGCCCCCACCAGGTCACCGCCCTTGTCGGACAGCTTGGCGACGGCGACGCCGTAGATGGCGCGACCCTTGACGTTCCACTCCGAGACCTTCGAGCGCTTGGCCAGGCCCGACTCGAACACCACGAAGACGTCGGGGTCGGTGCCCTCGCTCACGACCGACATCGCCAGCATCGAGTCGCCGTCGCGGAACCGCATGCCGGTGACGCCAGAGGTCGACCGGCCCATCGGCCGCAGTGTCGCGTCGTCGGCGTGGAAGCGAACCGACTGGCCCTTGCGCGAGACGAGCAGCAGGTCGTCGGTGGACTCGGCCAGCCCCGCGCCGACCAGCTCGTCGCCGTCGCGCAGGTTGATGGCGATCAGGCCGCCGCTGCGCGGGCTGTCGTACTCGCCCAGCCGGGTCTTCTTGACCAGCCCCGCCCTGGTGGCGAGCACCAGGTAGGCCGCCGACGCGTAGTCGCGCACCGCGAGGACCTGGGCGATCTGCTCGCCCGGCTGGAACGCCATCACGTTGGCGACGTGCTGGCCCTTGCCGTCGCGGCCTGCATCCGGAAGCTCGTAGGCCTTGGCGCGGTAGACCCGGCCGAGGTTGGTGAAGAAGAGCAGCCAGTGGTGCGAGGTCGTGGTGAAGAAGTGGTCGACCATGTCCTCGCCGCGCAGCGTGGCGCCGCGCACCCCCTTGCCGCCGCGCCGCTGCGAGCGGTAGGCGTCGACCCGGGTGCGCTTGGCGTACCCGCCGCGGGTGATGGTGACGACGACGTCCTCCTCGGGGATGAGGTCCTCCATCGACATGTCGCCGTCGAACGGCATGATCGAGGAGCGGCGGTCGTCGCCGAACTTGCGGACGATCTCGGCCAGCTCCTCGGAGACGATGTCGCGCTGGCGACCCGGCTTGGCGAGGATGTCGGTGAAGTCGACGATCATCGCCTCGAGCTCGTCGTGGTCGTCGATGATCTTCTGCCGCTCGAGGGCCGCCAGGCGGCGCAGCTGCATGTCGAGGATGGCCTGGGCCTGGATCTCGTCGATGTCGAGCAGCTGCATCAGCCCGCTGCGCGCCTCGTCGACGGTGGGCGATCGGCGGATCAGCGCGATGACCTCGTCGAGGGCGTCGAGCGCCTTGAGCAGCCCGCGCAGGATGTGGATGCGCTCCTCGGCCTTGCGCAGCCGGTAGGCGGTGCGGCGCTGGATGACGTCGAGCTGGTGCTCGACCCAGTAGCGGATGAACGCGTCGATCGGCAGGGTGCGCGGCACGCCGTCGACCAGCGCCAGCATGTTCGCGCCGAAGTTGGTCTGCAGCTGGGTGTGCTTGAACAGGTTGTTGAGCACGACCTTGGCGACGGCATCGCGCTTGAGCACGATGACGAGGCGCTGGCCGGTGCGGCCCGAGGTCTCGTCGCGGATGTCGGCGATGCCGCTGAGCCGGCCGTCCTTGACGTGCTCGGCGATCTTCTGGGCCAGCGAGTCGGGGTTGACCTGGTAGGGCAGCTCGGTGACGACGAGGCACTGCCGGTTCTGGATCTCCTCGACCTCGACGACCGCGCGCATGATGATCGAGCCGCGGCCGGTGCGGTAGGCGTCCTCGATGCCGCGGGTGCCCATGATCAGGGCACCGGTGGGGAAGTCAGGGCCCTTGATCTCGCGCATCACCGCGTCGAGGGTCTCCTCGCGGTTGGCCTGCGGGTGCGCCAGCACCCACTGGGCGGCCGCCGCCACCTCGCGCAGGTTGTGCGGCGGGATCTGGGTGGCCATGCCGACCGCGATGCCCGAGCTGCCGTTGACCAGCAGGTTGGGGAAGCGGCTCGGCAGCACGTCGGGCTCGAGCGTCTTGCCGTCGTAGTTGGGGCGGAAGTCGACGGTCTCCTCGTCGATGTCGCGCACCATCTCCATGGCCAGTGGCGCCATCCGGCACTCGGTGTAGCGGGGCGCGGCGGCCGGGTCGTCGCCCGGGCTGCCGAAGTTGCCCTGGCCCTGCACCAGCGGGTAGCGCAGGCTCCAGTCCTGCACGAGCCGCACGAGGGCGTCGTAGATCGACTGGTCGCCGTGCGGGTGGTACTGGCCCATGACCTCGCCGACGACGCGGCTGCACTTGTTGAAGCCGCGGTCGGGCCGGTAGCCACCGTCGTACATCGCGTAGACCACGCGGCGGTGCACGGGCTTGAGGCCGTCGCGCACGTCGGGCAGCGCCCGGCTGACGATGACGCTCATGGCGTACTCGATGTACGACCGCTGCATCTCGGTGTTGAGGTCGATCGGCTCCATGCGGTCGGTCTCGACGGGCGGCTGCTCAGTCATCGGTGTCCTTCGTGCTGTTCTGGCTTCGCACCGCAAGCGTCAGGTTCGCTGGTGAACCGTTCCCCTGCGAAGGTGAGGCTTGCGGCATCGGGCGGGAAAGGGGGGCTCAGATGTCCAGGAAGCGGACGTCGCGCGCGTTGCGCTGGATGAAGGAGCGCCGCGACTCGACGTCCTCGCCCATCAGGATCGAGAAGATCTCGTCGGCGGCCGCCGCGTCGTCGAGGGTGACCTGCAGCAGCACCCGCGACTCGGGGTTCATGGTGGTCTCCCACAGCTCCTGGTAGTCCATCTCGCCCAGGCCCTTGTAGCGCTGGATCGGGTTGTCCTTGGGCAGGCGCCGGCCCTTGCTCTGCCCCTCGGCGATCAGGGCGTCGCGCTCGCGGTCGGTGAACGCGAACTCGTGCGTGGCGTTGCTCCATTTCAGGCGGAACAGCGGCGGCTGGGCCAGGTAGACGTAGCCGGCCTCGATCATCGGTTTCATGAACCGGAAGAGCAGGGTCAGCAGCAGGGTGCGGATGTGCATGCCGTCGACGTCGGCATCGGCCATCAGCACGATCTTGTGGTAGCGCGCCTTGTCGATGTCGAAGTCCTCGCCGATGCCGGTGCCGAACGCCGAGATGAGCGCCTGCACCTCCTGGTTGCCCAGCGCCTTGTCGAGGCGGGCCCGCTCGACGTTGAGGATCTTGCCGCGGATCGGCAGGATCGCCTGGTTGTGCGGGTTGCGCCCGCGCACGGCCGAGCCGCCGGCGGAGTCACCCTCGACGATGAACACCTCGGACACGGCGGGGTCCTTGGCCTGGCAGTCGCGCAGCTTGCCGGGCAGGCCGCCGCTCTCGAGCACCCGCTTGCGGGTGGCCTCACGGGCCTTGCGGGCCGCCATCCGGGCGGCCGAGGCCTGGATCGCCTTGCGGACGATCTCGCGGCCCTCGTTGGGGTGGCTGTCGAGCCAGGCGCCGAACTCGTCGGTCATCGCGCGCTGCACGAAACCCTTGACCTCGGAGTTGCCCAGCTTGGTCTTGGTCTGTCCTTCGAACTGCGGCTCGCCGAGCTTGACCGAGATGACGGCGGTGAGGCCCTCGCGCACGTCGTCGCCGGTGAGGTTCTCGTCCTTGTCCTTGAGCTGGTTCTGCTTGCGCGCGAAGTCGTTGACCAGCTTGGTCAGCGCGGCGCGGAAGCCCTCCTCGTGGGTGCCGCCCTCGTGGGTGTTGACCGTGTTGGCGTAGGAGTGCACCGACTCGGAGTAAGCGGTGGTCCACTGCAGCGCGAGCTCGAGTGCCAGGCTCCGGTCGGGGTCCTCGACCTCGATGCTGATGACCTCGCTGTGCACCGGCTCGCTCTTCTTGCTGCTCACCAGGTGGTTGACGTAGTCGACCAGGCCGTTGTCGTAGCGATAGGACACCGAACGGGCGGTGGTGGTGCGGGTCTGGCCGCCGGACTCCTCGTCCTCGTGGTCCTCGACGACCTCGATGTCGGCGTCGACGCCGTCGAGGTCGGGCTCGCCGCCCTCGGTGGAGACGTCGGCCACCCGCTCGTCGACGAGGTTGATGCGCAGGCCCTTGTTGAGGAAGGCGTACTGCTGGAAGCGGGCCCGGATCGTCTCGTAGTCGTACTCGACGGTCTCGAAGATGTCGGGGTTGGCCCAGTAGGTGATGGTGGTGCCGCTGCGGCTTGTCTCCTCCATCTTCTCCAGGCTGCCGGTGGGCACGCCGTGGTCGAAGCTCATCCGGAAGGCGTGGCCCTTCTGGCGCACGCACACGTCGAGCCGGGTGGACAGGGCGTTGACCACCGAGGAGCCGACACCGTGCAGGCCACCGGACACCTTGTAGCCGCCGCCGCCGAACTTGCCGCCCGCGTGCAGCTGGGTGAGCACGAGCTCGACGGCGCTGACGCCCTCGGTGGGGTGCATGTCGGTGGGGATGCCGCGCCCGTTGTCCTTGACCCGCACCGCGCCGTTCTCCATCAAGGTGACGTCGATGGTGTCGGCGTAGCCGGCCAGGGCCTCGTCGACGGCGTTGTCGACGATCTCCCACACCAGGTGGTGCAGGCCGCGCTCGCCGGTGGAGCCGATGTACATGCCGGGGCGCTTGCGCACCGCCTCGAGGCCCTCGAGCACGGTGATCGAGCCGGCGTCGTAGGCCTGCCCGTCACCCTCCGCGTCGGTGACGACGACGCCGGGGTCGGTGACCACGTCGGCGGGGCCGGCGGGATCGACGTCGACCTCCGGCTGCGCCGCCGCGGCGACCGGGTCGAGCACCGGCTCCGGCGTCTGGTCGGGGGTCTCGTCGGGCTGCTGGTCCGCCACGGTTCTCCTTCGTCGCTGGGCCCGACCGGAGCGACCGGACGGACTCATGGCGCACGCCCAAGGGCGTCGAACGCCTTGGGCGTGATTTCTCCGCCCAGTCTACCGGTCAGGACTGCCAGCACCTGCCCCGGGGAGGCCCGTGCGGGCACTTTTCCCGCCGATTCAGGGCCATATCCGACCCCCGTCACGCGAGGGGGGCCCTGCGGGCCGCTGACGGCCGTTCCTCGGACGGTGGCGGCGACCGGGCTCCGGTGCGCCATGAGCCGAGGAGCCGGGTTCCTGACGTCCGCCCTGGTCGCTGCCGGACTGGCGGCCGGGGGGCTCGCCGGGTGCTCAGCAGGGAGCGGATGCCGTGACCTCGTTGGCGCTCGAGTCGCTCTCCGCCGGCCGACCCCGACTGAGTGCGGATCTGCAGCCCGCTGACCCCGACTGAGTGCGGATCATCGACGTTCGGAGGGGCTCCGGGGGGGAAGTCCGCAATGAGTCGGGTCAGTGCTCCGGGCGGTAGACCTGCACCGAGCCGACCGGGTCGAAACCGGCTCGCAGCAGGGCCCGCAGGCTGGGCACGTTGGCGGGTGAGACGCAGGCGGCGACCGGCTCGCCCTCCGGCACCAGGCCCCGGGCCGCGTTCGCCAGCAGGGTTCCCAGGCCGGTGCCACGACGGGCCGGAGCGACCTGGAAGCTGAGCTCGGCCAGGCCCCCGATGCCGGTGGCCAGGGTCAGCACGGTCTCGTCGTCGCCCTCGAGGCCGTAGACCTGCACGTCGCCGCGGATCGGCAGGGCGTGGCGGACCCTCGGGTGGTCGAGCAGGTCCGGGCGGGGGACCAGCCACGCCACCGGCGCGCCGGTGCCCTCGGCGAGGAGCACGGCATCCAGCACGTCGACCCAGCCGCGCTCCCCGGCGAGGCGGGTCATCACCCGTGGGTCGTGAGCCCCGCCGAAGCCGTCGACGCGCCACGCGGCCAGGTCGGCGTCGCCGACCGTCAGCGGCGCCGAGACCATCGCCCGCCCGGTGACCGCGACGACCGCGTAGACGCCCTCGCGCCACGGGGCCACCCGCGCCCACGAGCCGTCGACGTCAGGGCGGGCGCCGCGCCAGGCCCGCACGAGCAGGTCGGCCACCGGATGCCGGTGCCGCTCGCCCGGGGACGTGGCGGGGCCGGGGCCGGGGCCGCTCAGGCCGGGTCCCCGGCGAGGTCGGCGGCGAGCACCCGCCGGCGGGCGACGGCACCCTCGAGGTGGGCGCGCACGACGTCGGGTACCGGGACGGGCCGGCGGGTCCCGCGGTCGATGTAGACCAGAACCCACTTGCCGTGCGCGGCGATCGGCTCGACGCCGGCCACGAACAGGCCGAACCCGAAGACGACGCTGGTGCGCCCGACGCGGGTGACCCGCACCCCGACGTCGACCGTGCCGGGAAAGGCGACCTCCTCGTAGTAGCGACAGCTCGCCTCGGCGACGACTCCGAGCACCGGGGCGACGCTCTCGTCGATGCCGGTCTCGCGCGTCATCCAGGCGGTGAGCACGGTGTCGAACAGCTCGAGGTACACCGCGTTGTTCAGGTGCCCGAACATGTCGTTGTCGGACCACCGGGTGGTCACCGGTGCCAGCTCGTCGAAGTGCTCGCGCCGCAGGCTGTGCGGCTCCGGCTCGGTCATGCCCGCCATGGTAGGGGTGCGGGAAGGTCAGCCGTCGGTGCCGAGGGTGCGCTCGAGCAGCGAGCGCACGGCGTCGGGCAGCGCGAGCTCGGGCAGCTGCAGGTCGAGTGGCGGCGCCTCGCACTGCACGCCGTAGCAGTAGGTGTCGGGCTGCTGCAGGCGGCCGGTGAGCTGCTCGGCCAGCGCGGGAAGCCCGTCGTCGGCCAGGAGCGAGTGCCAGGCGCGGGCGTCGCGCCTGGGCAGCTCGCCCAGCGCCACGGTGCGCTCGACGGTGAACCCGGCGATGCCGCCGGTGCGCCGCACGCTGACCTCGGTGGCCGGCCCGGGCGCCGGCGCGGGGTCGGAGTCGGGCACCGGACCGCCGTCGTGGGCCGGGCCGGGGCCGGTCGGTACCGGCGTCGACGGTGCGGTTGCGGCGGCTCCCAGCCCCACGGCATCCCACCCGGCCCGGACCGCCGCGACGACCTGCGAGTCGGCGCCGTGCCGGGTCGTGGCAGCCGCCACGGTGAGCCGGGCGAAGGTGGCGAAGTCGCAGTCGGCGCTGATGTCGCCGGTGATGGTGTCGACCCAGACCTGGCCGGCGACCTCCCAGGCGTAGCCGCCCAGGGTGGTGGCCACGACGTGGAAGGCCCTGTTGGGGATGCCGGAGTTGATGTGCACGCCGCCGTTGTCGTCGGTGGTGTCGACGTAGCCGCTCAGGTGCGCCGGCTGCGGGTCCTTGCCCAGGCGCGGGTCGTCGTAGGCGGTGCCGGGGGCGGCCATCGAGCGCAGCGCGACGCCCTGGACGCCCGGCGCGAGCAGCTCGGCGCCGACCAGCCAGTCGGCCTGGTCGGCGGTCTGCCCGAGCAGGCGCTGCTTGACGAGCACCCCGAAGACGTCGGAGATCGACTCGTTGAGCGCCCCGGACTGGTCCTGGTAGTTCAGCCCCGAGGTGTACTGGGTGACCCCGTGGGCGAGCTCGTGGCCGATGACGTCGACACTGCGGGTGAAGGGCAGGAAGATGACGCCGTCACCGTCGCCGAAGACCATCTGGGTGCCGTCCCAGAAGGCGTTGTCGTAGTCGGTGCCGAAGTGCACGCTGGCCACGAGGGGCAGGCCCTTGCCGTCGAGCGAGTTGCGCCCGTAGGCCTCCTGCCACAGCTGCCAGGTGTCGCCGAGCCCGTCGTAGGCCTCGGTGACGCCGGGGTCGCCGGTGGGCGGCTGGCCCTCGGAGCGCACCAGGGCGCCCGGCAGGGTGGTGCCGTGCTCTGCGTCGTGGACGGCACGCACCGGCCCGGCGGAGGTGCCGGGAGCCAGCCGCGGGCGCGGGGTGCGTGGGCGGCTGGGGCGCAGGTTGCCCGCGCGGCGGTCCTGACGCAGCTCGGCGTCGACGTCGAGGGTGGCCTGGGCCTGCGCGGCCAGCTCTGGGTCGTCGGAGGCGGCCAGCGACTCGAGCAGGTACGGCGGCACGATCGAGCAGTGCGGGTGGGACGCCACCGGTGCGGCGGGAGACGCGACGGGGGGTGAGGTCGGCTGCTGGCTGGACGGCATACGGGCAAGCCTGCCCCGCCGCACCGACACCGGCGACCGCAGGCGTGCACCGCATTCGACCGATGGTCGATCTCGGCGCGGGCGGCGTCCCGGCAGGTACCGACAGTGACCTATTGGTCGATCTGGGTACGCGGGCTTCTCGTCGAGCGTGTCGAGAGTAGAGGACACGCCGTGCCGACCCGAGGCCGCACGGCGTGTTCTCTACTGTCGACGGCTGGGGGTCAGCCCTGGCCGCGGTCGATCTGCATGACGACGGCCTTGGGCTCGGTGAAGAACTCGCGCGAGAAGTTGCCGCCCTCGCGCCCGACCCCCGAGTCGCCGACGCCGCCGAACGGGGTGCGCAGGTCGCGGATGAAGAAGCAGTTAACCCACACCGTGCCGGCTCGCAGCCTCGAGGCGACCCGGTGCGCGCGCGACAGGTTCTCGGTGAAGAGCATCGCGTTGAGCCCGTAGCGGGTGTCGTTGGCCAGGTGCACGACCTCGTCCTCGGTGTCGAAGGAGTTGACGACGCACACCGGGCCGAAGATCTCCTCGCAGTACGGCGCGGCATCCAGCTCGAGCCCGTCGATGATGGTCGGCCGCACCACCCACGAGCCGTCGTCGGCCACGCCACCGGTGTGGATCGTGCCGCCCAGTGCCGCGGCGCCCTCCACGTAGGACACGACCTTGTCGAAGTGCCGCTTGCTCGCCAGGGACGAGAACTTCGTCGCCGGGTCGAACGGGTCGCCGATCGGGAGTGCCTCGGCGGCCGCGACGAAGCGGCGCATGAACTCGTCGTAGAGCGAGGAGTGCACGAACAGCCGCGAGCCGGCCAGGCAGATCTGCCCGGCGTTGCGGAAGATCGCCTCGACCGCCCAGTAGACGGCGTTGTCGACGTCGGCGTCCTCGAAGACGATGTTGGCGCCCTTGCCACCGAGCTCGAGCGACACCGGGGCGAGGTGAGTGGCCGCCGAGGCCATCACGTGCTTGCCGGTGGTGGAGCTCCCGGTGAAGGTGACCCGGTCGACCCGGTCGTCACCGGTGAGCGTCGCGCCGGCCGGCGCGCCGTAGCCGTTCACGACGTTGAGCACACCGGGCGGGAAGCCGGCCTCCACGGCGAGGCGACCGAGCAGGGTCACCGACGCGGGGGTGTCCTCGCTCGGCTTGATGATGCACGTGTTGCCCCACGCGATCGCCGGCGCGATCTTCCACGATGCCATCATCAGCGGGAAGTTCCACGGGCTGATCGCCGCGACCACGCCCGCCGGGCCGAACTCGCTGTAGGTGTGGTGGCCCGAGTCCATCGGGTAGACCTCGCCGACGGCGTCGCGCTGGTGGTCGGCGAAGAACCGGAAGTTCCACACCGAGCGCGCCACGTCGTGCTTGGCCTGCAGGAACGGCTTGCCCATGTTGGTGGCGTCCATGGTGGCCAGCTCGTCGGCGCGCTCCGCCATGAGGTCGGCCAGCCGGTGGATCGCCGCGGCGCGCTCGACCCGCCCCATCCGCGGCCACGGTCCCTCGTCGAAGGCGCGGCGGGCGCTCTCGACGGCGCGCTCGGCATCCTTCTCGGACGCCTCGGCCGCCTGCGCCCACACCTCGCGGGTCCAGGGGTTCCAGACGTCGAAGCGCTTGCCGTCGATCGACTCGACCTCCTCGTTGTCGATGATGTGGCCGAAGAACTGCAGGTCGCTCATGGGGTTCACCTTCTGCGGTGGGGTGGGGGTCTCGAGGGTTCGGGAAGCGCTGGATGCCGGGCAGCCGGCTCAGGCGGTGTCGCGCGGGTCGGGTGCCCCGCGCCGCTCGGCGATGGTGACGTCGCCGGCGCCCCAGTGGGTCAGGGGCACCTCCCGGATGACGACACGGATGCTGTCCACCGGGGCGTCGACGGCCTCGGCGGTGGCGTGGGTGAGGGCGGAGATGAGGGTGCGCAGCTGCACCGGCGTGCGGCCCTCGGCCAGGGTGACCTCGACGAGCGGCACGGCTACCGCACCCCGCCGTTGAGGAAGACCGACCCGAGGTTGGTGAAGTGCAGCGCGGTGCTCGACCCGGGTGGGGCGAACCCGGCATCGGTCATGCCGCCGGTGAGCACGATCCAGCCGGCCTCGATGGCGTGGCCACGCCGGGCCAGGGCGTTCGCGGCCAGGGCGAGCGCCTCTCCGGGGTGGCCCTGCACCGCGGCGCCGGTGGCCGAGTCGACGACCACACCGCCCACCTCGACGAGCACCGCCTCGAGCGTGAGGTCGAGCTCGGCCGGGGGCAGCCCGATCGGCCCGGTGACGAACGCACCGGACGACGCGTTGTCGGCCGCCACGTCGCCGGCGGTGAAGCGGAAGTTGCGGTAGCGGCTGTCGATGACCTCGGCGCCGCCCCACACCGTCTCGACGGCGCCCATCGCCTGGGCGCAGGTGACGCCCGGGCCCTCGAGCCGCTCACCCATGACGAAGACGATCTCGGGCTCGATGCGCGGGTGGATCAGCCGTTCCTGCGGCACCGGGTCGCCGACCGGCAGCACCATGGCGTCGGTGAGCCAGGCGACGAACGGAAAGTGCACGCCCATCCGCTGCTGCTTGGCCCGGCTGGTCAGCCCCAGCTTGACGCCGATCAGCTTCTCGCCGCGGTCCAGGCGCTTTTGCAGGTTGAGGTCCTGTACCCGGTAGCCGGTGTCGAGGTCGAGCCCGGGCCACTCGTCGGTGAACGGGTCGCGCTCACGGCGCTCGTCCTCGCAGCGCAGCAGCTCGGCGGCGACCGACTCGACGTCCCAGCCCCCCTCGGGTGCCTCGCCGGCCATCAGCGCACGCCCATGCCGGCGAGGTCGCCGAGCTCGACGAGGTGCGACTTCTCCTCGGCGAGCTGGAGCGCGATGTCGATGATCATGTCCTCCTGGCCGCCGACGTAGCCGTACTCGCCGACCTTGGTCAGGATCTCGTGGGCCGGCACGTCGTACCGCGCGGCGGCCCGCTCGGCGTGCAGCAGGAAGGAGCTGTAGACCCCGGCGTAGCCCTGGGTGATCGACGCCCGGTCCATCCACGGCAGGCGGGGGATGAAGGGGCGCACGACGTCCTCGGCGGCCGAGAGCACCTCGCCGAGGTCGACCCCGGTGCGGATCCCCATCCGCTCGAAGGTCGCCGCGAGCACCTCGGTGGGGCTGTTGCCCGCGCCCGCGCCGAGGGCGCACAGCGCGCCGTCGATCTGCAGCGCACCGGCCTGGTAGGCCAGCACCGAGTTGGCGATGCCGAGGCTGAGGTTCTGGTGGCCGTGGAAGCCGACCTGCGCCTCGCGACCGATCTCGGCGATGACGGCCGAGATCCGCTCCTGCGCGTCGCTGAGCACCAGCGCGCCCGCGGAGTCGACGACGTAGACGCACTGGGCCCCGGCATCCACCATGATGCGCGCCTGCTCGGCGAGCGTGGCCGGCGACGCCTTGTGGCTGAGCATGAGGAACCCGACGGTCTCCATGCCCAGGGCCCGGGCGGCGCCGAAGTGCTGGATGGAGACGTCGGCCTCGGTGCAGTGGGTGGCGATGCGGGCGACCGACGCGCCGGCCGCGTGGGCGTTCTTGAGGTCGTGCAGCGTGCCGAGGCCGGGCAGCATGAGGATGGCGATCCTGGCCTGGGTGGCCTCCTCGACGGCGGCGGAGATGAGTGTCATCTCCTCGACCTTGGAGAAGCCGTAGTTGAAGCTCGAGCCGCCGAGGCCGTCGCCGTGGCTGACCTCGATGACCTGCACGCCGGCGGTGTCGAGGGCGTGCACGACGCCGCGCACCTGCTCCTCGGTGAACTGGTGGCTCATCGCGTGCGAGCCGTCGCGCAAGGTCGAGTCGGTGATCCGCAGGTCGCGCTCGCCGCCCGCCTTCGGGGTGTTGGCGAGCACGTCGGTCTCGGTCAGCTCGTCGACGACGACGGGCACGTCCTCGGTGCGGATGGTCATGTCACCCATGTCAGACACCGGCCTTCTGCGCGTCGGCGCCGACGCCGACGAGCGGGTCAGGGACGTCGCCGAGCGCAGCCGACGACTTCCACGTGGACGCGACGCCGAGCCGGTGGGCGACCATGATGTCGCCGACCCGGGCCGCGGCCGCGGTGATGATGTCGAGGTTGCCCGCGTAGTCGGGCAGGTAGTCGCCGCGGCCCTTGACCTCGATGGGCACGAACACGCGGGCCATGCCCTTCCAGGTGTCGCGGGCGTGGTCGAACTGGGGGTCGGCGCGCAGGTGGTACCCGGGCACGTAGTCCTGCACCTCGGCGACCATCGCGTGGATCGAGGCCAGGATGCGGTCCTGCAGATCGCCGGGCTCGGCGGCCTCCGCGGGGATGGCGCAGAACACCGAGTTGCGCATCATCAGCGGCGGCTCGACCGGGTTCAGGATGATGATCGCCTTGCCGCGCTGGGCGCCGCCGACCACCTCGAGCGCCTCGGAGGTGGTCTCGGTGAACTCGTCGATGTTGGCGCGGGTGCCCGGGCCGGCGGACTTGCTCGAGATGCTCGCGACGATCTCGGCGTAGGGGACGGGGACCACGGAGGAGACCGCCTTGACCATCGGCGTGGTGGCCTGGCCGCCGCAGGTGATCATGTTGACGTTCATCGCGTCGAGGTTGAAGTCGAGGTTCACCGGCGGGCAGAGGTAGGGGCCGACCGCCGCGGGGGTCAGGTCGACGGCGAGGATGCCGGCCTGCGCGTAGCGCGGTGCGTTCGCCTCGTGCGCCTTGGCCGAGGTGCACTCGAAGACGATGTCGGGCAGCTCGTCCTGGGCGAGGAGCCAGTCGACGCCCTCGTGGCTTGCCGCGAGGCCCAGCGACTTCGCGCGGCGCAGGCCGTCGGATGCCGGGTCGACGCCGACCATCCAGCGCGGGTCGAGCACATCGCTGCGGCGCATCAGCTTGAACATCAGGTCGGTGCCGATGTTGCCGGGGCCGACGATGGCGGCGGTGCCCTTGGTCCTGGGGCTGGTGGACATGGCGCTCCTTCGGTGGGGGCGGTTCAGACGAATCGGGCGGTGACGCTGCCGAGCCCGGCGAACGTCGCGGTGAAGGTGTCGCCGGCGGCGACGGGGGACATCGCGCACACCGAGCCGGGCAGCACGACGTGGCCCTTCTCGAGGGTCACCCCCCGGGCGCCGACGGTGTTGGCGAGCCAGACCAGCGAGTTCAGCGGGGAGCCGAGCACGGCGCCGCCCGCGCCGGTGCCGACGACCTCGCCGTTGCGGTGGAAGGTGGCCCCGGCCAGTCGCAGGTCTACCGCGCCGACATCCGTGGGGGTGGAGCCGAGCACGACCGCGCCCGAGCTGGCGTTGTCGGCGATGGTGTCGAACAGGCCGATCTTCCAGTCGCGGATGCGGCTGTCGACGATCTCGAGCGCGGGCAGCACGAAGTCGACGGCGCGCAGCGCCTCGTGCACGGTGACCCCTGGGCCCCTCAGCGACTTCTTGAGCACGAAGGCGACCTCGGGCTCGATGCGCGGCTGCACGAAGGAGCCGATCGGGATCGGCATGTGCTCGAGGTGAAAGAAGTCGTCGAGCAGGTGCCCGTAGTCGGGCTCGGTGACGCCGAGCAGGCGCTGCATGGCGGCGCTGGTGAGGCCGACCTTGTGGCCCTGCACGGTGCGGCCCTGGGCGAGGCGCCGTTCGATCTGCAGCAGCTGGATGGCGTAGGCGTCCTCCAGCGTCATCCCCTCGTGCGTCGAGGTCAGCGGCTCGAGCGGCTCCTTGGAGTCGTAGGCCGCGAGGAGCGCACTGGCGACCTGCGCGCGGGTCGAGTCGTCCACGGGGTTCCTTCCTGGGGCCCGTGCGAGACGGCGCGGGCGCGGGGGCGGGGCGCGGGGGGTGCGGCGCCTTCCGGATCGACGGTACGGACGTCGTGGACGGCCTGCGCGCCACGTTCCGCTCCCGGGAACATCCGGGCCGGTGGGCAGGACAGGGGTGGGGAGGACAGGGGGCTCAGGCCGTGTGCGCGCGGGAGATGCGCCGGCTCGCCGCCACGAGCACCGGCACCAGCCGGTCGACCTGCGGCGCGATGGCCTCGGTCGGGCCGAACACCGACACCGAGGCGATCGCCACCCGCCGCGCGATCACCGGGACAGCCACCGACGAGGCGCCGTCGAAGGACTCACCGTGCGACACGGCATACCCGACCTTGCGCACCGACTCCAGGCAGCCCAGCCAGTCGGCCTCGGTGCGCACGGTCTTGTTGACCCGCGGGGGGAACCCGGCGCGGCGGCGGGCGAGGTCGGCCTCGGGGTTCCAGGCGGCGATCGCCTTGCCGCTGCTGGTGGTGTGCGAGGGCAGGCGGCGGCCGAAGTGGCCCAGGAAGCGCACGCCGTCGGTGTTCTCGATGCGCTCGACGAAAACGACGTCGGGGCCGTCGGGGACGGAGAAGTTGACGGTCAGGCCGGTGGTCGCGGCGACCTGGTGCAGGGTGGGCAGGGCGATGTGGCGCAGCTCGTTGCGGGCCAGCGCCAGCGCGCCGAGCTCGTAGACGTGGATGCCGAGGCGGTACTGGCCGCTGTGCGCGTCCTGCTCGACGAAGCCGCGGCTCGCGAGGGTCTGCAGCAGGCGGTGGGCCGTCGACTTCGCGACCCCGAGCCGGCGGGCGATGTCGGAGACGCCGAGCTCGCCGTCGAGCGCGAAGCACTCGAGCACGTCGAGGGCGCTGCCGACCGACTTCAGCCCCGAGCCGTGGGAGTCCTCGCCCTGGGCACGCTTGGGGGTGGTGGCGCACCACGCCTGGTCCTGAAGAACGATCGACATGCTTTTGGCTCCCTTGCCCGATGGGTCGATGTGCTGACACTGGGCCCCCGCCCGTGGTTCGATCAACGAATGCGTTCCACTGAGCGGAACACCGCCCCTGTGAGCCTGCTCGCACGGGCCGCCGCGATCGTCGGCGCCTTCGACGACCGCGCCCCGGTGCTCACGCTGGGCGAGCTGGCCCGGCGCACCGGGCTGGCCAAGTCGACCGTGCACCGGATCGCCGGCGAGCTGGTCGGCCTGCGGGTGCTCGAGCGGCAGGAGGGCGGTCCCTCGGGGGAGGGCTACCGGCTCGGGATGTGGCTGTTCGAGCGTGGCGAGCTGGTGCCCCAGCACCGCTCGCTGTCGCAGGCCGCGCTGCCGGTGATGGAGGACCTGCGCGAGGCGACCCGCCAGCGCATCCACCTCGCCGTGCTCGACGGGGTCGACGTGGTCTACGTCGAGATCCTCGGCACCGGTGGCCTCGAGGTGCCCTCGCGCACCGGAGGGCGCCTGCCCGCGCACGCCACCGGCGTGGGGAAGGCGATCCTGGCCTACTCGCCGGCCGCGACCGTGCAGGCGCGCATCGACGCGGGCCTGCCGCGGCTCACCCCGCGCACCATCTCGACCTCGGGTGGGCTGGTGCGCGAGCTGCGCAAGATCCGCTCCGTCGGCATGGCGCTCGACCTCGAGGAGGCCACTCCCGGCGTCTCGTGCGTCGCCGCGCCGGTGTTCGGCGCCGACCGGAAGGTGGCCGCCGGGCTGTCCGCCACCGGAGCGACCGGGTCCATCGACCCGGGCACCTTGGGGCCGGCGGTGCGCACCGCCGCCTTCACCCTCAGCCGCCTGCTGCGCGAGTCCGGCCTCTGACCACCCCGCCCGGCCCCTGCCCTCCCCGACTTTGTAGGGGAGAAGCGGGGCAACACGCTGTGGACGGGCTGGTTTGTGCGGCTCTTCGCATGAAAGGTCGGGGAGGGGGCCGGCTGGAGGGTGGGGTGCCGACGGTCGGCGCGGGCCCGGCATCCGGATGCCGGGAACGGCGGCCGAGGAGGCTCTGCCTGGATGAGCGCGGGCGGGGGCCCGGCGAGGGCGCGCGGCGGACCCGACCCGGCCCGGGCGTCACCCCCCTCGCCGGAGCGGCCGCTCGGGGACCCGGCCGACGGCGAAGAGCTGGGGAGCCACCGGGCGCCGACGGCCCCCGACTTGCCGACGGCCCCGGACTTTGCAGGTCAGCAGCCGCCCGAAGCCGGATTTCGCGGCGTGTTGCCCGGCTTCTCCCCTACAAAGTCGGGGAGAAGCGGTCGGGAGGAGGGGTGGGTCAGCGCTTGATCAGGGGGGAGCGCACTCCGCCGGTCGCCTTGTCACCCTCGTTGAAGAAGTCCTCGCGGTGGATGTCGCGCGGGAAGAGCCGCTTGCCCATGAGCGTCTTCAGCGCCGCCTCGACCATCGGCGGGGGGCCGCACAGGTAGCCGGCGCAGCCGCCCAGGGTGGCGTGGTCGGCGGCGATCACGTCGGTCACCAGGCCGAAACCGTAGGCGGCCGCGTCGGGCCCGCAGTCGTCCGCGGTCTCCTCCGACAGGCACGGCCGGTAGGTGAACTGGTCGGGGAACTGCGCTGCGAGAGAGCGGAAGAACTCGACGTCGTAGAGCCACTCGCGCGAGCGCGCACCCTGGTAGAGGGTGAGCCGGCCCTCGTACGCGCCGTCCTCGAGGGCGTACCGGATCATCGACTTCAAGGGCGCGAGCCCGGTGCCGCCACCGACCAGGATGGCGTGCCGGTCGTCGTCGGTCTTGAGCACGAACCGGCCGTAGGGGCCGGAGACCGACACGGTGTCGCCCAGCGTCATCCCCCCGAAGACCCACCCGTCGGTGCCCCGGCCGCCGGGGACGTTGCGGATGTGGAACTCGAGCTCGCGCTGCTCGGTGGGCGGCGAGGCGATCGACCAGGTGCGGTCGACGGCAGGCAGCCCGTCGCGGGCGGGTACCTGGAACTTCAGGTACTGGCCGGCGTTGAACCCGATCTCGCGGTCCAGCGCGATGACCAGCCGCACGGTGTCGCGGGCGATCTCGGTGAGCTCGATGACGGTGCCCTCGTAGTCCTGCACGGGGAAGACCTCGACCGACTCGTCGACGTCGATGTCGGCCTCGATGGTGACGTCCGAGCGCGGGCACGCCGTGCACGGCAGCAGCTTGCCCTCGTCGCGCTCGTAGTCCATCAGGGCGAACGAGCTGGCGGCGCCGTGGTCGACGTCGCCGTCGAGCACCTCGGCCTTGCACGTGGCGCAGGTGCCGTGGGTGCACGAGTGGGGGAGCCACACGCCGCTGCGCAGGCACGCGTCGAGGATGGTCTGGTCCTCACGGCACTCGACCTCCCGGCCGAGCGGCTCGACGATGATCGTGTGGGTCTGGGTCATGGCTCGCTCACTGGCTCGGCTCTGCGGTGGGTGCCGCCCCGGCCGCGACCTCGTGCGACCTGGCTGCGGTTCCGGGCTGCTGGGCCGGCGGGAACCGCAGGTGGGGGTCGCACGAGGTCTTGGGATTGGGGGTGGGGCGGGTTGGGACTGGAGGTCGGTCGCCTCAGGCGGCGACGACCTTCATCCCGATGACGTCCTTGTGCTCGACGCCGACCTCCTCGAGGGTCTGGTCGTCGCGCGGCTCGATGACCTCGCCGTGCAGGGTCCACACGCGCGTGGCGGCCGGGTCGAAGTCCGGGTCCTCCTCGGCGTAGGGGACGACCAGGCCGTTCCAGAAGTCGCCCCAGGTCATCGCCTTGGGCGCCCGGAAGCACGCCGACGCGCAGAACCAGGGGTTCTCCTGGAACCACAGGTGGACCAGCTGGTCCTCGCCGTACAGCTCCTGGCGCGACTTCGACGGGAACTCGTAGGTGCCGATGCTCTTCACGGCCATGGTGCTCAGGCCTCCGATCCGATGTGGGAGTGGTCAGCGTCGTCGTGCCACTGCTTCCAGTTCTTGTCGTCGACCGAGCCCTTGTACTCGCCGCCGTCGCCGTCCTGCAGGCCGTACCAGGCGAGCACGTCGGGCAGGGTGGGCCCGCCACAGTTGCCCTGGTAGATCTGGTGCACGGGCAGCCACGCCTGCACGTACTTCTCCGGCTCGCGCTCGAAGATCCACTGGCAGCCGTTGGAGCAGGTCTGGAACTTCTCGCCGTTGAAGACCGACTCGCGCTGGCAGATCGTCGTGGGGTCACCGGGCTCGGTGAACGCCATCGGGATCTGGCAGACCTGGCACAGCTGCGGCAGCCCGCGCACGAAGTGCCGGCCACCGGCCTCGATGTTGCGCTGCTCCTTGTCCCACAGGGGGCGGTAGAAGCGGTCGAAGGTGTCGGGGTAGGTCTCGGAGAGCCACTTCTGGTGGTCCGCGTCGGGCACCGAGGTGGTGAAGGCTGCCGCGTGCGAGAACTGGTAGAGGATCCAGTACACCTGGTGGGAGAGGATCTCCTTCTCGGCGATCGCGTCGTCGACGTGCTTCGGGGGCGTGATGCCGTAGAAGGCCAGGTCCTCGAACAGGCCTTTCATCATCTGCTCCTCGAAGTAGAGCTCGAAGGCCTCCTTCCAGCTCATCACCTTGCGCGGCAGCATGTAGTCGAGCATCTGGGCGACCAGCGCCGTGACGCGGTAGCCCCGCCAGAACCACTTGTCGATCCAGGCCTGCACGATCGGCACGTTCGCCTCGTCCTGCTCGAGCAGGAACTTGATCGCCTCGAGGCCCAGGGTCATGTGCCGCGACTCGTCGCTCTGCGCGGAGAAGCCGAACGTCATCGTCGGCAGGTCACCGTTGAACGAGGCGCCCGACATGAAGGGCACGAAGAGCAGGTTGGTCAGCAGGTACTCGAAGGAGAACCCGATGGCGATGAGGAACTCGAACGGCCCTGCGGTGAGGGCGTCGTCGAAGAACGACTTCGGCACCGAGAGGTACCAGACCCGGTCGTGCTGCTCGAGGTAGTTGTGGAAGCCGCCGTAGTACTTGTTGTAGTTCGACAGGGTGTGGATCTCGGTCTGCGTGTGGCGCAGCTCGTCGATCGACTGGCACAGCGCCGCGAACCGCGGGCCGGGGCCGTTGAGGTGACGGGCGAGGTAGGCGAAGTTGCGGTGCGCCTGGTACTCCAGCGGCGTGACGCCCTGGATGAACAGCTTCATCGCGTTGAGGTAGGACGCCTCGGTCAGCGACAGGTGGCCCTGGCTCTGGGCGAACCCGTCGAGCACGGCGTAGAGCCGCTTGTCCTTCTCGGCCTGGTACTTCGTGTAGGCGTCGACGGTGAGGCGGAAGGGGTCCTCCCACTTGCTCCAGTCGTGGATCTTGATGCCCTCGAACTCGGTGTGGGGGAACACGTCGGACTTCTCGACGTAGCTCGGCTCCCAGTCCAGGTCTCGGGTCAGCGCCTCGTAGCGCTGCTTCATCGTCAGCTTGCGCGGGGCCTTGGGGGCAATGGTCATGTGTGTTTCCTGTCTGTGAGGTCGGGGTCGGGAGCGCGGGTCCCACGCTTCGCGTGGGCGAACCTCGTGGGGTGACTCAGTGGTCCCAGGCGATGACGATCTCGTCGTCATCCCATTCCTTGATGTGCCCGAAGTAGCTGACGATCGCCAGCTGGAACTCGTGGGTCTCCCACTCGCGGCCGAGGCGCTCCTCGACCGACTCGCGGGTGATCACGAGACGGCCGGGCGCGGTGATCCGCACGAGCCCCGGCATGTGCTGCACGGTGCAGCCCTCGTTGGTGAGCTCGATGGCCTCGACGACCGAGCGGTTGGTCTCGCTCTCCTGGATGTCCACACCGACGGTGCGGGTGGGGGCGGTGGTGCTCATGCTCTGGTCCTTCGCGGTCAGTCGGTCAACGCCGCGACGGCGTCGCGGACGGTGGTGGCAGAGGCGTCGAGGGATGCCGTGGCACCGGAGCCGACGAGCTCGTCGACGCGGGCGGCCACCGGGCGCAGCGCGGCGAGCGCGGCGTCGAGGGCCTCGGCGGCGGAGGCGGCGAGCAGGGCCTTGTTGGCGGCACCGGTCTCGGGGTCGGCGACCCACGCCTTGTAGAGGGCGTCGACCCACTTGCGCTGGTCCTTGAACCACGACGACAGGTGCTGTGCCACCAGGCTGTACGAGCCGGCGCCACCGTCGATGGCCGCGTCGTCGAGGTGCGTGTAGAACAGCGAGTAGATGAGCCGGTCGGCGACGTCGAGCCGCACGAGCGCCTTGCCCCAGTCCTTCTCGAGGAAGAGCTCCTCCGCGTAGCGGCGCAGGCCCTGGAGCGCGGCGTCCTCCACCCAGCGGGTCTTCGCGTCACCGAGCAGCTCGGCGGTGCCGCCGCCCAGGGCGATGCCGACCCGGCTGAGCGCCTGCGCGTTGCCGATCCGGTCGAAGGCCGCGTAGGCGGCGCACTGGGTGATGGTGGTGCCGAAGCCGAACCGGGCGATGTCGCACGACACCATCTGGGCGCCCGACTCGTAGTGCCGCAGCGGCACGACCAGCTCGCCGAGCACGGCCGACCAGGCGTCCGGCAGGCGCGAGAGCAGGTCACGCGAGTCGAGGTAGTCCAGGGTGGAGGCCACGGCATCCGCCATCGCGGCCCGCGAGGTCACGTAGGGGGCGTAGTAGTACTGGCGCGGGTCGGTGAACGAGTAGGGGTCGGTGAGCCGGAAGGCGCTGTAGGCCTCGTCGTAGATGTCGTGCTCGGGGCCCCAGAGCGGCCGGTAGTGGAAGTTCTCCTTGGCCTGGATGTCGATGCTCCCCTCCTCGTACCGCGAGGCCGGGCGGTCGCCGTAGCGCCGGACGAGGTGGGTGAAGGTCTTGCGCGGCGGGTCGATGACCTGGGTTCGCAGTTCGTACTGCACGGTGCCTCCTTGGGGCGGTGGAACGGGTGGCTCAGGGGACGTGGTGGTGGGTGACGCCGGACTCGACGAGCAGGCGCACGAGCAGGTCGGGCAGGGCGTCCGGGCCGTCGAGCTCCTGGGGGAGCTCGGAGTCGAAGCCGTCGCCGACCAGCCGGCCGTAGGCCGTGCCGTCCTCGAACGTCGTCGACACCCGGGCCGCACGGCCCCGGTGCGTCACCCGGAAGGCGAGCTCGTGGGGCAGGGTCTCGTCGACCAGGTCGAGCCGGTCGTCGGACTCGGCGAGGATCGCGTTGGCCTCGCTGACCAGCTGTTCGGCCAGCGACCGGATGGCGACCTGCCGGTCGGCGCCGGTGCCCGTGGCGATCCGCCGGCTGATCCGGGTGTCCGGCATCGGCGCGATCTCGTCGAGCCCGGGCAGGTCCTCCTCCGGCGTGCCGACGAGCTCGGCCACGCGCAGCATGAACGGGGTCATCGTGCGTCCTCTCGTACCTGTCGGGGTGTGCTGGTGGCGCCGGTCCGGCCGGTGTCGCCGAGCCGCGCGTGGGCCAGGGCGGCGCTGACGGCGGCCGCCCCGGCGGTGGCGACGGCCTTGTCCTGCTCGGCGGAGCCGCCGGACGCGCCGACCGCCCCGACGAAGGTGCCGGCGACGACGACGGGCACACCGCCGCCGAAGGCGGCGACCCGGCCGCGCTGGCCGATGCCCTCGCGCACGGCGTCCTCACCGGCGATGGCGTCGTAGAAGACGTCGGTCGGCAGCCCGCCGAAGCCGGCGACCGTCCAGGCCTTGTCCTGCGCGATCGAGCCCGACACCGCGAACGCACCGTCCATCCGGGCGAACGCGAGCAGGCCACCCGTGGTGTCGGTGACCGCCACGTTGAACGCACCGCCGATCGCCTCAGCGTGCGCCAGGGCGGCGTCGAGCGCGACCCGTGCCCCGGCATACGTCAGGACGGTCTCGGTACGCACGAGCATGAGTGGCTCCTCGTCGGCGGCGACGCAACGGATGGGGCAGGGGACAGCGCGGACGGGCGCGCACCATCGGTGACGGCGGCCGACGGCGCGCCGCCATCACCGGTGGTGACGACCAGGGGGTCGGGTCAGGTGAGCACCGAGGTGAACGCGTCGTTCAGCTCGCGGGCGTGGTAGAACACGCCCTTGCCGAGCGCCTCGGGGGTCCACACCGACATCGGGCGGTCGCGGTAGGCCAGGTAGCCACCGGCGAAGACCTCGTTGCGGTTGCCCGACGGGTCGAAGAAGTAGACGGTCTGGCCGCGGGTGATGCCGTGGCGGGTGGGGCCGATGTCGATCGGCACGTCGTCCATCGAGAACAGGTCGGCGGCGCGGCCGACCTCGACCCAGTCACCGAGCCGGAAGGCGAAGTGGTGCAGCTTGGAGTTGGGGCCGGCGAGCACCGCGAGCTGGTGGATCTGGTTGTTGCTCGTCATCCAGGTGGCGATGATGTCGGCGTCGGAGTCCAGCGACGTCTGCACGCGCTCGGTCGGGTAGAAGTCGAACACGGCGGTCAGGAAGCGGTCCATCAGGCCCGGGTCCTCGGCGGTGATGAGCGAGTGGTCGAGCGCGGGCACGCCGACACCGACGAGGTGGCGGGGGAAGGCATCCGGGTTGTGGGTGCCGACCTCGGTGCCGACGCAGGTGGCCTCGTGGTAGACCTCGAAGACGTGGTCGGAGGGGGTGGTGAACCGGATGCCGTCGCCGATCTCCGGGTTCTCGCCCTTGCTCATCCGCTCCACGGTGACGCCGAAGGCGCTGGCCTTCTTCTCGATGTCGTCGATGTCGCTGGACTTCTCGACCTTCCAGCCGAACTTCACCAGCCCGACGCCGCCCTCCTCGAGCACGACGGAGTGGTGGTCCCACTCGTCCCAGGCCTTGTAGTAGACCTTGTTGCCCTCGGCGTGGGTCTCGTACAGGCCCATCGTGTTGGCGTAGTGGTCCTTGGCCTCGGCCAGGTCCGTGACGCGGACATGGGCGTAGCCCATCCTCATGACTCCCATTGCTACTCCTTGTGGGTGGTGCCGGCCGTGGAGGACGCGGCTGCGTAGGCGTCGGCACGCTGCCGGGCCCGGTCGTTGATCTGGTGCAGGAAGGTGCTGACGAGGCGGACGTTCTCGCCGCGCAGCTCGATGGTGATGTCCGTCTCCGGGACGGCACGGCAGCTCAGGCAGGTGCCGTCGGTGCGCTCGACGTCGGTGATGACCGTGTCGGCGACGCGGTGGTTGTACTGGAACTCTCCGGAACGGCAGTCGACCTTGCAGATCGCGCAGCCACCGCGCCGGCAGCCGACCGTGTAGGCGAACCCCGCCTTGTAGAGGCCGCTGAGCACGGTCTCTCCCGGCTCGAGGTAGATGACCTCGCCCGTGGGGTGGATCGTCACGGTCGGCACCGGCGCTCCCTTGCGTTCAGTGAAGTCGGGCGGCTCCGTGCCGCCTCACCCACTGAGAGTCGCTGAGCCCCGGGGTCGCGACCACGCACGTTCCTCATACGGGAACATCGGGCACGCCGCGCCCGCGTGGCCCGCGGCGTGGCGTGCTGCGCCGCGCCGTCGCCGGCGGATGTCGGGTGGTCAGCGCCGCAGCGCGGCCGCCATCCGCTCCTGGGCCACCGCGGAGTGGAAGAGCAGCCCCGACAGCCGGGCCATCTCGTCGCCGTGCTCGTCGAACGCCGCCACGAGGTCGGCGCCCAGCAGCCGCTTGGCCTCGACCAGCCCCTGGCGCGCGCCGGCCCGCAGGTCGTCGAGCACCCGGGCGGTGGCGGCATCCACCTCGCCCGGCGGCACGACGTGCGTCACCAGGCCGTGCTCGCGGGCCTCCTGCGCACCGAACGCGCGGCCGGTGAGGAACCAGTCGGATGCCGCACGCGGGCTGAGCCGGGCGCGCAGCGGGATGGAGATGACGGCGGCGGCCAGGCCGAGGCGCACCTCGGTGAGGGCGAAGGTGACGTCGGCGCTGCAGACGACGACGTCGGCACTGGCGACCAGTCCGAGCCCACCGGCGCGCACCGGGCCGTCGAGCCGGCAGACCACCGGCACCGGCAGGTCGGCGATGGCGCGCTGCAGGGCGACGATGCTGCGGGCCGACTCGACCATGTCGACGCTCGCGGCCTCCTTGAGGTCGGCGCCGGCGCAGAACACCGGGTGCGACGAGCGCAGCAGCACGCCGTGCAGCGACTCGTCGGCGCCGGCCTCGGCGAGGTGGGCGGCCAGGTCGGCCACCAGGCGCCGGGAGAGCGCGTTGCGGTTGGCGGGGGAGTCGAGGGTGAGCACCGCGATGCGGTCGTCGTCGTCCCGGTGCACCAGTGCGTCGCTCACGGGCCCGACCCTAGCCACTCGTTCGCGTCCTGCCGCCCCGAGTTCCGACTTCGTGCGACTTGGGCGCGGTTCTCGCGGCGTCGCGGCGCCAGAACCGCACCTAAGTCGCACGAAGTCGGAGCCGGGAGGGGGGCTCAGGCGCGGGTGGTGACCCGGAAGACCGGCATCCCGGGGGCGACGGCCGCGATCTCGGCGTCGGTCGACCTCTTCGACAGGCCCTCGACGAACCGGCCGACCTCCCAGCCCCACTTGGTGACGTAGACCCGCAGCACCGGCACCCGCTGGTCGACGGGCAGCTCGGTCAGCTCGACGGCCTCGACCCGCTTGCCGAGGTGCAGCTCACCGCCACCGGCGGCCCGGACGTTGCGCACCCACTGCGTGTTGCCGCGCGGCGCCACGAGGTAGCGCTCGCCGTCGAGCTCCATCAGGTTGACCGGCGTGCGGCGCAGGTCGCCGGACTTCCGGCCGCGCACCACGAGCACCCGCGAGCCCATCAGGCTGATGCCGCGCGCGGTCAGCCAGCGCACCACGGTGCCCGACCACACCTCCATCCGGTTGGCCGGCGGCACGTAGCGGCTCGGGTCGACCGGCGAGGCTGCGGTGGGCCTGGGCGTGGGGGTGCAGTCGCTGCTCGGCTGGGTCATGACGTCCTCCATCGGTTTGTGAGAGCGGTGCTCTCGGTTCACATCCCCACTGTGACGCACCGTTTCTCGGAAGTCAAGAGCAGTGCTCTCGCTTTTGTGGCAGGATGCCGTCATGCCCACCAGCCGCGCCCGGCGCCGCGAGGATGTCACCGCGCGCATCCTCGCCACCGGCCGACAGCACCTCGCCCGGCACGGGGCCGCCGGGCTCAGCCTGCGTGCGGTCACCCGCGACCTGGGCATGGTGTCGTCGGCCGTCTACCGCTACGTCGCCAACCGCGACGAGCTGCTCACCCTGTTGCTCGTGGACGCCTACGGTGCGCAGGCGGATGCCGTGCAGGCGGCGGTCGGCTCCGCCACCGACCAGCGCTGGTCCGAGCGCCTGGTGGTCGCGGCGCACGCGTTCCGCGCCTGGGCGGTCACCGAGCCCAGCCGCTATGCCCTGCTCTACGGCAGCCCGGTGCCCGGCTACGCCGCCCCGCCCGAGGTGACCATGGAACCGGGGACCCGGGTGATCGGCCTCGTGCTCGCCCTGGTGGCCGAGGGGGTCGCGCGCGGCGACGTGCCCGACCGTCCGGCGCCGCACGCGCCACCCGACCCGCTGGCCGGCGACCTGCGGGTCGTCGGGGCCGAGGCCGGGCTGGCCGCCGACCCGGCCGTGCTCTCCCGGGCGCTGCTGGTGTGGGCGACCATCGTCGGCGGTACCAGCCTGGAGGTGTTCGGGCAGTACGGCGCCGACACCTTCCGCGACGCCCGGCAGGCCTTCGACCAGCAGGTACGGATGGCGCTGGACGTGCTGCGTGGAGGCCTGGACCACCCGTGACCGCGCGGCTCAGCGGCCGTCGGCCACCCGGGCCAGGTGGGCGCGCACCACCGCGTCGACGAGCAGGGTCGGGAAATCCTGGGTGTAGGGCAGCTTGAGCGTGCTGGCCCCCGAGCTGTGCGCCTCGAGCTCCGTCGCCGCCTGGGGGCCGAGGTCCTCGGCCGGCGGCAGCGGGTAGATCGCCAGGTGCTCCTTCCACGCCGAGGCGTGCAGCAGCCGGTGCCCGTCGACCACGAAGGTCGGCATGTTGTAGGACAGGGTCTCGGTCGCCTCCGGTGCGTGCTGCTGCACGAGCTCGCGGATGCCGAGGTAGAACGCGCGTCCGGTCTCGGGCACGCGGGCCAGGTAGCTGTCGACGGCGTCGGATGCGGGGCTCATCCCGGCATCCTGCCTGCCCCACCCCGCTGCGTCGAGCGCTGTTCCGCGAAGTCAGGACCACTTCGCGGAATGAGGTGCGTATCCGGCCCTGACTGGGCGAAGTGCTCCTGAGTCCGCGAAAGGGAGGGGTAGGGGGCGATGCGCCGCTCCTCAGCCGTAGGTGTCACGAGGGCCGCGGCCGTCCTGCACCCGGCGCTGCCCGCGTGACCAGGTGGGCGCCCCCGGGCCGACCACCCGCAGCTCGGTGACCGTGCCGTCGCCCACCTCCTGGGCCAGCCGGGTGAGCAGGCTGGAGGACAGCAGGCGCAGCTGGGTGGCCCAGGCGGTGGAGTCGCCGCGCACGGTGAGGATGCCGTCGACGAAGTCGACCGGGGCGCAGTGCTGCGCGATCTCGGGCCCGACGATCTGCGACCAGCGACCGATGACGGCACCCACCGCGACGTCGCCGACCCACCCGCGCTCGGTGACGAACTGGTCGAGCTGCTCCCCGAGCAGCTTGGGGTCGCGCCCGGTCGTGGAACGCTCGCCGACCGGCACGTCCTTGGCCCGGCGCCGCGGCCGCAGCCCGGGGCGCAGGCCCTTCGCCTTGGCCGCCGCCCGGGCCCGGGCGAGCGCGGCCGCCGCGGCCTCGGCGGCGTCCCCGACCACCGGGTCGGCAGCGGCATCCGATTCTTGTGTGCGCACACCCTTCTCGGCGTCGCCGTGCGGGCCGGACACGTCACTCACGCTCGACCACCGAGCCCAGCGTGACGACGAAGGTGCGCCCGGTCAGCTCCTCGGGCACGTCCTCGGGCACCGCGGCGGTGATCACCACCTGCTCGCAGTCGGCGATCATCGCGGCCAGCCGCGCGCGCCGCCCGGAGTCGAGCTCGGCGAACACGTCGTCGAGCACCAGCACCGGGTCGTCGCCCAGGTCGTGCCGCAGCAGCTGGAACGCGGCCAGCTTCAGGCCGAGCGCGAACGACCACGACTCACCGTGGCTCGCGTAGCCCTTCGCCGGCAGCTCGCCCAGGGTCAGCACCACGTCGTCGCGGTGCGGCCCGACCAGGCTCACGCCGCGCTCGACCTCCGCGCCGCGCACCTCCACCAACGACGCCAGGATCTCGGTGCGCAGCTCCTCGGGCTCGGGCACCTCACCCTCGGCGATCCGCGCGGCGGTGGCCTCGCGCAGCGAGGACTTGTAGTGCACGCGGGCGTCGCTCTGCCCGGCGCTGACCTCGTCGTAGGCCTTGCCGAGGTAGGGGCCCAGGTCGCGCAGCAGCCGCAGCCGGGCGTAGAGCAGCTGCGAGCCGACCTGGGCCAGGTGCGAGTCCCACACGTCGAGGGTGTGCAGCGCCGACTCCCGCTCGGTGACGACGTCGACGGCCTCGGATGCCGGCCGCGCCCCGCGGCGACCGCCGCGCCGCAGCACCGGGGCCGCGGACTTCAGCAGCGCCCCGCGCTGCTTGAGGATCTTGTCGTAGTCGGTGCGCACCCCCGACCACCTGGGCTGGCGGGCGACGAGCAGGTCGTCGAGGAAGCGTCGCCGCTCGCCGGGGTCACCCTTGACCAGGGCGAGGTCCTCGGGGGCGAAGAGCACCGTGCGCAGCGTGCCGAGCACGTCGCGCGGCCGGCTGAGCGGCGACCGGTTGAGCCTGGCCCGGTTGGCCCGCCCCGGGGTGATCTCGAGCTCGACCATCGTCTCGCGCCCGTCCCGCACCACCGCGCCGCGCACGACGGCCTGGGCGGCGCCGAACCGCACGAGCGGCGCGTCGGTGGCGACCCGGTGGCTGGACAGGCTGGCGAGGTACCCCAAGGCCTCGACCAGGTTGGTCTTGCCCTGGCCGTTGAGGCCGACGAGCGTCGTGGCGCCCGGCTCGAGCGGCAGCTCGGCAGCGGTGTAGCTGCGGAAGTCGACCACGCTCAGGTGCCGGACGTGCACCCCCGGCTCAGCTCTTCGACGCGGCGCGCTTCCGCGTCGAGCTGGTGCCCGAGGTCGGGCCCGCCGACGCCGCGCCCTTCGCGCGACCGGCCGACGCGTCACCGGTGCCGGAGGACGGGCCTGCCGAGTCAGCCTTGCGACCCTTGGCCGCGGCCTCCTTCGGCGAGCTCGCCGGCTTCTCCTTGCGAGCGGCCTTCTTGCCGGCGCTGGGCGCCGACGCCGGGCCGGCTACGGCCTCGGCCCTCAGCTCCTCACCCTGGGCGACGGTCATCACCTGGTGCCCGCCGAACTGGCCGCGCAGCGCCGCGACCGCCTGCAGCGTGGGCGAGCTCTGCTGGCGCGAGGCGAAGCGCGCGAACAGCGACGCCGAGATGACCGGCATCGGCACCGAGAGCGCGATCGCCTCCTCGACGGTCCACCGTCCCTCCCCGGAGTCGACCGTGTAGTCGGACACGTCCTCGAGGGTGGGGTTCTCCTCGAGCGCGGCGACCATCAGGTCGAGCAGCCACGACCGTACGACGGTGCCGCGGCTCCAGGCCTTGAAGGCGCCGGGCACGTTCTCGACGATCTCCTTCTTCTGCAGCAGCTCGTAGCCTTCGGCGTAGGCCTGCATCAGCCCGTACTCGATGCCGTTGTGCACCATCTTCGTGTAGTGCCCGGCACCGACCTTGCCCGCGTGCACGAAACCCTCGTCGCGCGGGCCCTCGGGGCGCAGCGCGTCGAAGACCGGCATGGCCTTCTTCACGTTGGCGGCCGTGCCGCCGACCATCAGGCCGTAGCCGTTGTCGAGGCCCCAGATGCCTCCGGAGACCCCGCAGTCGAGGTAGCCGATGCCCTTGGTCTTGAGCAGCTTCTCGTTCTCGGCGTCGTCGGTGAAGCGGCTGTTGCCGCCGTCGATGACCAGGTCGCCCTTGTCGAGCAGGTCGCCCAGCTTGGCGACGGTGTCCTTGGTGGGCGCGCCGCTGGGCACCATCACCCAGACCACCCGTGGGGCGTCGAGGCGCTTGACCAGGTCGGCCAGCGAGCTCGCGTCCGAGACGGACTTGTCGCGGTCGTACCCCACGACCTCGTGACCGGCGCGGCGGATGCGCTCGCGCATGTTGCCGCCCATCTTGCCCAGCCCGACCAGACCCAGCTGCATCTGAAGAACTCCTCGGTGTGTTGTGGTGCATCGTCGATGAGGTGCTGAACCGCGAACGTTACTGCGACGGCATCCGGAAATGGCTGGTCAGGACGCGAACCGCACCGGCATGAGCACGTAGCGGTAGGAGGTGTCGGCCTCGCCGTCCTCCTCGGCCTGGCCCGACAGCACGGCCGGGCGCGAGGCCTGGGTGAAGGAGATGCGGCTGTAGGGGGTGCCCACGGCGCCCAGCCCGTCGAGCAGGTAGGTGGGGTTGAAGGCGATCTCGATCTCGGGGCCGGTGAGCACGGCCTCGACCGCCTCGGAGGCCTGGGCGTCGTCGCCCGCGCCGGCCTCGATGGCCACCTGGCCCTCGCTGAACCGCAGCCGAACCGGGGTGTTGCGCTCTGCGACCAGGGCCACCCGCTTCACGGCCTCGACGAGCTCGGCGGTCCTGACGACCGACTCGGTCTCGGAGGTCGTGGGGAAGATGGAGGACACCTTCGGGTACTCGCCGTCGAGCAGGCGGGTGGTGGTGCGGCGCTGCCCGGCCTCGAAGCCGACCAGCCCGTCGCCACCGGCCGCGGTGCCCAGCGCGACGTCGATGGAGCCGCTGGCGCCCAGGGAGCGCGCGGTCTCGGACAGCGTTCGCGCCGGGATGAGCACCACGTGGCTGGCGTCGGTGGACCCGGGGTTCCAGTGCAGCTCGCGCATGGCGAGCCGGTAGCGGTCGGTGGCGAGCAGCGTCATCGTGTCGCCCTCGATCTCGACCCGCACGCCCGTGAGGATGGGCAGGGTGTCGCCGCGGTCGGCGGCGACCGACACCTGGGCGACCGCCTGGGTGAACAGGTGGCCGTCGATCGTGCCGCTGGGCTCGGGCGAGGTGGGCAGCGTGGGGTAGTCATCGGCCGGCATCAGCAGCAGGCTGAACCGTGAGGAACCACAGGTGACCTGCACCTTCGAGCCGTCGGTGGCCACGTCGATCGGCCGGTCGGGCAGGTTGCGCGAGATGTCGGCGAGCAGCCGGCCGAGCACGAGCACGGTGCCGGGCTCGGCGACCTCGGCCGCCACGGTGATCTTGGCCGAGACCTCGTAGTCGAACGCGGACAGGGTCAGCGTGCCGTCGTCATCGGCCTGCATCAGGATGCCGGCGAGCACCGGCACCGGGGGACGGGCGGGCAGGCCGCGCGCCACCCAGGTGACCGCCTCGGCCAGGACGTCGCGCTCGACGCGGAACTTCACGGCTTACCACCTTCGTCCGGCGCGATGACGTCGCGCCTGCTCATGCACACCTTGGTCCCCGTCCGCGGGCTCGGCCGCGCCGTGGGGGGCGCCGACGCAGGCGGGGTCATGACACTAGTGCACGCCCTGACGTGGCGGTACCTGATCGGGGACGACCCGCGGAACGCGCCGCTGTAGGTCGATCGGGGCGGGACAGGTCGGGCCAGCAGGTCGTCCTCGGGGCCGAGTGGAGTCATCTGGATCTCGTCATAGTGGTAGGAGCTGTGGATCCTGTGGACGAGGCGGCGTCGGCGCAGGTCGGCCCCGGGATGCCGGGTGTGGACGACCGGTGGATGCAGCGGGGGACGGCGGGGTGGGGATGTTGACGGTCGGCGGCCGTTCACAGCCGCTCCACCCCGCGGTCGCCACCCGTCCACGTCGATCCCCTGCTCGTCCACAGCCGTCCACAGGAACTGTGGACAACTCCGGTGGGATGGGTGTGACCCGTGGTGCTCGACGCGAGTTGTCCACAGGGTTGCGCACAGAGGTGGACGCACCGCTACCTGTTCGTAACCTTGCCGACGCGGGGCCGCCTCGGCGTCGACTGAGCTTCCACCCGCGACCAAGGTTGGACAGAGTGTCGACGACGTGATGCACAGGCAGTGTGGACAGCCTGTGGACAACTCCGTGGATCCGAGGACGCCGCCTCAGTGCGACTGCTGCTTGATCCGGTTGGTCAGCTCGGTGACCTGGTTGTAGATCGCGCGCCGCTCGGCCATCAGCTGGCGGATCTTCTTGTCGGCATGCATCACGGTGGTGTGGTCGCGGCCGCCGAACTGCTGGCCGATCTTGGGCAGTGACAGGTCGGTGAGCTCGCGGCACAGGTACATGGCGATCTGACGGGCGGTGACGAGCACCCGCGAGCGCGACTGGCCCTGCAGGTCGTCGAGGGTGAGCCCGAAGTAGGCGGCCGTCTGGGCCATGATCGTCGCCGGCGTGACCTGGCTGGAGGCGTCGTCGGGGATCAGGTCGCGCAGGACGATCTCGGCCAGGCTCATGTCGACCGGCTGGCGGTTCAGGCTGGCGAAAGCGGTGACCCGGATGAGGGCTCCCTCGAGCTCGCGGATGTTGGTGGAGATCCGCGAGGCGATGAACTCGAGCACGTCGTCGGGCACCGACAGGCGCTCCTGGATGGCCTTCTTGCGCAGGATGGCGATCCGGGTCTCGAGGTCGGGCGGCTGCACGTCGGTGAGCAGGCCCATCTCGAACCGGCTGCGCATCCGCGCCTCGAAGCCGCTGAGCAGCTTGGGTGGCACGTCGCTGGTGATGACGACCTGCTTGTTGGCGTTGTGCAGGGTGTTGAAGGTGTGGAAGAACTCCTCCTGGGTCTGCACCTTGCCCTGCAGGAACTGGATGTCGTCGATCAGCAGCACGTCGACGTCGCGGTAGCGCCGCTGGAAGTTGGCGGCCTTGTCGTCGCGGATGCTGTTGATGAAGTCGTTGGTGAACTCCTCGGAGTTCACGTAGCGCACCTTGACGTGCGGGAAGAGGTTGCGGGCGTAGTGACCGATGGCGTGCAGCAGGTGCGTCTTGCCCAGCCCGGAGTCGCCGTAGATGAACAGCGGGTTGTAGGCCTTGGCCGGTGCCTCGGCGACCGCGACCGCCGCTGCGTGGGCGAACCGGTTGCTGGCGCCGATGACGAAGGTGTCGAAGGTGTACTTCGGGTTCAGCCGGGTGAGCTCGACCTGTTCGGGCCGCTGGCTGCCCGGGCGCGGGCGACGGGCACCGGGCACCTCGACGAGGCCGGGGATGCCGTTGGGCCCGGAGCCGCGCGCGGCGTCGGCCGCGCCGTGCTCCGAGGGCCGTCTGGTGAAGGCGGAGGTCTCGGTGCCATCCACCTCGTCCTCGCCGATGTCGAGGTCGTCGATCTGCCGGCGCCGGTCGGCGGCCCGCAGGTCGTGACCGGCGTCGTTCAGGCCGTTCAGGTGCCCCTCGTCGTCGAGGTCGAGGGCCGGCGCCTCCGCGAGCGAGGGGTCGACCGTGACGGCCAGGCGGACGTCGCGGCCCAGCTGGGTGCCCAGCGTGGCGGTGACCCGCTCGCGTAGCCGGGTCTCGACGATGTCCTTGGTGAAGTCGTTCGGGACGGCGATCAGGGCGGTGTCGTCGAGCAGCCCCACCAGCTTGGCGAGCGAGAGGAAGGCCCGCTGCTGCACCGGGATCCCGTCGGAGTCCAGGACCTCCAGGGTCGTGCGCCACAGCTGGGTCATCGTCGCGTCGGCCACTACGTCCCCGTCCTCCTCGGTGCCCACCGGGCCGAATCTCGGGGCCGGTCCACGGCCCCGTACACCCTGTCCACATGGTTATCCACAAGCTGTGGGTATGCCGCGTGGTCGCCCGAGCGTGTCGTGCCGGGGGGCGGGCCGTGCTCCGTGCGATCCTAGGGCGTTTTGCCGGAGCCGGGCGACCGGATCCACTGGTTTGACCCCCGTGGTCGCTCTCGCGTACCGTAAACGGGCCTGTGGTTCGGCTGTTTTCGCATGCCCGTGACCCACGCCCGCGGGGTGCTGCCTCCCGTGACGGTCATGGGCTTCCGATCGCAGCCGACACCCACCGGCTCCCCGACCACCCGGGCCCTCCGGCCCACCGAAGCAGACGAGAGAACATCGTGAGCAAGCGGACCTTCCAGCCGAACAACCGCCGCCGGGCCAAGACCCACGGCTTCCGTCTGCGGATGCGCACCCGTGCGGGCCGCAGCATCCTCGCCGCTCGTCGCCGTAAGGGCCGCTCCGAGCTCTCCGCCTGAGGTCGGCGGTGCTACCGGCGCCGAACCGACTGCGCAAGCGGGCGGACTTCACGTCGGTGGTGCGCTCCTCCGGGGGTTGCCGAGCCGGCTCCAGGCTGCTCGTGGTCCACGCCACCTCGACCGACACGCGCGCGGGTCTCCCGCCGCGGGTCGGTTTCGTCGTGTCCAAGGCGGTCGGCGGCGCGGTGGTCCGCAACCGCACCAAGCGCCGGCTGCGAGCGCTGGTCGCCGACCGGCTGCGCGGCATCCCCACGGGTCTCGACCTGGTGGTGCGGGCCAACCCACCGGCGGCGACCGCCACGTACGGGGAACTCTCGGTGGCCCTGGATCCGTTGTTGCACAAGGTGATCGGTCGACTGAGGGGTGCCGCGTGAGCGTCGGTAGGGTGCTGACCACCCCCCTGATCTGGCTGATCAGGGTCTACCAGCAGGTCATCTCGCCGATGCGGCCGCCGACCTGTCGCTACTACCCGTCGTGCTCCGCCTACGCCGTGACGGCACTGGAACGTTACGGCGTGCTGCGCGGAGCGTGGATGGCCGCCCGCCGGCTGGGTCGCTGCCACCCCTGGACGCCCGGGGGGGTCGACCACGTGCCCCTGCGCGACCCCGGCACCGGCCGGCCGATCCCCGGCACCACCGGACCGCGCGGCGTCGCTGACGACGACACGCACCGTCACCACGCGGGCGCCGGCCCGCGCGACACCCCCTGACCACGTCACCATCGTGACCTCGATTCGCCGGCCGCGGCCGGCACAGCAGAAGTAAAGGACGACATGGGCGACTTGTTCAACACGGTGCTCGGCCCGATCGAGTGGCTCGTGGCGTGGATCATGTACGGCTTCCACCAGGCATTCACCTTCATCGGGATGCCGGCCGACTCCGGTTGGACCTGGGCCCTGTCCATCGTCGGCCTCGTGATCGTCATGCGCGCCGCCATGATCCCGCTGTTCTACAAGCAGATCATGGCCTCGCGGAAGATGCAGCAGATCCAGCCCGAGCTGCAGAAGATCCAGAAGAAGTACAAGGGCAAGAGTGACCCCGAGTCTCGCCAGGCGATGACCCAGGAGACGATGGAGCTGTACAAGAAGGAGGGCACCAACCCCTTCAGCTCGTGCCTGCCGATCCTCGTGCAGTCGCCGTTCTTCTTCGGCCTGTTCCGCGTGCTCAACGGCTTGGACGAGGTGGCGTCGGGGACTCGGGCCGCCATCGGGCCGATCACCCAGCCGATCGCCGAGCAGTTCGAGCAGGCGACGATCTTCGGCGCCTCGTTGTCCGCGACCTTCCTGGGTTCGGACAACCTCAACGTCAAGATCGTCACGAGCGTGCTCATCGTCTTGATGTCCGCGACGACGTTCACCACCCAGCGCCAGCTGATGACGAAGAACATGCCCGCATCGGCGCTGGACAACCCCTTCGCCAAGCAGCAGAAGGTGCTGCTCTACGTGCTGCCGCTGGTCTTCGCGGTGTCCGGTGTGAACTTCCCGATCGGTGTGCTCATCTACTGGTTCACCACCAACCTGTGGTCGATGTGCCAGCAGTTCTACGTCATCCGCCGCCTGCCGGCGCCCGGCTCGGCGGCGGAGCGGGCCTACCACGCCCGGCTCGAGCGCAAGGGCAAGCCGATCCCGGGGGCGGATGCCGCCAAGGTCAAGGCCGACGCGGAGGCCGCCGAGGCCGAGGAGCTGGTCAAGCAGTCGGGTCAGCGTCAGCAGCCGGCGAGCAAGAAGCGCAAGAAGAGCAAGAGCGGTGGCACGCGGCCAGCGGGTCAGGCCCCGGCCACGTCGGCCATCCAGGACACGCCCCCTTCGAACGGCCAGAAGAAGCAGGACACGTCCCCTTCGAACGGCCAGAAGAAGCAGGACACGTCCCCTTCGAACGGCCAGAAGAAGCAGGACACGTCCCCTTCGAACGGCCAGAAGAAGCAGGACTCGCGGCCTCCGAACGGCCGGAAGAAGAAGGGTGGTCCCGCGTCCACCGGCTCGAAGAAGACCGGCAGCACGGCCAAGCCCCCCACGACCTGACCCCCTGAGCGCAGGAGAACCCCATGAGCGAGAACCTCACGCAGGAGCAGCCGGACACCGACCCCACGGTCGACCCGGCCCTCGTGCCGCCCACCGACCAGCCCGACGACCTCGCCGGTCCCACGAACCTGCAGGTCAACGAGCCGGAGGCCGGCCCCGCCACCGACGACGACGACGCTCCGCGCCCGGCGCCCGCCCAGAGCAACCGGCGGGCCAACCTCGAGCGCGAGGGCGAGGTGGCGGCGGACTTCCTCGAGACCCTGCTCGACATCTGCGACCTCGACGGGGACATCGACGTCGACATCGACGGTGACCGGGCTGCCGTGTCGGTGGTCGACTCCGAGGACGGACGGGTGCCTCGGCGCCTCGTCGGACCGAACGGTCAGGTGCTCGACGCGCTACAGGAGCTCACCCGGCTCGCGGTGCAGTCCGCCACCGGCGAACGCAGCCGGCTCATGCTGGATGTCGCCGGGCACCGCGCCGAGCGCCGCGCCACCTTGGTCGCGGTGGCGAGGGAGGCCATCGACGAGGTGCGGAGCACTGGTGAGCGCAAGCCGCTGACGCCGATGACGGCCTTCGAGCGCAAGGTCGTCCACGACGAGGTGCTGGCCGCCGGCCTGGTCTCGGAGTCCGAGGGGGCCGAACCTCGTCGGTTCGTCGTCATCCTGCCGGCGTGAGGCGACGTTTCACGTGAAACAGGACGGGCTCGACGAGGCCGCCGTCGCACTGCCAGCCGCACCCCCGGGTGCGGCTGCGGTGTTTGCCGAGCGGTTGCCGATCGCGGCCCGTTTCGTGGAGATCCTCGCCGACACCGGAGTGACCCACGGGTTGATCGGCCCCCGGGAGGTACCGCGCTTGTGGGAACGGCACGTGCTGAACTGCGCGGTCGTGGCGGATGCCTTCGTGGCGGGCAGCCGGGTCGTCGACGTGGGGTCGGGCGCCGGGCTGCCCGGCGTCGCCCTGGCCATCGCGCGCCCCGACCTGGAGGTGCATCTCGTCGAGCCGATGCTGCGCCGCACCCAGTGGCTCGCGGGTGTGGTGACCGAGCTGGGTCTGGACTCCGTGACGGTGCACCGGGGACGTGCCGAAGAGCTCGTCGGCACCCTGTCTTCGCCGTATGTCACCGCCCGCGCGGTGGCCCGGCTCGACAAGCTGGCGCGCTGGTGCGTGCCGCTGCTGGACGCGGCCGGCACCCTGGTGGCGATGAAGGGTCGCTCCGCGGCGCAGGAGCTCGAAGAAGACCGCCCGGCGCTGGTGCGGCTGGGTCTGGTCCGTGCAGTGGTGAGCGAGCACGGGGGCGCTGTGCTCGACGAGCCGGTGCTCACGGTCGACCTGCGCTTCGCGCCGCGCGCGCGCACGACCGGTCGGGCTCGGCGCCCGCAGCGAGTGGCCCCCCGCGTCGGCTGAGTCGGTGCGTGTGCATGGGGCGGGGCCACCCCGTTGAGACGCGTCCCCGCCGATCCCGCCGGATCCCGCGGGATGCCGCCGGACCGCGCCGGACCGCGCAGGTCGCCCTTGAGGGGCCCGGCCGGGCGTCACGACGCAGTGGAGCCAGCCGGTTCGAGCAGAGCCTGGCGGACACCAGCCCACCGGGACGGTGCAGCCCGCGGTGCCAGCGAGCCGGGCGACGTCACGAAGCGCCGCACTGCGTTCCGGCGGTCGCGATGGCCTCGCGTTCAAGCGCCTCGACACCGTGCGTCGACACCGATGCTCATGTTTCACGTGAAACATGAGCGGGACCCGGGCCAGGCGCACAACCGTGGTCCACCGGGGACGTCTCCAACGCATCCACGGCGCGCCGCGGTCGAGCACTGCCTGCCGGCGCCGATGGCATGGGCCCCGCCGGGTGGCCAAAGCACCGGAGAGCGCCGGCCCGGCCACGGCGAGGCCAGTCGTGGACCGGGCCCACCGTCGGCGCACCGTGCACTGGCCGGCCACGCCCCCTGTGCGGAACCTCTGCCGGGGACAGCACCACGCACGAGGTGAACCCCGTGTCGAGTCGCGGGAGGAGACGCCGAGCGCCCGTTTCACGTGAAACAGCCCGCCGCTGGGACCGCAGGGCAGTCGCGTGGTCCGGGTCGGCGGGCCACCGGAGACAGGACCTCGCTCCACCCCCTCCCATGCGGGCCGCGCTCGCTGTGCAGACCCTCCTGGCCCACAGAGCCGGACCGTTCGGCAAGTGGTCGTCCACCGGACGTCGTGGCGCTTTGGCGTGTTGACCCCCGGTGAGGTTGGATTGCCTGGCCCCCACCAGCTCGACGAAGGTGATCCCCGCGTGACCTCAGCGATCGACGTCGCCACCGCCCGCACGGCCGCTCCCGGCCTCGGGTTTCCGCGGCTGACCGGCGTGCCGACCGATCCGCTGGGGTGGCCGGCCGCAGACCGTGTTTCACGTGAAACATCACCTGCGGCGCCGCCGACGGCCGACGCTGCCGACGCGGCAGGACCGGACCCCCACGACGAGTTCGCGAACCCCGGCGTGCGCACCGAGCCCATCGAACCGTTGACGCCGCCCACCCCGCCACCCGCCGGCCCGCCGCACCGTGAGCGCGAGGCGACCTCAGCGGTGCCCACCCGCACCGCCGAGGCCCGCACCGCCGAGGCCCGCACCGACGCGCCGGCTCCCGATGACACCGAGGTGCGCGCCCAGATCGCCGCAGCCATGCCCGGGGCGGACGGCGAGACTCCGCTGGCAGCGGCCGTCGCCGCGGACGCGCGCAAGCGGATCACGCTCAGCGGGCGAACCGTGCCGCGGCCGGCCCAGACCCGGGTGATGACGGTGGCCAACCAGAAGGGTGGCGTCGGCAAGACGACGACCACGGTCAACGTCGCGGCCGCCTTGGCCCAGGCCGGCAGCACCGTGCTCGTCATCGACCTCGACCCGCAGGGCAACGCCAGCACGGCACTGGGCATCGAGCACCACGCGGAGGTGCCCAGCGTGTACGACGTGCTGGTCGAGGGACAGCCGGTGGCCGGCGTGGTGCAGGAGTGTCCCGACGTGCCCGGCCTGTCCTGCGTGCCGGCAACCATCGACCTGGCCGGGGCCGAGATCGAGCTGGTCTCGATGGTGGCCCGCGAGACCCGACTGCAGCGTGCCGTCGCGGCCCACGTCGACCAGTGCGAGGCGTCGGGGCAGCGTCTCGACTACGTGCTCATCGACTGCCCGCCCAGCCTGGGCCTGCTCACCGTGAACGCCTTCGTCGCGGCCACCGAGGTGTTCATCCCGATCCAGTGCGAGTACTACGCCCTCGAGGGGCTCTCGCAGCTGCTGAAGAACATCGAGTTGATCCGCAACCACCTCAACCCGGCGCTGCACGTGTCGACCATCCTGATGACGATGTACGACGGGCGCACCCGGCTGTCCGCCCAGGTGGCCGACGAGGTGCGCGAGCACTTTCCCGACCAGACCCTGCGGGCCAGCGTCCCCCGGTCGGTGCGGATCTCCGAGGCCCCGAGCCACGGCCAGACCGTCATGACCTACGACCCCAACAGCAGTGGCGCGCTGTCCTACCTCGAGGCGGCCGTCGAGCTCGCGGAGCGGGGCACCACCACCTCGGCGACCTCGAAGGAGTCCGCATGAGCGAGAAGCGCCGTGCCCTCGGCCGTGGCCTGGGCGCCCTCATCCCGAGCGGGACCGCCACGGCAGACCGGCCCGTCGACGTGTTCTTCCGGGACCAGGAGCAGCCCAACGCGGCCGACGCGCCGGCAGCCACCCAGGTGCCGCCGATCGCTGAAGGCGCAGGTCAGGACTCTGCCACGCAGGCCGGTACCGACGACGGCACCGACGACGGCACCGACGACGGCACCGACGATCTCCAGCCCGTTCCGGGGGCTGAGTTCGCCGAGATCCCCCTCGACCAGATCCGGCCGAACCCGCGCCAGCCGCGCACGGTCTTCGACGAGGACGAGCTCGACGAGCTGGTGCACTCGATCCAGGAGATCGGCGTGCTGCAGCCGGTCGTCGTGCGCCGGGTACCGCCGGGGACGCAGGACGGCGAGGTGCGCTTCGAGCTCATCATGGGCGAGCGCCGCTGGCGCGCGTCACGGGCTGCCGGCAAGGACGTGGTCCCGGCCATCATCAAGGCCACCGAGGAGGACGACCTCCTACGCGACGCGCTCCTGGAGAACCTGCACCGCAGCCAGCTCAACGCGCTGGAGGAGGCGGCCGCCTACCAGCAGCTGCTCGACGACTTCGGCTGCACCCAGGAGGAGCTCGCCCGCCGCATCCACCGCTCCCGCCCGCAGATCTCGAACACCCTGCGCCTGCTCAAGCTGCCGCCGCTCGTGCAGCGCCGGGTCGCCGCCGGGGTGCTGAGTGCCGGCCACGCCCGCGCCCTGCTCGGCCTGCCCGACGCCGCGGCGATGGAGCGGATGGCCCAGCGCATCGTGGCCGAGGGGCTGTCGGTGCGCACCGTCGAGGAGCTCGTGACCCTCGGGGGTGACGACGCCCCGGCCACCCGGCGCGCGCCGCGGGCCGGCACCCGCCGGCCGCAGCTCGACGACCTGGCAGCCGACCTGTCCGACCGCCTCGAGACCCGGGTGCGCATCGCCCTCGGGCAGCGCAAGGGCAGGCTCACGGTGGAGTTCGCCTCCGTCGAGGACCTGAACCGGATCCTGGACGCCATGCACCTGCGCGAGCGACCCGAGGGCTGACCCGGCGTCGCCCACCCGCAAGCAGCCCCCCAACCACGACGAGAGGCGCGGAACCCGTTGCAGCACAACGGTTTCCGCGCCCCTCGCGGTTGGGTGGAGCTCAGCCCAGGAAGGGCTCGAGCTCGCGGAGCAGCTTGGGCTTGGGCATGGCGCCGATGATCGTCTTGACGATCTCGCCGTTCTGGTAGACGTGCATCGTGGGGATGCTCGTGATGCCGAGGCGCCCGGTGGTCGCCGGGTTCTCGTCGGTGTTCAGCTTGACGATGCTGACCTCGTCGTGGTCGCGGGCGATCTCGTCGAGGATGGGGGCGACGGCGCGGCACGGGCCGCACCACTCGGCCCAGAAGTCGACGAGAACGGGCTTGTCGCTCTTGAGGACGTCGGCCTCGAAGCTGGCGTCGGTGGTCTTGCTGACGGCTCCCATGGTGGGGTCCTTTCGAAGGGGCGGTGCGGTGGGGGCGGGGGTCCTGAGGTCGATCCTGCCGCACTGCGCCGACAGGGCCGGATGAGAGGTCAGTGGGCGAGGAACCGTTCGGCGTCGAGCGCCGCGGCGCAGCCCGAGCCGGCCGCGGTGATCGCCTGGCGGTAGGTGTGGTCGACGAGGTCGCCGCAGGCGAACACGCCGGGCACGTTGGTACGGGTGGTACGCCCCTCGACGAGCACGTAGCCCTCGGCATCGAGGTCGACGACTCCCTTGACCAGCTCGTTGCGCGGGTCATGGCCGATGGCCACGAACAGCCCGGTGACGGGGAGCTCGCGGGTCTCGCCGGTGACGGTGTCGCGCAACGTGACTCCGGTGAGCTTGTCGGCGCCGTGGATGGCGTCGACGGCGCTGTTCCAGGCGAAGCGGATCTTGGGGTTGGCATGGGCGCGCTCGGCCATGATCGCGGAGGCCCGCAGCTCGTCGCGGCGGTGCACCATGGTGACCGAGCGCGCGAACTTGGTGAGGAAGGTGGCCTCCTCGACCGCGGAGTCGCCGCCACCGACGACCGCGATGTCCTGGTCGCGGAAGAAGAAGCCGTCACACGTGGCACACCACGAGACGCCGTGCCCCGACAGCCGCTTCTCGTCGGGCAGCCCGAGCTCGCGATAGGCCGAGCCCATGGCCAGGATGACGGCCCGGGCGCGGTGCTCGACGCCCTCACCGTCGGTGACGACCTTGATCTCGTCCTCGAGGCGCACCGACTGGACGTCGTCGGTGACGATCTCGGCACCGAAGCGTTCGGCCTGGGCCCGCATGTTCTCCATCAGGTCCGGGCCCATGATGCCGTCGCGGAAGCCCGGGAAGTTCTCGACCTCGGTGGTGTTCATCAGTGCCCCACCGGCGGTGACGGCGCCCTCGAAGACCAGCGGCTCCAGGTTGGCGCGTGCCGCGTAGACGGCGGCCGTCCACCCGGCCGGGCCGGAGCCGATGATGATGACGTTGCGGACCTCGCTGGTCACGGGACACATCCCCTTGTGGTGATCGCTGGGAGCAACCGCAAGATGCGGTGCCGGAGGGTGAACCGATCCTACGGCCGGGGGATTCCCCGAGGAGTCGCGCCCCGCCGGTCAGAGCCGCAGACGGGGCGCCGGGTCGGCTCAATCCAGCGGCACCGGGCCACGGATGAGGCCGGTGTTGCCGGTGGTGCAGGAGCGGTCGACCGCCCAGGCGGTGCGGCCGGAGTCGGCGTGGACGACGAGGACCGCCGCCGACACGCCGTCGACCTCGGAGACGTCGACGAGGATGCCGGCATCGGCCGGGATGCCGAGCGCGGTGGCGCACGCGCGGGCGCCGACCGGCGTGGCGATCGGGCCCAGTGCGGGCGACTCGGCGGTGAGGTCGGTGATGGGGTCGAGGGTGCCGTCGTCGAGCTCGCGCGCGGTGACGGCGAGCCGGTCGGCGGCGTGGTCGGCACCGGACATGACCACGACGACCTCGCCGGACCCGGCCGCGGGAGCGACCAGCGCGCGCGCGCCGGACCCGCCGGCGTCCTGCGCGTCGGACTCGGCGGCGTCCGCGGCGGAGCTGCTGGACCCGGCGGTCGTGCCGAACGCGGCCATCACGTCACCGGGCAGCGACCTGACGAGGAAGCCGCCCAGGCTGAGCACCCCGAGCACGGCGGCCGCGGCCGCCAGGTGGCGCAGCCCCAGCCGGCGATGCAGTGGCACGACCGGCGCCCCGGCATCCGGGGTCAGTGCGTCACCGTCGGCCACCCGCTGGGCCGCCTCGGCGGGCTCGTCGAGGTGCCACAGCCGGTCGATGCCGTCACCGCGCTGCGCCTCGACCGCCAGGGCCGCGCTGATCCGGGCCACGAGGTCGTCGGGCATGGGGCCCGGCTCGGGAAGGCTGGCCAGGAGCGCGCGCACCCCGGTCGGGTCGTGCTCGACGGGTGCGGTGTCGTCGTGCTGCTGGCTCACGAGGTCCTCCGGGACGTGCCGTCGGGCGGTGCGGACGGGGTGGGGTGCTGCCGGTCACAGGGGCCGGGCCACGGATGGGACGTCATGGCGCCCCGCGTGGTTCCGACGGACCGGCAACGGCTGCCGGCCCGGCATCGTGCCCCGGCCGCGCGTCGGCGCGCTCGCGGAGCATGTCGGCCAGCGCCTCGCGGCCACGAAAGCAGCGCGACTTCACGGTGCCCTCGGCGATGCCGAGCACCTGGGCCGCCTCGGCGACCGGCAGGCCGTGCATGTCGACCAGCACCAGGGCCAGCCGCTGCCCCTCGGGCAACCGGGCCAGGGCCTCGCGCACGTCGAGCCCGGTCTCGACCGACGCGTGCCGGTCGTGCCGGTCGGGCAGGTCGAGCTCGGCGAGGTCGCCGGCGCGGCGCACGGCCACCGACTTCTCGCGGCGCAGCCGGTCCAGGCAGGCGTTGACGACGATGCGGTGCAGCCAGGTGGTCACCGCGGCCTCGCCCCGGAACGTGTCAGCGCGCCGGAACGCGGAGATAAACGCGTCCTGGACGGCATCCGCGGCGAGCTCCCGGTTGGAGGTGGTGCGCAGCGCCACCGCGTACATCCGGTCGCGGTGGCGGCGGAACAGCTCGCCGAACGCGGCGCCGCCGTCGCCGTCGACGTGACGGCCGAGCAGCTCCTGGTCGGTGAGGGCGGTGAGGTCGTCGAGCATCGCGGTGTCCGGCATCAGCCGGTGACGACGACCTCGTTGAGCCAGGCCCGACGCTTGCCGTTGTCGTCGACGTTGAGCTTGGTGAACCACACGATGATGTACTGGCCGGTCACGTCGGGCGGCACGTCGAAGGTCACGGTGCCGTCGGCATCCGCCTTCTCGCCGATCTTGGTGGCGCCCTCGAGGCGGTTGTCGGGCCCGACGTAGACCTCGACGTCGCTGGGGTGCGGGATGTCGAGCTCGACGGTCTGCGGCTTCTTGTTCGGGCCGAGGTCGACGACGACGCCCAGCCCCTTCTTGAGGCCACCGAAGGAGTCGGAGCGGTAGTTCTCGGAGTACCAGCCCGTGCTCGGGTCGCCGTCGTAGACCTTGGGCGTGAGCTTGTTGTTCTCGGCGCCGTCGCCCTCGGGGTCGTAGGCCTCGACCTTGAGGATCGCCAGGGGCTCGGGCGGTTCACCGGTGGCGGTGCCGCTGGACGATGCGGACGGGCTGGCCGACGCGGCCGGCGAGGAGGGCGCGACCGTGGTGGTTCGGGTGGCCGGGGCCGCGACGTCGCCGAACCCGGGACTCCCCGACCCGATCCGCGAGACGCCCCAGACCCCGATCACCAGGGCGAGCACGACGAACGCGACGACGATGCCCAGCGCGAGCTTGGACTCGTCCTTGGTGAGCGGCTCGGCCGGCACGAGGGGGGCCGGCGCCTCGAGGTCGCCGGAGTCGGTGCGCGGAGCCGTGTCGGGGCTCAGCTCGGACACCTTGTCGACGGCCCGCCGGGCCAGGTTGCCGACCCGCCCCCCGACGGAGCCCAACGCGCCGACCACGGCGGCGCCGGCCCCGGCGGCCGCGGCACCGGATGCCGCACGGGTGGAGCGGGCGCGCCCGTCAGCCCCGGCAGCCCCGTCGGGCCGGTCCGCCCCGTCGGCCCCGTCGGTCCCGTCGGGCCGGTCCGCCCCGTCGGGGGAGGGGCGAGCAGGCTCCATGGTGCGGGTGGTGGCGTCGGCCTCGGGATCGGCGGCGGGGGAGGCGACCGGCGTCGCGCTCAGCCACGCGGGAGCCGCACCCGCCGCGGGCATCACCCGGGTCGTCGCGTCCGCCGCGCCGTCGGGTGGGGCCGGGACGACGACGACCGGCTGCTCCACGGTGTCGGCGGTGTCGGCGGCGTCGGAGCCGACCCGGCCGGAGCGGGGGGCGGGCCTGGCGACACCCGCGGTGGTGCGGGTGACGGGCTGCCCCAGGACCTGGCGCGAGGGCCAGGGCGCCACCTGGCGGGCGTAGTCGCCGGGGCTGGTGGGGCCCTGGTCGTCGTTGAGCGTGAGGCGGCAGATGGCGTCGAGGTCGCGCGGCACGCCGGCGGCGATCTGCGAGGGTGCCGCGACGCCGCCGGGCACCCGCGGCGCCGGGTCGAGGCCACAGGCACCGGCACCGAGCGGCCACAGGCCGGTGAGGCCGGCGTAGGTGAGGGCCACGATTCCCACGGCGTCGCGCCGGGCGGCGTCCTCGGCCTCGGTGCCGTCCTCGCCGGCCCGCACGGCGGCGGTCTCGAGGCCACGCAGCCGGATGTCGCCGTCGGAGGTGCGCAGCACGTCGTCGGGTGTGAGGTCGAGGTGGTGCATGCCGCGGTGCCCGGCCGACTCCAGGGCGGCCGCCACCTCACCGGTGATGCGGCGCACCTCGTCACCGGGCACCCCGCCCTCGCCGACCAGCTCGGCGAGGGTACGGGCCTCGCCGAGGTTCTCCTCGATGACGTAGGACACCCCCTCGTCGGTGCCGACGTCGAGGATTCGCACGAACACCGCGTGCGTGACGGAGGCGGCCCGGCGCGCCGCGTCGAGCAGTGCGGCGGTGCGGTGGTCGTCGGCGGCGATGCACAGCAGCGAGACGGTGCGCCCGAGCGTGGTGTCGTCGGCCGACCAGCGCTCGGTGTCGTGCAGCTGCTCGAGCCGTCGGCGAACGGAGTAGCGGCCACCGAGGACGGTGCCCGGACCCACACCCCTCACCGCTGCTCCTCTCGCAGGTCCGTCACTGGGCGCTCACGGCGCCCGCCACCCGCCACCGACGGGTCTGCGCCCATAGTAGGCACTGGCAGGTCAGCGCCGTCGGAGCCTGCGCGTGACGGGCTCGAGTGCCGCGCCGATCTCCCGCACCCCGAGCGCGTGCGCGACCCCCCAGGTGACCGCGAGCTCGACCAGACCGGCGACACCCAGCACCGCGGCGCCGAGCACGAACCCCGGCACCCCGCGGGTCTCACCGAAGTCGGGCATGAGGGTGTGGATGGCCCAGAACAGGGCCAGGGCGGTGACCACGGCGGGCACGCCCAGCTTGAGGTACATCACGGCGGTGCCGCGCAGGCCCAGGTGGCCGTGCCGGCGGTGCAGCAGCCAGAACCCGACCGAGGCAGTGACCGCGTAGGCCAGGGCCTGCCCGATGCTCAGCGTGAAGGCCGTGAGGCTCGGCACCAGCGTGGCGGCGAAGAGGGCGCCGACGGTGGACAGGCCGGTGGAGACGCACTGGAGGCGGAACGTCATCCAGGTCATCTGGTGGGCGTAGAAGACCCGGTCGTTGAGGTAGGTCCAGGCCATCGGGATGACCAGCCAGATCAGGCCGGCCAGCACCACGGCGATCGCCCGGGTCTCCTCGAGGGTGTTCTTGAAGAACAGAGTGGCGGCCACGTAGGGCGCCATCACCCCGACGAACACCGCTCCCGGCACGAGGATGACCGAGGGCAGGCGCATCCCCTGGTGGTGGTAGCGCATCACCTCCGCGGAGTCGCCCCGGGCGGCCGCCTCGGACAGCCGCGTGTACAGCGCGGTGATGAGGGAGACCGTGATCAGGCCGTGCAGCAGCATGGTGATGAGCAGGGCCGGGGTGAAGGCGGCGAGCCCGGGCGCGGCGTCGCCCGCGTTCACGCCCAGCTTGGTCGCGCGGGTGAGCACCTGTGACGTCACGACGTAGCCCAGCGAGCTGACGACGATGGAGCCGAAGGTCCACTTGGCGACCGTGCTGACCTCACCGAGGCCGTGACCCCTGATGCCCCAGACCGGGCGGTAGCGAAAGCCGATGCGGCGCAACGGGACGAGCAGCGCCAGGGCCTGCACGACGATCGACAGCGTCGCCGACCCCGCGAGGATGGCGATCATCTGCGGGGTCCAGTCGGCCGGCGCGGCGGACGTGGGGAACCCGGCCCGCTGGAACCAGACCAGGCCGCCGATGGCCACGATGTTGGCGAGGGCCGGCGCCCACATGTACCCGGCGAAGCGGCCGTGGGCGTTGAGCACCTGGCCCAGGATCGTGTAGAGCCCGTAGAAGAAGATCTGCGGCAGGCAGATCACCGCGAAGACCGTGGCCAGCCCGAGGGCGGCCTCGTTGTCGACGTTGTAGTAGAGGCGCACGGCCAGGGGCGCCAGCAGCACCATGACGAGGGTGGCCGCCGCCAGGATGGCCAGCGAGATGGTGATGATCCGGTTGACGAACTCGTCGCCGTCGGGCCGCAGCTTGGCGCGCACGATCTGGGGCACGAAGATGGCGTTGACCGCCCCACCGGCGATGAGCAGGTAGAACGTGTTCGGCAGCGAGTTGGCGGCGGTGAACCCGTCGGCCGCGTAGCCGGTGGTGCCGATGACGCCGGTGAGCAGGGCGGCCCGCACCAGCCCGAGCACCCGGCTCACCAGCGTGCCGGAGGCCATCACCGCGCCGGCCCGCCCGATGCTCTGCCGTGGCGCGGTGGGGTTCTGGCCGGTCTCCGCGGCGAGCGTCGCGCCGCCCGGGTCGACGTCGACCTCCTCGGCCTCGGTGTCGTCGGCCCGGCCGTCGCCGGAGCGCTCGGCGGGCCTGGGGGTCGGGGGCTCGGTGCTCATCGAGGTGGTGGTCTTCCGGGGAGGTCAGGGGTCGCCGGCGAGCCGCTGCCACGCGACCCGCGCGATGCGCCGCTCGTTGGGGAAGGTGAGGTGGCGGTGCGCGTCGCGCAAGGGTAGCCACGCGACGTCGATCGCCTCGTGATCGGGGTCGTTCTCGATGGTGAGGTGCCCCCCGACCGCCTCGAGCAGGTAGTGGTGCACGTACTTGTGGATGCGCCGCTCGCCGGCGGCGAACCAGTAGTCGATGGTGCCCAGCTCGATGAGCACCCGGCCCTCGATGCCGGTCTCCTCGGCCACCTCGCGCGCCGCGGTCTCGGGCAGGGTCTCCTCACCCTCGATGTGCCCCTTGGGCAGGCACCACTCCACGCGCCCCGCCCGGTTTCGCCGGGCGATGACGGCGATCCGGGCCTCACCGTCGTGGACGTCGACCACGACCCCGCCGGCGCTGCGCTCCTCGACCGCGGGCAGCCGCCGAGGGCTGACCCCGGGCGGGTCGGCGGCGACGTGGCTCATCTGGTCACTGTAACCAGTGGGGCCGAAAGTGGCCGGTGAGCAAGCACCCGACGGGGCGTCCGCGGGCGGTTGGGGGTCGGCATACCCTTGGTGCTCGTGTCCACTCGTCAGCCGTCGGCCGCCCTGCTGCGCCGGGCGGTCGCCCACCTGGCGCCCGACCTGCCGCTGCTGACCGACCTCGGCAAGCGCTTCGCCGCCGCCGGCCACGACCTGGCGCTGGTCGGCGGTCCGGTGCGCGACGCCCTGCTGGGCCGCCCCTTCACCGACCTCGACTTCACCACGTCGGCCCGGCCCGACGACACCGAGGCGATCCTCGAGGCCTGGGGCAACGCCACGTGGGACATGGGGCGCGACTTCGGCACCATCGGGGCCCGGCGCGGCGCGACCGTCGTCGAGGTGACCACCTACCGCGCCGACGCCTACGACGGGCAGACCCGCAAGCCGGTCGTGGCCTTCGGCGACTCGCTCGACGACGACCTGGTGCGCCGCGACTTCACCATCAACGCGATGGCGCTGCGCCTGCCCGACCTCACCTTCGTCGACCCGCACGGCGGGCTCGCCGACCTCGACGCCGGCCTGCTGCGCACCCCCTCACCGCCGGAGGTGTCGTTCGGCGACGACCCGCTGCGGATGATGCGCGCGGCCCGCTTCGTGGCGCAGCTTGCTGTCGTGCCCGCCCCCGAGGTGTTCGCGGCGATGAAGGAGATGGCGGCGACCATCGGGATCGTGTCGGCGGAGCGGGTGCACGACGAGCTGGTCAAGCTGCTCCTGGCGCCGCACCCCCGGGCCGGGCTCGAGCTGCTCACCGCCAGCGGACTGGCCACCCACGTGCTGCCCGAGCTGCCGGCCCTGAAGCTCGAGGTCGACGAGCACCACCGGCACAAGGACGTCTACGAGCACTCGATGACCGTGCTCGAGCAGGCCATCGACCTCGAGGGCCCCCCCGACGGGCCACCGGAGTCGGTGCCGGGGCCGGATCTCGTGCTGCGCCTGGCCGCGCTGCTGCACGACGCGGGGAAGCCGGCGACCCGCCGGTTCGAGAGCGGGGGCGGGGTGTCTTTCCACCACCACGAGGTGGTCGGCGCCAAGCTCGTGGCCCGGCGGCTGAAGGCGCTGCGCTTCGACAAGGAGACGACCAGGGCGGTGGCGCGCCTGGTCGAGCTGCACCTGCGCTTCCACGGGTACGGCGAGGGCCAGTGGTCCGACTCGGCGGTGCGCCGCTACGTCACGGATGCCGGCCCGCTCCTGCCGCGGCTGCACCGCCTCACCCGCGCCGACTGCACCACCCGCAACGTGCGCAAGGCGCGGCGGCTGGCCGCCACGTACGACGACCTCGAGGCCCGGATCGAGGCGCTGCTCGAGCAGGAGGAGCTCAATGCTGTGCGCCCCGAGCTCGACGGCCACCAGATCGCGGCCGTGCTCGGCATCGCGCCAGGCCCGGTGCTCGGGCGCGCCTACAAGCACCTGCTCTCGGTTCGGATGGACGAGGGGCCGGTCGGCCCGGACGTCGCGCGCGAGCGGCTGCTGGCGTGGTGGGCCGAGCAGCCGGAGTCGCAGGGCTGAGCCATAGCCCGGCCGGACCCGGCCGCCCGGCAGCAGCTACAGGCCGGTGGCCCCGGTTAGGCTCGACCGTCCGCGTCCGTCGCCCGAGGGAGGCTCGCCCATGACCGTCGTGCTGCAGTCGGTGCTCGAGACCCTCGTCGGCGGCGCCCGATGAGCGGCCGGCAGCCCCGGGTTCTGCGCGGCTTCGGCCTGCGCGTGCGCTCCGGGTCGGCCACCGCCGTCGGGCGGGTGCGCGACCACAACGAGGACGCCCTGCTCGAGGAGGGGCTGGTCTTCGCCGTTGCCGACGGGATGGGCGGCCACGCGGCAGGCGAGGTGGCCAGCCGGATCGCCGTCGAGGCGCTCGGGCACCTGGTGGAGCACCCGCCGTCGAGCTCCGACGACGTGGCGGCGGTGCTGCACGAGGCGAACGACGGCATCCTGCGCTCGCAGGAGCACGACCCGGGACAGCGCGGGATGGGCACCACCGTCACGGGCCTCACCGTGCTCGAGGTCGACGACGGCGAGCACTGGGTGGTGTTCAACATCGGTGACTCCCGGGTCTACCGGGTGGCCGGCGACCGGATCGGCCAGCTCACCCGCGACCACTCGGAGGTGCGCGAGCTGCTGGATGCCGGGCTGATCGACGAGGAGGAGGCCGCCCGGCACCCGATGCGCAACGTCATCACCCGCTCGCTGGGGTCCGGCCACGCTGCGGACCCGGACGTGTGGGTACGCCCGCCCGAGCCCGGCGAGCGGTTCGTCGTGTGCAGCGACGGGCTGTCCAACGAGCTCGACGACGCCGAGATCCTGCGCCTCGTGCTCGACCACGCCGACCCGCAGGCCGCCGCCGACGAGCTGGTGGCCGCCGCGGTGGGGGCCGGGGGTCGCGACAACGTCTCGGTGGTCGTCGTCTCCGTCGAGCCGGTCGACGCGGACCCGCCCGCACGCTGACCCGGTGACCGCTGCCCGCACCGGGGCCGAGCTGCTGCCGGTCGCCGAACCGCAGCGCGCGCCGGCAGCCGGCCAGCAACGCCGGAGCGGGCGGCATCCGCACACCGCAGTGCCGGATGCCGCCCGCTCACGGACGAGGTCGAAGCGCGGTCAGCGCTCCTCCTCCCCGCGGATGAAGGCCTCGAGCTTGGCGCGACCGAGGTCGTCGGGGCGCTGCTCCGGCGGGGACTTCATCAGGTAGGAGGACGCCGAGAGCAGGGCGCCGCCGATGCCGCGGTCCTTGGCGATCTTCGCGGCGCGGATGGCGTCGATGATGATGCCGGCCGAGTTCGGGCTGTCCCAGACCTCGAGCTTGTACTCGAGGTTGAGCGGCACGTCACCGAAGGCACGGCCCTCGAGGCGCACGTAGGCCCACTTGCGGTCGTCGAGCCACGCGACGTAGTCCGACGGGCCGATGTGCACGTTGCGGTCGTCGGTCTTCCCGGCGAGCGAGCCGGTGAGGTTCGAGGTGACCGACTGGGTCTTGGAGATCTTCTTGGACTCCAGGCGCTCGCGCTCGAGCATGTTCTTGAAGTCCATGTTGCCGCCGACGTTGAGCTGGTAGGTGCGGTCGAGCTGCACGCCGCGGTCCTCGAACAGCTTGGCCATCACGCGGTGCGTGATGGTGGCGCCGACCTGGCTCTTGATGTCGTCGCCGATGACCGGCACGCCGGCCGCCTCGAACTTCGCGGCCCACTCGGGGTCGGAGGCGATGAACACCGGCAGGGCGTTGACGAACGCGACGCCCGCGTCGATGGCGCACTGGGCGTAGAACTTGTCGGCCTCCTCCGAGCCCACCGGCAGGTAGGACACGAGCACGTCGACCTTCGCGGCGCGCAGGGCGGCGACGACGTCGACCGGCTCGGCGCCGGACTCGTCGATGGTCTGGCGGTAGTACTTGCCCAGGCCGTCGAGGGTGCGGCCGCGCTGCACGGTGACACCGGTGGTGGGGACGTCGGCGATCCGGATCGTGTTGTTCTCGGAGGCGTTGATCGCCTCGGCGAGATCCTTGCCGACCTTCTTGTCGTCGACGTCGAACGCCGCGACGAACTCGACGTCGCGCACGTGGTAGTCGCCGAACATGACGTGCATCAGGCCGGGGACGGTCTGGGACGCGTCGGCGTCCCGGTAGTAGTGCACGCCCTGGACGAGCGACGACGCACAGTTGCCGACGCCGACGACGGCGACGCGAATGGAACCCATGTGCTTCTCCTGGGATGGTCGGTGGTGCTGGATGGACTGGACGGGTGTGGACGTGTCCGGGGGATGCCGGGTGCGCGCGGGGGCGGCACTACGGCTGGGGGCCGGGGTCTGTGGGGTGACGGCGCTCGGCGTCGATGAGCTCGGTGAGCCAGCGCACCTCGCGCTCGGTGGTCTCCTCGCCGTGGCGCTGGAGGGCCGAGGTGTAGGCGTCGATGCGCTCGCGGTTGCGGGCGGCCGCCTCGCGGACCCGCTCGAGGTCCTCCTGCACGCGCGAGCGCCGGCCCTCGAGGATGCGCAGCCTGACGTCGCGCTCGGTGCGGGCGAAGAAGGCGAACCGCACGTCGAAGCCGTCGTCGTCCCACGACGAGGCGTCGGTGCGCGCGACGAGGTCGGCGAAGTGCTCCTTGCCGGCGGCGGTGAGCTCGTAGACCACCCGGGGGCGCTTTCCGCCGGGGCCGGCCGGGTCGGAGGTCTGCGCGATCAGGCCCCGCTCGAGCAGGCCCTTCAGCGCGGGGTAGAGGGTGCCGTAGGACAGGGCGCGGAAGGGGCCGAGCGCGGTGTTGAGCCGGCGGCGCAGCTCGTAGCCGTGGGTCGGACCCTCGTGCAGCAGGCCGAGCACGGCGAACTCGAGGAGGCGGGCGCGGCGGGTGGTGACCACGGGAACCTCCTTCGCGAGCGGGGGAACAGACCTGACATACGGGGCGTTTGTCAGAACGCGACGTTAACACAGATATATCGATGCGATACATCGAGGATGCGGTCGCGGACCGGCGGCCGGAGCACGGGATTCAGGTTTCTCCAAGGAATCGCGCCATACTGGCCGCTGGGTTCGCGCGCCCCCCGCGCCGTCTCCACGCCCCGGACCCACCCCTGACCCCCGTCCACGGAAGCAGCATGAGCTCACGCAACCCCCGCACCCGCGCCCAGGGCCGACAGGCCCCGGCGACCCAGTCACCCTCGGTCCGCTCCGGCGGGTCCGGCGGCTCGAACGGGTCCGGCGACGGCCGCGCCACGGCATCCCCGGGCCGTTCGCGCGGCGTGACCTGGCTGCTGCGCGCCCTGTGGGCCGTGCTCGCGCTGGGCGTGCTCGGGGTGGTCGCGGTGGGCATCGCCTACGCCCGCACCGACGTCCCCACGCCCAACGAGCTCGCGACGGCGCAGGCGTCGATCGTCTACTACAGCGACGGCAAGACCGAGATGGCCAGGCTCTCCGACGCCGAGGGCAACCGCGAGTCGGTGCCGCTGTCGAAGGTGCCCGACCACATGCAGAAGGCGATGCTCGCGGCGGAGGACCAGAACTTCTACCAGAACAACGGCATCTCGCCCTCCGGCATCGCGCGTGCGGTCTTCGTGGCGATCAAGGGCGGGCAGGCCACCCAGGGCGGGTCGACGATCACCCAGCAGTACGTCAAGAACTACTTCCTCACGGCCGACCGCACCCTGTCGCGCAAGGCCCGCGAGATCCTGCTGGCGATCAAGATCGACCAGCAGCAGAGCAAGGACCAGATCCTCGAGAACTACCTGAACACCATCTACTACGGTCGCGGCGCCTACGGCATCCAGACGGCGTCGAGGGCGTACTTCAACAAGGACGTCTCGAAGCTCACCCCGGCCGAGGGCGCCTTCCTCGCCGCGGTCATCCGCGGGCCGTCGCTCTACGACCCGGCCCTGGGCGACAAGCAGGAGGCCAACGCCAAGGAGCGCTCCGGCTTCATCCTCGACGCCATGGTGAGCAAGGGCTGGCTGACGCCACAGGAGCGTGCCGACGCCACCTTCCCGAAGTTCCAGAAGTACAAGCCGCACACCCAGAGCGGCCCGACCGGCTACCTCACCCAGATGGTCAAGAACGAGATCGTCACCAAGTACAAGATCGAGCAGGACGACCTCGACCGTGGTGGCTACCGCATCGTCTCGACCGTCGACCGGGCCAAGCAGGCCGACATGGTCGCGGCGGTCAAGAAGGAGCGACCCAAGGACACGCCGTCGGTGCACGTGGGCATGGCCTCGATCCAGCCGGGCAACGGCGCGATCGTCGCCCTCTACGGTGGCGAGGACTACATGAAGCGCCAGCAGAACGCGGCCACCCAGGACAAGATGCAGGCCGGCTCGACGTTCAAGGTCTTCGCGCTGATCGCGGCGCTGCAGTCGGGTGACTACAGCCTCAACTCGCGCCTGAGCGGTGCCAGCCCCCAGTACTTCGAGGAGTTCGCCGACCCGGGCGCGTCGACGGCCAGCGGCCGCCGGGGCCGGGTGAAGAACTTCGGCAACGAGCAGTTCGGCCGGATCGACCTGCGCACGGCGACGGGCCACTCGGTCAACACCGTCTACGCCGCGCTGAACATCGACGCCGGCCCGAAGAAGTCGAGCAAGGCGGCCAAGGACGCCGGTGTGCGCAGCCCGCTCGAGGCCAACATGGCCAACGTGCTGGGTACCGACTACGTCACGGTGCTCGACATGGCCACCGCCTACGCGACGATCGCGGCGGAGGGCGTGCGGGCCGACCCGTACATCGTCAAGGAGATCCGGTTCCGGGACAAGAGCGTGCCGACCATCAAGGCCAAGGTCGTCAAGCAGCAGGTCTTCGACAAGGACCTGATGTCCGACGTCATCGACGCGATGACCTACCCGGTCGAGGGCGGCACCGCCCGCTACGTCGGCCGCAACCTGGGCCGTCCCGCCGCCGGCAAGACCGGAACCTCCGAGAGCTTCCGGTCGGCGTGGTTCAACGGCTACGTCCCCCAGCTCGAGACGGCCGTCGGTCTCTACCGCAGCGGCAAGGGCGGCAAGGAGCTGCCCATGGAGAACCTGCCCAACGCCGGCAACATCACCGGTGGCACGTACCCGACCCGGATCTGGACCGCCTACATGAAGGCCGCCCTCGACGGCACCAAGGTGGTCAAGTTCCCGGAGCCGGCCGGCATCAACAAGAACGCCGACCCGCCGCCGCCCCCGCCGCCGCCGGCCCCGCCGGCCCCGGCCCCGACGACCAAGGCGCCGCCGGCCACGACGCAGGCGCCGCCGCCGAGCACGACGAGCGCGCCGCCCTCGCCGACGACGAGCGCGCCGCCGACACGCACCACGCGCCCACCGACGCCGACGCGCACCCGCACCAACGGCCCGCCGAGCCCGCGGGTCACGCCGACACCGCTGGGGCCGTCGCCGAGCGCCGGCTGAGCGGTGGCCCGCGGCTAGGGTGCCAGCCGTGGACGACGTGCGTGACCCCGTGCTGCCGCCGGCCCTGAGCACACCGCTCGGTGGTCCGCGGGGCCGCCGGCTGCGGCCGGTCGAGCGCGGGCCGCTCGCCCGGCTCGCCCCGGTGCTGCTGCTGCTGGCGCTGCCGCTGTCGGTCGCGGCGCTGCGCCAGGCCGGCTGCCTGAACTTCGGCTGGCGCGGCGAGGTCCCGGTGTGGCGGCAGTGCTCCGCCCCGGTGGTGCAGGCGGTGGGCGCCGGCGACCCCGGCTCCGGGGTCGCGGCCTGGCTCGGGGCCGGGCTGCGCCCGGCGCAGCCGGTGCTCTCCGGGGTACTGGCCTCGGCGCTGTCACGCATGGCGCCCGGCGCGGGCGACGGGCACCTGCAGTGGTTCCTCGCCCTGTGGGTGCTGCTCACCGCGGCGGTGCTCGCCGGGCTGGTCGTCGCCGTGGGCACGGTACGTCGTCACCCGGACGCCGACCCGGTCGCGCTCGCGCTGTCACCGGTGCTCGCGCTGACCGTGTTCCGCTCCACCGACCTGCTGCCCCTCGCCCTCGCCGTGGTGGCGCTGTGGGCGTGGAGCCGGGACCGCGAGCGGGTGGCCGGGGTACTGGGCGGGCTGGCGGTGCTGGCCGGGCCGCTCTCGGCCGTGGTGGTGCTGGCGATGCTGCTGCTGCCGGGTCGCGGCGGCGACGCCGATGCAGGGCGTGGCGGCGAGGCACGCCGCCGGCTGCTCGTCACCACGGCCGCCACCGTCGCGACGCTCGCGGTCGCGGTGGCGCTGGTGGATGCCGGCGTCCTCACCGCCCCGTGGCGGGCCTGGGCCCGGGGCGGCGCCGGGCCGGGGTCACCCTGGTACCTCTTCACGATGGCCGGGTACCCGATCGGCGCGGGCCACGTCGCGCTCATCGCGGCGCTCGGCATCCTGCTCGCCGTGGCGCTCACCGTGCTGCTGGCGCGCCGGCGGCCACGACCGGTCGTGGCGGCCGCCGCGCTGGTGGGCCTGTGCGTGGCCCTGTCGAGCGCGGCCTCGTTCCAGCCGTGGGCCGCCCTGTGGCTGGTGCCGTTCATCGCCCTGGTCGGCATCGGCTGGCGCGACCACCTCCTGTGGGCCGGCGCCGAGGCCGTGCACGCCGTGGCGATGTTCGGCTACCTCGACTACCTCCTCGACCCCGCGCACGGGCTGCCGCCAGGCTGGTACTCCGCCGCACTGCTGCTCCGGCTGGCCGCGGTGGCGTGGCTGGCGCACCAGGCGTGGGAGCAGGCGAGTTGGGGGGATGCCGTCCCGGCCGGTACCCTGTGGAAGTTGCCCTCGGTGCGGCCTGTGGAAAACTCCCCGGCCGATGTCGGCAGCAATGCATACCCTCCTGTCACGGAGAGACCGTGACCGCCACAGACCAAAGGAGGCGGGTTAACGCATGCGTCAGTACGAACTCATGGTCATCCTCGACCCGGAGCTCGACGACCGGACGGTTCAGCCGTCGCTGGAGCGGTTCCTCAAGGTCGTGACCACCGATGGGGGGTCCGTCGACAACGTCGACATCTGGGGCCGCCGTCGTCTGGCCTACGAGATCAAGAAGAAGGCCGAGGGCATCTACGCCGTCGTGAACTTCACCTCCGAGCCGGCCACGGCCAAGGAGCTGGACCGCCAGCTCGGCCTCAACGAGTCGGTCATGCGGACCAAGCTCATGCGCCCCGGCGCCTGAGCCCACGTCCACACCGCACACCTCGGAACGGGACCAGAAGGAGCCACCTGTACCCATGGCAGGCGAAACCACCATCACCATCGTCGGCAACCTGACCGCCGACCCCGAGCTCCGGTTCACCCCCTCGGGGGCCGCCGTCGCGAACTTCACCGTGGCCTCCACGCCGCGCACGTTCGACCGGCAGTCCAACGAGTGGAAGGACGGCGAGACCCTCTTCATGCGCTGCTCGATCTGGCGCGACGCGGCCGAGAACGTCGCCGAGTCGCTCCACCGGGGCACCCGGGTGGTCGCTACGGGGCGGCTGAAGTCGCGCTCGTACGACACCAAGGAGGGTGAGAAGCGCACCGTCATCGAGCTCGACGTCGACGAGGTCGGCCCGTCGCTGCGCTACGCGTCCGCGAAGGTCACCAAGGCCGAGCGCGGCGGTTCCGGTGGTGGCTTCGGTGGCCAGGGCGGCGGCCAGCAGGCTGCCGACCCGTGGGCCACCGGTGGGTCCGCCCCCGCCCCCCAGCAGGGTGGCCAGGGCGGCTGGGGCGGCCAGCAGCAGCCCCAGCAGCCGCAGGGTGGCCAGCAGGGCGGCTGGGGCCAGGCGCCCAGCTACGACGAGCCCCCCTTCTGACCCCAACCGCACCGGGGCCGTGACCACCTCGTCACGGGGCACCCCACCCCCCCGCACGACACCATCCCTGGGAGACCAGGGCTCATCCGCCGGGACAGCTCCGGCAGAAGGAGAGCACCACGATGGCCAAGCCCGCCATTCGCAAGCCCAAGAAGAAGGCCAACCCGCTCAAGGCGGCGAAGGTCGAGAACATCGACTACAAGGACGCCGCACTGCTGCGCAAGTTCATCTCCGACCGCGGCAAGATCCGCGCGCGTCGGGTCACCGGTGTGACCGTGCAGGAGCAGCGCCTCATCGCCAATGCCGTCAAGAACGCGCGCGAGATGGCCTTGTTGCCGTACTCCAGCTCGTCCCGCTGATCTCACCCCACGAAGTCCGCCCACGCGGAGCGTGGGACCCGCGCTCGTGCCCGGTGGTTCGCAGGCGCGACGCGGGCGTCAACAGAAGGACGTAAGACATGAAGGTCATCCTCACCCACGAGGTCACCGGCCTCGGCACCGCCGGTGACGTCGTCGACGTCAAGGACGGCTACGCCCGCAACTTCCTCTTCCGCCGCGGTCTCGCGACGGCGTGGACCAAGGGCGGCCAGAAGCAGGTCGACGCCATCGCCGCGGGGCGCCAGGTCCGCGAGGTGAAGTCGCTCGAGGAGGCGAAGTCCATCAAGGGCAACCTCGAGTCCAAGGCGGTCACCGTCACCGCGCACGCCGGCAGTGGCGGCCGCCTCTTCGGTGCCGTCTCCACCGGTGACATCGCCGAGGCCGTCAGGGCCGCCGGCGGTCCGTCGCTCGACAAGCGCAAGATCGAGGTCCCGATCCCGATCAAGACCACCGGCACGCACTCCGCGCTGGTGCGTCTGCACCCCGAGGTGCAGGCGACCGTCGAGCTCGAGGTCGTCGCCGGCTGATCCCGGCCGACGCCCGAACGAGGCCCTCGCACCGTCCACGGTCCGGGGGCCTGGTCGTGTCCGGCTCTGGTCGCTCTGTCCGGCTCTGGTCGCTCTGCCCGGATGGCGGCGCGGTGGCACCGCCATCCGGGCAGACCACGCCCACTCCCCCCGACGGACCAGAGCGCGCACGTCTCTCGTGCGGCTCACCGGCCGGCACTGATCCGGCCGGCCGGCCGGACTGTGGCGCGCGGCATCCCGGCAGTGTCGGCGGCGCGGCATACCTTGGGCGCCATGGCATCCTCCACCGCGCGACGCAGCACCCGCACGAGCGCGACCTTCCGCTGCACCGAGTGCGGGTGGCAGGCCGTGAAGTGGGTGGGGCGCTGCGGCGAGTGCCAGGCCTGGGGGAGCGTGGCCGAGGTCGGGGCCACCACCGTGCGCACCACCGCCGCCACGGCGGTCGAGCGGCCCGCCGTCCCGATCGGCGAGGTCGACGTCCGACGGGCGGTCGCCCGGCCTACCGGGGTGCCCGAGTTCGACCGGGTGCTCGGCGGCGGCATCGTGCCGGGGGCGGTCGTGCTGGTGGCCGGCGAGCCCGGCATCGGCAAGTCCACGCTGCTGCTCGACGTCGCCGCGCGGGCCGCCCGGTCCGGCGAGCACGGCGAGCGGCGGGTGCTCTACGTCAGCGGTGAGGAGTCCGCGGCGCAGGTGCGCACCCGCGCCGAGCGCATCGAGGCGATGGCGCGCACGCTCTACCTGGCCAGCGAGACCGACCTGGCGACGGTGCTGGGCCAGATCGACGCGCTCGAGCCCGAGCTGGTCGTCGTCGACTCGGTGCAGACGGTCAGCAGCGCCGAGGTCGAGGGCTCGGCCGGCAACGTCAGCCAGGTGCGCGAGGTCGCCGCCTCCCTGATCCAGGTGGCCAAGGCGCGGGGCATCGCCGTGCTGCTGGTCGGGCACGTCACCAAGGACGGCTCGATCGCCGGCCCCCGGGTGCTCGAGCACCTCGTCGACGTCGTCGTGCAGTTCGAGGGCGACCGGCACTCCCGGCTGCGCCTGGTGCGGGCGGTCAAGAACCGCTACGGCCCCACCGACGAGGTCGGCTGCTTCGACCTGTCCGACATCGGCATCGTCGGCCTCACCGACCCCAGCGGGCTCTTTCTGTCCGGGCGCACCACCGAGGTCGCCGGCACCTGCGTGACGGTCACCCTCGAGGGGCGCCGCCCGCTGGTCACCGAGGTGCAGGCCCTGGTCACCACCTCTTCCCTCGCCACGCCGCGCCGGGCCACCTCCGGCCTCGATGCGGCGCGGGTCAACATGATCCTGGCCGTGCTCGACAAGCGGGCCAACGCCCCCATCGGCGGCAGCGACGCCTACCTCTCCACCGTGGGCGGGGTCCGCCTCACCGAGCCGGCCGCCGACCTCGCCATCAGCCTGGCCCTGGCCGGTGCCATCACCGAGCGGCCGCTGCCCAGCGGCACGATCGCCTTCGGTGAGGTGGGCCTCGCCGGTGAGATCCGGCCGGTCACCGGCGCCCACCGCCGGCTCGCCGAGGCGCACCGCCTCGGCTTCACCCGGGCGGTCGTGCCACCGGGAGTCCTCGGCGGCGGCCCGGTGCCGGCCGGCATCCGGGTGCTCGAGGCCGACACGGTGGCGCAGGCCGTCACCCGGGGCCTGCTCCAGGCCGGCTGAGCGCTCCGACCCGGCGAGAACCCGCCACGCCGGAGCGCGCAGCGCAGTGGGGCGGCGCCCGGATAGGATGCCGTCACTGGCCGTGGACTTCCCGGCCCGGGGACCCGTACCGACGGAGGCGAAGTGCCGACCCTGCAGAGCGACGACGAGCTCGTGCGCGCCACGCTCGCCGCGGTCGCTCCGGGCACCGAGCTGCGCGACGGCCTCGAGCGGATCCTGCGCGGCCGCACCGGTGCGCTCATCGTGCTCGGCAACGACAAGGTCGTCGAGACGGTGTCCACCGGTGGCTTCCCGCTCGACATCGAGTTCTCCGCCACCCGCCTGCGCGAGCTGGCGAAGATGGACGGTGGCATCGTCTGCGACCGCGAGGTCACCCGCATCCTGCGTGCCGCCACCCAGCTGGTGCCCGACCCGCGCATCGAGACCAGTGAGTCGGGCACCCGGCACCGCACGGCCGAGCGAGTGGCCAAGCAGACCGGCTTCCCGGTCATCTCGGTCAGCCAGTCGATGCGGATCATCGCCCTCTACATCGCCGGTCGACGGGTGGTGCTCGAGGACTCCAGCGCCATCCTGTCGCGCGCCAACCAGGCCCTGCAGACGCTCGAGCGCTACAAGTCGCGCCTCGACGAGGTCACCGGCACGCTGTCCGCCCTCGAGATCGAGGACCTCGTGACCGTGCGCGACGTCGCCAACGTGCTGCAACGCCTCGAGATGGTGCGTCGCATCAAGGACGAGATCGCCGAGTACGTCGTGCAGCTCGGCACCGACGGACGCCTGCTCAGCCTCCAGCTCGAGGAGCTCACCGGCGGCCTGTCCGACGACCTGGGCCTGGTCATCCGCGACTACCTGCCTGAGGCCCGGTCCACCCTCTCGCTCGAGGAGGCGATCGCCAACCTCGAGGACATCGACTCCACCGAGCTGCTCGACCCGGCCGCCGGCGCCCGGGCGATCGGCTTCACCATCGTCGGTGACTCCCTCGACTCGTCGGTCAGTCCCCTCGGACACCGACTGCTGAGCAAGGTGCCGCGCCTGCCCGGTGCCATCGTCGACCGTCTCGTCTCGCACTTCGGCAGCCTGCAGAAGCTGCTCGCGGCCAACATCGACGATCTGATGGACGTCGACGGCGTCGGTGAGGGCCGGGCCCGCCTGGTGCGCGAGGGCCTGTCCCGGCTGGCGGAGTCGAGCATCCTCGAGCGCTACGTCTGACCCGTTCTCCGTGACCGACCGGCGCCGCCCGCTGGCCGCCCCCAGCCCCGCCCTGCTGCGCGAGCGGGTGCTCGGCTGGTACGCGGCCCATGCCCGCCCGCTGCCGTGGCGCGAGCCGTCGTGCTCGCCGTGGGGGGTGCTCGTCTCCGAGGTCATGTCGCACCAGACCCCGGTCGCCCGGGTGGAGCCGGTGTGGCGGTCGTGGCTGCAGCGGTGGCCCACCCCGGCCGACCTGGCGGCCGAGCCGCCCGGCGAGGTGGTGCGGGCGTGGGGACGGCTGGGCTACCCACGGCGTGCGCTGCGGCTGCGCGAAGCCGCGGCGGCCATCGTCGAGCGGCACGGGGGCACCGTGCCCGACGACGAGGACGCGCTGCGGGCGCTTCCCGGCGTGGGCGCCTACACCGCGGCCGCCGTGGCGGCGTTCGCCTACGGGCGGCGCAGCGTCGTCGTCGACACCAACGTGCGGCGGGTGCTGGTGCGGGTGGTCGAGGGCCGCGAGCACGCCGCACCGGCGCTGACGGCGGCCGAGTCGGCGCTCGCGGCATCCCTCGTCCCCGACGACCCGGCCACCTCGGCTATCTGGAACGTCGCCGTCATGGAGCTCGGGGCCCTGGTCTGCCAGGCACGGTCCCCGAGCTGTGAGCAGTGCCCGGTGCTCGACCTGTGCGCGTGGGTGGCGGCCGGCCGCCCGGCCCACGCAGGCCCGCCGCGCCGTGGCCAGGCGTGGCACGGCACCGACCGTCAGGTGCGCGGGGCGCTGCTGCAGCTGCTGCGCGAGCGCCCGGGGGCGGCGGCCCGGGCGTCGCTCGAGGCGGCCGGGCCCGACCCCGTGCAGGTCGACCGCTGCCTTGCCTCGCTCGTCGAGGACGGCCTGCTCGAGGCGGCCGGGCGCGGCCGCTACCGGCTTCCGCGCTGACCGCGGGCTGGAAGCACGGTGTACCGCGCTGCGCGGTGACGTCACACTGGGTCGCATGACCACGTCTGCCGCATCCGCCCGCAGCGCCGAGCCGGCCGGCGCGCCGACGCCCGAACACCGCACGGCCGAGGAGCTGGCGGCCTTCGTGCCCCAGCTGCTCCACGCCCCACGCGACGTCGGCACGCTGAAGCTGGTGGTGCGCCGCCCGGCCCCCGGGGAGCGCGAGGTGCTCGACGAGGGCGAGCTCGACCTCGCGCTCGGGCTGGTCGGTGACGGCTGGTGCGAGCGGCCCAGCAGCCGCACGGCCGACGGTGGCCCGCACCCCGACATGCAGCTCAACGTGATGAGCGCACGCATGGTCGCGTTCCTGGCGGGCGACCCGCAGCGCCGCCCGCTGGCCGGCGACCAGCTCTACCTCGACCTGGACGTCTCGCACGACAACCTGCCGGCGGGCACCCGCCTCACCATCGCCGACCCGTCGGTGCGCGGTGCGGTCATCCAGGTCACCGAGGTGCCGCACACCGGGTGCGCCAAGTTCGTCGAGCGTTTCGGGGCCGAGGCGATGCGGTTCGTCAACGGCTCGGTCGGCCGGCCGATGCGGCTGCGCGGGCTGAACGCCCGGGTGGCGGTGCCGGGCCGGGTGCGCCCCGGTGACCGGGTGACGGTGACTCGGCCCTGAGCCGCACCGGCCCGCCCGTGGACCACGGGAGCGGGCCGCCGCGCCGGGCCGGCGTCCACAGCCTCGCCCCTCCCGGCTGACGCGCGCGAGCCACCCGGCATACAGTCGTGGCCGGAGCCGTGGGCAGTGGCGGCCGTGAGCACGGAAGGACCAGTGGTGGGGGCAGGGCGCACGCGGCGACGGGCCACCTGGGCGGTCGCGCTCGCGGTGGGCGCCGTGCTGGTCGCCCAGCCGGCGCTGGCCGACGACGGCCTGTCGACCCGGGGCCGCAGCCGCTACGTGCTCGACCCGAAGGCGACCACGGTCACCGGCACGGTCACCATCGACCTGCGCAACACCACGCCGAGCCGGGGCGGCGTCCTCTACTACTACGACGGGTTCACCGTGCCGGTGCCCGCCGGGGCGACTGCGCTGCGGGCCCGAAGTGGTGGGTCGTCGCTGGGTGTCTCGCTGCGGCCCAGCGACGACCCCTCGACCCGGCTCGCCCGGATCTCGTTCCCCAGGCTGGTCTACGGGAGCAGCCGCACCATCACGCTGACCTTCCAGGTGCCCGGCGAGAAGCCGCGCGCCAGAGACAGCACCCGGGTGGGGCCCGGCCACGCGAGCTTCGCCGTCTACGGTGTGGGGGATGCCGGCCGCAACACCGTCGACGTCGTGGCGCCGACGTCGATGACCTTCGTCGCGACCAGCGACGACTTCACCTCCACGCAGCACGGCACCACGACCACGCACACCTCCACGACCACCAGCGACGGCGGCGGCTCTCGGGCCGCGGTGTCGCTGCGGGACCCGACGCGCACCGACGAGCGCACCGTCGAGGTCGACGGCACGTCGGTCGAGCTCGACGGGTTCGAGGACGACCCGGGTTGGGGGCGGTTCGTGGCCGAGCAGGTCACCAGGGGCGTCCCCGCCCTCGAGAAGCTGGTCGGCGTGCCCTGGCCGGGCGGTCTCGCGCGCATCCGTGAGGTCGACTCGCCCACCCTGCGCGGCTACGACGGGTGGTTCGACGCCGTCGACGACGAGATCGTCATCGGTGAGCAGCTCGACGCCGACCTCGTCCTGCACGAGCTCTCGCACGCCTGGGTGTCCGAGGACCGGGTCGAGCAACGGTGGATCTTCGAAGGGTTGGCCCAGGTGCTCGCCGAGCGTGCCGTCGAGAACACCGGGGGCACCGCGGACCGGCACCCGGCGGTGACCCCGGACTCCCGCGGTGCCATCGCCCTCAACGGCTGGGACGGGTCGGCCAGCGAGCGGGCCGAGAGCGTCGACGACTACGCGTACCCGGCGGCCTACGCGGCGACCACTGCGCTGGTCGGCCGGCTCGACGACGCCCGGCTGGCGGCGGTGCTCAGCGCAGCCATCCGCGGCGAGCGCGCCTACGACCCGCCAGGGACCACGGACGCCAAGGGGGGCCGCACCGACTGGAAGCGCTGGCTGGACCTGCTCGAGACCAGGGCGGGCGTCGAGGATGCCGCCCAGGTCATGCGGCGCTGGGCGCTCACCTCGCGGGAACGGGCAACTCTGGCTCCGCGGGCGGCCGCGCGCACGGCCTACGCTGAGGTCGACGCGGCCGACGGTGCCTGGTATCCACCGGAGGGCCTGCGCGACGCGATGACCGGCTGGGACTTCGGCCGTGCGGCCCGGGTGCGCGAGCAGGTGGCCGGGCTCGGAGCGGACGTGCGGGCCGTCCAGGCGGCGGCGCAGCGCGCGGGCATCGCGGTGCCGGATTCCGTGCGTGCCTCCTACGAGAGCGCCGCGAGCGAGGAGCAGTACGCCGCCCTGGCCGCCATGCTGCCGCGGGCTCGCGCGGCGATCACGGCGGTGGGCGCGGCACAGCGCACCGCGGAGCGGGGACGGGACCCGCTCAGCTCGCTCGGGGCCGCCGCGCTCGGGCTGCAGGGCGGTGCTGACGAGGCGTCGGCACTGCTGGCCTCGGGCGAGTACGCCCGCGCCACGTCGGTCGCGGGCGAGGTGGAGACCCGGTCTGACAGGGCACTGCTGGTCGGTGGCGCGCTGCCCGTGCTGGTGCTCCTGATGCTCGCTGGGGTCGTGTGGGGGTGGCGCCGGCGTCGGGCCGGGCGAGCCTGCCGGCGTGCCGGGCCGGGCGGCTCCGCTCCTCCCGCGGCCGGCGGAGCGGAGCCGGCGGTCGACCGGCCCGAGCCGGGGGTCGACCGGCCCGAGCCGGGGGTCGACCGGCCCGGGCCGGCGGCCCCGGACTCATAGCACGCGTAGCATCCGGGTGTTGCCCAGGGTGTTGGGCTTGACCCGTTCCAGGTCGAGGAACTCGGCCACGCCCTCGTCGTAGCTGCGCAGCAGCTCGGCGTAGACCTCCGGGTCGACGGCCTGCCCATCGATCGGGGCGAACCCGTGCCGGGCGAAGAACGCGGTCTCGAAGGTGAGGCAGAACAACCGGCTCAGGCCGAGCAGGCGAGCCCGTTCGACGAGCTGCTCGAGGAGGGCCGACCCGACGCCGGTGCCGTGCACCGAGGCGTCGATCGCCAGGGTGCGCACCTCCCCGAGGTCCTCCCAGAGCACGTGCAGCGCACCGCAACCCACGACCCGGCCGTGCGCCTCGGCGACCACGAAGTCGGTGACCGACTCGTAGTAGGCGACGGCCTCCTTGCCCAGCAGCACCCGGCGCTCGGCGAGCGGCGCCACCAGGGCGCGGATCGCCCGGACGTCCGCCGTGCGCGCGGCACGGATCACGACCGCGTCGATGCGCTCGGGCGTGGTCGGGGCGTCGGGAGGCACGACAGGAGCGTAGCGACGGCCCGACGCCGGAGACCATGCAGGGGGTTCCGTCACAGCCCGGTCCGCGCCGGGCGGCGCCAACTTCCCGCGGGCATGGACGCGGCCCGCCACCGCAGGGGTGGTGGCGGGCCGCTGGCAAGAGTCCCGGAAGGCTCCTGCGGCTTTCAGTGTGCGCCAGGGTGGCCCCGAGTTGGGTAAAGGGCGGTTCAAGATTTGGCATGAGACCGCGCGTCCCGCGGAACCGGGCGTCCCCTCGGCACGACGACGGTCGCGACGAGGGGCCCCGACCGGCTGGTCGGGGCCCCTCGTCGTCGTGGCCGGCAGCGCCGGCTCCAGCGGCCGGTCAGCCTTCGGCGGCCACGACGGGCACGTCGATCGGCCCGGCGTGCGGAGTGCCCTCGAAGGTGAACGTCGCGTCCTTGCCCTCGCCGACGGCATCCACGGCGACGATCTCGCCGGCCCGGAGCTCGCCGAACAGGATCTTCTCCGAGAGCACGTCCTCGATCTCACGCTGGATGGTGCGGCGCAGCGGTCGCGCACCCAGCACGGGGTCGTAGCCCTTGGTCGCCAGCAGGTTCTTGGCCGCGTCGGTGAGCTCCATGCCCATGTCCTTGTCCTTGAGCCGCTTGTCGAGCTTGGCGATCTCGAGGTCGACGATCTGGACGATCTCGGACTGGCTGAGCTGGGGGAAGACGATCGTGTCGTCGACCCGGTTGAGGAACTCGGGGCGGAAGTGCTGCTTGAGCTCGTCGATGACCTTGGCCTTCATCCGGTCGTAGTCGGAGCGGGTCTCGGGCCCGGCCGAGAAGCCGAGCGAGCCCTTGGAGATGTCGCGGGTGCCCAGGTTCGTGGTCATGATGATGACGGTGTTCTTGAAGTCGACCATCCGACCCTGCGAGTCGGTGAGCCGGCCGTCCTCGAGCACCTGGAGCAGGCTGTTGAAGATCTCCGGGTGGGCCTTCTCGACCTCGTCGAAGAGCACGACGCTGAATGGCTTGCGGCGCACCTTCTCGGTGAGCTGGCCGCCCTCCTCGTAGCCGACGTAGCCGGGGGGCGAGCCGAACAGCCGCGAGACGGTGTGCTTCTCGCTGTACTCGGACATGTCGAGCTGGATCAGGCTGTCCTCGTCGCCGAAGAGGAACTCCGCGAGGGTCTTGGCCAGCTCGGTCTTACCCACACCGGTGGGACCGGCGAAGATGAACGAGCCGCCGGGGCGACGCGGGTCCTTCAGGCCGGCGCGGGTGCGCCGGATGGCCTGGGAGAGCGCCTTGATGGCGTCGTTCATGCCGACGACCCGCTTGTGCAGCTCGTCCTCCATGTGGAGCAGGCGGCTGGACTCCTCCTCGGTCAGCTTGAACACGGGGATGCCGGTCGAGGCGGCGAGCACCTCGGCGATCAGCTCCTCGTCGACCTCGGCGATGACGTCCATGTCGCCGGACTTCCACTCCGCCTCGCGCTTGGCTTTGTCAGCGCGCAGGTTCTTCTCGTCGTCGCGCAGCCGCGCGGCCTTCTCGAAGTCCTGCCCGTCGATGGCCGACTCCTTCTCGCGCACTACGGTCGCGATGCGCTCGTCGAACTCGCGCAGGTCCGGCGGAGCTGTCATCCGGCGGATGCGCAGCCGGGCGCCCGCCTCGTCGATCAGGTCGATCGCCTTGTCGGGCAGGAAGCGGTCGTTGACGTAGCGGTCGGCCATGTTGGCCGCCGCCACGAGCGCGGCGTCGGTGATGGACACGCGGTGGTGCGCCTCGTAGCGGTCGCGCAGGCCCTTGAGGATCTCGATGGTGTGGGCCAACGTGGGCTCGGCCACCTGGATCGGCTGGAAGCGGCGCTCGAGCGCGGCATCCTTCTCGATGTACTTGCGGTACTCGTCGAGAGTGGTGGCGCCGATGACCTGCAGCTCGCCGCGGGCCAGCATCGGCTTGAGGATGGAGGCCGCGTCGATCGCGCCCTCGGCCGCACCGGCGCCGACGAGGGTGTGGATCTCGTCGATGAACAGCACGATGTCGCCGCGGGTGCGGATCTCCTTGAGCACCTTCTTCAGCCGCTCCTCGAAGTCACCGCGGTAGCGGCTGCCGGCGACCAGGGCGCCGAGGTCGAGGGTGTAGAGCTGCTTGTCCTTGAGGGTCTCGGGAACCTCGCCGCGCACGATGTCCTGGGCCAGTCCCTCGACGACGGCGGTCTTGCCGACGCCGGGCTCGCCGATGAGCACCGGGTTGTTCTTGGTGCGGCGGGAGAGCACCTGCATGACCCGCTCGATCTCCTTCTCGCGCCCGATGACCGGGTCGAGCTTGCCCTCGCGGGCCGCGGAGGTGAGGTTGCGCCCGAACTGGTCGAGCACGAGCGAGCCGGCGGGGGCGCCCTCGGCGGGGCCCCCGGAGGTGGAGCCGGAGCTGCTGGTGGAGCCCTCCTTGCCGCCCTGGTAGCCCGAGATGAGCTGGATGACCTGCTGGCGCACGCGCGAGAGGTCGGCGCCGAGCTTGACGAGGACCTGGGCGGCCACGCCCTCGCCCTCGCGGATCAGGCCGAGCAGGATGTGCTCGGTACCGATGTAGTTGTGGCCGAGCTGCAGAGCCTCGCGCAGGCTGAGCTCGAGGACCTTCTTGGCCCGCGGCGTGAACGGGATGTGACCGGTGGGGGCTTGCTGGCCCTGACCGATGATCTCCTGCACCTGCTCGCGGACGGCCTCGAGGCTGATGCCGAGGCTCTCGAGGGCCTTGCTCGCGACGCCTTCGCCCTCGTGGATCAGGCCGAGCAGGATGTGCTCGGTGCCGATGTAGTTGTGGTTGAGGCCCCGTGCCTCCTCCTGGGCGAGCACGACGACGCGGCGGGCGCGGTCGGTGAACCGTTCGAACATGGTGCTTCTCCTGACGTCGAGTCCCCTCGATGCTAGTCGCGCCGCCTGTGCTGGAGCCGCTTCATGTCGCGAAGCGGTCACCCGAGGGCGGCGCGGTTACGTGCCATTCAACGCGGTGGTCGTGCCGAGGTGTTCCGCGTTCGCTCTCGGCTTAGCGGCGCTCGCCTCCTGTCGAGGGTGCGGGCCGGCGGCCGTCGGCGCCGGTCACGCGCCGGTCACGGCCCCGTCACGCGCCGGTCAGGCGGCCGGCCGGCCGGCCACCGGCCCGGCATCCGGCTGCTCGTCCTGGCGGCGCAGTAGCCGCCGACTGCGCGGCTCGGTGGAGCCGACGAGCTCGGCGGCCGGCCGCGCGTGCTGCGCCCACGCGCCGTAGCGCGCGGCGAGCGGCATGGCGCTCAGCCCGTGGGCGAGCACGCTGAGCAGCACGGTGAGGCAGGTCGTGGCGACCACTCTGACCAGGTCGTCGTCGAGCTCGAGGTCCTGGGCCGCCAGCAGGGTGAAGACCACAGTGGCCAGCCCGCGGGGCCCGAACCAGCCGACGAAGGCGACCGTCTGGGGTCGCAGACCGGTGCCGAGCAGGGCGAGCGCCACGGGGACCATCCGCAGCAGGGTGAGGGCGAGCAGGGCGAAGGCCAGCTCGGCCCAGCCGGCGTGCTCGAGGAGCAGTGGGACGGCGATGACGCCGAAGGTGCACCACACCGCGAACCCGAGCGGGTCGGCCAGTGCCTCGGTAAGGGCGAGCGCGGACTGCTCCTCCTCGACCCACCCGGCCGCACCGGCGAAGGCGGTGCCGGCTACGAACGCCGAGACGAAGGCGTTGCCGCCGGCCAGCTCGGCGCCGAAGTAGGCGATGAGCGGCAGCACCAGAACGGCCAGCGCCCGGGTGCTGCGCGAGCTGGAGCCACCCCTGCGGGACCAGCCGAGCAGCAGCCCGGCCGCGGTGCCCACGGCGGCGCCGACGAGGGTGCCCACGGCCAGGTCGACGAGCGCGGCGGCGATGCTCTCCGCCGGGGCCAGCCCCTCCTCACCGGCGAGCCCTGCGATGGCGAACAGCACGATCGGGGTGCTCAGGCCGTCGTTGAGCCCGCTCTCGACGTTGAGCATCCGCCGCACCCGCACGGGCACGACCGGATTGAGCACGGTGGCGGCACCGAGCCCGGCATCGGTGGGGGCGACCGCGGCGGCGAGCAGCAACAGCATCAGCGGAGGTAGCCCGGGGAACAGGACGCGACCGAGCAGCAGGCCGGCGACGATGGTGAGCGGGAGCCCGACCAGCAGCAGGCGCGCCATCAGCCCGCGGTCGTCGGTGATCTGGCGCGGGCGCACCTGGGCGGCGTCGTGGAAGAGGATGAGCGCCAGGGTCAGCTCGGTGAGCAGGGTCAGGGTCTCGCGGGCCGGTACGCCGAGGTCGGGCAGGCCGAGGCTGAGCAGCGCCCCGGCGGCCACGAACGCCATGGGCGCGGACACGTCGACACGGCCTAGCGCCCGCGCGGTCGTCGCGAACGCGAGCACCAGCACGAGGAAGACGACGACCGCACCCGTTGCCATGGAGCCAGCCTGTAGGGGGCGGTTCGGCGCGACGACACCCGCTGGGGGTGAGGCGAGGAGCCGGCGTCCGGGTCAGCGGCGGCGCTGGCAGCGGCCGCACCAGAACAGGTTGCGGCCCGCGACCAGGCGTGTGCGCACCTTGGAGCCGCAGACGACGCACGGCATCCCGGCCCGCTTGTAGACGTATGACGAGCGCTCGGTGACGCGGGGCACCTCGCCGCGGCCGAGCGCCGCCTCGACCTCGAGCACCTGCTCTTCGACAGTGACGATGCGCCCGGTGGCGACGCCGAGGGGCATGAGGCGCTCGAGGTCGTCCCAGATGAGGCGCCAGGAGGCCCGCTTGAGGCTGCGGCCCTCGGTGTTCGGCGAGAGGCGGTGCCGGAAGAGCACCTCGCAGCGGTAGACGTTGCCGACGCCGGCGAGCACCGACTGGTCCATGAGCAGCTCGGCGACGGTGCGCGAGCTCTTGGTGATGCGCGCCCAGGCGACATCGGGGTCGGCGTCCGGGCGCAGCGGGTCGGGGCCGAGCCGGGCGAGCACCGCGTCGACCTGCTCGGGGGTGGCGACCTGGCACAGGTTCGGCCCGCGCAGGTCGGCCACGTGGTCGCCGGTGCGCAGCCGCAGCCGCACCGCCCCGACGGCGGGCACCTCGGCGGTCCACTCGTGCGAGTCGACGGTGAAGCTGCCGATGAGTCCCAGGTGCACGTGCAGCCAGCGGTCGTCGGCGAACTCGACGAGCAGGTGCTTGCCGCGCGAGGTGGCCCGGACCAGCCGGCGGCCGCTCAGCTCGGCGGCGCCGTCGACGAACTTGCCCTGCGGGCTGGTGACCTCGGGGGTCGTGCCGGCGAACGCCTCGTGGAGGTCGCGGGCGAGGGCGAACAGCGTGTGGCCTTCGGGCATGCAGGCAGCGTAGGCGGCGGATGCCGGGTGCCCACGTCCGCGGGTGGTGGTCGCTTCGGCCTCGTCGAGGGTAGGGAACACGCCGTGCGCGCCGACCTGCTCGCGGCGTGTTCCCTACTCTCGTCCGGCCCCGCTCTCGCGGAGCAGCCGTAGTGCCCGCGGGCCGAATCCGTGCAGCGCCAGGAGGTCGGCGTCGGCTGCGGCGTCGACGGCATCCCAGGTGGTGAGGCCGGCGTTGGCCAGGGCCCGCCGGGCGGGGGCACCGATGGCCCGCGCCTCGTGCGGTGGGACGTCGTGCTCGGGCGTGGTCGGCATCCGCGGTTCAGCTCGCCTTCTTCTCCGCCTTCTTGGCCGCGGGGTTCTTGCCGCCCGCCTTCTTGGTGGTGCTCTTCTTGGCCGCTGCCTTCTTCGTCGGGCTCTTGGTGTCGGAGCTGCTGCTCGTGGCGGTGGCGGCGCCTGGTGCTTCACCGCGTGAGGCTTTGGCCTTCTCGACCGAGCGGGCCAGGGCCGCGAGCAGGTCGACGACCTCGCCGCTCTCCTCGGGCTCGGCGGCGCTGACCTGCACCTCGCCGCCCTCGACCTTGGCGCGCACGAGGTCCTTGACCGCGAGCGCGTAGTCGTCCTCGTACTCGTCGGGGTCGTAGTCGCCCGCCAGCTGGTCGATGAGCATCTTCGCCATGTCCATCTCCTGCTTGGTGGCGTGCTGCTCGTCGTCGATGGAGGCGAAGTCGGCGGCCCGGACCTCGTCGGGCCACAGCATGGTCTGCATGACGATCACGCCGTCGCGCACCCGGAGCACGGCCATCGTCATCCGGGTACGGATGGAGACGGTGCAGATCGCCATTCGGTCCTCCTTGACCAGGGCGTCGCGCAGCAGGACGTAGGGCTTGGTGGCGGACTTGTCGGGCTCGAGGTAGTAGCTCTTGTCGAGCCACATCGGGTCGATCTGGTCGGCCGGGACGAACTTGGTGACCCCGATCTCCTTGGAGCTGCGGTTGGGCAGGTCGGAGAAGTCGTCGTCGGTGAGCACGACCATGTCGCCGTCCTCGGTCTCGAAGCCCTTGGCGATGTCGTCGTACGACACCTCCTCGCCGTCGATGGAGCAGGTGCGCTTGTACTTGATCCGCCCTCCGTCCTCGCGGTGCACCTGACGGAACTGCACGTCGTGGTTCTCGGTGGCCGAGTACAGCCGCACCGGCACGTTGACCAGCCCGAAGGAGACCGCGCCCTTCCAGATCGCCCGCATGGTGCTCACCCTTCCGTATGCCGTGCGCCTCCTCGCGCTCGACGCAGACTCCCAGCCTAGGCCGGTGCGCGGCGTGCGAACAGGTTCGCGGCGCACCGGCGGGCGGCTCGAGCGGCCTGCATGTCGACGCGCCCTGGTCGGTGCAGGGCCTCAGGTGGACGCGAGTCGCGCGACTGCTCGGGCGACCTGTTCCGGGGTGAGGTGGGTGGTGTCGACGACGTCGGCGGCGTCGTGCAGCCAGGTGCGGGCGGCCAGGTCGTACGCCTCGAGGTGGGCGAGCCGGAAGCGGGACGGGCCGAGCACGGCGTCCTCGTCGATGCGCCGGCGGAGGGTCTCGGGGTCGGCGTGCAGGACGACGTGCGTCACCGGGATGCCGTGCTCGGCCAGCCCCGCGCCGATCTCACGCCAGTAGTCCTCGACGAGGACCGTCATCGGCATCACCAGGGTGCCGCCGGTGTAGTCGAGGATGCGGCGGGCGGTGTCGACGACGAGCGCGCGCCACGGCGGCCAGTGCTGGAAGTTGTCGGTGGCGGGGAGCCCAGGGGTGAGGTCCATGAGGGTCTCGCCGACCTTCTCGGCGTCGAGCACCCGTGAGTTCGGGATGAGCGGGTGCAGCCGGGCGGCCGTGGTCGTCTTGCCCGCCCCGTGGGTTCCGTTGAGCCAGACGATCATCGAGGCACGCTAACAATGAGGCGCGTAGACGGTTCGGTGGCTCGGTCGGACTGCTGCGCGGCCTCGGCATCGCTGTGGGTGGTCGGGCCGAACGCCACACCGCTGGCCGAGGTCGGACCCGGTGTTCGCATGCGGGGCGGTTCAGAAGGGTGGCTCGTCCGGCCATTGCGCGCGGGACCGTGATCGCGCGTGTCCGGCCCGCAGTGCTGCGGCGGAGGTGCAGCGGCGGTGGGTGGGGTGGGTTCGTCGGGCGGTGTCGATGGGGTGCATGTGGTGCTCGAGGCGGAAGGTCAGGTGGTGCTCGAGGGCGCTCCATGTCGCCACGAGGCCCGGGTCGGCGGGGTCGGCGGGGTCGGCGGGGTCGGCGGGGTCGGCGGGGAGCATCAGGGTGTGTAGGGCGTCGAGCGGTGCGGTGGTGCGGGCCCGGCCGGTGGGGTCGGTCCAGGTGGCGGTGCCGTCGGGGGTGAGGTGTAGTCGCCAGCCGGGTCGTTGCTTGATGCGGTGGTGTCGCCGGCAGAGGGTGAGCAGGTTGGTGGCGGCGGTGGGCCCGGTCGGCCAGGGCCGCACGTGGTCGAGGTCGCAGAACCGTGCGGCGATGGTGCAGCCGGGGAAGCGGCAGCGGCCGTCGCGGGCCTTGACCAGGGCGGTGAGCTGAGCGCTGGGCCGGTAGCCGTCGGTGGTGAGGTCGTCGTCGGGGTCGAGTCGTGCCCCGGTGAGCGGGTCGCAGGCGGCGAAGGCCGGTGCGGCCTTCGGGCGGCCGCGGCGCGGTGGTGTGGGTCGCCCTGACAGGTGCTCACGCAGCCAGGAGCGACGCACGAGCAATGGTTCGCAGGGTCGGCTGCCCTGCACCTCGATCAGGTCCTCATCACATCCGGCTCTCGCCGGCGGGGCGTGGGCCGGCCCGCCGCCGGCCCCGGCATCCGCCCGTGCGTGCACGCAGTCAACGCCGGTGTCGGGCGCCGCCCTCGTCGGCTTCTCGTCAGGCGCGCCGACAAGGGGCTCGCCTGACGCCGACTGCTTGATGCCGTCCACGATCTTGTCGTCCTGCGTGGCTGTGCTCGCCTGGGCGTGGGTTGAACCGCCGCCGCCAGTAGTAGGCGCCGGTGGGTGAAAGCTGGCCACGATCTCGTCGTCGCGCCCCGTCGGCGCCGGGGAGTGGGCTGAGCTGCCGTCAACCGCAGTCGACGCCGACTGGTGGACATTGGTCGGACGCTCACCCTCGGCCGCGGCAGTGTGCAACTGCGGGTTGTAACCCTCGGTTGCACCCACCCCCTCGCTGGCAGCGGGAGGGCCCGGCACCGGCTGGTTGTCGGCGGGCACGGTGAGCACGATCTGCACGTCGACGTTCGCGTTGCCGGTGACCAGGTCGGTGAGCGCCTTGCCGCGGGCCTGTTCGATGGTGGAGCAGGTGCCCTCGGCGAGGAGGTCGTGGGCGAGGCGGTCGATCGCGGCCCAGGCGCTGGCGGCGTCCTCGCTGGGGAAGGTGCCGTGCCACTCGTCGACTCCGGGCTCGGCCACCCAGCGGCGCAGACCGGTGCGGGCGCGGGCCCGTCGGGCGCGCTCACGGACCAGGTCTGCCGAGATGCGTGAGAGCAGCACCCGGGTGCGCCGCCGCAGCGAGGAGGAGTCGTCGCCGAAGTGAGCGGACAGCGCGGCCACGACCGCGTCGGCCACGTCGCCCGGTGCCACCTCGAGCTCGAACGCGACGACCCCGGCGCGGTACCCGTCGAGCTGCCCGGCCACCATCGCCTCGTGCAGCCCACCCAGGCCGCTGGCCTGGGGCACCTCGCGGGCCTCGGCCGGCGCCGGGACCCGGCCCGCGGCCAGCCGCACCGCCTGCTCCACGCGCCGCTCGGCCTGCTGGTGCGAGGCCCCGATCACCGGTGCGATGACGTCGGCGGCGTCGAGGGTCACCCGTCCGGGCCCGTGCACGCTCTCGCCGAGGGTGCCGTCCTCGCACCACCGGCTCTCGCGCCGGGCAGCCTCGGCGATGGCGGCGTCCTGCACCGCGGTGACGATGTTGATCAGCCACTGGCAGTGCGCCACGACCGACAGCCACTCGTCGCGGCCACGGGTGGCGCTCGGCCCCTCGATCGCAGCCGCGACCCGCGCCGCACCCACGGACACCGCCCCGGCCGGGTCATCCGCTGCCCCGGCGGCAGACGCGGCCGCGACCCCCGACGACCGCTGGTCGTGCTGCTGCGACGTGATCACGTCTCCCCCTTCCCCGTGACACGATCCTACCGTCCGGAGCAGAATCGAACAGGCGTTCCGGACGCTGTGTTCCCTTGTAGCAGAATCAATTTCGGTGGCGACGACCCGCGCTCGGGTCCCAGGGAACTCGACCACCGGGCATCGCGAAACGCCCAGGTGCGAGGACCGGCCGGATTGGCGCGGGCGCTGCGCCACGGCGGCTGCATGAGGGGGGTGACCGACAATGAGGGGGGGTGACCAAGGTGAACGGGACGTAGGTGGCGCAGCGTCGGGAGATCAAAGCCGACGAAACGGGCGACATGACGATTCATGCGGCATGGGCGTCGAACCACTGGACGCGGGCGAGGACGAGGACCGTCCGCGACCCAACTGCCGAAGCGGGGCACCTACGCGGCGTCGGCGACCCGGACGTGAAGAGCGGGCTGCTCAGGCCTGGCTGCGTGAGAACGGGACCACTGAGCGAGTGAGCTGATCGCAGCGTCGGTGACCGAGATGGTGAAGGCGGTCCACGACCATCCCCAGCGCGTGAGAACTGGACCATCGGCGGAGGTGAGGCGGAGAGGGTCGGTGACCGTGCCGGTGAAGGCGGGGCAGGCCCATCCGGGCGCTTGAGAACCGGACCATCGACCGAAGTGAGGTGGAGGGGGTGCGTCGGTGACCGTGCCGGCGAAGGGGGGCCAACGCCATCCCGGCGCGGTGAGAATGGAACCACCGACCAACGCGAGCTGGATGGGGCCGTGCGGGCCAGCGCCCCTGCATCCCGGCCGCCCGTGCAGGTGATCACCGACCCGAGCCGACGTAGGGGACGCAGGAGACCCCAGCCGAGCGACCACGTTGGGCGCACGGCATCCGCCGACCAAGGCGCCCGACAGCGCCCTGCGCGGCAGGATGTGCGCATGCGCCCCATGCTGGCCACCGTCGCCGACCGCGTGCCGACCGGCGACGCGTGGGTGCACGAGGTCAAGTGGGACGGGATGCGGGTGCTCGTCGACGTGCGCGATGGCGTGGCGACGGTCTGGTCGCGCAACGAGCGTGACGTGACCGCGGCCTACCCAGAGCTCGAGGAGATCGGCCGAGACTACGACGACATGCTGCTCGACGGCGAGGTGGTCGCCCTCGACGGGGGCCGCCCGAGCTTCCACGCCCTCACCGAGCGGATGCACGTGAGCGACCGACGCCGCGCCCAACGGCTGATGGCCACCCGCCCGGTGACGCTGATGGTGTTCGACCTGCTGCGGCTCTTCGAGTCCGACCTCGCCAGCCAACCATGGTCTGCCAGAAGGGCATTGCTCGACCGGCTCGACCTGACCGGGCGGAACTGGCAGGTGCCGGAGGTCTACGACGACGGCCAGCAGCTGCTCGCGGCCACCAAGGAGCAGGGCCTGGAGGGGATCGTCAGCAAGCGACGCACCTCCCCGTACGCCGTGGGCCGCCGCTCGGCCGACTGGCGCAAGACCGCGCACCGCACCAGCCTGTCGGTGGTGGTGGGGGGATGGCGCCCGGAGGTCGGTTCGAACGGCCGTCTCGGTGCCGTGCTGGTCGGCCTCCCCGACGGGGACGGCGGGTGGCGGTATGCCGGCCGGGTGGGGTCGGGGCTGGCCGGCACCGCGGGTGAGGCGCTGGCGCTGCGGCTGCGCCCCCTGACCCGCGACACCTCGCCCTTCGTCGACGAGGTGCCGGCGATCGACGCCAACGGCACCACCTGGGTCGAGCCCCGGCTCGTCGTCGAGGTGCGCACCCTTCAGCTCACCGGCCAGCACCGGCTGCGCCAGCCCGCGTACCTGGGCGTGCGCAGCGACCTGACCCCGGCCGACCTCGAGGAGGTCGACGATGCCTGAGTACGTGCCCGAGGTGACCCGCGTGGAGGTGGCAGGGCGAAAGCTGCGCCTCACCAGCCTCGACAAGGTGATGTACCCCTCGACCGAGACCACCAAGGGCGAGGTACTCGCCTACTACGCCCAGGTGGCGCCGCTGATGCTGCCCCACGTCGCCGACCGACCGGTGACACGAGTGCGCTGGCCGCACGGCGTCGAGGACCAGATGTTCTTCGAGAAGAACCTGCCCTCCGGTGCCCCGAGCTGGTTGCCGCGGGCGCCCATCGACGACGTCACCTACCCGCTGATCACCGACCTCGCCGACCTCACGTACCTGGTCAACCTCAACAGCCTCGAGATCCACGTGCCGCAGTGGACCGTCGACGACGACGGCGAGCGTCGCAACCCCGACCGGCTGGTCATCGACCTCGACCCCGGCAAGCCGGCCGGGCTGCACGAGTGCGCGAAAGTCGCTCTGCTGGTTCGGGACCGGCTGGCAGCGCTCGGGCTCGAGATGTACCCGGTGACGTCCGGGAGCAAGGGGATGCAGCTCTACGCCGCACTGGGGGGCGACCTCACCAGCGACCAGGTGCGTGACCTCGCGATGCAGCTGGCGCAGGAGATGACCAAGAAGTACCCCGGGCTGGTGCTGTGGAAGATGACCAAGTCGCTGCGGCCCGGCAAGGTCTTCCTCGACTGGAGCCAGAACGTCGCCGCCAAGACCACCATCAGCCCCTACTCGCTGCGCGGCCGCGAGCTTCCCTGCGTCGCCGCCCCCCGCACCTGGGTCGAGGTGGAGCAGGGCGCGCAGGAGCCGGAAGCGCTGCGGCAGCTGATGTTCGACGAGGTGCTGGAGCGGGTCGAGCGCGACGGCGACCTGATCGCCGACCTGCCGTAGCCACCCGGGCGGACCTCAGCCGCCCGGGTGTCAGCCGGCCGACCTCAGCCGTGGGCAGCCGGCGCACTCGACGCACCCCGGCAGCGCGTAGATCAGGCAGCACGACTCGCGCGGCGGCACGCCCGGCCGGATCAGCCCGGCCGCCGCCTCGGCCTCGCGCCGGGCCGCCGACCACATGTCGTCGACCAGCGCCGACCGCACGTGCGGGCCCAGCCGCACCACGGCGGGGTAGGCCGCCGCCACCGGCTCCGCGACCGCGCGGTAGTCGCGCTCGGCGCGCGCCAGCCGCTCTGCCAGCGGCCCGGCATCCGGCACGAGGCCGGTGAGCCGAACGCGCGAGGGCACCAGCGAGGGACCGAGGTCGAAGGTGAGCGCGGTGAGGTCGGCGCGCCACGGGCCGGCTGCGGCGGCGTGCGCGGCGGTGTGCGCCGGAACCTGCAGCAGCCACTGCAGCACGAAGACGGTGGCCACCTGCAGTGGGGCGTCGACGTCGTACCACCGGCCCTGCAGCGCGGTGAGCCGGTGCTGCCAGCTCAGGGCGTCATCGGTGCTGGGCGCACCGGCGAGGGCGTCGAGCGAACGCGGCAACGGCATCCCGCCGGCCGTGAAGGCCAGCCACGCGTGCCGGCGCGACATCAGCGATGCGGCGCCCACCACGTCGGGGGGCGCCGCATCGGTGAGGTGCTGGTCGCTCAGCCGTGCGCCTTGTCGTAGGCGGCCTGCACCTCGGAGGAGATGCGCCCGCGCTCGCTGACCTGGTGCCCGTTCTCGCGGGCCCACGCGCGCACCGCGCTGAGGTCCGTCTTGCGGCCGGACCCCTTGGATGCCGCACGGCCGGTGGCGCGGCGGCCGCCGGTGCGCTCGGCGTGGCCGATCCAGACGGCGAGCTCGTCGCGCAGCTTGGCGGCGTTGTCCGAGGTCAGGTCGATTTCGTAGCTGACGCCGTCGAGCGAGAACGACACCGTCTCGTCGGCGGGGGAGCTCTTGTCGATGTCGTCGACGAGGAGCACCTGGACCTTCTTTGCCATGGTTTTCCCTTCGGGGGCTTCGGGTGGATTCCGCGGCAGCGTCATGATGCCGAAAAAGACATTAGCAGTGAATTCCCCCGAACGGTAAAGGGATGTTAAAGGTCGATACCGAACTGCGCATTTTCCTCACGGTTGTGGGGGCGGGCCGGAGTCTGTGGACGGGGGGTCGTCGCCTTCGGATTCCGTAGCCGGCGCGGCCGAACGGGCCTGTGCCCGATCCTGCTCGGCCTCGAACTGGCGTTGTGCGAGGCGCTCGCGCCGGTCTCCCTCGAGCATGCTCTTGATGAGGAAGTAAAAGAGGATGGCGACCAGAATCGTCGGGAGAATCGCGGCGAGGTAGGGCCACACGGCGTCCATGGGTCAGCCCTGCGGCTTCAGGTGGGGAAAGAGAATGGTCTCGCGGATGTTCGCGCCGGTGAACAGCATGACCAGCCGGTCGATGCCCAGACCCAGGCCGCCCATCGGGGGGGCGCCGTACTCCAGGGCGCGCAGGAAGTCCTCGTCGAGCTGCATCGCCTCCGGGTCGCCGCCGGCGGCGCGCAGCGACTGGGCGGTGAGCACCTCGCGCTGCACCACCGGGTCGACCAGCTCGGAGAAGCCGGTCCCGCGCTCGACCCCGGCGATGACGAGGTCCCAGGCCTCGATGAGCCCGTCCTTCGAGCGGTGGGGGCGGGCCAGCGGCTGGGCGATCGCGGGGTAGTCGCACAGGAAGGTCGGCTGGAGCAGGCCGGGCTCGACGAGCTCGCCGAGCAGCTCGAGGAAGACCTTGTCCTTCTCGAGACCAGGGTCGACCTCCACGCCGTGTCTGGCGGCGTACCCGAGCAGCGTCTGCGTGCTCGTCTCGAGGGTCACCTCCTCGCCGACCGCCTCACTGACGGCGTCGTAGACCGGGAGCCAGCGCCACTCGCCGTCGAGGTCGACGGTGCCGGCCCGGGTCTCGACGAGCCGCGAGCCGAGGGCGTCGGCGACCCCGAGGTACAGGTCGCGGATGAGCGCCCCGATGGAGGTCTGGTCGCCCCAGGCCTGGTAGGCCTCGAGCATGGTGAACTCCGCCGAGTGCGTGGCGTCGATGCCCTCGTTGCGGAAGATCCGGCCCATCTCGTACACCCGGTCGACCCCGCCCACGACGGCCTTCTTCAGGCTCAGCTCGAGGGCGATGCGCAGCACCATGTCCTGGTCGAACGCGTTGAGGTGGGTGCGGAACGGCCGCGCGGCGGCACCACCGTGCACCAGCTGGAGCACCGGTGTCTCGACCTCGAGGTAGCCCTGGGCCTCGAGCACCGACCGGATGGCGCGCAGCGCGGTGGCCTTGGTGCGCACCATGTCGCGGGCCTCCTGGCGCACGACGAGGTCGGCATACCGCTGGCGCACCCGGCTCTCCTCGGAGAGCTCCTTGTGCAGCACCGGCAGCGGGCGCAGCGCCTTGCTGGCCATCGCCCAGCGGCTCGCCATCACCGACAGCTCACCGCGGCGCGAGCTGATCACCCGGCCCTCGACGAACACGTGGTCGCCGAGGTCGACGTCGCTCTTCCACGCCGCCAGTGACTCCTCGCCCACCTCGGCCAGGCTCAGCATGACCTGCAGCCGGGTGCCGATACCCTCCTGCAGCGTGGCGAACGCGAGCTTGCCGGTGTTGCGGACGAAGACCACGCGACCGGCCACCCCGACGACGTCCTGCGTCTCCTCCCCCTGCTCGAGGTGCCCCCACTGCTCGCGCACGTCGGCGAGCGAGTGCGTGCGGGGGACCGCGACGGGATACGGGGGGATGCCGGCCGCGAGCAGCCGGTCGCGCTTGTCGCGGCGGATGCGCAGCTGCTCGGGCAGGTCGGCGTCAGGCAGGTCGGCCCGCGGGGCTGCCCCGGGGTCGGTGCCAACGGGCGCGGGGGCGGGGGTGTCCGTCACGAGGGTCAAGCCTACGGGGGCCGGCGGGTTCCCCGACCTTGCAGGTCAGCAGCCGCCCCGGACCGGCCATCCGCGGCGTGTTGCCCGGCATCTGACACGAAGATTCCCTTGAGTGGGCAGCGACTGGGGTTCAGACGGCGCGGTCGAGGGTGACGGCGTAGCCCATTGCTTGGAGTTGGTGGAGAGCCCGGTTCTTGGCGCGTTCGGGGTGGAGCCGGCTGAAGTAGTCGGGGCCGGGGTCGTCGTAGAGGGCGCCGGTGGTTGCCATGTGCCAGATGATGGTGAGCATCTTGTGCTGGATGGCGACGTTGGCCTTCATCGGCCCGCGTCGTGAGGCGATGCGACGGTATCGGGCGCCGAGGTAGGTGTTCGGATTCTTGGCAACTGACATCGCCGCGGCGCCCAGGGCCCCTTGCAGGTAGGGGTTGCCGGGGCGGGTCTTGGTCGACTTCACTCGCCCGGCGGACTCGTTGCTGCCCGGGGTGGTGCCGGCCCACGAGGCCAAGTGGCCGGCTGTGGGGAAGCGGGTCATGTCCGCGCCTGTCTCGGCGATGATCACATCAGCGGTCAGGGTTGCGATGCCGGGGATGGTGGTGATCAGGTCCCGGAAGCCCTGAAAGGGTTCGATCACCACCTCGATCCGGGCGGTGATCTCCTGGATCGCCGCTGTGTGCTGGTCGATGAGGTCGAGGTGGACCTGGGCCAAGAACGCGTGGTGCTCGTTGAACCGGCCGGTCAATGCTTCGGTCAGGGCCGGGATCTTCGAACGCAGCCGACGTTTGGCCAGGTCCGCCAACACGCTGGGGTCGCCTTCGCCCTCGATCAGCGCCGCCAGCATCAGCCTGCCCGAGACACCGGTGATGTCTGAGGCCACCGCGGACAGCTTGATCCCGGCGTCCTCGAGCAGCTTCTCCAGGCGCTGGACCTCGCGGCCGCGTTCGCGGATGATCGCGGTCCGGGCCCGGGTCAGGTCTCGCAACACCCGGATCGGCTCCGGTGGCACGAACGATGCCCGAACCAGACCGTGCGCGCCGAGCTGGGCCAGCCACGTGGCATCGGCCACATCGGTCTTGCGGCCCGGGAGGTTCTTCACGTGCCGGGCGTTGACCAGCATCACCTCGACTCCGGGCAGGTCCTCGAGCAGGTAGTAAAAGGGCTTCCAGTAGTCACTGGTGGCCTCCATCACCACGCAGGTGACCTGCTCGGCGACCAAATGCTCGCGCAACGCCAGAACCTGCTTGGTCATCGCCGACCAGGTCGTCACCGTCTCGGTCGTCTTGCGGCGGCCCGCCCCGGCGATCCGGACACAGACCTTGGCGTCCTGCTTGGAGATGTCGAGCCCAGCACAACGCACGTGCACAACTTCCATGACTTCCTCCTCACACCAGGGACCAGCACTGGTGTCCGTCGTGGGGAGGGCAGGGAGGAATGAAAGTCTGACACTCGTGCTCAAAGGCAACAATCCACGGTTCCCGTGGAGCCCTCCACCACCTTGCTGACCTACAGGCTCACAGGCACCACAGAAGGTTCGGGGTCGACCACGACGAACACCACCAGTCTCACCCCGGTCGATCCCTCGTGACCACAGCAGGACGCGACACCCACCAGAATCTTCGCGCGCCCTGGTGCGCCAAGGAACGAAGGCGCCGCGTTGCTGACCTGCAAAGTCAGGGCTGCAGGGGGCTACGAACACCCCATCGGTGGCCGAATGGGTCGGTGAACCACGCGGCGCGCTCGCCGTTGCTGTCGTGCACCCCGCGCCGGTCGGGGACGGCCCCCTCGCGCACCGCGGCGGCGAAGGTGGCGGCGACGTCGGGCACCTGGAGCACCAGGCTCACCGCGGCGCCCGGGCCGGTCGGCGCCACCGCGTCGTAGCCCGGCGCCTCGTCGGCGAGGTAGAACACCCCGTCGGCCACCATCAGGGCGACGTGCCCGATGGTGCCGTCGTCGTTCTCGAACGGCTCGCCCTCCACCGCGGCCCCCAGCACCGTCGCGTACCACTCGACGGCGTCGCGTGCGCCCTTCACCGCGAGGTAGGGGACCAGTGCCGGCCGTAGGTCTCGTTGCTCAGTCATGCTCCACCCCGTTTCCGGATGCCGGGCCGGCCGCTCCCGCTGAGCGCGCCTCCGGTATCCATCTCTTGGAGCGAGGGTAGGCACCCGCGCCGACAGTGGGCACTGGCGGAGGTGTCCGGGCCGACCACTAGCGTCGCCACCATGGCCGGGAGGCAGCAGGCGTGGACCGAGGGGTTGCCCGCGCGCCGCCTGCAGGTCTCCCGCGGTGCCGAGCTGCCGGCACCCGACGTCTGGCCGCTCACCGTGCCGGCGGTCGCGCAGGTGCTGGCCGACGGGCTCGACCTCGCGGGTTGCACGGTGCTGGTCGGCGAGAACGGCTCGGGCAAGTCGACCCTCGTCGAGGCGCTCGCGATGGCGGCGGGCATGAACGCCGAGGGCGGCTCGACCGGGGCGAACCACCGCACCCATGAGAGCGAGTCACCGTTGCACGAGTGGCTCACCGTCGTGCGCGACCCCGGGGCGCCCCGGTGGGGCTACTTCGTGCGGGCCGAGACGATGCACGGGCTGTTCACCTACCTCGACACCTCCCGCGCCGACTCCCCGGGGAGCCGCGACCCGCTCTTCCACGGCCTGTCCCACGGCGAGTCGTTCGTGGCGCTGCTACAGACCCGGCGGTTTCGCGGCGAGGGGCTGTTCGTCATGGACGAGCCCGAGGCCGGGCTGTCCTTCTCGGCCCAGCTGCACCTCGTCGCCGAGCTCACCGAGATGGCCCGCCGCCCGCGTACCCAGGTGGTGCTGGCCACCCACTCGCCGGTGCTGGCCGCCATCCCCGGGGCGCTGGTGCTCGAGCTGGGCGAGCACGGCATCCGGCCCACCACGTGGCACGATCTCGACGTGGTCACCCACCACCGCAGCTTCCTCGCCGAGCCGCGCCGCTACCTGCGGCACGTCATCGACGACGTCGGTGCCCTCGACGACCTCGAATGAGGCCACGCCGTCACGCCGTCACGCCGTCACGCCGTCACGCCGACGGCGGTCAGCGCTCGTCGAGCATGAGGTCCAGCGAGTAGTCCTCGGCGCGGTAGCAGTGGTCGCCGAACTCGATCGCGTCGCCGGAGGCCGAGTAGGCGGTGCGGGTCATCGTCAGCACCGGCTGCTGCCCGACGATCGCGAGCCGCCTGCGCTCGTCGCGGGTCGGCATCCGCGCTCCGACGTTCTGCCGGGCCACGACCGGGGTGGCTCCGCGGGCGCGCAGTGCGGCGTACAGCCCGTCGGCCTCGAGCTCGTCGGCGGTGACGTCGGCGTAGGCCGGCGGCAGCCAGTTGTGCAGCAGGGCGAGGGGGGCGCCCTCGGTCGAGCGCACCCTGACCAGCGCGAGCACCTCGGTGTCCGCCGGCAGGTCGAGGGCGGCGGCGGCGCGTTGGTCGCGGACGGCACCGAGCGAGAGCACTGTGGTGCTGGGGTGCTGGCCGGCCCGCACGAGGTCGTCGTGCAGGCTCGTCAGGGCCGCCCGGCGGTGGATCTTGCGGCTCGCGACGGTGGTGCCGATGCCGCGGCGCCGCACGAGCAGCCCCTGGTCGACCATCTCCTGCATGGCCCGCCGCACGGTGGGCCGCGAGAGCGAGAGGCGGGCTGCGAGCGCCACCTCGTTCTCGAACGGGTCGCCCGGCTCCAGCCGGCCGTCGTGGATCGCCGCCGTGAGCTGTTCGGCCAGCTGGTGCCACAGCGGCACGGGAGAGGTGCGGTCGATGCGCACGTCCACGACCCGGGCCTCCATGTCACCGGACTGTACAGCGACTGCGAGAAGATGTCAGTATGTCCTTACAAAGGAGGTGGCGATGCGCATCGGACTAGCCGGCGCGGGACGGATCGGCGCGTTCCACGCCGAGACCCTCGCCTCGCTCGAGGGCGTCGAGGGGCTGGTGGTGGGCGACGCCCGGCCCGAGGTGGCCGCGGCCGTGGCGGCCGACCTCCCGCGGTCCAGAGCCTGCGCGGTCGACGACCTGGTCACTTCCGGCATCGACGCCCTCGTGGTCGCGACGGCGACGCCGGGGCACGCCGCGCTGATCCGGGCCGGCATCGCGGCCGGCCTGCCGACCTTCTGCGAGAAGCCGGTTGCCGCAACACTCGACGAGACGATCGACGTCGTGCGCGTCGTCGAGGCGTCGGACGTGCCCGTGCACATCGGCTTCCAGCGCCGGTTCGACGCCGGCTACCGCCGGGCCCGAGAGACGGTCCGGGCCGGCGAGCTGGGCTTCGTGCACACCCTGCGGGCGAACACGAGCGACCGCCGGCCGCCCCGCCCCGACTACATCCCCACTTCGGGGGGCATCTTCCGGGACTGCTCGGTGCACGACTGCGACGTGGTGCGGTTCGTGACCGGACACGAGGTGGTGCGCGTGTACGCCACCGGGGGCACCAAGGGCCCGGGCTTCTTCCCGGATGCCGGTGACGTCGACTCGGGTGCCGCGCTGCTCACCCTCGACGACGGCACCATGGCGCTGCTGTCGACGACGCGCTACCACGGGCAGGGCCACGACGTGCGCCTGGAGGTGCTCGGCTCGCAGGGCTCGCTGGCCGTGGGGCTCGACGACTCGCTGGCCCTGCGCTCGGCCGAGGACGGTGTCGGCTTCCCGGCCGGCCCGGTGCACGACTCGTTCATGGACCGCTTCGGCGCGGCGTACCGCGCCGAGCTGACCTGCTTCCTGGCCGTGGCCCGCGGCGAGGTGCCCAGCCCCTGCACCGTGCGCGACGCCCTCGAGGCCTTCCGAGTGGCCGAGGCGTGCACCGTGTCACTGCACGAGGGTCGCCCGGTCGACCTGTCCGAGATCCCCACCACCTGACGACGACGACGACGAAGGACCAGCGATGACCGACACCACGGACACCATCCCGCTGCGCGAGCGGATCGCGGGCGCCCCCATCTCGTGGGGCGTGTGCGAGGTGCCCGGCTGGGGCCACCAGATCGGGCCCGAGGAGGTGCTCGCGCAGATGCGCGAGGTGGGCCTGGCCGCGACCGAGTTCGGGCCGGAGGGCTTCCTCCCGGACGCCCCCACCGACAAGGCCAGGGTGCTCGGCGAGGCCGGCCTGCGGGCGGTGGGCCAGTTCGTGCCCGTCGTGCTGCACGACCCCCGCGCCGACCCGCTCCCCGTGGCCGAGGCGGTGATGGCGGGACTCGTGGCCGCCGGTGCCTCGACCCTGGTGGTCGCGGCCGCGACGGGCGCGCAGGGGTACGACCAGCGGCCGGTGCTCGACGACGCCCAGTGGCAGACCCTGCTCGACAACCTCGACCGGATCCGGGCCGCGGCCGCGGGCCACGGTCTGCTCGCCACGCTCCACCCGCACGTCGGCACGATGGTGGAGAGCGGGAGCGAGACCGACCGGGTGATCGCCGGTTGCGGCATCGCGATCTGCCTCGACACCGGGCACCTGCTCATCGGTGGGGGTGACCCGGTGCGGTTGGCCGTGGAGCACCCCGAGCGCATCGGTCACGTGCACCTCAAGGACGTGCGGCACGACCTCGCCGACCGGGTCCGGCGCGGCGAGCTGACCTACACGCAGGGGGTGGGGCAGGGGATGTACGTGCCGCTCTGCACCGGCGACGTCGACATCGCCGCGATCGTGGGGGCGCTGGAGGCGAGCGGGTACCCCGGCTGGTACGTGCTGGAGCAGGACGCCATCCTCACCGGCCCGCCGGCCGAGACCGGGGTCGACCCCCTCGCCGACGTGCGCGCGTCGGTCGGGCACGTCCTCGAGGTCGCCGACGGGCTGGCGGTGGCTCCGTGACCGCGGTGCAGGGAGTTCCCGCAGCGACCAGCGCACCCGCGCCGGACGTCGTGTCGATGGGCCGCACCGGCGTCGACGTCTACCCCCTGCAGCACGGCGTCGGCCTGGAGGACGTCAGCACCTTCTCGAAGTTCCTCGGTGGGAGCGCCACCAACGTCGCCGTCGCGGCCGCGCGTCACGGGCGCTCGGTCCGCCTGGTCACCAAGGTCGGTAATGACGCCTTCGGGCGCTTCGTGCGCCGTGAGGCCGAGCGCCTGGGGGTCGACGCGGCATCCATCTCGGTGCTCGACGCTGCGGGGCCACCGACGCCGGTGACGTTCTGCGAGGTCTTCCCCCCGGACGACTTCCCCCTGTGGTTCTACCGGTGGCCGACCGCACCCGACCTCCTCCTTGAGGACGCCGACCTGCCGCTCGACGCGATCCGTGGAGCGGGCGTCTTCTGGTCCACGGTCACCGGCCTGTCGCAGGAGCCGTCCCGCTCGACGCACCACACCGCGTGGGCGGCTCGCGGCCGGGCGCGGCACACCGTGCTCGATCTCGACTACCGCCCGATGTTCTGGGCCGACCCCGCCGAGGCCTCCGCTGAGGTGGGCCGGGCGCTCGAGCACGTCACCGTGGCCGTCGGCAACCGCGAGGAGTGCGAGGTCGCCGTGGGGGAGACCGACCCGCACCGCGCCGCCGACGCCCTGCTCGAGCGCGGACTCGAGCTCGCCGTCGTCAAGCAGGGCCCGCGAGGCGTGCTCGCGGCGACCCGGGAGGACCGGGTCGAGGTCGCGCCGTTTCCGGTCGAGGTCGTCAACGGCCTGGGCGCCGGCGACTCCTTCGGTGGCGCCCTCGTTCACGGCCTGCTCTCGGGGTGGGACCTCGCGCGTACCATCTCCTTCGCCAACGTTGCCGGTGCCATCGTCGCGGGGCGCCTGGAGTGCTCGACGGCGATGCCCTCGACGGCCGAGGTCGAGGCCGCCCTCGCCGGAGCAGGGCGGTGAGCGCCGTGACGCTGCGCACCGTCGACACCGCCGCCCTCACCGAGACCCGGGCCCGCGAGCCCGAGCGCATCGCGGCAGGCTGGGACGAGCGCACCCTGCGCCCGCTGCTGCCGAAGGACGGTCGGCTGCTGCTGGTGGCGGCCGACCACCCGGCGCGCAACGCGCTGGGCGTGCGCGACGAGGGCCTGGCCATGGCGAGCCGCAGCGATCTGCTGGCCCGGCTGGTGACCGCGCTGGATCGGCCCGGCGTCGACGGCGTGCTCGGCACCCCCGACGTGCTCGACGACCTGCTGCTGCTCGGCGCCCTCGAGGGCAAGGTCGTCATCGGGTCGATGAACCGCGGCGGCCTGCAGGGCAGCGTCTGGGAGCTCGACGACCGCTTCACCGGGTACACCGCGCAGGAGGTGCAGCAGCGCGGGCTCGACGGCGGCAAGATGCTCACCCGCATCGCGCTCGGTGACCCGGGGAGCGCCGCGACCCTCGAGGCCTGTGCCCTCGCCGTCACCGAGCTCGCGGCCCTGGGGCGGATGGCGCTGGTCGAGCCGTTCTGGTCGGTCGTGGAGGACGGCCGGGTGCGCAACCTGCTCGATGCCGACTCGATGGTGCGCGCGATCTCCGTCGCCTCGGGCCTGGGCTCGTTCAGTGCGCACACCTGGCTCAAGCTGCCCGTCGTCGACGACCTCGCCCGGGTCATGGACGCCACCACGCTGCCCACCCTCCTGCTCGGCGGTGACCCCCAGGGGGCGCCCCGAGACACGTATGCCGCCTGGGGCCGCTCCCTCGAGCTGCCCGCCGTGCGCGGGCTCGTCGTCGGTCGCGCCCTGCTGTTCCCGCCTGACGGTGACGTGGCGGCCGCGGTCGACATCGCCGCCGACCTCGTGCACGGTGGCGTGGCATGACCGACGACTTCTGGGGCCGCGCGCGGCTCGGCACTCCCGGGCAGGGCTGCGACAACGACCGGTACGTGCGCAGGTACGGCACCGCCGACGACGGCGAGTACCCCGTGGCCGTCACCCCGACCGCGGCGAACCCCGTCGCCGGCTGGGAGCACACCCGGTTGCGAGTGGCGGTCTGCGCCGAGGGTGGGTACGTCGACCACGACAGCGCCGACGAGGAGACGCTCGTCGTCCCGCTGGTGGGCTCCTTCCACGTCGAGGTGACCGAGCCGGACGGCACGACCCACGCCGTGACGCTCCCGGGGCGGACGTCGGTCTTCGCCGGCGCCACCGACGTCGTCTACGCCGGTCGGGGGTCGCGGCTGCGGGTCAGCCTCGTCGGGCCGGATGCCGGCCGCGTCGCCCTGTGCGGTGCGGTCGCCACCAAGGAGGCCGACCCGAAGCCGTTCCGGCACGTCACGGCCCGCGAGGTGCCGGTGGAGCTGCGCGGGGCCGGCCGGGCCAGCCGGGAGGTACGCAACCTGGGCCTGCCCGACGTGCTCGACGCAGACTCGATCCTGGTCTGCGAGGTGGTCACCCCCGCCGGCAACTGGAGCTCGTGGCCACCGCACAAGCACGACGAGGAACGCCCGGGGGAGGAGACCGCGCTCGAGGAGATCTACTACGTCGAGACCCGCTCGACCGACCCGCGCGGCACGAACCCGGTGGGGTACCTGAGGGTCTACGGCACCGCCGAGCGCCCGCTCGACGTCGTCACCGAGGTGCGCACCATGGACGTCGTGCTCGTACCGCACGGCTGGCACGGGCCCGCGATCGCCAGCCCCGACGCCGACCTGTACTACCTCAACGTCATGGCGGGCCCCGGCCCGGAGCGGGCCTGGCGGATCTGCGACGACCCGGCGCACGCCTGGGTCCGCGACACCTGGGCCGACACCGAGGTCGACCCGCGACTGCCCGCGGGAGGCACCCGATGACCGACACCGTCCGGCTCACCGTCGCGCAGGCGGTGGTGCGCTTCCTCGGGCACCAGTGGAGCGAGCGTGACGGCGAGCGCCAGCGCCTCGTGGCCGGGTGCCTCGGCATCTTCGGGCACGGCAACGTCGCCGGCATCGGCCAGGCCCTGCTCGAGGACGAGCTGCGGGCCACCGCGGCGGGCGAGGAGCCGGCCCTGCCGTACGTGCTCGGCCGCAACGAGCAGGCGATGGTGCACACCGCCGTCGGGTTCGCCAAGCAGCGGGGCCGGCTCTCGACGTGGGCCGTCACGGCATCCGTCGGGCCCGGCTCGACCAACATGCTCACCGGCGCCGCGCTCGCCACCATCAACCGCGTACCGGTGCTGCTGCTCCCCTCGGGCACCTTCGCGACCCGGGTCAGCGCGCCCGTGCTGCAGGAGCTCGAGCTGCCGCACGCCGCCGATGTCTCGGTCAACGACGCCTTCCGGCCGCTGTCGCGGTTCTACGACCAGGTCGACCGGCCCGAGCAGCTGCCGGCCGCGCTGCTCGGCGCGATGCGGGTGCTGACCGACCCGGTCGAGACCGGTGCCGTGACGATCTCGCTGCCCCAGGACGTCCAGGCGGAGGCCTTCGACTGGCCCGTCGAGCTGTTCGCCGACCGGGTGTGGCACGTGGCCCGCCCGCCGGCCGAGCCGGCCCGGGTGGCCGACGTCGTGGATGCCGTGCGCGGGGCCCGCAGGCCGCTCGTCGTGGCCGGTGGTGGGGTGCACTACTCCGGCGCCGAGGACGCCCTGGCCGCCTTCGCGACGGCGACCGGCATCCCGGTGGCCGAGACGCAGGCCGGCAAGGGGTCGCTCCTGCACGGGCACCCACAGCTCGTGGGCGCGGTGGGGTCGACCGGCACCACGGCGGCCAACGTGCTCGCTCGCGAGGCCGACCTGGTCATCGGCGTCGGCACCCGCTGGTCCGACTTCACCACAGCCTCTCGAACGGCGTTCCGCGACAGCGGCGTCCGCTTCGTCAGCCTCAACGTCGCCGGCTTCGATGCCGGCAAGCACAGCGGCCTGTCGCTGGTCGCCGACGCCCGCGCGGGCCTGGTGGCACTCACCGAGGCGCTCGACGGCCATGCCGTGGAGCCCGGGTATGCCGCCCGGGTCGCGGCCCTGTGGCGCGAGTGGGACGAGCAGGTGGATGCTGCCTACGACCCGCCGGCGGACGTGACCGAGCGGCTCGCTCCCGGCCTGCTCACCCAGGCGGCCGTCATCGGCGCGGTCAACGAGCTGAGCGACCCCCGTGACGTCGTCGTCTGCGCGGCCGGCTCGATGCCCGGTGACCTCCACAAGCTCTGGCGGGTGCGCGACGCCAAGGGCTACCACGTCGAGTACGGCTACTCCTGCATGGGCTACGAGATCCCGGGCGCCCTCGGCGTGGCGCTCGCCGACGACAGCCGCGACGTCTTCGCCATGGTCGGCGACGGTGGCTACCTGATGATGCCGACCGAGCTCGTCGTGGCGGTGCAGGAGCGGGTCAAGGTGGTGGTGGTGCTCGTGCAGAACCACGGGTTCCACTCCATCGGCTCGCTCTCGGAGGGGCTCGGCTCGCAGCGCTTCGGCACCAGCTACCAGTTCCGCGGCGACGACGGCCGGCTCGATGGCGGCCACCTGCCGGTCGACCTCGCGGCCAACGCCCGCAGCCTGGGCGCCCACGTCCTCGAGGTGCACGACCGGGCCGGCCTGGCCGCGGCGATCGCGGCGGCCAGGGCGGCGCCGCGCGACGGCGGACCGGTCGTCATCCACGTCGAGACCGACCCGCGGGTGCACTCCGCCTCGAGCGAGTCGTGGTGGGACGTCCCGGTGGCGCAGGTATCGGCGCTGGACAGCACCCAGGCCGCGGCCGCGGCCTACACCGAGGCCAAGAAGCACCAGCACGCCTACCTCGCCCCCTCGGCGAAGACCGCGGCGACGCAGGGGCGACGATGACGAGCAGCCTCCTGCGTGTCGGGGTCATCGGGGTCGGCCTGATGGGGTCCGACCACGCCGAGCGGCTCGCCCGCCGCACGGGCGGTGCGGTGCTGGCGGCCGTCAGTGACCCCGACGCCGAGCGGGCCGGCACCCTGGCCGAGCGACTGGGGGTGGCCGCCCACGGTGAACCGCTCGACCTCGTGGCGTCCCCCGACGTCGACGCGGTGGTGATCGCCTCGCCGGGGTTCGTGCACGAGGAGCAGGTGCTCGCGTGCCTGCACCACGGCAAGCCGGTGCTGTGCGAGAAGCCCCTCACGATGGACGACGCCTCGTCACTGCGGGTCGTGGAGGCCGAGGCGTCGCTCGGCCGCCGCCTGGTGACGCTCGGCTTCATGCGGCGCTTCGACCCCGAGTACGTCGCGGTGCACCGGGCCCTCGGGTCGGGCTCCCACGGCCGGCTGCTGCTGCTGCACAACACCCACCGCAACCGCGGGGTGCCCAACGCCGACTTCCGCTCGGAGATGATCGTGCGCGACAGCCTGGTGCACGAGGTCGACGCCTCTCGGTACCTCTTCGGTGAGGAGATCACCGAGGTCACGGTGCTCTCCCCGGCACCCACCTCGTACGCCGGGGCGGGGGTCGTCGACCCGCAGGTCGCTATCTTCCGGATGGCCGGCGGTGGGCTCGTCACCAACGAGGTCTTCGTCAACAGCCAGGTCGGGTACGAGGTGCGCTTCGAGGCAGTCGCCGAACGGGGAACGCTCACCGCCGGCGCAGCGTCGACCGGCGTGCTCACCACCCGGGCCGGCGAGGGCGGTGGCTCCTGGGGCGGCGTGGTGCCCGACGACTACCGCACCCGCTTCGCCCGCGCGTACGACCTGGAGGTACAGGCCTGGGCGGATGCCGTGCGCGCCGGCGGTGCCGTCGGGGCCTCGGCCTGGGACGGCTACGCCGCCAGCGCGGTCAGCACCGCCGGCATGGAGTCGCTCGGCTCCGGCCGCCCGGTGCCGGTGGCGCTGCCGGAGCGGCCCGAGCTGTACGGCGGCGACGACTGATCGCAGGGCCTGGACGGCACCCGGCCACGCATTCCACAACCCCACCGGCTCTGACACACTGATTCCACCACTTCGCACGACAAGGACCGATAACCGTGAGCTCCACTCCCACCCGCATCACCCACCTCATCGGCGGCGCGTCCTGGGAGGGCACCGCCCAGCGCACCAGCCCGGTGTTCAACCCGGCGACCGGGACGCAGACCGGCGAGCTCGACCTCGCCTCGGCCGCGCTGGTCGACGAGGTCGTCACCGGCGCGAAGGCGGCCTGGGAGTCGTCGTGGCGGCGGGCGTCGCTGACCCAGCGCACGCAGGTGCTGTTCCGCTTCCGCGAGCTGCTCAACGAGCGCAAGGACGAGATCGGCGCCCTGATCACCGCCGAGCACGGCAAGGTCGTCTCCGACGCCGTCGGCGAGGTCACCCGTGGCCTCGAGGTGGCCGAGTTCGCCTGCGGCATCCCGCACCTGCTCAAGGGCGGCTTCTCCGAGAACGTCTCGACCAAGGTCGACGTCTACTCGATCCGGCAGAGCCTGGGTGTGGTGGCCGTGATCAGCCCCTTCAACTTCCCCGCGATGGTGCCGCTGTGGTTCGTGCCGGTCGCGATCGCCTGCGGCAACGCGGTCGTCATCAAGCCCAGTGAGAAGGACCCGTCGGCCGTCAACGCGGTGGCTGCGCTGTGGAAGGAGGCCGGTCTGCCCGACGGCGTGCTGAACGTCGTGCACGGCGACAAGGAGGCCGTCGACGCGCTGCTCACGCACCCCGACGTCAAGGCGGTGTCGTTCGTCGGCTCCACCCCGATCGCCAGGTACGTCTACGAGACGGGCACCGCACACGGCAAGCGGGTGCAGGCCCTCGGTGGCGCGAAGAACCACATGCTCGTGCTCCCCGACGCCGACCTCGACCTCGCCGCTGACGCCGCGATCAACGCCGGCTTCGGCTCCGCGGGTGAGCGCTGCATGGCGATCTCGGCGCTCCTGGCGGTCGAGCCGGTGGCCGACGAGCTGGTCAGCAAGATCACCGACCGGATGGGCAAGCTGGTCACCGGTGACGGTACCCGCGGCTGCGACATGGGCCCGCTGGTCACCGCGCAGCACCGCGACAAGGTGACCTCGTACCTCGACGCGGGGACGCAGGCCGGCGCCACGCTGGTCGTCGACGGCCGCGAGGGAGACGTCGACGCTGACGGTGGGGGCTACTTCCTGCGGCCGACCCTGTTCGACCACGTCACCCCCCAGATGTCGATCTACCGCGACGAGATCTTCGGGCCGGTGCTCTCGGTGGTGCGGGTGCAGTCCTACGACGAGGGCCTGCAGCTCATCAACGACAACCCCTACGGCAACGGCACCGCCATCTTCACCAACGACGGGGGCGCCGCGCGGCGCTTCCAGAACGAGGTGGAGGTGGGCATGGTCGGCATCAACGTGCCGATCCCAGTCCCGATGGCGTACTACTCCTTCGGGGGCTGGAAGAACTCGCTGTTCGGCGACAGCCACGCCCACGGGATGGAGGGCGTGCACTTCTTCACCCGTGGCAAGGTCGTCACGTCGCGCTGGCTCGACCCCAGCCACGGCGGCATCGAGCTCGGCTTCCCCCAGAACACCTGAGCCGCGGCGTCACACGACAAGCAGCAGGGCCGCGGCCAGCGCGGAGGCGGCCAGCACCCCCAGGTCGAACCAGCGCTGGCTGATCCGCTGCACCGTGGCGTAGCCCAGCAGTCCCCCGACGAGGACGAAGGGCGCGAGCGCTGCGGCGCGCACGGCATCCACCGGGTGCATCAGGCCCAGCGCGATGGAGAACGGCACCTTGACGAGGTTGACGATGAGGAAGAACCACGCGTTGGTGCCGACGAAGCGACGCTTGTCGATGCCGGACGCCGACAGGTAGAGCGTCATCACCGCGCCGGCGGCGTTGGCGGTCATCGTGGCGAAGCCGACACCGGTGCCGGCCGTCCACGACGCGGCCCGGCGCTCGTGCGCTTTCGAGGGTACGTCGGAGTCGCCGCGCCACTTGACCCACAGCTGCAACAGCACGAGCACGAGCAGGACGGCACCGATGCTGCGGCGCAGCGTGGCGTCGTCGACCGCCCGCAGGAACAGCGCGCCGAGCACGAGGCCTGGCACGACGGCCGGGAGCAGCCGCCTGATGAGCGACCAGTCGGCGTCGTGCCGGTAGTGCCAGCAGGCGACGACGTCACCGACGATGAGGATGGCGAGGATCGCCGCGGTCGACTCCTTGGCCGGCAGCACCGTGGCGAAGATGGCGACGGCGATGACGGCGAGCCCGCCCAGGGCGGTCTTGGAGTAGCCGATGATGGCGGCGGCCAGCGCCATGAGGGCGAGGCCGGCCACGCTGGGAGCGAGGTCCACGAGGTCCCTTCTTGCGGCCTCGGGCTCGAGACCGGCACGTCGGCGACCCATTGTGCCTCGTGCGCGACGGCTCAGCGGGTGCCGAAGTCCTGGGTCCAGTAGATGCCGTACTTGCTGGCACTGTTGCGGCCGATGCCGACGCCGATGGCCGCGCTCGCACAGTTCAGGATGTTCGCCTTGTGGCCGGGGCTGTTCATCCAGGCCGACATCACCTCGGCCGGGGTGCGCTGGCCGGCGGCGATGTTCTCGGCCGACCCGTATGCGTAGCCCTGGGCGCGGATCCGGTCCCAGGGGGTGCGCCCGTCGAGGGAGGTGTGGCTGAAGTAGTTGCGACGAGCCATGTCCTCGCTGTGCAGCCGCGCGGCCGCGGTCAGGTGCACGTCCGCCCTCAGCGCCCGGCATCCGGCCTTCTGGCGCTGCACGTTGACCAGCCGCACCACCTCGGAGGCCGCGGGGTCGGTGGTGCTCGGGCGGGTGACCGTGCGGCGCACCGGGGCGGCCCAGCGCGGCACGCGGGAGCCGGCGGCCGTCGTGACAGCCCCCAGCGGGGTCACGACGGTCGCCGGCGGGCCCGGGGCGTGGCGTTGTGCGGCCGGCATCCGGGACGGGGTGGTGGTGCGGGCCTGGGCGGGCGCGGCGGCCCCCGTGGCGACGAGCGAGAGGGTGGCGGCGGCCAGCGCCAGCCGACGGTACGGGGTGGTGCTCATCGGAACCTCTTGACGACGAGAACCCCTGCACCGTCAAGGGTAGCGACGGGGCAGGGGTTCTCGGGTGCCGAACGGGATCGGCCGTTCGGGTATGGCTCAGAAGCGGTCGAGCGACTTCTTGCGCCAGGACTTCTTCGCGGCCAGGCGCACGAGGTCGCGGCGACGGCGACCCTCGACCTTGTTGGGCAGCGAGAGCTGCACGACCTTCCAGTACACCGAGGCGGCCTGCTTGCCCAGGCTCCCGGTGACGTAGGGCAGGTCGTGCCGCTGCATCAGGTCGCGGATGCGGGGCGCGATCTCGCGGTAGCGGTTGCTCGGCATGTCGGGGAAGAGGTGGTGCTCGATCTGGTGGCTCAGGTTGCCCGTCATCACGTGCATCGCGGGCGAGCCGCTGATGTTGCCCGAGCCGAGCATCTGGCGCACGTACCACTCGCCGCGGGTCTCGCCGTCGATCGAGGTCTTCTCGAAGGTCTCGATGCCGGGCGGGAAGTGGCCGCAGATGATGACGGTGTTGGTCCACACGTTGCGCACCAGGTTGGCGACGACGTTGGCGGTCAGCGTGGTGCGGGCCGAGCCGGTGGCGGCCGACAGCACCGGGTGCACGAGGTAGTCCTTGGTGGCCTGGCGCTTGATCTTCGCCACGACCTCCGCGGCGTCGGCGCGGAACTTCGCCTTCTCGTCCTCGCTCATCCGGTTCTTCTTCGCGAGGTAGCCGCCGAGCTCGAGGTCGTAGGCCGCGATGGAGTACTCGAAGAGCAGCGCGTTGCCCACGTGCCAGATCGGCTGGAAGAGGTAGAACAGGCTCCAGCGCTGGTCCTCGTCGACACGCAGGATGCCGTAGCCGAGGTCGTTGTCGCGGCCGAGCACGTTGGTGAACGTGTGGTGGATCTCGTTGTGGCTGTGCTTCCACTGGCTGCTCGGGGAGGCGTTGTCCCACTCCCACGCGGTCGAGTGGATCTTCGGGTCACGCATCCAGTCCCACTGGCCGTGCATGACGTTGTGGCCGATCTCCATGTTCTCGAGGATCTTGGCCACCGACAGGCCGGCCGTGCCGAGCCACCAGGCCGGGCGCACGCCCTTGACCTTGACGCCCGAGAAGAGCAGCACGGCACGGCTGCCCATCTCGAGGTAGCGCTGGACGGTGATGACCTTGCGGATGTAGGCGGCGTCGCGCTCGCCGCGGCTGTCCATGACCTCCTTGCGCAGGGCGTCGAGCTCGTGGCCGATGCCCTCGATCTGCTCGGGGGTCAGGTGTGCGGCGGGGTTGGGCCGGCCGCTCTTCTTCAGGGCGGGGCGCGGCGGGCGCGGGGTCGTGCTGGTGACCGAGAGGCGGGGGTTGATGCCGTGCGGCTTGGTGGAGGCGTGGTCGGCGGCGACGCGGTGCCTGGCGGTGGGGGAGATGCTGGAGCGCTCGGGGGCGAGGGTCATGGGAGGTCCTTCCGGTTCTCGCGGGCGGGCGGTTCGGGGCGGCGGGTCTGGGTGCTAGAGGTCGATGTCGCAGGAGCCGGCGACGGCGTTGACGCAGGTCTGCACGGGCAGCTCGTCGCCGGGCTCGACGACGGTGACGTCACCGGTGCGCAGGTCGCGGATCGCGCCCTGGCGCATGGTGACGACGCAGCCGAAGCAGATGCCCATCCGGCATCCGCTCGGCATCAGGACGCCGGCCTCTTCGCCGGCGTCGAGGATGGGGATGCCACCGTCGGCGTCGACGGTGATGCTGCTGTTCAGGAAGGTGATCTCGCCACCCTCACCGGGCTCGACCACGGTGGGCCGGAAGCGCTCGGTGTGCAGGCGGTCGGCCACGCCCGCCGCGGCCCAGTGCGCCTCGGCGGTGTCGAGCAGGCCGGTCGGTCCGCAGGTCCAGGTCTGGCGCTCGCGCCAGTCGGGCACCAGGGCGTCGAGCCGGGCCAGGTCGAGCACGCCGTGCTCGTCGTCGAGGTTGACGGTGAGCGCGAGCCGACCGTCGGCGGCGTACGACCGCAGCTCGTCGGCGAAGATGACGTCGGATGCCGTGGGGGCGCAGTGCAGGTGGGCGACGTCTGGCAGCTCGTCGAGGGAGTTGCGCAGCATTCCCATCACCGGGGTGATGCCGCTGCCGGCGGTGAGGAAGAGCACCTTGGCCGGCGCCGGGCTCGGCAGCGTGAAGTCGCCGGTGGCCTGGTCGAGCATGACCAGGGTGCCGGGGGCGGTGGACCGCACGAGGTGGCTGGAGACCTTGCCGTCGGGGATCGCCTTGGTGGTGATGGCGATGCACCCCGCGGGGATGCCGGCCGCGGCCGTGCCGTCGGCGCGGTGGGTGAGGCTGTAGGCGCGCCAGTGGCGCACGCCGTCGATGTCGATGCCGATGCGGATGTACTGCCCGGGCACGTGGCCGAGCCAGCCGCGGCCCGGGCGGATGACGACGGTCACGGCATCCGCGGTCTCGGGGCGCACCTCGAGGATGCGCCCGCGCAGGTCGGCGCCGGAGCGCAACGGGTCGATCAGGTCGAGGTAGTCGCTCGGCACGAGCGGGGTGGCGAGGGCCTCGGCCACCTTGCGGGCGCCACGCAACACGCCCCCGAGCGGACCGGGGGCGTGGGCTCCGACGCGCGGGCGCGACGGCGCGGCCGGCGGATGCACGGCGGGCGGGGTCGGTCGGGTCACGGTGGATGCGCTCACGTACGCCAGCGTAACCTACGGAACCGTAACTTACGAAAACGTAACCATACGATCTCCCCGCCCCCAACCTTCCCGACTTTGCATGCGAGGAGCCGCACGAAACCCCGCTTTCGCGGCGTTTCTCGCGGCTACCGACCTGCAAAGTCGGGGAAGAACCGGGCGGATGAGGGTCGGCCGGTTCGGGGTCGGGGCTCGGCTGGGCTGGTCGGTCAGTGGTCGCCGGCCATCAGGCGGCCGATCTCGGTGCGGTCGGCGCCGCGCCCCGGCATCTCGGCCACCACCGTGCCGCCGTGCACGACCGCGATCCGGTCCGAGAGCGACAGGATCTCGTCGAGCTCGGCCGACACCAGCAGCACCGCGGCGCCGGCGTCGCGGGCGTCGACGATGCGGCGGTGGATGAACTCGATCGACCCCACGTCGACGCCTCGGGTGGGTTGGGCGGCCATCAGCAGCCTCGGCTTGAACGACATCTCGCGGGCGACGACGACCTTCTGCTTGTTGCCGCCCGACAGCGACCCCGAGCTCTGGTGCACGCTCGAGGAGCGGATGTCGAACTCCTCCCGCACGGCCTCGGCGTGCTCGACGATGGCGTCGAAGTCGCGCACCCCACCCTTGGCGTAGGGCGCCTGGTCGAACTCGTTGAGCACGAGGTTGTCGGCGATGGAGTAGGCGGCCACCAGGCCGTGCTTCTCGCGGTCCTCGGGGATGTGCCCGACGCCTGCGTGATGGGTCTGGTGCGGGTTGGCCCGGGTGAGGTCGAGGTCACCGAGGGTCATCTGGCCCGAGACCACCTTGCGCATCCCGGCCAGGGCCTCGACGAGCTCGCGCTGGCCGTTGCCCTCGACCCCGGCGACCCCGACGATCTCGCCGGCGCGCACCTCGAGCGAGAAGCCGTTGACCGCGCCGAGGTCGCGGTCGTCCTTGACGTGCAGGTCGGTGATGGTGAGCACGGTCTCGGTCGGCGTGGCGTCTGCCTTGTCGATCGACAGCACGACCTCTCGCCCCACCATCATCGTGGCCAGCTTGCGGGCGTCGGTCGTGGCCGTCTCGACCTCGCCGACGACCGCGCCCTGGCGCAGCACGTAGACCCGGTCGCTGACCGCCAGCACCTCACGCAGCTTGTGGGTGATGAAGACGATGGAGGTCCCCGACGCCGCCAGCTCCTTCATGACCCCGAGCAGCTCGTCGGTCTCCTGCGGGGTCAGCACGGCGGTCGGCTCGTCGAGGATCAGCAGGTCGACCCGGCGCGAGAGCGCCTTGAGGATCTCGACCCGCTGCTGGGTGCCCACCGGCAGGTCCTCGACCTTGGCGTCGGGCTCGACGGGCAGGCGGTGCCGGCCCGACAGGGTGCGCACCATCTCGCGGGCGCTGGCGATGTCGAGCACCTGCCCGGCCCGGGTCGGCTCGTGGCCGAGCATCATGTTCTCGGCCACGGTCATCACGGGCACCAGCTGGAAGTGCTGGTGCACCATGCCGATGCCGCGCCGGATGGCGTCTCGCGGGTCCTTGATCGGGGTGGTGTCTCCCCGCACGCTCACCGTGCCGGTGTCGGGCGCGATGAGCCCGAAGATCTGGTTGACCAGGGTCGACTTGCCCGCCCCGTTCTCGCCGAGCAGGGCGACGATCTCGCCGCGCCGGACGTGCATCGAGATGTCGCGGTTGGCCTTGACGCTGCCGAAGCTCTTCGACAGGCCCTCGATGTCGAGCAGCACCTCGCCGACGTCGCCCTCACCGAGGCCGGTCTGGGATGTCTGGGTCATCACTCGTCTCCCTTGATGTACGGCTGCCCGACGGCTCCCGGTGCCCTCACCCGGCCGGCCGCGACCGCCAGGACGATGATCGTTACGACGAAGGGCAGGGTTCCGGTGAGCTGCGGGGGGACGTCGATGTTGCCGCTCTGCTGCAGCTGCGAGGCGACGGCGTTGATGAAGCCGAAGAAGATCGCCATGACGAACGCCCGCAGCGGCCGCCACGCGCCCATGATCATGATCGCCAGCGCGAGGAAGCCACGGCCGGCGACCATGCCCCGCTCGAAGGAGCTCGACGCGTCCATCGACAGGTAGATGCCGGCGCACCCGGCCAGCGAGCCCGCGAGGGTGACGTTGACCAGCCGCAGCCGCTCGACGTTGATGCCGGCGGTGTCGGCGGCCGAGGGGTACTCGCCGACCGAGCGGGTGCGCAGGCCCCACCGGGTGTGGAACAGGCCGAAGTGCACGACCAGCGCCGCGAGGATGGCGAGCACCGCGAAGACGCCGGTGCCGGTGAAGAACACCCGGCCGAACAGCGGGATCTGCGACAGCAGCGGGATGTCGAAGTTGGGCATCAGCCCCGGTAGCAGCTTGCCTGGCTTGTAGTAGAACGACGTGATGCCGGTGGCGATGATGTTGAGCACGACGCCGGCGATGATCTGGTCCATCCGCCACTTCACGGTGGTCCAGGCGAGGAACCCGCCGAGGATCAGGCCGCTGCCGATGCCGGCGAGCACGCCGACGATGAGCGAGCCGCTGTAGGCGGCGGCGAAGAAGCCCGCGAAGGCCGCGACCAGCATCTGGCCCTCGATGCCGATGTTGACCACGCCGGAGCGCTCACCGATGACACCCACGAGGGCGGCCAGGACGAGCGGGATGGCGTAGCCCCAGGCCGAGGTGTACATGCTCGGGGCGATGTCGTTCTGGGCGTAGTAGAAGACGTAGGCCGCGACGAGCACGACCACCGTAACGATCAGGGTCGTGCGGTTCTTGGCGATCCACTCGGTCGTCACGTCAGTTTCCCCAGCTCGTCGACGCGGCGCTGACCTTGTCGGCGCGACTGCGGAAGATCCACCGGCCGAGCACCGGGATCGAGACCATCAGCAGGATCGTCGCGAGGAGCACGTCGACCACCTCGGGGGCGATGCCGGTCTCGAACTGCAGGCCGGCGGCGCCGGTGCGCAGCACCCCGACGAGGAACGCGGCCGGGACGGTCGCGAGGGGGTTGGCCCGGGCGAGCAGGGCGATGGTGATGCCGTCGAAGCCCAGGGTGCCGCCGATGGCCGGCTCGAACCGGAACAGTGTGCCCTGGGCCTCGAGCGCACCGGCGAGGCCGGCCAGGCCACCGCCGAGCACCATCGAGAGCGTGACGATGCGGCTGATGTTGATGCCGGCGTAGCGCGCCGCGCTCTTGTTGGCGCCGACCGTGTTGAACCGGAAGCCCAGGGTGCTGCGAGACAGCATCCACCAGCACGCGACCGCGAGCACGACGGCGATGACGAACCCGATGGGGATCTTCGCCACCGCCCCGACCTGCGCCCCGGCGGGGATCAGCTCGGTCTGCGGGATGCCGCTGGTCTTGGAGCCCTCGGCCTGCAGCGGCCCGGTGACCAGCCACCAGGTGACCCCGGCCGCGATGTAGTTGAGCATGATGGTGGTGATGACCTCGTGCACCCCGCGGGTGGCCTTGAGCACACCGGCGATCCAGCCGACGAAGGCGCCCGCCAGGATGCCCGCGACCATGCCGAGCGCTGCACCGAGGATGCCGTAGCCACCGGCCGCGTACGCCAGCCAGGCGCCGAACATCGCGCCGAAGATCAGCTGCCCCTGGCCACCGATGTTGAACAGGCCCACGCGCAGCGGCAGCACGACGGCCAGGCCGGTGAGCACCAGCGGGGCGGTCTTCTGCAGGGTTCGGGTGAGGCCGCCCGGCACGAACAGCGCCTGCCTGATGAGCGTCTCGTAGGCGTAGAGCGGAGCCACGCCCTGCAGCCGGATCAGGACCGCGCCCACCGCCAGGGCGATGACGAGCGCGACGATGATGACCACGCCGCTCTGGTGGGTGAGCAGGAACGCCAGCGGCTGCCGGTCAGGACGCCGGCCGCCGGTCTCGGGACCGTCGGGCGGCGGCGAGGCGGCGGCCGGCTCGGCCACCGTGGGTGTCTCGGACATGTGACTCCAATGTCGGTCGGTGCCCACAGTGTTGCGTGTCGCGCCCCCGGGGCAAAAGGTGCGCGACGGCTCGGCGCCGTCGAGGTGACGACGCACTGGGGGCGGGCACCCGGTGGGTGCCCGCCCCGATGTCCAGCAGGCGGAGGTCACGCGTGCGCGCGACCCGGAGTCACCTTTTCGTCAGAGGGTGACGCCGGTCTGCAGCGTGCCGGCCTCCATCTGCTTGACGACCTCGTCGACCTTGGCCTTGACGTCGGCCGGGACGACCGAGTCGAAGTCGTGGTACGGCGCCAGGCCCGCCTTGCCGAGCGTCTGCAGCTCGGAGAAGTCGCCGTCCTTGGCCTTGGTGGCGGTGTCGGTGACGCCCTCGCTGATGAGCTTCATCGCGGAGGTGACGAGGCACGGCTGGGCGGCCGGGACGGTGTCCCACTGGTCGAGGTCGACGCCGATGCAGAACTTCTCGGTGCCGGCACCGGAGGCCTTGGCGACCTCCTGGAGGGCGCCGTTGCCGGTGTTGCCACCCGCACCGAAGATGATGTCGGCACCCTGGGCGAGCTGCTTCTTGGCCTCGCCGGCGCCCCATACCGGGTCGTTGAACGCGTTGTCGGCGGCGGGGTGGTAGACGGTGGCGACGGTGACCTTCGGGTTGGCGGCCTTGGCGCCCGCCTCGAAGCCCTTGGCGTACTTCTGCACCGGCGGGATCTCGAGACCGAGCACCTGGCCGAGCTTGTTGGTCTTGGTCATCAGGCCGGCGAGGTAGCCGGCGCCGTAGCCCGCCTGGTCCTCGGGGAAGACCAGCCCGGTGATGTTCTTCTCGGTGACCGCGGCCGCGTCGTAGGTCTGGTCGACGCCGATGAAGCGCGTGGTGGGGTTGGCCTTGGCGGCGGCGGTGGTCGCGTCTGCCATCAGGAAGCCGACGGTGATGATCGTGTCGTACTTCTTGTTGGTGAACTGCGAGATGTTGGCGGCGTAGTCCTTGGCGTCCTGGGTCTCGATGTACTTGTAGAAGCCGTTGGTCTGCGCGGCGGCGGCCTGGCCACCCTCGTGGGCGGACTGGTTGAACGACTTGTCGTCGACCTTGCCGGTGTCGGTCACCAGACCGATGCAGTAGACGTCGGGAGAGGCGCAGTTCGAGTCATCCGCGGGCGCACCTGCCGCAGTCGAGCCGGAAGCGGCGGGGGTGTCGGAGGCGCCGGTGCTGCCACCACAGCCCGCGAGGGCGAGGGCGAGCGCCGCAGGCACTACGACCAGGTAACGCGTGGACTTCATGAAGTTTCTCCTTGGAGATCGGGTCAGACATGCAGATGCTATGGCCTGCGCTGCGCGGGACGAGCGGCCCCCCGAGTGTCGTTGCCGGGTCGTTACCTCGCTAGAGGGGGGTCGTGACGAGATGCGCGAGCGTGAACTGGCGGAACTCACCAACCCGGCATCGCCGACCACCCGGCGTCGATGGGGATGGTGGTGCCGGTGATGCCGGAAGCGGCTGGTGAGGCGAGGAACGCCACCGTCGCGGCGACCTCGCGGGCCGTCACCGGCCGGCCGAGCGCCGACGCCCTGCGGTAGCGCTCGACTCCCTCGGGCCACGACTGCGCCAGGCCCTCGCGGTCGACCAGCCCGGGGGCGACGCCCACCACCCGGATGCCGCGTTTCCCCAGCTGCGCTGCGGCGGCGGCGGTGAGGTGGTGCAGCGCGGCCTTGGCGACGGCGTACGGCGTGTGGGTGGGAGCGGGCCGCAGCCCCTCGATCGAGCCGACCACCACGATGACGCCGCCCTCGCCGAGCCGGGCGGCGGCGCGGTGCAGCAGCGCAGTGGTCGGGCGCAGGCCGGCACGGTGGAACGCGTCCCAGGCGGCGGTGTCGAGGGCGTCCCACTCGAGGAGGTCCTGCGGGAACGCGTTGAGCACGACGACGTCGGGCGCGCCCACCGCGGCGGTGCAGTCGTCGAGCAGCCGGTCGCACGCGGCATCCAGCGCGGTGGCGTCGTCGATGGCGAGGTCGGCATGCAGTGCCATGGCACGGCATCCGGATGCCGTGATGTCCGCGACCGCTGCCGCGGCGCCGTCGGGGTCGCCTCGGTAGTGCACGCCGACGTCGTGGCCTGCCTCGGCGAGCACCAGCGCGATGACTCGGCCGAGCCCTCCGCTGGCCCCGGTGACGAGGGCGGTCACCGGGTCACCGCATCCGCCCGACCGGCTCGGCGCGGGTCAGGGCGGCGATCTCGGCGGAGTACGCCGGGTAGCCGGCGGTCAACAGCGCGCGGTCGCCCAGCTCGAAGTGCTCGGGACGGAAGGCGGGGGAGCACCAGCACGCCAGGAGGGTCCACCTGCCGAGGGTCGAGGCGCCCATCCAGGTGCCGCGGCGCACCAGGAACTGGCTGGTGGTGGCACCGACGTAGTTGAGCACGCCCGATCCGCCGGGGCGCAGCCGGAGCAGGGCGGCGGGGGCGCCGGCGAGCCACTGCCAGCCCTCGTCGACGGTGAGCCGGTGCATCGCCGAGAAGCCGTCGGGACGGTCGGTGAGCAGCACCGTGATGGCGTTCAGGCCCTGGGTGCGCGGCCCGGCCACGAACCAGGCCCCCTCCTCGGGAATCGGCGACATCTTCAGGCGCGTGATGACCTGCTCGGCTGACTCGGTGCTCACAGCGCCGCCGACGCTCCCCGTGCCACCTCGCCGCGCGCGCGGGCGCGCGCCAGCAGGTCGTCGGTGTCGAGCAGGGTGCTGCGTCGGTCGCGCACGACCGCCCGGCCGTCGACGAGCACGTCGGTGACGTCACCGCGACCGGCGGCGAACACCAGCAGCGCCGCCACGTCGTGCACCGGGGTCAGGTGCGGCGCGGACAGGTCGAGCAGCACCAGGTCGGCGCGCTTGCCGACCTCGACCGAGCCGACCGCGTCGCCGAGGCCCAGGGCCCGGGCACCGTCGATGGTCGCCGCCCGCAGCACCTCGGTGGCGCTCGCGATGTCGGGGCGGCCGCTCGTGAGCCGGGCGACCAGCGCCACCTGGCGCATCGCCTGCCACATGTCGAGGTCGTTGGAGCTGGAGCACCCGTCGGTGCCGACGCCTAGCCGGATGCCGTTGCCGCGCACCTCCTGCCAGTGCAGGGCACCGCTGGCCAGCTTGAGGTTCGACCCGGGGCAGTGCCCGACCGCCGCGCCGGCCCCCGCGACCAGCTCGCGGTCACCGGCGCAGAGGTGCACGCCGTGGGCCAGCACCATCGGCAGGTCGGGCTCGAGCCAGCCGGTGCGGGCCAGCAGCTCGGTGGGGGTGGCGTCGTAGCGCTCGCGAATGCCGGCGTTCTCGGCCGCGGTCTCCGAGACGTGCGTGGTGAGCAGGCCGGGGCGGCCGGTGGCGGCGAGCACCTCGCGCAGGGTCGTGACGACCTCGGCCAGGTTGTCGGGGGAGCAGGTGTAGGTGGCGTGCGGCATCGCGGCGACGGGGACGACGGGCCCGCCGATCTCGTCGAGCCGCTCCGGCCAGGCCCGCAGGCCGGCCAGGCGCTGCGGCCACTCCAGGCCGTCGGGCCCGGGGCCGTCGAAGAACACCGGCCCGATCACGTGCCGGCTGCCGGCTGCCACGGCACCGCGGTGGGTGGCCTCGTGGTGGAAGTACATGTCGAGCTGGGTGGTGCAGCCGGCCAGCAGACTCTCGAGGGCCCCCAGGGTGGCGCCGAGCTCGACGCTCTCCTCGTCCATCACCGCTGCCTCGGCCGCCCACAGGTGCTGGAGGAAGCCGTCGAGGTCGAGGTTCTCCGCCAGGCCCCTCAGGAGGGTCATCGGGAGGTGCGTGTGGAGGTTGACGAGCCCTGGCATCAACAGCTTCCCCGTGGCGTCGATGACGATTTGGTCGCCCGACCCGTTCGGTGGGTCGCCTGCGACTGCGCGGGAATCGTCAGTCGGCCGCAGACCATCCGCACGCTCGCCCGCTGCGCGGACTCCCGCGCGCCCACGCAGAGCGTGGGACCCGCCACCAGTCCCAGCCAGCGGCCTCCTCGACGATTCCCGCTCCGCCTCCGGCTCCTCTTCGTCCCTCGCCTGCCGCTGCGGTGCGCCCGTCGCCCCCGTCCTCGGCTCACCGCCCGCTGTCGGGTCGGCATCCGTCGTCGTGATCCTGGTGATCACGCCGTTGTCGATCTCGACCGTTGCGTTGGTGAGGATCGTGTCGTTCCCGTCGACCGTGACGAGGTACTGCGCGTTCTCGATGCGGACTTTCGTCATACCTGTGGCTCGTCGTCGTCGTCGTTGGTGTCGTCGTCGGGGAAGGTGGCGCGGGTGTGGACCAGCTCGTCGAGGATGGCGAGAACTGTGGTGGCGCTGTCCTGGAGGACCTGGTCGATGTCCGCCATGGTGATCGGGTCGGTGGCGTCGCCGACCCCGGTCGCGGGGTTCACGACCAGGGAGATGGCGGCATACCGCAGCCCGGCCTCGGCGGCCAGGGTCACCTCGGGGACCCCGGTCATTCCGGCGACGTCGGCGCCGGCGAGCGCGGCGAGGCGGATCTCGGCGCGGGTCTCGAAGCGCGGGCCCTCGAAGCAGGCGTAGACGCCGCCGTCGCGGACCGGGTGACCGGCGGAGGCGGCGGCCTCGAGGATCTCGCGCCGCAGCTGCGGGTGGTAGGGGTCGAGCACGTCGGTGTGCACGATGCCCTCCGGGGTGGAGCCGTCGAAGAAGGTGACGGTGCGCTGCTTGGTGAGGTCGAGGAAGTCGTCGAGGCAGAGCAGGTCGCCGGGGCGCAGCTCGGGGTCGATCGAGCCGGTGACGTTGACGGCGACGACGTCGCGCACGCCGAGCTCGGCCAGCGCCCGGATGTTCGCGCGGTAGTTGACCAGGTGCGGGGGCACCGAGTGGCCGGCACCGTGCCGGGTCAGGAAGACGATCGGCACGCCGTGCCAGGTGCCCCGGGTGACCCGGGCGTCACCGAACGCGGTGCCGACGGTCTGCGTGGTGGTGCCCTCCAGCGCCCCGAGGTCGTAGAAGCCGGTGCCGGCGATGATGCCGAGGGGCGGTCGGGTCATGCGACGGCACGCTACCGGTCGAGTGCGCGTCCGTGGTGGGCACGGCGGCGGGCTGCGCCCCCCGGTGGCAGGATCACCCCATGGGTGGACGCGTGGCGATCGCGGCGACCGGGCCGGTGTCGCTCGCGGCCGGGCGCGAGGTCGCCCTGGCCGGGGGCAACGCGGTCGACGTCGCGGTGGCCGCCGCGCTCGCCGCCATGAGCACCGAGCCGGGCATCGTCTCGCTCGCCGGTGGCGCCTTCGTGTCGGTCTGGCCGGCGGCGGGCGAGCCGGTGGTCATCGACGGCAACGTCGAGATGCCGGGTCGCGGCCTGCCCGCCGACCGCTTCGGGGGCGGCGTGCAGGAGGTGCTCACCGACTACGGCGGCGGGGTACGGCTGTTCGCCGGCCACGGCTCGGTGGCGACGCCCGGCGCGGTCACCGCGTGCGAGCTGGCCGTCGAGGAGCTGGGGGCGCTGTCCTGGGCCGATGTCGTCGCTCCGGCGACGCGGGCCTGTCGTGACGGCTACCCGATCGGCGGTGCTGCCGCCCGGTACCTCACCTACACCGCCCACTCACTCTTCGGCCGTGACCCCGACGCCTTCCGCGTCGTCACCCGCGCCGACGGGTCGGCGGTCGAACCGGGTGACCTGATGACCAACCCCGCGCTGGCCGACGTGCTCGACCTCGTCGCCCACGAGGGCGCCTCGGTGCTCACCACCGGCCAGATCGGCCGGGCGATGGTCGACGACATGGCCGAGCACGGCGGCCTGGTGACGCACCGCGACCTCGCCGAGTACACCCCACTGGTGCGGCCGCCGGTGCGCCGCACCGTCGGCGAGTGGGACCTCGCGGTGAACCCGCCGCCGTCGGTGGGCGGCCCGATGCTCGCCGTGATGCTCGGCGAGCTGCAGCGCCGCGGCAACTGGCACTGGCCCGACATCATCGACATCCAGCGCATGGTGCTGCGCTACCGCCACACGGTGCACGACTACGCGCCTGACCTCGACGCCGCCGGTCACGAGCTGCTGCTGTCGGTCGACCGGCACGGGCTCGCCGGCCTGCCGACCAGCTCGAGCACCGCCAACATCTCGGTCGTCGACCGCGAGGGCGCCGCCTGCGCGGTCACCGTGTCGAGCGGCTACGGCGCGGGAGTCACGGTGCCGGGCACCGGGATGCTGCTCAACAACGCGCTCGGCGAGCCCGAGCTCAACAAGCTCGGGCTGCACCGCCTGGCTCCCGGCACCCGGCTCGCGTCGAACATGGCGCCCACCACCGGGCGCACCCGTGACGGGCGGGTGCTCGCCATCGGCTCCCCGGGCGCCGACCGCATCACCACGGCCCTGATGCTGGTGCTCGGCCAGGGCTGCCTGCACGGCGCCGACCTCAGCCACGCCATCCAGGCGCCGCGGCTGCACGTGCGCTTCGGCGAGGACGGTTCGCCCGTCGTCGAGCACGAGACGGATGCCGCGATCACCGACGCGGTGCGCGAGGCGGGGCTGCCCGGGCGCGACCACGGCATCCAGCAGATGTTCTTCGGCGGCGTGGGCGCCGCCTACCGCCGCGAGGACGGCGTGCTGCAGGCCGCCGGCGACCCCCGCCGGGAGGCTGCGGTCGAGGTCTTCGACGTCGCCTGACCGCCGGGCGGTCAGGCGCCGGTCACCATCCACCGGTCGGTGCGCACCCGTAGCCACATCAGCGTGCCGCGCACAGACATGAAGGCGGTGAAGGCGACCCACAGCCACACCACGGCGTTCACCTGGCCGCGGGTGCTGCCGCCCTCGAGCAGCCAGCCGCCGGCGAGGTGCACGCCGAGGATGAGGGGCAGGTACGCGAGCAGGGTGCCCACCATGGCACGGGCCAGCCACGGGCCGTCGCCGGCACCGATCAGAACGCCGTCGACGACGAAGACGAAGCCGGACAGCGGCTGGCCAAGCGCCACCACGACCAGGCCCCCGGCGATGGCCTCCTGCACGGCGCGGTCGGGGGTGAAGAACGGGCCGAGCACCGGTGCCAGCAGGAGCAGCAGGATGCCGAGCACCGTGCCGACGAGCACTCCCCAGCGCACCACGAGGGAGGTCGCCTCGCGGGTGCGGTCCACCTCTCCCGCGCCCAGCGCCCTGCCCGTGATCGCCTGGGCCGCGATGGCCAGCGCATCGAGGGCGAACGCGAGGAAGGTCCAGATGGTGGCCGTCACCTGGTAGGCGGCCAGGGGTACGTCGCCGAGGCCGGCGGCGACCCAGGTGGTCACCAGCAGCACCGCGCGCAGGGCGAGGGTGCGCACGAGCAGCGGGACGCCCCCGCGAGCCGCGGCGAGCACCCGCCCCGGGTGGGCGCGCAGCGGCACCGCCGTGCGTGCGGCATACCGCACCAGCACCAGCACGAGCGAAGTTGCCATCAGGGTCTGGGCGATGACCGTGCCCCACGCGGAGCCGCCGATGCCCCAGTGCAGGCCGTGCACGAACCACACGTTCAGGGCGATGTTGAGGCTGAACCCGCCGACGGCGGCGGCGAGCGGTGTGCGGGTATCCTGCAGGCCGCGCAGCACGCCGGTGGTGGCGAGGACGACGAGCATGGCGGGGATGCCGAGTGCCGAGATCCGCAGGTAGGTCACCGCCTGGCCGATGGCCTCCGCCGAGGCGCCGAAGACGTCGGCGACCGGGGCGGCGAACAACGCGAGGAGGGCGGCGGTCGCGGCTCCCAGGGTGATCGCCAGCCAGGTGCCGTCGATGCCTGCGGCGATGGCCCCGGCGCGCGAGCCGCCGCCGAGCTGGCGGGCCACCACGGCTGTGGTGCCGTAGGCCAGGAAGACGAAGATGTTGGCCGAGGTGAGCAGCACGGCGCTCGCCACCCCCAGGCCGGCCAGCTGGCTGACGCCCAGTCGGCCGACGATGGCGGCGTCGGCGAGCAGGAACAGCGGCTCGGCAACGAGCGCGAGGAAGGCCGGCACCGCGAGCCGGAGCACCTCGCGGTGCTGGCTCACCGCGGGTCGGCCGGGGGCGGGGTCGCTCCCCGGCATCGGTCGGTCCTCGCTCACGCACGGCACTGTTCCACGACGACGTTCCTGGTGCCGCCGCGGGCTCCGGCGCGCCCACCCGGCGAGACACCGCCACGGCCGCCTCTCGCGAAGTCAGGCGCACTTCGCCGACTCAGGGCCGGATACGCCCCTGACCTCGCGAAGTGCCCCTGACTTCGCGAGGTGGTCACAGGTGCTTGAGGGCCTCGCGCCGGGACAGGCCGCTGAGCCGGTCGCCGCGCGACTCCACGAAGGCGCGCACCCAGCCGGGGTCGACGCGGGCGTGCTGGCGCAGCGCCCATCCGACGGCCTTGCGGATGAAGAACTCGCGCCCGAACGCCGACCCCTCGAGGTTGGCGTCGATGACGTCGGCGAGCAGCTCGAGGTCGGTCTGCTCACGGTGCTTGAGCTGCGCCAGGATCGCCGTGCGCCGCACCCAGAGGTGGCCGTCAACGGCATCCGTTCTCAGCAAAGGTGTCGCGATTTGCCTGTGCCGCAACAGGATCGGACCCACCCGGTCAGCGGCCAGCACGTCGACGTAGTCCCACCACGCACCGGTCACGACGAGGTGCCGGTAGAGCGAGAGCGCCCGCGGGTCCTGCCACGCCCGAGCCGCCCGGTGACCGGTCAGTGCGATGGCGGCGTAGCGCTCCTCGCGGTGGGTCGCGCCGTCCCAGAGCGCCCGCACGTCGGCCTGCCACGCCCCGCGCGAGGCGGGAGTGAGCGCGGGGTCGGCAAGCAGTGGCCGCAGCAGGGCCTGCAGCCCCGCCGACGTCAGCCCGCGGTACGGCATCGCCGACTTCATGTAGCGCTGCTGCCCGGCGGCACGCTCGGGGTCGCCGGCGCCGGCGAGCGCGCGTCGCACGGCCACCACCAGGGCGGAGTCGGGTGCGGCGGCGGTGGTCATGGCAGCCATCGCGGCATCCGAGTCGGACAGGGCAGGACGAACCTCAGGCGAGCCCGAGCTCGGCGGCCTCTTCCCACAGCTCGTCGCGCACCTGCGGGTGGGCGGCGTCGCGGATGATGTGCCGGCACTGGGCCTGCTGGTCGTAGCCCCACAGCTCGGCGATGCCGTTCTCGGTGACGATCGCGCTCTGCTGGAAGCTGGTGACCGGCTCGTCGACCAGCGGCACCACGGTCGACACGTTCGCCTTCGGGTGCCAGGAGCGCAGGGCGATGAAGGACTGCCCACCCGGGGAGTGCAGCGCCCCGACGATGAAGTCGGTCTGCCCACCGAAGCCGGAGTAGATCCGCGCGTTGATCCGCGAGGCGTTCGCCTGCCCGAAGAGGTCGACCTCGAGCGCGGTGTTGACCGAGGTCATCATCCGCTGCTGCGCGATCAGGCCGGGGTCGTTGGTGTGCTCGGTGCGCATCATCCGCACCCGGTGGTTGCCGTCGAGCCAGTCGTAGAGCTCGCGCGAGCCGAAGAGGAACGACGCCGTGAGCGGGTGGTGCGGGTCGAGTGCCCCCACCCGGTCGAGCTCGAGCACCCCGTCGGAGAACATCTCGGTCCACACCCGCAGCCCGCGTCGCCCGGTGAGCGCGTTGAGCGTCGCGTCGGGCACGCCGCCGATGCCCATCTGCAGGGTGGCGCCGTCGCTGACCCGGCTGGCGACCTTCTCGCCGATGGCGGCGCTGTCGGCATCCGGCGCCCGTGGGTCGTGCGCCGGCAACGGCTCGGAGACCTCGATCGCCACGTCGACCGCCTCGACCGGCACCTGCGCGTCACCGAAGGTGTAGGGCATCTGGTCGTTGATGACGGCCACGACGCGGCCGGAGCGCTGGCGGCATCCTTCGATGGCGGCCGGGAGCACGTTGACCTCGATGCCCAGGCTGAGCTGCCCGTCGCGCGGCGGGGCGCAGTGGATGATGACGACGTCCGGCGGGATGCGCCGCCGCAGCAGCACGGGCACCAGCGACAGGCGGCTGGGCACGTAGGACAGGTCGGAGTGCCGTCGCATGCCGGCTCCGACGAAGCACGTCTCGGCGGTCACGCCCTCGCGGTCGGGGATGCCGGGAGGCGCGTTGAGGGCGTGGATGGTGTAGGTGTCCTTGTTCTCGTCGAGCGCCCGCACGGCCGGCCACGGCACGGACAGGTTGCCGGAGACGACGACCCGGGGTTTTCCCGGGAGGGTGGCGAACAGGCGGCCGAGCTCATCGATGGTGACGATCCTCATGGGTGCCATCATCGTCCCCCCGGCCGATTCCGTCAGGTGAGGTTCGACTGACCTTGCTGCCAGAGCCTCGGATGCCGGGTGCGCGCCGGCGCTGACGCGCACGGTTGGCGAGAGTGCGTCATCGGGCCCGCGTGCCGGGCAGCGGCCTACCGTGGGGGTATGTGCCGCAGCATCCGACCCCTGAACAACTTCGCGCCCCCGGCCACGACCGACGAGGTGCGCGCCGCCGCCCTGCAGTACGTGCGCAAGGTGAGTGGCACGACCAAGCCGTCGGCCGCGAACCAGGAGGCCTTCGACCGGGCGGTCGAGGAGGTCGCCCACGCGACCGCCCACCTGCTCGACGCGCTGGTGACGACCGCCCCGCCGAAGGACCGCGAGGTGGAGGCGGCCAAGGCCAGGGCGCGCAGTGCGGAACGCTACGGCCGGGCCGGCTGAGGCGCACTCCGGCGCGAGGCGGCGGGGGACGGCTGCGACACGCCAGGGGACGGGACCGGTTCCGGTGGCCGTCCGGGTGTCGGCCGGAGCCGGTCGTACCCGCGGGTAACGAGGTGTGACGGCGTCCCGGCTCCCCCATGACATGTGGACCGGGACACGCCCGAGACTTTCTCGGGTGCACATGGGGTGGATGGCGTTCCTGCAGGTCAGCCGTCTCTGCGGGGTCGTGCGGACGCGTTGTCCACAGGCTTCTCCACGTGCTGTGCACACGGCATCCGGGCGTTTTGCACACGTTGTCCCCAGGTTGTGCACACCGAATTGAGCGATGTCCCGGCCCTGGCTTGGAGGTCCGGGCCGGTGCCCCTACGGTGACTCGCGGCGGGATGTCGGTGTCCTCTGGTCTGCTTCTCATGTGGGCCGGCCGGCCCGCCCGCAGCAGTGGTCAGTCGAGCCCGGCGCATGCCGGATGTGAGGGGTGAGCGGGTGTCCATCGCGGAGCTGAGCGCGGCGTTCGGCGGGCCCAGCGATGGGCGTGCCGACGACCGGGTGCCACCGCAGGACCTGCACGCCGAGCAGTCGGTGCTCGGGTCGATGCTCATCAACAAGGACGCCATCGCCGACTGCCTCGAGGCGGTCAAGGCCCACGACTTCTACCGGCCGGCGCACGAGCTGATCTTCGATGCCGTGCTAGACCTGTTCGGTCGGGGCGAGCCGGCAGACGCGATCACCGTCGCCGACGAGCTCGGGAAGCGCGGTGACCTGACCCGCATCGGCGGCCAGGCCTACCTGCACCAGCTGATCCAGTCGGTGCCCACCGCAGCCAATGCCGGCTACTACGCCGAGATCGTGCACGAGCGGGCCGTGCTGCGCCGCCTGGTCGAGGCGGGCACCCGCATCGTGCAGATGGGCTACGCGCAGGGCGAGGGAGACATCGACGACATCGTCAACCGCGCCCAGGCGGAGGTCTACTCCGTGGCGGAAAAGCGCGGCGGCGAGGACTACAACGTGCTCGGCGACCTGCTGAACGAGACGATGGAGGAGATCGAGGCCGCCTCCGGGCGCACCGACGACCTGATCGGGGTGCCGACCGGCTTCATCGAGCTCGACCAGCTCACCAACGGTCTGCACCCGGGCCAGATGATCGTCGTCGCGGCGAGGCCCGCCGTCGGCAAGTCGACCCTGGGGATCGACATCGCCCGCGCGGCCGCGATCAAGCACAACATGGCGGCGGCGGTGTTCTCGCTCGAGATGAGCCGCACCGAGATCACCATGCGCATCCTGTCGGCCGAGGCCACCATCCAGCTCCAGGACCTGCGCAAGGGGCTGAAGAACCAGGAGCAGTGGACCAAGCTGGCCCGGATCATGGGCAAGATCTCCAACGCCCCGCTGTTCATCGACGACAGCCCGAACATGTCGCTGATGGAGATCCGCGCCAAGTGCCGCCGGCTCAAGCAGCAGCACAACCTGCGCCTCGTCGTCATCGACTACCTGCAGCTGATGACCTCGGGGAAGAAGGTCGAGTCGCGCCAGCAGGAGGTGGCCGAGTTCTCCCGTGCACTCAAGCTGCTCGCCAAGGAGCTCGAGGTGCCGGTCATCGCGATCAGCCAGCTCAACCGCGGGCCCGAGCAGCGCACCGACAAGCGCCCGCAGATGTCCGACCTCAGAGAGAGCGGGTCGATCGAGCAAGACGCGGACGTCGTCATCCTTCTGCACCGCGACCGCTCCGACCCCGAGCGCGACGGGGAGGCCGACATCATCGTGGCCAAACACCGCAACGGCCCCACCAAGGACATCATCCTGGCCTTTCAGGGGCACTACTCGCGGTTCAACAACATGGCCCGCGACGGCGGCTTCTAGTGTCGAGATGCAGCGAAGACTTCTGTCGAGATGCACTCGAAACTGAAATATGGCATCGCGTTATGGGAGCGGGCTTGGCGCGCGTCTTCGCTTATGGACGCCCGTACTCCTAGCGCCGAACCGGCCGAGCCAGGTTACTGAGCGCTTCGGCCGTCCCACCACCCGACGAGGCCTTGCCCTGAGGGCCACGGGCAAGGGAGTCGTCCTCGAGGACGGGCATCCCTCGCGCGTCGCTGTTTACCGGATCTGCCTATGGTCGGACGGTTGCGATCCGGCGCTTGTGGCGCCACAATGGCGCCATGCCCAGTGTTCAGATCAAGGACGTCCCTGAGAGCACCCATGCGGTGTTGCGCCAACGGGCTGCAGCCGCGCATCAGTCGCTGCAGGAGTACCTGCGTTCCCGGCTGATCGCCGAGGCCAGCCAGCCCACGTTGGAGGAGGTCTTGGACCGGGCCGGCGGCCGATCCGGCGGGTCGGTCTCGCTCGCGGACGCGGTCAAGACTGTGCAGGGGGATCGTGCTCGTCGTTGACGCCAGCGTCCTTGCGGTCGCGTTGGCCGATGACGGCCCGGATGGGGATGCCGCTCGCACCCGGCTGCGGGGTGAGAGGTTGGCCGCGCCAGAGCTGGTCGACCTCGAGGTCGCCTCGGTGTTACGTCGCCAGAACCGGGCGGGGATGCTCGACAACCGCCGGGCGAACCTGGCCATGACCGACCTGGGGGCGCTGCCGATGCACCGCGCCGCACACCTGGCCCTGCTGCCCCGCTGTTGGGAGTTGCGGGACAACTTGACCACCTACGACGCCGCCTACGTCGCCCTGGCCGAGGTGCTGGACGCGACGCTGCTGACCGGCGACCGGCGGCTTGCCCATGCGGCCAGCCCCACCTGCACCATCGAGCTACTCAGAACGTCTCGCTGAGCCACGAGGAACTAGATGAGGTACCCGGCCATGACTTCTCCTTCTCCACCGGCGGACCAGACGCCCGCGGTCGCCTGCTCTGCGGCGCGAGTCGGGGACCGGTATGTGGCGAGCTCAGCCGGGCGAGAGTCCGTGACGCGCACGGCGCAGGAGCACCTGATGCAACCCGGTGGTGAAGACCCACACCACGAGCAGCCACATCAGTGCCTGGTTGCCGAGGTCGAAGCGCCGATCCACCAGGAGCACCGCACCGGTGAACAGTGCCGTGATGAGCAGGTAGGTGCCCACGGCCACGCGCTCCTTGCCCTTCATGACCGCTGAGTTCTTGTGGAACTCCGCGCCGAGGTCCTCGGGGGCGCCAAAGGATCCCAGCGCCGAGGCGAAGGCGTCCTCGACGGTGGCACCGGCGTCTATGCGGCCCTGAGCGCTGGTGCGCACGTGGTCCTCGAGCTCGTCGAGGTGAGGGATGAGGTCGGGGTGAGTGGCGCGCAGGTGCCCGGCCCACTGGCCGATGAGGGCGTCAAGCGATGGCATGGGTTCCTCCTGTGTACGGGCCGCGCAGGGCGGCCAGGGTCGATGAGATCAGGTCGAAGTCACGCGTCTGGGCGTCGAGGTGGTCGCCTCCGGCAGGAAGGAGGCGGTAGTACTTCCTGACCCGGCCGGCGTGCGAGGTTGCCTGGTAGTGCTCGATGTAGCGCCGGGATTCGAGGCGGTGCAGCAGCGGGTACAGCATCCCCTCGGTCCATTCGAGATGTCCGCCCGACGCCGCCAGAATGTCCTGCAGGATGGCGTAGCCGTAGCTGTCGCCCCTACGCAGGACGGCGAGCACGAGCGGCGTGGCGGACGCCGCCACGAGGTCCTTTGCGAGTTTCACCGTGTCTCACCTTGTCGATGTCGGATACCTAGAACTAGCAGGTACCATACCCAGCAGTGCGAGGTATGGCAAAGCCGGCTAGGAAGCTGGCGTCGCGGGTCGCAGTCCGGTCGTGGATCCGGCGTATGTAGCCACTGAACCTCGGCGCTCGGGCGACGCCAGGTACGAAGGCGCCTTCCATGCCACGTGCCAGGCAATCGAGAAGCGAGGTCGCCATCGCACCGAAACGACCGACATCCGCCCCCCGGGCGGCTCGCTTCATCGAGGCTCTCGCTGCCCGGGCGGGGGAGCGGCGGGACTCGAGGGGAGCGTTGTCCGACTCTTTCCCCGGCATCCCTGCTCCGCGACAGATGCTCACGCGGTCGTACGCGCAAGGTCGCCTGCGGTGGAGGTCGCGGGGGTCGTGGTGGGTGCTGGTATCTGGTCGGCGCCCTTGCGAAGCGTGAGCAGGGCGAGCACCGCGATCAGCGCGCCGGCGGAGGCCACCATGAAGATGCTCCACCCGGTGGCCGCCTCCGTGGAGGCGCCGGCGCGCAACCGTCCGACATAGATGGTCTCCGTGGCCGCCAGTGCGAGCGCGCCACCGAGCTGCCGTCCGAGCAGGAGCGCACCCATGGCTGCACCCAGGTCGGTCGGCCTTACGGTGCGCTGCACGGCGATCTGCAGACCGGACAGGTTTGGCCCGACCCCGGCCCCGATCAGCGCCATCAGCAGCAGGGGCAGCGCCGCCGGGGAGGACGAGCCGAAGGCGGTGAAGCCGACGGCTCCGAGCGCCACGGCTGCGTTGGCGAGAAGCAGGGTGCCGCGAAACGCGCTGCGGCGCGCGATCGCGGCGGCGCCGACGTTGACCGCGATGAGGAGGCCGAGCAGGAGTGGGTAGATGAACAGGCCGGATCGGGTGGCGCTGACTCCCTGCGTCTGCTGGTAGTAGCGCGGCAGGAGCATCACGCAGGCGTAGAGGCCGAAGGTGGCAGTGGCCGCCGTGACCAGCAGGCGCATCATCACCGGCTGGGTGAGTAGCCGCAGCGGCAGGACCGGGGACTCGGCGCGACGCTCGACGAGCGCCAGCAGCCCCAGGCCGGCGAGCCCGAAGAGCACCAAACCTCCGGTGCGTGCGGCGAGCCACGACGGAACGAGCAGGTGCTGGTTCAGCCCGACAAGCACCAATCCCAATGAGGCGGTCAGCGTGGCGATGCCCGCGATGTCCAGCGGTGTCTCGCGACCCTGCCGGCGACCTAGCTCGGCGGGCAGCACCCGCGCGACGACGGCGATGGCCATCAGGCCGAGCGGGACGTTCACGAGGAACACCCACCGCCATCCGACGCGGTCGGTCAGCAGGCCGCCGATCATCGGTCCGGCGATGAAGCTGACGGCCATGATGCCGGCGAGCACGGCTTGGGCCGTGGCGTTGCGGCGGGCTCCGGACAGCTCTGCGACAAGGAGGAACGAGAGCGCCTCGAGCGCGGCGGCGCCGGCTCCCTGCACCGCCCGGAATGTGGCCACCTGCCCCATCGACTGGGCGATCGCGCACAGCGCGGAGCCGAACACGAACAGGCCCATCCCGAGCAGCAGCATGCGCTGGCGACCGTAGCGGTCGGACAGGCGGGCGAACACCGGCAGAAGGACGGTGGCGGGCACGAGGTAGGCCGTGATCCCCCAGACGTACCAAGACTCACCTCCTAGGTCGCGAACGATCTGGGGCAGCGCGGTGCCGACGATGGTCTGGTCGAGCATGGCCAGGAGCAGGCCGGAGAGCACGGCCAGCCACAACAGGGTGCGGCGGCGGCGTGAGAGGCTCGCGAGCTCGTTCATATATAGAAAATGACATGTTGATCTCAACATGTCAAGTCCGACAGTTGTGGCTATGCTATGGCTGTGTCCCTGCGCTACGCGATCCTCGGCCTGCTGGCCCGACGCCCGTCGACTGGCTACGAGCTGGCCCAGACCTTCGATCGCTCGCTGCGCACTTCGTGGCACGCGAGTCACAGCCAGATCTATCCCGAGCTCGGCAAGCTCGAGCGCGCCGGGCTGGTGGAAGTGGTCGGACGCGGAGCACGACGGAGCAAGACCTATGGGCTGACCGGTCCCGGCCGCGAGGAGCTGCGTCGTTGGCTGGTCGAGGCCGAGCCCGACCGGTCCCAGCGCAACGAGAGCGGCGTACGACTCTTCCTCACCCCCCTCCTGGGCGCCACCGACCGGCGCATCGCCTACCAGCGCGACCTTCGTCACGTCGAGCTCGAGCTCGACGAACTCGAGGAGCTGCGAGCCCAGCTTCACGGCTCGGAGTCACCGGAGGCGTTCAGCCCGCAGATCGATCTCGGCATCCGACTCAACACCGTCATCCGCGACTGGCTGACAGAACAGGTAGACCATGCCAACGGCTAAGCCAGTGCGCGCGCGCCCTGTGGAGCACCCGAACGTGGACAGGCGGTTTCCCTCTTGAGCACGCATACGTTCCGCATCACCGTCCGCGGCTTCTTCGACGCGCTGACCCAGGCTCAGCGCAGCGAGCTCCTCGCAGAAGCCGACCAACACGACATTCTCCGGACGGCCCACACGCCCACAGGGCATCTGAGCTACGACCTGTCCGCGCGCGAGGCGTTCGCATTCCGGTTCCTGGACACAGGAGAGGAAGAGGACGACGTCACCGCTGCCACCCGGCGGGCCGAGACCGCAGCGGCCACCTGGCTGGAAGATCGCGGCTACGGGTTCAAGAACCTCCGCTCACAGGCCGTTGATCTCGCGACTGCCCCCCTCAGCAAGCGACAGCGCCAAGCTGCGGTGCGCGGCCGCTGACAACATTGTGGCTCAGGCCGACAACAAACCTCAGTCGCACAGCAGAAGCCGGCGATTGCCGGCGTTATGACGCAGGCAATCAACGGTGCTGATGGCGCTGGTGGCTCATTTCACCTTCTCACGAGTCGGTCAAGCAGTGCCGCGTGGCGGGAAGGTCGATGTGGGTTACAGACTCGTTTCGTGACCACCGCTCCTTGGCGTACGGCGGCGTGCCCTACGTGGCGGGGACTTCGGCAGGCCCGGAGGTCGCGCGCGGAGGTGTTCTCACACCCTTGATGAGCAGATAGGCCAAGAGCGCCACCTCGCAGACGATCTCGGGCAGGACCAAGACGGCTGCCGACGTGTCTGCCACCGACGGGACGAGGAATCGGGTCACGGCGTCGTTGACGTAGCAGACGGTGCCGAGCATGAGCAGGAAGGAGAGCCACCTGGGGAACATGCCGGACCGTAGGCCGAGCAGGCCGAGGGCGAAGAGCCACAGCCAGGTGAACTGGGCGATCAGGTAGCCGTAGCAGTCCCTGGCCGAGCGAGCCGACGGTGATGTCGCCATCGCCTTTGGCGCCGGCCGACTCTACGCCCGCGAGGAACAGCGCGCCCACACCGCCGAGCGGGCCTACCAGAAGGCGCTGCGAGCACTCCCGCAGAAGCGCGCCGACAAGTGGCTCGGCGGGAAAGGCTGCTGAGCGCCCAGATCAGCCAGCACGGGCGTTGAGGTGGCCCGGATCTGCGCTGACCTCGACCAGGAAGCCGGCGCGCCTTGCCGCCGGATCTGATGGCCGACGCCTACCCGTACGTCTTCCTCGACGCCACGGACTTGCACGGCAAGGGTCAACCGTGGCTGCCCTCCCAGGCCGTCGTGGTCGCCACCGCAGTATGAGCCGACGCGCAACCGCGAGGTCCTGAGTTCGACCTCGGCGACACCGAGGACGGCGCGTTCTGGACCAGCTGCACGTCATCTGGATGCACGCATTCGGCCGCCGCGGGGGCGACCATCATCACAGGGCGTCCAGCTGAGCGACGAGGTCGGGCATCCTCTCGAAAGCGCCCTCCTTGTCGACCCCGACGAGGCCGACGATGACGTGCTCGGTGCCGATGGCACGCAGCTGGCCGAACCGGTCCACAACCTGCTCGACGCTCTCCTGCGCGAGGTCGACCCGGCTGAGCACCGTCTTCTCGATGTCGGCATAGTCCCTGCCTAGCGCCTCGCAGTGCCCGCGCAGCACGTCGAACTTCGCCTTCACCGCGTCCGGGCCCATGTCGAAGATGTTGCAGGCGTCGGCGTACTGAGCCACCATCCGCAGCGTCTTCTTCTCCCCGCCCCCGCCGATGAGGATCGGCGGGTGCGGCGTGGACAGGGCAGCCGGGGAGTTCAGGGGCCGCTCCAGCTGGTAGTGCTCGCCCTCGAACGGACTGTCGTCCCCGGACCACATCTGGCCGGCGAGGCGCAGGGTCTCCTCGAGCCGCTCGAAGCGCTCGGCCGTGCCCGGGTAGGGCACGCCGAGCCCGCGGTGCTCCTCCTCGTTCCACGCCGCGCCGATCCCGAGCCAGGCGCGGCCGCCGGACAGGACGTCCAGGGTCGTCACGGTCTTGATGAGCAGCCCGGGGCGGCGGTAGGTCACGCCGGTTACCAAGGTGCCCAGCGTGATGGTCTTCGTGACGCCCGCGGCATAGGCGAGCGCGGAGTAGCCCTCGAGCATCTCGTGTTCCGGCGGGCCGATCATCGAGATCTGGAAGAAGTGGTCCATCACCCACAGGCTCGCCATGCCGGCCTCGTCCGCGTCGCGGGCGATGCGGGCGAAGGTGGGGCCGATGCTCGCTGGAGCACCGGGCCAGGTGAAATCTGCGACCTGCAGTCCGATCTTCATGGGCCAAAGGTAGACCCGTGAATCAACCCTGCCACGCCCCCATCGGCGGGTGCCGCCAGCCGCTGGGCCTCGTGGTAGTCCCTGACGAAAGGCACTCAACT
>CAVVFG010000016.1:0-383125 GCA_963747405.1 uncultured Actinomycetota bacterium
GCTTGTCCGTCGCCCGAGACAAGCCGACGTACAGCCGCTCCCGCGACCGCTCACGCGGCATCCGCTCGTTGACGCACAGCACGACGACCTTGCGTTCCAAGCCCTTGCAGCCGAGGACGTGTCCGTAGAACACGCAGTCCTTGTCCCAGAACGTGCGCCAGTAGCCGTCCTGTCCCTCCGACTCCTGCAGCGCCACCTGCTCGGGATGCCGTGCGCCAGTGGTGAGGAGAGCGACGTCCTCAGGTCGCCAGCCCTCATCCAGTAGCGGGTCGATCTGGTCGTCAGCGACATCGAGCGCCTCCTCGGCCGACGCTTCGATGTAGGTGACCTCCGGGCCCTCTCCCCCGCGGGCATACATCCGCATCGGCGCCAGCGGGAGGAACGTCTCGCACACCTGGCGGGTGTTGCGAAGGCTCGACTCGCTGTCCTCGCTGTACCGACCTAGCCTCCCGCGATCATCTGTCGGGGGAGGCCAGGCGCGCCGCGTCCTCTAGAGCTCAGCTGCAGCCGGTGGTGCTTCCGCAGCCTTCGCAGACGTAGCAGGAACCAGCCGGGCGCATCTTCGTCCCGCAGGTCATGCACATCGGCGCGTCAGCAGCCTTGGAGTCACCGAACGCCGCGAGCAGGTCGGCCGAGGAGTGGATCTCCGAGGAGACCTCACGGGCCGAGGCCGCACCCGCACCGGAGTGGACCGACGAGGCGTCGAGCGACTTGCCCGACTCCCCCGCCGCAGCGGAACCGGACTTGGCCGCCTCAGCCGGCGCACCGGCATCCGACTTCTTGGACGAGGCGCCGATGCCCTGGCTGAACGACTCGATCTCCTCCTCGAGGTCCTCACCGGTGTCCTCGTCGACCGGCTGGTACGACCCGGTCTCGAGCTGGCGAGCGCGCTCGTCGGCGGTGTAGATGCCCATGTAGGAGCGGGTGTCGAAGTCGAGGTAGTCCAGGGCCAGCCGCCGGAACACGTAGTCCATGAGCGACTGCGCCATGCGGACGTCCGGGTCGTCGGTCATGCCGGCCGGCTCGAAGCGCATGTTCGTGAACTTCTCGACGAACGTCTCCAGCGGCACGCCGTACTGCAGCGCGACCGAGGTGACGATCGAGAAGGCGTCCATGACACCGGCGAGCGTGGAGCCCTGCTTGCCGAACTTCAGGAACAGCTCACCGAGCCGCCCGTCGTCGTAGGTGCCGGCGGTGAGGTAGCCCTCGGCGCCACCCACGGCGAACGAGATCGTCTGCGACGCACGGCGCTTCGGCAGGCGCTCGCGGGTGGGCCGGTAGACGACCTTCTCCACGACCTGCGTCCCCTCAACCGGATTCTGCGCAGCCGCGGCAGCCGAGGCCTTGTCAGCAGCGGCGTCCTTGGCGGTCGACCCGCCATCGGACAGCGGCTGGCCGACCTTGCAGTTGTCGCGGTAGACGGCCAGCGCCTTCAGGCCCATCTTCCAGCCCTGGACGTAGACGTCCTCGATCTCCTCGACCGTCGCGTTCTCGGGCAGGTTGACCGTCTTGGAGATCGCACCGGACAGGAACGGCTGCACCGCAGCCATCATCCGCACGTGGCCCATCGCCGAGATGGCGCGCGCGCCCATGGCGGTGTCGAAGACCTCGTAGTGCTCGGGCTTCAGGCCGGGGGCGTCGATGACGTGGCCCTTGTCGGCGATGAACTCGACGATCGCCTCGACGGTCTCCTCGGTGTAGCCGAGCTGGCGCAGGGCCCGCGGGATGGTGAGGTTGACGATCTGCATCGAGCCGCCGCCGACGAGCTTCTTGAACTTCACCAGCGAGAAGTCGGGCTCGATGCCGGTGGTGTCGCAGTCCATCATGAAGCCGATGGTGCCGGTGGGGGCGAGCACCGACGCCTGGGCGTTGCGGTAGCCGTTCTGGGTACCGAGCTTGACGACGTCGTCCCACGCCTTGGTGGCGACGCGGTGGATGTCCTTGTCCATCGTGGCGATGGTGCGGATCTGGTCGTTGGCGGCGGCGTGCTTGCGCATGACCCGCTTGTGCGCGTCGGCGTTGCGGGCGTAGCCGGCATACGGGCCGACGACCGCGGCGAGCTCGGCGGAGCGCTTGTAGGCGGCACCGGTGAGCAGCGAGGTGATGGACGCGGCGATGGCGCGGCCACCCTCGGAGTCGTAGCCGTGGCCGGTGGCCATCAGCAGCGCGCCGAGGTTGGCGTAGCCGATGCCGAGCTGGCGGTAGTCGCGCGTGGTCTGCGCGATCGGCTCGGTCGGGAAGTCGGCGAAGCAGATCGAGATGTCCATCGCCGTGATGACCAGCTCGACGACCTTCTCGAACTGCGGCGCGTCGAAGGTGTCGTCGTCGCGCAGGAACTTGAGCAGGTTCAGCGAGGCCAGGTTGCACGAGGAGTTGTCGAGGCTCATGTACTCCGAGCACGGGTTGGACGCGGTGATGCGGCCGCTCTCGGGGTTGGTGTGCCAGTCGTTGATCGTGCCGTCGTACTGGATGCCCGGGTCGGCGCACTCCCACGCGGCGGCGGCGATCTTGCCCATCAGCTCGCGGGCGTCGACGGTCTCGATGACCGAGCCGTCCTTGCGCGAGGTGAGGCCGAACTCGCGGCCCTCCTCGACCGCCCGCATGAACTCGTCGGTGACCCGCACCGAGTTGTTCGCGTTCTGGTACTGCACGGAGACGATGTCCTTGCCGCCGAGGTCCATGTCGAACCCGGCATCGCGCAGCGCGCGGATCTTGTCCTCCTCGCGCGCCTTGGTCTGCACGAACTCCTCGATGTCGGGGTGGTCGACGTCGAGGACGACCATCTTGGCCGCGCGACGCGTGGCGCCGCCCGCTCTTGATGGTGCCCGCGGACGCGTCGGCGCCGCGCATGAAGGAGACCGGGCCGGAGGCGGTGCCACCGGAGGACAGCAGCTCCTTGGAGGAGCGGATGCGCGACAGGTTCAGGCCGGCACCGGAGCCGCCCTTGAAGATGAAGCCCTCCTCCTTGTACCAGTTGAGGATGGAGTCCATCGAGTCGTCGACGCTGAGGATGAAGCAGGCGCTGACCTGCTGGGGGCTGGCGGTGCCGACGTTGAACCAGACCGGCGAGTTGAAGCTGAACACCTGGTGCAGCAGGGCGTAGGTCAGCTCGTGCTCGAAGATCTCGGCGTCCTCGGGCGACCCGAAGTAGCCGTGGTCCTTGCCGGCCTTGACGTAGGTCAGCACGACGCGGTCGATCAGCTGCTTCAGCCCGGTCTCACGGGCGTCGGTGCCGACGGCCCCGCGGAAGTACTTGGTGGTGACGATGGTGGAGGCGTTGACGCTCCAGAAGTCGGGGAACTCGACGCCGCGCTGCTCGAAGATCGTCTCGCCGGTCTTCCAGTTCTGCTGGACGACGTCGCGCTTCTGCCAGGTCACCTCGTCGTAGGGGTGCACGCCCGGCGTCGTGAAGATGCGCTCGACGGTGACTCCCTTGGAGCGGGTGGACTTGCGAGCACCTGCACGTGCTCCTGCGGTCTCGGTCATGCTGTGCCTTCCTTCTGCCCCCCTGCCGGGGGCCGTGGTGACCTGGTATCTGACTGTTCTACTGCTGGGGTGTGACAGCCCCGGCGGACGTGCCGCGGGCTGCCCGGATGCCGGCCGGCTCCTCCCCCAGCGCGTCACGCTCGGCGCGCAGGAGGGTGATGGCCGACTCGAAGTCCTCGAGGTTGTCGAAGGCCTGGTAGACGGAGGCGAAGCGCAGGTAGGCGACCTCGTCGAGCTCGCGCAGCGGCTCGAGCACGGCCAGGCCGACCTCGTGCGCGTCGACCTCTGCCGTGCCCTGGCTGCGGATGGTCTCCTCGACGCGCTGGGCGAGCAGCGCCAGGTCGTCCTCGGTGACCGGTCGGCCCTGGCAGGCCTTGCGGACCCCGACGAGCACCTTGGCGCGGCTGAACGGCTCGGTGGCGCCGGAGCGCTTCACGACCGCCAGGCTCGCCGTCTCGACGGTGGTGAAGCGGCGCCCGCACTCGGGGCACTGGCGACGCCGGCGGATGCTCGAGCCGTCGTCGGTGGCACGCGAGTCCATGACCCGTGAGTCGGTGTGGCGGCAGAACGGGCAGTGCATTTCGGACCCCCTCGCGTGGCGGCTGCTGCTCGTCTCCTGTGGACGAGCGGTGGACACTGGTGTTAACAACCTGTGGGTAACCGAGATTTCGTGTGCACAACATGTGGACGAACTACATCGGTGTAACCACTAGATGTAGTGGCCATCTTGTCCCGATGTGACGCGGACCGCAAGCGGATCGGCCCAAGTCGGCAGGTCGCGCGTGTTTACGCAGGTCAGGGCCTCGGATGCCGTGTCGTCCAGTGCCGCTCGGGCGTGTCGGCGGACGTGACGGGGCACCATCGGTGGGGCTGATGTGACGCCAGAGGCACCAGATCTGGGGTTCCTGCGACCCGCGAGGGGGTTCACTCCCCCGGTGACGCGCCCTGGTGCACCAGCGCGGCGGTGACCATCCAGTGCCAGTCGGTCGAGGACACCCCGCCGCGGGCGCCGGCGCCGCACCCGCACTCCCAGTGCCAGCGGCCGAGCGCGTCGCACGAGACGGCCGGGTGGTGGCTGCGGCGGGCGGTCCGCCGGCGGGGGAAAGTCCTCATGTCGACAAAGAGACCTCACCGTCCCCGCTGATACCGGCCGCACGGAAGCGACGTCACGGATGGAGCAGCGCGGCCAGCTCCTCGACGCCGTCCACGAGGCGCGGCCCGGGGCGCGCCCACTGCCCGTTCGCGTCGACGGCGTGCACGACGGCCCCGGCCGGCAGCGCCCCCGCCGCCACGAGCCCGTCCGCCTGCTCCTGGGCGCCCGCCCGGTCAAATCCGCACGGCGCGACCACCACGACGTCCGGCGCTGCCGCGTGCACGGCATCCCACGTGACCCGCACCGACTTCTCGCCGGCCGCGCCGAGCACCGGCTCTCCCCCGGCTGCCTCCACCATCTCCGGGATCCAGTGGCCCGGGGCGTACGGCGGGTCGCTCCACTCGAGCACGACCACGCGCGGACGCGGGCGTCCGCGCACCCGCGAGCGCACGGCATCCAGCCGATCGCGCAACGACCCGACCAGGGTGAGCGCGGCGCGCTCGTGGCCCGTCGCCCGCCCGACCGCCACCACGGACTCGAGCACCTCGTCGAGGGTGTGCGGGTCGACGGTGAGAACCGTTGCGCGGCAACCGAGGTGGGCGAGCGCGTCGTCGACGGCGGTGACGTCGACGGCGCAGACCGCGCAGAGGTCCTGGGTGACGACGAGGTCGGCGTCGAGGTCGGCAAGAGCACCGGCATCCAAGCGGTAGAGGTCCTCCCCCGCCGCCACCGCACGCGCCACGGCGTCGTCGATCTCGCGCGGGCTGAGCCCCTCGGGCAGGGTCGTCGACGACACCACCCGTCGCTCACGTGCCACTCGCCGGGACGTCGCACTCGAACGTCACCCCCACGACGTCGTCACCGGCGCCCACCGCGAAGAGGATCTCGGTGGCCGACGGGATGAGGCTGACGATGCGCACCCGCCCGACCCTACGTGCGTCGGATGCCGGGGCGCCCGTCAGCGGGCCAGGCGCACCTCGTCGCCGAGCCGGGTGAGCTTGTCGGGGTTGCGCACGAAGTAGAGCGAGCCGACCATGCCGTCGACGACGTCGATCGTGATGACGCTGTCGACCACCCCGTCGATCACCGCCACGAGCCCGGGCTGTCCGCCGACCCACGTCGAGCGCAGGTCGACCTCGAGTCCTTCCGGCGCCACGGCGGCGAGGAAGCGCAGCACCTTGTCGCGGCCGAGGATGGGTCGCAGCGCCGCCTTGCGCACACCGCCGCCGTCGGTGACCAGCACGACGTCGGGTGAGAGCACGTCGACGAGCGCCTGAAGGTCGCCGGTGTCGGCTGCCGAGCCGAAAGCGCTCGAGCACCGCCGCGTGCTCGGTGCGGTCGACGCGCTGGCGCGGGCGCCGGGCTGCGACGTGCTCGCGGGCCCGGTGGGCGATCTGCCGCACCGCAGCCGGCGTGCGGTCGACACCGGCGGCGATCTCGTCGTAGGGCACGTCGAACACCTCGCGCAGCACGAAGACCGCGCGCTCGACAGGGGTGAGGGTCTGCAGCACCAGCAGCATCGCGGTCGAGACGCTGTCGGCGAGCTCCACGTCATCCGCGACGTCACTGACCGTCAGCAGCGGCTCGGGCAGCCACGGCCCGACGTAGGTCTCGCGCTGTCGCTTCACGGTGCGGAAACGGTTGAGCGACAACCGGATGACGATACGCACCAGGTAGGCGCGGGGGTCGCGCACCGTCGTGGGGTCGACCCGCGACCAGCGCAGCCATGCCTCCTGGACGACGTCCTCGGCATCCGCCGCGACCTCGAGCATCTCGTAGGCGACCGTGAACAGCAGCGGTCGGAGCGCCTCGAACTCGGCCGCGTCGGGCGCCTGCGTCATGCGTGCGAGGGTAGGGCCAGCGGCAGCTCGCAGACGTCGGAGTAGCCCTGCGACTGCAGGCCGGCGGCGCTGTTGAAGCGGGAGCGCATGTTCTCGAGGGCCACGAGCTGGGTGAGCTCGACCACGGCCTTGACGCCGAGGGCCTCCTGGAGGCGGTGGCTCAGCTCGTCGTCGACGGCGCAGGGGGTGGCGCTCATCGCCTCGGCGTACTCCAGCACGTCGCGCTCGAGCGGGGTGAACACGTCGGAGTCGCGCCAGCGGGGCACCTCGCGCACCTTGGCCTCGTCGAGTCCCTCGTCGTGGGCGAGGAAGTAGCCGAAGTCCATGCACCAGCTGCAGCCGATGACCGCGGCGCTGGCCAGCTGTGCGTAGGAGGCGAGGTGCTTGTCGAGGGCGTCCCACGTCGCGACCTTGCGCTCGAAGCCGAGCACCGCCCGCATCACCTTCTGGTGGTGCCAGAGCACGTACGCGGTGTCGGGCACGGCGCCCCAGGTGCGGCGGGCGTAGGTCTTGAGGATGCCGGCGTAGGGGCCGCTCATCGGAGCCTTGGGGATGCGGAAGGTGCTGGGCACGGTGGTCCTCCTCGGGTGGGGGCGGCCCGGGTGGCCGTCCATCCCTTCAGACACCGGCCGCTGGCGGGGTGTGACACCTCCCCCCCTGCGACTTCGTGCGACTTCGGCGCGTTCAAACCCGCGCAATGAGAGAACAACGGAGATAAAAGGAGGTTCACCGGTTTCGATCACCAGCCGACAGATCACAAACCTCCTTACCGCGCACATATAAAACAACTACGATTACAACACCGAGCCACACTACAGATAGGAACAACACTACAGATAAGAGAACACCACAGGTTTCCTGGGTAATCTGGGCGAGCACCCCGATTCAGAAGATACACAAATGCTACAACAAACCCGCTGACACACGACGGGGCTAACCACACACCAAGACCTAACGGTCTAAATCAACGAGAGGCCCGACCCACGATACCGCGACCGAGGGTTCCCCAGTCACATAACACCCAGAGAGCCGGCATTAAAAACGGGAGCGGAGGCCACCCCGCCGAAAACCACGACGGTAAGAGGGGGATACCTGCGGAGGGATGCGAGAACCGTGTGCAACTCGCACGAAGTCGTGTCAGGGGCGGTGGTGGTGCCCGCGGATGCCGTGCTCGTGGATGCCGTAGGGCCCCGTCTGTCGGCGCGCGGTGGTTGGGTGGGGCGATGGCAGCGACGGCGAGCGGGACGGCATCCGACGACGTGGTGTGGGAGACGCACCCGGTGACACCGGATCGGTTCGAGGACTTCGCGGACGTCATCAACCCCAACCGGCGGGCGACGCACTGCTGGTGCCTGTCGCACCGCATCAACGCCGGCGAGATCGAGCAGCTCGGCGGCGGCAGCCGGGAGGCCGCGATGCGCCAGCTGTGCACTCGCGAGCACCCGCCGGGGGTGGTGACCTACCGCGACGGCACGCCGGTGGGGTGGTGCAGCATCAGCCCGCGTTCGGAGATCCCTCGGTTGGAGAACTCGAAGCTGATCCGCCCGGTCGACGACGTGCCGGTGTGGAGCATCATCTGCGTCGTGGTGCGTGGCGGGCACCGGCGGCAGGGCGTGGTCGGGCACCTGCTGGAAGGGGCGGTCGCCTATGCCGCGGCGGCCGGTGCGCCGGCGGTCGAGGCGCACCCCGTCGAGCCGACCGGGCGGATGGACACGACGATGGCGTTCGTCGGCACCCGCTCGATGTTCGAGAAGGCCGGCTTCTCGGTGGTCGGCACCACGGATGCCGTGGCGAGCCGGATGCCGCGGCTGGTGATGCGCCGCACGCTCGGCTGATCCCCCACCAGACCGAGGTGCGCATCGCCACGACCCTGGCTCTACGCAGTTGAGTGCTCAGGTGGCTGCTCTGCCGGCGACCGGCGCACCCGACCGGCTGGGCCCCGGCATCCCCGCGACTTCTTGCGGATTGTCCCCCTGCCGAAGGCCAGATCTGGGGCCTTGGGTGGGTGAGGAACCGCGATCAGTCGCGGTTGTCAGTCGTGGACGGTGACGACCACGTTGCCCAGCTTCTGGCCGCTCTCGACGTAGCGGTAGGCGGCCACGATGTCGTCGAGCCGGAAGGTCGTCGGGTCGAGCAGCGGGCGGAAGGCGCCGCTCTCGAGGCGCGAGCGGAGGTGCTCGAGCACCTCGGGCGAGGTCGACGGGAACGGGAAGACCACCCGGCGGCCGCGACCGAGCCGGGTGACGATGGGCAGCGCGACGTTCTGGGCGAACGGCCCGAGGTCGCTCGACACGTAGACCCCGTCGGCCTTGAGGACCCGCCGGCAGGCTCCGAAGGTGCTCTTGCCGACCAGGTCGAGCACGACGTCGACGGTCTCGTCGCCGCGGGTGAAGTCCTCCACCTGGAAGTCGACGACGCGATCCGCACCCAGACCTCGCACGAGCTCGACGTGCGCGGTCGGTGCCGTGGCGACGACGTGCGCGCCGAGGTCGGCGAGCAGCTGCACCCCGGCCGACCCGATCGCACCGGTCGCACCGTGCACGAGCACCCGGTCGCCCGGCTGGACGCCGGCGCGACGGATGCTGCTCAGCGCGTAGTGGGCGCCCTCGGTGGCGGCTGCGGCATGGCGGAGGTCGACCCCGTCGGGAACCCGTGCCACGAAGGAGGACTCGGCCACCGCGACGAGCTCGGCATGGGCACCGAACCGGGGCTCGGCATACCCGAAGACGCGCTCGCCCGGGACGAACCGGGTGACGTCGGGGCCGACCCGTTCGACGACACCGGCGTACTCGGTGCCCCAGACCGGCGCCTTCGGCCCGCGCCACCCCGACATCCCGCGGATGAAGAACGGGTAGGCGCGCCGGTAGGCACAGTCGGTGCGGTTGACCGTGGTCACCTGCACCCGCACCAGCAGGTCGTCAGCGGCGACCTCGGGCTCCGGCACGTCGTCGACGACGCGGACGACCTCAGGTGGGCCGTACCTGGTGCTGACCGCAGCCCTCATCCCCGGAACGCTACTCCGGCCCGTCGAGCCGGCCGTGCTGACGGCGCTGTAGTCACGCCGCGCTGCAACCGACTTCGTGCGACTTGGGCGCGGTTTTGGGCAGGCGGCCCGGCGAAAACCGCAGCCAAGTCGCACGAAGTCGTTGGTGCCGGAGACGGGAAGCGGCCCGTCACCTCCGGGGAGGTGGCGGGCCGCTGCCGGTGAGGCGGGCGCGTTCGGATGCGGACGGCATCCGGTGCTCGTGCTCTGGGCTCAAGAACTCAGCGCTCAGAGCTCGGGCCCCTTGGCGCGCAGCTTGTCGACCTCGGACATCTTCTCGCGCAGCTCGGCGAGCCAGCTGTCGGCGTGCTCGCCGACGACCCGCACCGACCAGGCCAGCGCGTCGCTGCGCGACCGGGCGACGCCGGCGTCGACGAGGGTGTCGAGCACCGCCCGCTCGGGCTGACGCAACCGGGTCATGACCGGCACGGCGAGGTGGGTGAACAGCGTGGTGGTGCCGCCGACGCTCGCTCCCCAGCTGACGGTGCGCTGGTAGCGGGCCTGGGCCTCCTGGGCGATGGCGATGCGCTCGTCGCGGGTCTCGGCGCGGAAGCGGCTGATCCGCCCCTCGGCCTCGGCCGCGTCGGTGCTGGCGTCGACGCCCGCGAGGGTGCCGATGACGGTGATCTCCTCGCGGTCGGCGGTGACGACGACCTCCTCGAACCAGGCCTCGGGCAGCCGCCCGGAGAACCAGCTTCTGGGCGTCGTCGGCGCTGGGCAGGTCGCCCTGCTGCCAGCCGCCGGCTCGGCCGAAGCCGCGGCCGCGGCGCATGCCCTCGGGGCCGCCGCCGGGGCCGGGCCGGCCGCCGCGCGGGCCACGGCCGGGGCCACGGCCGCCGCGGGGACCGCCACCGCGGGGGGTGAGGTCGTCGTCGGTGGTGGAGTCGGAGGTGTGGGGGGTGTGTGGGTGTCGCATGATTCTCTCCTTGCAGTGATTACTTAATTACACCCGTTCAAACGCGCCACCGCAAGCCTTCTGTTCCGCGTGTTCGCCCAGGGCGTACGGAGCCTTCGGGCGTCGCCGCGTCGGTGGGTGCTGCGAGGATGTGCCGGTGCCTGCCCGCCCCCTCGACCGCGTGCACCGGTGCCGGCTCGCCACGCAGCGGCTCTCGTCGGCCGGGCTGGCGACGGGCGCCGACGTGGTGCGGCTGCTCGGCTGCGTGCAGTCGCAGGACGCGCCGCTCGCCGCGTGGTCGCTCGGCATGCGGATGGCGCCCGGCACGACGTATGCCGAGGTGCTGGCCGAGCAGTCGGCCGGTGGCTGGCTGCGCACCCACGTGCTGCGACCGACGTGGCATCTGCTCGCTGCGGAGGACCTGCGCTGGGTCCAGGGCGTCACAGGTCCGCGGGTCGAGAGCGGCAACGCCGGCGTGAACCGCCGGCTGGGGCTCACCGACGAGGTCGTGACCCGGAGCCTGGTAGTGCTCGAGTCGCTGCTGGCCGGGCCGACGCCCCGCACCCGGCGCGAGGTGCGGGTGGCGTTCGAGGCGGCCGGCCTGCCCACCGAGGTGCAGCCGCTGGCGCACCTGCTCATCATCGCCGAGCTTCGGGCGATCATCTGCTCGGGACCGCCGCGCGGGGTGGAACACACCTACGTGCTGGCCGACGAGGCGGTGCCACCCGGGACGAACGACGCGCTCGCCGGGGAGGACGCCCGCCGTGAGCTCACCCGGCGCTTCATCGCCGGGCACGGCCCGGCATCCGAGCGCGACCTGTCGCGCTGGTCGACGCTGACGCTGACCCAGATCCGCAGCGCGCTGGCCGACCTCGGCGGGAAGCTCGAGCGGGTGGAGGTGGCCGGGCACGAGCTGTGGTTCGACCCGGCGGTGCCCGCTCGCACCTCGCGCGAGCACGCGGCCTACCTGCTCCCGACCTTCGACGAGGTGTGCCTGACCTACCAGCACACCGGGTTCCCTCGGCGCAGCCCCGACGCCACCCGACAGCGGCTGCTCTCGGAGTCGGGGGGCGGCATCGTCGTGGTGCGCGGCGACGACGTCGGCATCTGGAAGCGGGTGGTGACGCCGGCCTCGGTTCGGGTGACCGTGAGGGCGGACGCGCCGCTGGGCACGGACGACCGGGAGGCAGTCGCGGAGGCGGCGCAGGCCTTCGCCGACTTCGTCGAGCGCCCCCTCGAGCTGGTGTTCGCCTGAGTCGAGGTGTTCCGCTGACGCCTCGGGACAGAACATCACCTCGGCTCGCGCGTTCCCCCGGCGGATGGAGGTGATCCGTTGACGCCTCGCGGCAGGGCATCACCTCGCACCCGACCGCCGGGCTGCCCGCCCCCTGCCCCCTCCGGGGCCGGGTGCAGCACGAAGGGCGCCGCATCCCCTGCACGGGGGGCGACGCCCTTCGGCGTTCTGAGTCGGGTCGAGGGACTCAGGACGGTGGGACCGGCGCTGACCCTGGGGCCGGCAGCGGTCGGGCTCGGTCAGGACCCAGGGATGACGAGCTGCTGCCCGGCGCTGATCTGGGCGGTGCTCAGCTGGTTGGCGACCTGGATCGCGAGGATGGCCTGGCTGAGGCCCAGCTGGGGCAGCTCGGCGAGGGCGATCTCGGAGAGCGTCTGGCCCGGGGTAACGGTCACCGTGGGAAGCGGCTCGGCCGCACCGGCGCCACCCATCCCCGCCACGCTGACGACCGCGACGAGGGCCAGCGCCAGGGAGAGCAGGGCCAGGCGACCTCGCCGGGTGATGCGCACGGGGGCGAGGTCTGCCGGGCGAGCCGCACCGCCGGGAAGCACGACGAGGTGCGGCCGGCGTGGCGCCGGCGACCCGGCATGGCCGAGGTCGGTGGGGCTCCACTCGAGTGCACTCATGCTGGTCTCCATCCCGGCGGCCAGGGCCACCGTCGAACCGGTGTTCGATAGAACGTGTGTACGAGTTGTAGCACGGATGTTCGACCCGTTCAAGACACGCCTCGAAGAAATGTTTGAATTGTGTGTACGAGCCTCGTACGCTGTCCTCATGCCGGTAAGCCTGCCGAGCACCACTGACAGTCGGGCTGACCTGCGAGAACACCCGGGATCTCCCGAGCCCGGTCAGCGGATGACACCGAAGGGGTCGACATGGCACGTCCGAGGAACGCCGACATCCACGAGATGCCCGACCGGGGCGACGGCGGCGTGCTCACGCACCGCCAGCGCAAGGTGCTCGAGGTGATCCGCAACTCGATCGACCGGCGCGGCTACCCGCCGAGCATGCGCGAGATCGGTGACGCCGTGGGCCTCACCTCCCCCAGCTCGGTGGCCCACCAGCTCTCGGCCCTCGAGCGCAAGGGCTACCTGCGCCGCGACCCCAACCGGCCGCGCGCCATCGAGGTCATCTCCCCCGACACCGCCAGCGACGAGCCCGGCTACCGCGGCGCCGCCGAGCACGACGACGTCGACGTCACCGGCATCAACGACCAGCGCCCGGAGGCCACCTACGTGCCGGTGCTCGGCCGCATCGCGGCCGGCGTGCCCATCACGGCCGAGGAGGTCGTCGACGACGTCTTCCCCCTCCCCCGCCAGATCGTCGGCGAGGGTTCGCTCTTCCTGCTCAAGGTGGTCGGCGACTCGATGGTCGACGCCGCGATCTGCGACGGCGACTGGGTGGTCGTGCGCCAGCAGCCCAGCGCCGACAACGGTGACATCGTGGCCGCGATGCTCGACAACGAGGCCACCGTCAAGACCCTCAAGCGCCGCGACGGCAAGGTGTGGCTGATGCCGCACAACCCCGCCTTCTCACCCATCGACGGCGACCACGCCACCATCCTCGGCAAGGTCACGGCCGTCCTGCGCCGGGTCTGATCCTCCTCGCCAGCCGTCCCGCTCGGCGTGTCAGTCGTCGCGGTCGCCGAGCCAGGCCAGGGCGCGGCGGCACGATGCCGTGACGTCGTCGGCCAGGCCGGCCTCGTCCCACAGCTGCCACCACTCGTTGTCCTGCGAGCGCACCGCCCGGCGCAGCACCTGGCGCGACTTCTCGACGAGCTCCTCGTCACCGGTCGGCAGGGGCTCGGCGGCGAGCCAGCCCGGCAGGTAGGGCTCGCCGGCGGCGGCATCCGGGTTCACCGAGGCACCCACCGCAGCGGCCCCCGCCACGGCCTCGCACATCTGCGGCGCCTCGACGTAGCCGGTGCTGAGCAGCACGCCGTCGAGCGCCTCGAGCACCCGGTGTCCCCGGTGCTGCGCCGGGAGGTCGGCGAGCTCACCGAGGAAGTCGAGCGCGTCGTCGTTCTCGAACGGTCCGGACCCGATGGCTCCCATGTGGGCAGCGTATCGCCGCCGTCAGCGGCACGCGCCCGGGGTCGTGCGACCGGCGCCCCGGCATCCGGCTAGCCGCGCACCCGTTGCCACCAGGCGGTGTCGACCCACCGGTCGAACTTGCGGCCCACCTCGCGCAACGTGCCCACGCGCTCGAAGCCGACCGCCGCGTGCAGCGCCTCGCTGGCGGGGTTCGGCTGGGCGATCACGGCGAGGCAGACGTGGATGCCATCGGCGTCGACCCGCGCGAGCAGCTCGTCGTAGAGGGCGCGCCCCAGGCCGCGGCCGCGGGCCTCCGGCGCGAGGTAGACCGAGGTCTCGCGGGTGCCGTCGTAGGCCGGTCGCGGGCGGTACGTGGCGGCATACGCCATGCCGACCACGCGGCCGTGCTCCTGCGCGACGAGCACGTAGTCGCCGGGGCGGGTGCTGGCGACGCGGTCGGCGAACTGCCCGGGCGGCTGCGGCTCGACGTCGAAGGTGGCGACGCTGTGGGCGACGGCCTCGTTGTAGACGGCGGCCAGCGCGGGGAGGTCGGCGGCGGTCGCCGCGCGCAGCACCAGCTGTTCAGATGCCGGGTGCCGGCTCGCGCCGTGCGTCGCCTGGGGGACCGGGTCGGCCATCAGGCGGCGACGCCGGCGCGGAGCACCTCGCCGAGGGTCGGGGCGAGGGAGGCGTCGACGCGTAGCGTCATCAGGTCGTCGCCGCGGGTGGACCCGCGGGTCACGGCCATCACCGGGATGGCGCGCTTGGCGGCGTGCCGCACGAACCGCAGCCCGCTCATCACGGCGAGCGAGGAGCCCAGGACGAGCAGCGCGGGGGCGGCATCGGTGAGGGAGTAGCAGGCGTCGACCCGCTCGCGCGGCACCGAGCCCCCGAAGAACACGACGTCGGGCTTGAGGGCGTCGCTACCGCACACCGTGCAGCGGGGCAGGTGGAATCCGGCGACGAGCTCGTCGGCCAGCACGATGTCACCGTCGGGGCGGATCTGGCTGCTGACCCGCGAGCCGTCGGGCGCCTCACCGCTGGCCAGCCGCTCGAAGCCGTGGTTCGCCTCGTACATCCGGGCCTGCAGCAGGTCGCGGTCGGACCGGTCGCCGCAGGTGAGGCAGACCACCTCGGCGAGGCTGCCGTGCAGCTCGGTGACATCGCGGCTGCCGGCGGCCTGGTGCAGGCCGTCGACGTTCTGGGTGATCACCGGGCCGAGCACGCCGCGGCGCTGCAGGTCGGCGACGGCCAGGTGGGCGGCGTTGGGCTCGGCCGAGCTGAACCGCTGCCAGCCGATGAACGACCGCGCCCAGTAGCGCTGGCGCGCCTCACTCGTGCCGACGAACTCGCCGTGCTGCATCGGGGTGACCCGGCGGGTGCCGTCGGGGCTGCGGTAGTCGGGGATGCCGGAGTCGGTCGAGATGCCGGCACCGGTGAGCACCAGCGTGCCCGGGTGGGCCGCGAGCAGGGCGGCGAGCGCGGCGGCATCGGGCATGCCGTCGATTATCCCCGGCCTGGCAGACGAGGGCGCGGCGGCGTCCAAGGATGCTGTCGGCTGCCCGACCCGGACGGCATCCGACTGATTGCGATGTGCAACCGCGCAGGGCCCCAACGAGCTCGGTTGGACGGGGAACTTCCGCAAGAGGTGGATGGGGCCGGTGGACAAGCCCCCGCACCACGTGCCCCGTGCATGACGGGGCGTGTGGTTGTGCGGCCGAGCGATAACACGCCGTTATAGAATCCGGGCATGATCGACGCTGCTGGACTCCGGGTCATGAAGGCCATCTCCGACGAGGGCAGCTTCACCGCGGCCGCGGTCTCGCTGGGCTACACGCAGCCCGCCATCTCGCAGATGGTGCGCCGCCTCGAGCAGCGCACCGGCACCGTGCTCGTCGAGCGGGTCGGGCGCAACGTGCGGCTCACCGAGGCCGGGCAGGTGCTGGCGCGGCACGCGACGCCGGTGCTCGCTGCGCTGGATGCCGCCGAGGAGGAGGTCGCGGCGATCGCGGGGCTGCGCAGTGGGCGGGTGCGCCTGATGGCCTTCCCGTCGGCGTCGGCGACCCTGGTGCCACGGGCACTGTCGCTGGTCAAGCAGCGCTTCCCGGACGTGCACATCAGCTTCACCGAGGCCGAGCCGCCCGAGAGCCTGGCCGCGCTCAAGGCCGGCGAGTGCGACCTCGCGGTGGCGTTCGCCTACGAGGGCACCGACCTCGGGCGCGGCGAGGAGGACCTCGACCAGTTCGTCATCACCCCCCTGCTCGACGACGAGGTGCGGCTGGCCGTTCCGGACGGGCACCCGGTGTCGGGACAGGAGAACGTCGAGCTGGCCGACCTGGCCAGCGAGCCGTGGATCGCCGGCTGCCCGCGCTGTCGTGGGCACCTGCTGCAGCTGACGCACGACGCCGGCTTCCGCCCGGACGTCGCCTACGAGACCGAGGACTACGTCGCCGTCATGGGCCTGGTCGCCGAGGGCCTCGGCGTCGCGCTCATCCCCGACCTCATCCTGCGCACGGTGCACCACGGTGACGTCGTGGCGCTGCCCATCACGCCGGCATCCCGGCGCTCGATCATGGCCGTGACCACGCCCGACCTGCAGCGCGTTCCGGCGGTCAAGGCCACCCTCGACGCGCTTGCCGAGAGCGCCAGGGGGCAGTCGACGGCACCGACGGTGCGTGCTCCGGAGCCGACCTTCTCGATCTGACGCGTCAGCCGTGGCGGAGGCGCACCGCGGCCGTGTCGAGGATCTTCTTCTCGATCGAGGTGTTGGCCGCGAGCAGCTCCAGGAAGTCGGCCTTGGGGAGGACGAGCAGCGACCCGGGCTCGGCAGCGACGGCAGTGGCGGTGCGGGTGCCACCGAAGAGGATCGCGATCTCGCCGAGGAAGTCGCCGGGGCCGAGCGTGCGCAGCTGCTGTTCGTGGGCGCTGATCGTGACCACTCCGCGCTCGATGACGTAGAACTCCTCGCCCACCTCACCCTCGGTGGTGAGCACCGTGCCGATCTCGAGCGGCCGGATGGTGGTCACCGTCGCGAGGGTCATGAGGTCCTCCTGCGACAGCCCGGCGAACAGCGGGACGCGGCCGAGCGCGGCCACGATGGGATCGGACACGATCCCGGGGGTCTGACATCCCATGGACGCATCCGTTCTCTCATCTGAGGCTGTTCATCGTCGCCACGACGACCGGCGCAGGGCCGGCCAACCGCTGCACCAGCAGCGAGTCTCCCGCCTGAAGGGGTCGGCGGGAGGCGCGACACGGGAATCCATGTCGAGAACCGGCCGAACGTCGCGGTCGACACCGTCCGAACGGGCGCTGCGTCGAGTGTGGCCAGCGGCGCAGACGGCGAGCGCGGCGCCCAGCACCGAAGCGCCGGGCCGGTGGAACACCGACCCGGGGCAGTCGCGGTCACCGACTCGTGTCGACCGACACCACCCCGCCACGCTCGACCACCGCGACGTCGCCGCGCTGGTCGGTGCGGTAGACGGCATACCCGTCACGCCGCAGCACGTCGAGGTGGTGCGGAGCGGGGTGCCCGTAGTCGTTGCCCTCCCCCACGCTGATCACGCCGACGGGTGCAGCGACCACGGCCATCAGGTCGTCGTCGAGGTTGGCGCTCCCGTGGTGCGGGGTCTTGACCACCTCGAACTGCGTCGCGGCCGAGGCCATCGAGGGCTCGCGGCGGATGCGCAGGAGCAGGTCGTGGGCTGCCTCGCGTTCGACGTCACCGAGGAGCAGGGCGTCGACGGAGCCGGTGCGCGCGGCGAGCACGAGGCTGGCGTTGTTGGGCACCGACCCGTCGGGGATGCGCCGGGTCGGGCTCCACACCGCCGCGGTCAGCTCGCCGACGCAGAGCCGGTCACCGGCGTGCAGCACCGCCATCGGGATGCCGTGTGCGCGCGCCACGCTGTCGACCTGGTCGGCCGACTGCGCCGGCTCGCGGACCGGGCCGACCAGCAGACGGCCGACCGCGCGCCCACCGACGGCACCCGCCAGCCCGTCGACGTGGTCGGCATGGAAGTGCGTGAGCACGACCGCGTCGAGCGTCGTGACGCCGAGGTGGCTCAGGCAGCGGTCGACCAGGGGCGGGTCGGGCCCGGCGTCGACGAGCACGGCCCGGTGCGGGCCACTGCGCAGCACGACGGCGTCGCCCTGGCCGACGTCGCAGACCACCACCCGCCAGCCGGCGGGCGGCCAGGTGAGCGTGCTGGTGGGGACCAGCCCGGCAGCCAGAACCATTGCCGCCCCGAGGGCGAGCACCGGGTGGGCCGCTACACCGGCGGCCAGGGCTCTCCCGGTGAGGAGCACCACCACGGTGAGCGCGGCCAGCAGCAGGGCGCCGGTGGCGCCGTCGGGCCAGGGCAGCGTGCCGCCGGGCACCTCGGCGAACCGTCGGGCGACCTGGGCGATGACCTGCGTGGGAAGCACTCCCGCCCAGGCGACCAGCGCGGCCCCCCGGGCCCAGACCAGCGAGGTGAGCGCTGCCGCCACCCCGGCGATGGTGGCGACCGGCACCAGAGGTGCAGCCATCAGGTTGGCCAGGACCCCGATGAGGCTGACCGAGCCCTGCAGCAGCACGACCACCGGGGCGGTCATCGCCTGGGCCGCCACCGGGATCGCCAGGGCGGGACCGAGGCTCCTCAGCCGAACCGGGAGGCGAGCCCCGATCGCGTCGCCCCAGGGACGGGTGAAGAGCAGCAGCCCGAGCGTGGCCAGCGAGGAGAGCACGAAGCCGAAGGAGCGGGCCAGCCACGGGTCGGCGAGGAGCACCAGCACGATCGCCGCACCGAGGACCGGTGGGCCGGCCGAGCGTCGGGAGCGGCTGAGGCCGAGCAGCCCGATCGCGCCCATGGCGGCAGCGCGCACGACACTCGGCTCGGGGCGGGCGAGCACGACGAACCCGGCCAGGGCGGCGAGGGCGAGCACCGGACGGAGGCGTCGCGGCACACCGACCAGCACACACAGGCCCATGGCCAGGCCGGTGACGACGGCGACGTTGCTGCCACTCACCGCCGTCAGGTGGGTCATGCCGGTGGCGCGCATGGCGTCGGTGAGGTCGGGCGGGGTGCGGCTGGTGTCGCCGATGACCAGGCCCGGCAGCAGACCGCGCGCGTCGGCCGGCGCGTGGTCGACCGATGCGCGCAGGCCGGTGCGCAGCCGCTCGGCCGCCGTGGCGATGGCGCCTGGTGCGGCCAGCACCACCGGCGGCCCACGCACCGACAGTGTCGCGACCCGGTCGTCGGCCGGCTCGGTCGGCCCCAGCCGCCCGTGTACCCGCACCGTGGAGCGCCACGCGGCGTCGGCGATTGCCGGGTCACCGGTGAGGAGTACCGGGGCAGCGGTGCGGCGCTGGAGGCCACGAGCGTCGAGCAGGTGAACGGTGGCCCGGCGCAGCACCACCGGCCGGTCGCCACGGGCTGGCAGCACGATGGCGTCACCGGTGAGAACGGCGACGGCGGTGACGGACGCGCGGTCACGGGCAAGCGGCTCGACGTCGCCGCGGGCCCGCAGGATGCTGTGCCCCGCTGCCGCGACCTGAAGCACCGCCACCAGCGCCGCGGTGAGCAGCAGGGGCCCGGTCACGCCGAGTCGGCGCAGTGCCCGGCGAGCGGGTCCTGAGCAGAGGACGGTACTGACAAGGAGTGCGGGCGCCGCGGCGAACAGCAGGTGAGCGCGTACCGTCAGGCCCAGGCCGGCAGCCGCCGCCGCCCAGGCAACCACTGCCGGCCCGAGCAGCCGCAGGTCGGTCGCCGGCCGGACCCGGCGGGGAACGCCTGGTTCAGCGTCATCGACCGGCTGGGTCGGGGCACCCTCGTCGTCGGACCACGCGGCCGTCACAGTGTCACCAGCGGGCTGAGCTGGGCGAGCAGCTTCTCGCCGATGCCACTGACCTCACCGAGCTCGTCGACACTGTTGAACCGGCCGTGCGAGGAGCGCCAGTCGAGGATGCGCTGGGCCAGTACCGGGCCGACACCGGGCAACGAGTCGAGCGCGGCGAGGTCGGCCGTGTTGAGGGACACCGGTGGCCCGGGGCTGCCCGACGCCGCTCCGCCGCCGGGCGCGTTTCCTGCGCCGGTCGCGGGGACCGGCGAGACCGGGTCGCCGACCGCCGGAACCCGCACCTGCTCGCCGTCGACCAGCACCCGGGCGAGGTTCAGCGCCGACAGGTCGGCCTTCGTGGCCACCCCGCCCGACGCGGTGACGGCATCCGTCACCCGCGACCCGAGCGGGAGCCGGCGCACGCCGGGGTGCTTGACCCGGCCGACCACGTGCACCACGACCTCGCCCGTGGGTGCGGACGGCTGCGCGGATGGTGCCGGCCCGGCTGTCGCCGCTGACGCCGCGGGGACTTCTGCCGACGGCCCGCGAGGGGTTGAGCGGTCGACGCCGACAGGAACCGCGCCTGCGGTGACCGCACTCGGCCCGGCCCGGGACCCGCCACCTGGCGCGATGACGGTGCCACCGCCGGCCGACTGTGCCCAGGCGACCCGCAGCCCGAAGAAGGCGGCAGCGAGCAGGACGACCAGGACGATGCCCGCCAGGGCCGCCCGGCCCGGCTGCCACCGTGCTCCGACGAACGCGGCCGGGAGGCGGACCCATGACCCCGGATGCCGTGCCCGCGCGTGCCGCCCGCCGCCTCGCACGTTCTCGGCGTCGACGATGCGGGACAGGTGCACCTCGTCGGCGACACGCCGGCCTGCCGCCCCATCCGCCGGCTGCGGCCCGGTCCGGGCCGAGCCGAGCCCGTCGAGGTCGAGCTCGGTGGGCACGTACGAACCGGCGCCGGCGCGCAGCCGGGCGAGCGCCCGGGGTGACAGGGTGTGCGGAGGGTGGCGTCGCGGCATCCCCCGACGCTAGGAAGAACACGGTTGCCGGTCTGTGCACCAACCGGATCTGTGGACGACGGCGCCGGTGGACGGACCCTGTGGACGACCAGGCCGCCTGCCCTTGGCTCACCATGTGAGCACCCGGACTTCGACCCACCCGGTGTGGGATAGCCGCGTCCCTGCGGTGACCTATTGGTCGATCTCAGGACGGCGCCCCGATGCGCCAGCGCCCTCCCGGCACCCGGCGGGCACATAGCCGCGTCCCTGCGGTGACCTATTGGTCGATCTCAGGACGGCAGGCCGATGCGCCGGAACGGGTCTCCGGCCGAGCGCGGCAGGCCCGGACCCCAGCGTCAGCTCAGGCGCCGCCGCCACCAGGCCACGATGTTTCGCCGGTGCCGCGACAGCACGAGCACCGCGATGGCCATCAGCCACACCCCGGTGACCGGCGCGATGAACGGCACCGCCCCCACCGTGGCCAGTGCCCCCACCACGCCGACCAGGCCCATCGTGAGCACCGACGCCTCCCCGACGAACGGCACCGCGATCTTGACCAGCCCGAACACCACGAGCGCCCCGAGCGCCACCCACGGCTCGATGGCCAGCACCGTGCCCAGTGCACAGGCCACCCCCTTGCCACCGCGCCCGCGCAGGAACGGCGAGAAAACGTGCCCCAGCACCACCGCGAAGCCCGCCACCAGGGCCGCGACCAGCCCCATGGTGCGCAGCACCACCACCGTCGGCAGGTAGGCCTTGAGCACGTCGAGCACCAGCACCAGCGCCCCCCACCTGCGCCCCAGCACCCGGCCGGCATTGGTCGCACCCGGGTTCCCCGACCCGGAGGCCAACAGGTCCCGCCCGCGGGCCCGGGCCACCAGCGTCGCCGGGTTGACCGCACCGATGAGGAAGCAGACCACCGCGACGACCGCGGTCTCTGCGACGACCAGCAGCGTCATCGCTCAGCGCGCCGGTGCGGGCACGATCCGGGGCACGACCGCGACGGCCAGCGTGCCCGGCCCCACGTGCGCCCCCACGACGGCCCCGAGCTCCACCACGTCCAGCCCCACCCCGTCGCCCAGCCGGGCCCGCAGCCGCTCGGCGAGCCGCTCGGCCCGCTCCGGGGAGTCGAGGTGGTGGACCGCGACGTCGACCCCGCTGGCCGCCCGCGGAAGAGCAGACGCCGCCTCGGCGGCGAGGTCCTCGAGCCGGGCGATGGCGCGGGATGAGGTGCGCACCCGCTCCAGCGGCACGATGTGGCCGTCGTGCAGGCCGAGGATCGGCTTGATCGACAGCGCCGACCCGACCAGTGCCCCCGCCTTGCCGATCCGGCCGCCGCGACGCAGGTACTCCAGGGTGTCGACGTAGAACACGGCGGTGGATGCCGCGCACGAGGCGCGCACGGCATCCGCCACCTCGGTGGCCGACGCGCCCCCGGCGGCGACCCGCGCACCGGTGAGCACGGCGTACCCCATCGCCATGCCGAGCGCCCGGGAGTCGATGACGGTGACGGGCACCGGCGACTCCTCGGCGGCGATCGCGGCGCCGTCGATCGTGCTCGACATGTCACCGGAGATGTGCACCGAGACCACGGCGTCGGCGCCCGCGTCGGCCGCCGCCCGGTACGCCGCGAGGAAGGCCGCGGGCGCCGGCCGCGACGTCGACACCGGCGTGAACGAGCGCAGGGCCGCCGCCACGGCAGCCGGGTCGATGTCGACGCCCTCGGCGTACTCGGTGCCGCCCACGACCACGTGCAGGGGCACCACCGACACGGCCAGCCCCTCCAGCAGGTGGGCCGGGAGGTAGGCCGTGGAGTCGGTGACGAGGGCGGTGCTCACGCGAGCAGGCTAGTGGCAGGGCGCCGGATGCCGTGCCGCAACGCCAGCCGGGCCAGCCGCGTCAGCGGCTTCGCCGAGCCAGCCGCGTCAGCGGCTTCGCCGAGCCGCCGCCGTCACGCGTTCTGCCGGGCCGCCAGCTTCGCGGCGCGCTCCTCGCGCTTCTCGACGAACTTGGTCGCCTCGGCATCCAGCTCCTTGACCGCAGCCGCCAGCTCGTCGCGCGCCGCCTCGCCGTCGGCATCGAGGCCCTCGAGCTCCCAGATACCCCACTGGCGCAACAGCGGCGCGACGATGTCGTCGTGGTGGATGCGCAGGTCGTAGATGCCGGCCATCGCCATCTGCACGGCCTTGCGCCCGAAGCCGGGGATGATCGACCCCGGCATCTGGAAGCTGACGACCTCGTCGGTGATCGCCCGCATCGTCTGGCTGGGCGTCAGCTCGAGCGCCGCCTGGACGATGTTGCGGTAGAAGATCATGTGCAGGTTCTCGTCCTTGGCGACCCGCGTCAGCAGCTTCTCGGCGATGGGCTCGTCGGTGAACTTGCCGGTGTTGCGGTGTGAGACACGGGTGGCCAGCTCCTGGAACGACACGTAGGCGCAGACGTTGAGCAACGGCTTGTCGCCGGAGTCGTAGCCGGTCTCCATCGTCGACATCCGCGCCCGCTCGAGCTCGTCGGGGTCGACACCGCGGGTGACGAGCAGGTAGTCGCGGATGCAGAACGCGTGCCGGCCCTCCTCCGCGGTCCAGCGGTTGACCCACGCGCCCCAGGCGCTGTCGCGGCCGAAGGCCCGCTCGATCTCGCGGTGGTAGCTGGGCAGGTTGTCCTCGGTGAGCAGGTTGACCTCGAGCGCGGTGCGGGCGATCTGCGACAGCTGCGACTGGTCGACCGACCACGGCTCGCCACCGAGCTCCTTGAAGTCGCGGCCCAGCGACCACGGCACGTACTCGTGCGGCATCCACTCCTGGGCGACGTTGAGGTGCCGGTTCAGGTTCTCCTCGGCGACCGGCTCGAGCGCCGACAGGAGCTGTGCCGTGTCGAGGTCAGTCATGGTGGGTCTCCTCGGTGCTGGGTGAGGTGCTCGGTGAGGTACGGGGGCTGGGGGTCCGCGTGGAGGTCTCGCGGTCAAGACCTCCAGAGTGCACCTTCTCGGAGGGCCGGACCAGCGAGCGCGACTGCCTTTCGGCGGACGTCGGGTCGGCGGCAACGCGTTGGTCTCCCGGCTGGAGCCGGGTCGGGACCCCGTCGACGCAGCGCAGGTAGATCTCGACCTCGCGCTCGGTGGTCTTGAACGTCACCTCGAGCGCGCCCCGCTCGAAGTCCGAGTCGAAACGCCAGTCGTCGCGCGGGCGGATCGACCTCAGGGCGACCTTCGAGCCGCTGCAGGAGGCCACCACGATGCCTCCCTGGGTGCTGAACGACGCCGTGCGCGGGTCGCCGGCCGGCGCGCTGGGGCGTCGATCACTCGGCGCCGTCGTGGGCTCAGGATCGTCCGGGCGCCTGGTGGGCTGCGCGGAGGTGGACTCCGTGGGACTCGCCGTCGACGTGGGGCGGGCGGACGGCGTCGGGGTCTCGGTGACAGTCGGCGCCGGCGCGTCGGAGGTCCGCGGGGAGACCACCACGGCCCGCTCGGCGGCAGAGGCCCGACCGACCCCGCTGCCCGCGTTGCTGACGACGACGAACGTGATCGCACCGACCACGCCGACCACGGCGAACCAGCCCAGCACCATCACCACGAGTGGGCGACGTCCCATCCTCACCACCTTCGGTCTCTTCCTGCTCTAGCGTTCCCACTGTGACACACGTGCTGGTGATCGAGGACGACCCCGGGATCCGCTCCTCGCTCGTCCGCTCCCTGACCGACCGAGGGTACGCGGTATCCAGCGCACCCTCCGGGCTGGTCGGCCTGCAGAACGCCCTCGACGACCAGCCCGACCTCGTGCTGCTCGACCTGGGGCTTCCCGACCTCGACGGGCACAGCCTGCTCACCATGCTGCGGGCCGTGCGCCGCACCCCCGTCATCGTCGTGACCGCGCGCGACGACGACCCGTCGATCGTCAAGGCGCTCGACGCCGGAGCGGACGACTACGTCGTGAAGCCGTTCGGCATGGACCAGCTCGAGGCGCGGATCCGGGCGGTGCTGCGCCGCACCGAGAGCGAGGACGCGGACGAGCCGATCCGGGTGGGCGACCTGGTGGTCGACGCGGTCACCCGGCACTGCGCGCTCGGCGAGCGCGACCTCGAGCTCTCGCGCCGCGAGTTCGACCTGCTGCTGCTGCTGGCCCAGCGGGCCGGGGAGGTCGTCACCAAGCGGGAGATCCTCGAGGAGGTCTGGAACCAGCCGTACGGCGGCGGTGAGCGCACCGTCGACGTGCACCTGTCCTGGCTGCGCCGAAAGCTCGGCGAGACGGCCGCTCATCCGGTGTACCTGCACAGCGTGCGCGGCGTGGGCGTGCGGCTGGCGCCACCCGCGGATGATGCGGAGGCGGACGACGACGCCGGTACCCCCGTCACCGACGCCCCCGTCGACGCCGAGACCTGATGGCCCGCCGCATCGCCTGGCTGGTGGCCGCCACGACGTCCGCGGTCGTCGTGGCCTTCATCGTGCCGCTCTGCTTCCTGGTCGCCAACATCGCCTCCGACAAGGCGACGACGCGAGCCAAGGAGCAGGCGCAGAGCGTGGCGACACTGGTCGCCGCCCTCGACAACCCCACGACGCTCTCGCGCAACGTCTCCGACCTGAGCGACCGCGGGCCCGACGTGGTGGTGGTCGAGCCGTCGGGCCAGCTGCTGGGTCCCCAGGAGCCGCTCGCACCCGAGACGGCAGAAGCGGTCGCCGAGTCGCGCGCGGACAAGAGCGCCTTCACACGGCGCACCAGCGAGGGACTGGCCGCGCTGGTGCCCGTCGAGACCGAGCGGGACGTCGAGGTGGTGGTCGCCTCGGTGCCCACGTCCGAGCTGCGAGCCGGCGTGTACGCCGCGTGGGCCGCGATCGTGGCCCTCGGCCTGGGGCTGGTGGCCGCCTCCGTCGGCGTGGCCCTGTGGCTCGGCCGCCGGACCAGCGTCCCGGTCACCGAGGTCGCCGAGGTGGCGCACCGGTTGCGCGAAGGGGACTCCAGCGCGCGTGCGGTGCCCGGTGGGCCGCCGGAGACGGTCGAGCTGGGTCAGGCCCTCAACGCCCTGGCCGACCGGATCCACGGCCTGGTGGCGGCCGAGCGCGAGCACGTCGCCGACCTCGGCCACCGGCTGCGCACCCCGGTGACCGCGCTGCGGCTCGACACCGACCTCGTCGAGGACGAGGACGTGGCCATCCGGCTGCGCGGGCACGTCGAGGAGCTGCAGCGCAGCATCGACGACGTGGTGCACGAGGCGCGCCGCGCGGTGCGCGACGAGCTCCCCGCCACCTGCCGGCTCGCCCCGGTGGTCTCCGAACGGGTCGCGTTCTGGCTCCCCCTCGCCGAGGACCAGGGCCGCCGGCTCGACCTCTTCGTCGAGCTGCGCACGCCGGGCGGCTCGCCCCTGGTCGGCCTCGCCGCCGACGACCTCGGCGAGCTGGTCGACATCCTCATCGACAACGTCTTCGCGCACACCCCCGACGGCACCGACGCGCGGGTGCGCGTGCGCACCGCCGGCAACGCGGTCCTCGTGATCGTCGAGGATGCCGGGCCGGGCATGGAGCAGCCCTACCTGGGTCGCGGGCACAGCCATGGCGGCTCGACCGGGCTGGGGCTGGCGATCGTGCACCGCATCGCCGACGGGGCCGGCGGGTCGGTGCAGCTCGAGCCCTCGCCGCTCGGCGGCCTGAAGGTCACCGTGAACCTGCCGGTGATGCCCGAGGACACCCCGCCGCGCCGTGGCGCATCCGCCGGGCGGCCCGCCAAGCGCTGAACGCGTCACCGGCATCCGGTCCGCAGCGCCACCTGGTCAGTCGTCGTCGTCGTCGTGGTCGCGATCACGCCGGGTGGGCGTGGGTCGCGGGTCCTCCGCTGCCGGGTCGCTGGCGGTCGGCGAGGCCGGCGGCTTGGGGGTGGGTGAGGTGCGCGGGGTGGCGCGCGGGGAGGAGCTCGGCGTGCCGGTCGACGTCACTGCGGCGTACCTGGTGACCACCTTCGTGGTGACGCAGACGCCCTTCTTCAGCTTCGCCGGCGGGGTGCAGTCGGCCATCTGGGTGACCGTTGGGGTGGGCACGGGCGCGAACGTGGGGGCGGCGGGGGCGGCGGCGCGGCCCATGTCGTCGGGCCCGAGGGACACGAAGATGCCCAGGGCGGCGACGGAGCCCACGAGGGCTCCGGCGGTGACGGTGCGGATGAGGGACACGGGACCTCCGGTTGGACGGTGCAGGGTGCGGCGGCGTCAGGGCGCGACCGCGGAGCAGGTCAGGACCGATCCTCGCCGGTGGTCGGTCAAGGGCGAATCGTCACCGCCTCAAGGGAGGGTTAAGGCCCGGCGGCCTTAACCCTCCCTTGACAGGCGGATGACGCGGTCTTGTCGTGCAGGCGGGCATCGTCTTTCCCGGCACCTCCATCCGTCGTGCCACGAACCAACGAGAGGACCGCACCCCGTGAGAGCCCTGCTGAGCACCGGTCAACGAGACCGGTCGCGCGTCGTGCTCACCGTGCTGAGTGGAACGCTCGCCGCCGCCACGGTCGCCGGAACCGGCGTGGCCACCGCCTCCGCCGCCCAGGAGACCGCGGCCAAGAACGCCGAGAAGGCCCGCGTCAAGGCTGCGGCCGAGGCCGCAGCCGCGAAGACCCACCACGAGGCCCTGGTCAAGTGGGCCAAGGACAACCCGGTCGTGGTGACCAAGGATCGCAAGAAGAAGACGGTCGTCAAGCACGTGACGATCGCCGTGGCCTCGGCCCCCGGCAGCTCGAGGGTCGGGTCCGGCTCGGCGTCGTCGTCGCGCTCGTCGCGCTCGTCGTCGTCCTCCTCCTCCTCCTCGTCGTCGTCGTCGTCGTCCAAGGCGAGCACGACGAAGAAGGCCAGCAAGCCGGCCCCGCCGCCCCCGCCGCCGCCGCCGAGCACTGGCTCGTGACGACCCTGACCCACGAGCCGGCGAGCACCGCGAGCGTCGACCACGCGCGCGGCGCCTCGTCGTGGCGTGCCCTGGGCACCTACGTCGAGCTGCGCACGACGCCGGATGCCGTGGCGGCAGCCACCGAGCTGGCCGCGCAGGTGCTCGACGAGGTCGACGTGGCCTGCAGCCGCTTTCGCGACGACAGCGACCTGATGCGCGCCAACGCCGCCGCCGGGGAGCCGGTCGAGGTGTCCCCCGTGCTCGTCGGCGCGGTGCGCCTGGCCCTCGAGGCCGCCGCCGACACCGCGGGGCTGGTCGATCCGCTGCTCGGTGACGTGCTGCGCTCGGCCGGCTACGACCGCACCTTCTCGCTCGTGCCCGCGAGTGACCCGACCCCTGCCGCACTGCCGGTGCGCGCGGGCTCGTGGCAGCAGGTGGTCGTCACCGACACGACCGTGACCGTGCCCCACGGCGCGGCGCTCGACCTCGGCGCCACCGGCAAGGCCTTCGCGGCCGACCTGGTGGCCCTCAGCGTCGCCGACGCGCTCGAGGTGCCGGTGCTGGCCTGCGTGGGCGGCGACATCCGCCTCGCCGAACCCGGCGACGAGCCGCAGGACCAGCCGGTCGTGCTCGGGCACAGCCTGGCCGACCTGGCTGCCGGCGGGCCCAGCACGCTGGTTCGCCTCACCCGTGGTGGGCTGGCCACCTCCAGCATCTCGGCCCGTCGGTGGCGCCGCGGCGGACGGCAGTGGCACCACGTCGTCGACCCCCGCACCGGCCTGCCCGCGACGGGCCCGTGGCGCACGGTCACCGCCCTGGGCCACACCGCTGCGGCGGCCAACGCCGCCACCACCGCGTCCATCGTGCTCGGCGACGCCGCCCACGACTGGCTCGTCGACCGCGACGTCGCGGCCCGCCTCGTCGACCACGACGGCCGCGTGACCCGCACCCCCGCCTGGACGGCGTCCGGCACCGAGGAGAACTCATGACGTCCCCCCTGCTCTGGTACCTCAACCGCGGCACCGGCGTGGTGCTGCTCGCGGTGTTCACCGCGACCGTGCTGCTGGGCGTGCTCGCCACCGGCCGCTCGGCCACGCCCCTGTGGCCACGTTTCGTCACCCAGGGACTGCACCGCGCCCTGGCCGCCCTGTCGGTGTTCATGCTCGTCGCCCACGTGGTCAGCGCCGTGGTCGACTCCTACGTCGACATCCGCTGGTGGCAGGCCTTCGTGCCGTTCGGGGCGACCTACGAGCCGGTCTGGATGGCGCTGGGCGCCATCTCGCTGGACCTGCTCGCGCTCGTCATCGCCACCTCCCTGGCCCGGGCCCGGATCTCCCACCGCGTGTGGTTCGTGGTGCACCTCACCACCTACGTCGCGTGGGCCTCCGCCGTGGTGCACGGCGTGTTCATCGGCACCGACTCCGGCGAGCGGTGGATGGTGGCCGTCTACGTCGCCTGCGTCGCGGCGGTCGCCCTGGCGGTGCTCGCCCGCGTCGTCGCCGTGCTCTCGAGCAGGCGGCGCAACCACCGGTACGCGCAGCAGCGCGGCCCACGCCGCCCGTACGGTGCGGAGTCCGGCGCCGACCGGGTCGCCCGGCACGCCCACCGCACACCGGCCCACTCCGGAAGCCGAGGTCGCTCATGATCCGCCCACCCGCCAGCGTCGACGTGCACAGCGGGCCGCTCCTGCTGTCCGGCATCGAGCGTGGACCCGGGCTGTCCGCCCACCGCGCCAGGCTCGGCGCGCTGCCCGAGCCGGGGGTCGAGGCCCTGCTGCAGGTCCTCGGCGCGGTCGAGGTCCGCGGCCGCGGCGGTGCCGGTTTCCCGCTGTCGCGCAAGCTGCAGACCGTGGTGCGGGCGCGTGGCTCCCGGGCCAAGCTCGGCGGGCGTCGCCCGTACGTCGTGGTCAACGCGGCGGAGGGCGAGCCGGCCAGCGCCAAGGACAGCGCCCTGCTCGACGTCGCGCCGCACCTGGTGCTCGATGGCGCCGTGATCGCCGCCCGGGCGCTGGGCGCTCGGGAGGTGCACGTGGTCAGCTCGGAGGACCGGCCCTGGGTCGGCGCCGCCGTGCACCGGGCCACGACCGAACGCGACGACCGCGGCATCCGCTGGGTGCAGCACGAGGCCGCCTCGCGGTTCGTGTCCGGCCAGTCCCGCGCGATCGTCGAGCTGATGGCCGGCCGGCCGGGCCTGCCGGTGACGTCGTGGGCCCCCGAGGCCGTCGACGGCCACCAGCGCCGCCCGACCCTGCTGTCGAACGCCGAGTCGTACGCCCATCTCGCCGCCCTGGTGCTGTGGGGTGTCGACGCGTACGCCGCGCACGGCACGCCGGACGAACCCGGAACCAGCCTGCTGACCCTGACCACACCACCGGCCTACGACGGGGTGTTCCGCGACGTCCACGTCGTGGAGGTGGAGCACGGCTCCACCGCGGCCAGCGTGCTCGAGCCCGATGCCCTCGCGGCACCGCTGCTCGTCGGCGGGTTCCACGGCTCGTGGGTGCACCCTGCCGACGTGCCGGGCCTGGCGTGGTCGAACGCCGTGCTCGGAGAGGTCGGGGCCCGCCTCGGTGCCGGCTCGCTGCTCTCGCTGAGCGACGGCTCGTGCCCGGTCGCCGAGACGGCCCGGTACACCAGCTACCTCGCCGGCGAGTCGGCCGGACGCTGCGGACCCTGCCGCAACGGCCTGCCCGCCATGGCGGCCGAGATGCAGGGCCTCGCCGACGGGGCCGACACCCGGCTGCGGCTGGTCGAGCTGTCCGGCCTGGTCACCGGCCGCGGCGCGTGCGCGCACCCCGACGGCACCGCCCGGCTGGTCGGCTCGTTGCTGAGAGCCCTGGAGGACCACGTCGAGGCGCACCTCGACCGCGCCTGCCGGTGCTCGAGCCGAGCGCCCCGGGGCTACCGTGTCGCAGGTACGGACACCCAGCGCCTGGCGGTGCAGCGATGAGCCCCCGCCAGACCGTGCTGAAGGTCGACTGGCCGCAGTGCCGGGCCCGCGGCCTGTGCGCCGAGCTGTTCCCCGAGAAGATCCGGGTCGACGAGTGGGGCTACCCCGTGGTGCTCGGACCCGTCCGGCGCGAGGAGGAACGCATCGCCAAGGAGGCCGTCGAGGCCTGTCCGCGGCATGCGCTGCACCTGCGCACCACCTGAACCCAGCAGCCTCGCGTGCCTGCACACGCGAGGCTGCTTTCCCCAGCCGGTCCCGCCGCACGCACACCCCCCTGGAGGTGCGGCGGGGCCGGCCTCTTCATGTCGCGGCCCGGTGCCCGTCACCAGGGCAGCGGCGCCGCCGGCTCACGGGTGTCGTCGACCGGGGCCCAGCCCTGCTCGGCGGTGTGCTCGTAGGCGGCTGCGGGGCCGCCGCACGCCAGGGCGGCCACCGCGGCCAGCAGGCGCTCGACGTGCTCGGGCGTGCTCGCCAGGCCCGCGCTGACCCGCACCGCGGAGTCGTGCTCGTCGGAGCCCTCGTCGAGCAGGGCGTCGACCAGGAGGTGCGCGCAGAACTTGCCCGCCCGCACCCCGATGCCGTGCTCGGCCGACAGGGCCGCCGCCACGAGCGAGCTGTCCAGGCCGTCGACGGTGAAGGCGAGCACCGGGCCGCGCTCGGTGTCGTCGCCGAAGATCGAGTACGTCGTGACGCCGTCGATCTCCCGCAGCCCGTCGACGAGGCGCTCGGTGAGCCGCGCCTCGTGGGCCTCGATGGCCACGCGGTGCTCCCGGATGGTGGCGCAGGCCGCCGCGAGCGCGATGGCGCCGAGCACGTTCGGGCTGCCCGCCTCGTGGCGCGCGGCGCCGGTCGCCCAGCGGGTGCCGCGCTCGGTGACGGCAGCGGTGGCGCCGCCTCCGGCGAGGTAGGGCCGCGCGGCATCCAGCCAGTCGCTGCGGCCAGCGAGCACTCCGGTGCCGTAGGGGGCGTGCACCTTGTGGCCGGAGAAGGCGACCCAGTCGACGTCGAGGGACTCGAGGTCGATGGCGCGGTGGGCGGCGTACTGCGCGGCGTCGAGCAGCACCCTGGCTCCGTGGCGGCGGGCGATGGCGGCGAGCCGCGTGACCGGCCAGAACTCGCCGGTGACATTGGAGGCCGCGGTGAGGACGACGAGCGCCCGGCCCGGGCGGCGGGTGGTTCCGGTGGGCAGGGCGCGCAGGCCCGCCTCGAGCAGGGCCCCGGCGTCCCGGGTGCTGGCGGGCACGGGCAGCCGGACGGTGTCGCGGCCGCGCCACGGCAGCAGGCTGGCGTGGTGCTCGGAGGCGAAGACGACCACCGAGGTGTTGCGGGGCAGAGCCCGGGCGAGCAGGTTGACCGAGTCGGTGGTGCTGCGGGTGAAGACGACGACGTCGTCCTCGCGGGCGCCGACGAAGCGGGCCACCTCGTCGCGGGCTGCCTCGTAGTGGGCGCTGGTGACCTGCGAGAGCCAACCGGTGCCGCGGTGCACGCTGGAGTAGGTGCGGGTGGCGGTCTCGACGGCCCGCGCCACGCGCTCGAGGGCCGGGGTGGATGCCGCGTGGTCGAGGTTGGCGTAGTCGACCAGGTCGCCCGACAGGGTCGGCACCAGGTCGGCGCGCACCACGGCCGGCAGGTCGCGGGCTGGGTCCGGGGCGCCGAGGTGGCGGTGCGCGACGGCATCCGGCACGGCACGCAGCCGCGGGCGGCGGTGGAAGGTGGGGATGGCTGCAGCGGTGGTCGCAGGTGCGGCGGCGTTCACAGGTGCAGAGGTGCTGGCGATCGACACGGTGGTATCTCCGATGGTCTCTAGGACCTCGGGCCACGACCCGGGATCCCGCGCTTGCCGGCGCCAGAAGGGGTCGCCGACCAGGTCGTCACCCGGAGCACCCCACCGCGCAGGAGGGTTGCTGGCCAGCGAGCCGGGGCTTGTCGCTGGCACTCATGACCTACGCCGGGCAGTCTAGGGATGCTGCGCGGGGGCGCGTCGAGCGTGGTCCACGACCCGAGACGCGGCGCGTCGTGGCGTGTCGTAGCGTGTCGTGGCGAGTGGTGGGTGGTGCCTCAGGCGTCGGTGGCGGCGAAGACCCGGCGGCCGTCGACGAAGGTCTGCAGCACCCGGGCCGCGCCGATCTCGTCCGGTGGCCCGGCGAACGGGTCGCGGTCGAGCACGGCGAGGTCGGCGAGCGCCCCCGGGCGCACGGTGCCGCAGTCGTCGTGGCGGTTGACGTGCGCCGAGCCGGCCGTGTGCGCCGTGAGCGCCGTGGCCAGGTCGAGCCGCTGCTCGGGCAGGAAGGGCGGGTGCTCGACGTCGTTCTCGCGCAGCGCGTCGGGCAGGGTGCGGTTCACGGCGACGTGCAGCGCAGCGACCGGGTCGGCGCTCGAGACCGACCAGTCGGAGCCGGCGGCCAGCATGGCGCCGGAGCGGTGCAGGTCGCCGAACGGGTACTGCCACGAGCCACGCGGCTGCCCGAGGAAGGGCAGGGTCAGCTGCACCATCTGCGCCTCCAGGGCCGCCCAGAGCATCTGCAGGTTGGCGACCACCCCGAGCCGGCGGAAGCGCGGCACGTCCTCGGGGTGCACGACCTGCAGGTGGGCGATGTGGTGGCGGGCGTCGCGCCGGCCGTTGCGCGCGATGGCGTGCTCGACGGCATCCAGGCACTGGCGCACGGCGAGGTCGCCGATGGCGTGGAAGTGCAGCTGGAAGCCGTGGGCGTCGAGCGCGGAAGCCGCCGGGTTCAGCACCTCGGGCGGCACGAACGAGATGCCGGAGTTGTCGGTGGGGTGGCCGTGCCCGTCGCAGTAGGGCTGCGTCATCGACGCGGTGAAGTTCTCGGCCACGCCGTCCTGCATGACCTTGACGCTCGTGGCCACGAAGCGGCCCAGCGAGAGCTGCTCGCGCCGGGCCACGAGGTCGTCGACCTGCTCCAGCCCCCGGTTCCGGTCCCACCACAGCGCGCCCACCACGCGGGCGGTGAGGGCCCCGCGCCCGACGGCCGCCCGGTAGGCGACGGCGGGGTCGGTGCCGTCGCCGTAGTCGCCGACGATGGCGTCCTGCCAGCCGGTGACGCCCAGCGCGTGCAACCGGGCCTGGGCGAGCAGCAGCGCGTCGAGCAGGTCGGCCTGCGTGGGTGTCGGGGCGAGGGCGCCGACCAGCCGCATCGCGCCCTCGTGCAGGGTGCCGGTGGGGGTGCCGCCCGCGTGGCGCTCGATGCGCCCGTCGGCCGGGTCGGGGGTCGAGGCGTCGATGCCGGCCAGCCGCAGGGCCGCGCTGTTCACCCACGCACCGTGCGCGTCGGCGTTGGTCAGGTAGGCGGGCCGGTCGGGCACCACGGTGTCGAGCAGCGCCGCCGTGGGCGTGCCACCGGGGAACGCCGGCATCGACCACCCGGACCCGAGCACCCAGGGCAGGTCGGGGTTGGCCCGGGCGTAGGTCGCGATCGCCGTCAGGTAGTCGGGGGCCGCGTCGAGCTCGGAGAGGTCGCAGCGCCTGAGGTGCAGCCCGGCCCAGACCGGGTGCACGTGGGCGTCCTGGAAGCCGGGCACGAGCAGGCCCCCGCGCAGGTCGACCCGCTCGGTGCGGGGGCCGGCGAGGTCGAGCACCTCGTCGTGCCCGACCGCGACGACCCGCCCGTCGCGCACCGCGACGGCGGTGGGTCGCACGGCACCCGGGCCACCACCTGCGCTGCCGGGCGTGAAGACCGGACCGCCGTGCAGGACGAGGTCGACCATCCGCGCGTCCTTTGCTCGGCTGTGAGGTGGTGGCGGGACCCTGGTCGGTCAGGCCGGGACGACGTTGACCAGCTTGGGTGCCCGGACGATCACCGTGCGGATGCCGCCGGGCAACGCCGCCTGCACCTTCTCGCTCGCCAGGGCGAGCTCGCGCAGGGCGTCCTCGGCGATGTCGGAGGGAACCTCGAGCCGGTCGCGCACCTTGCCCTTGACCTGCACCACGCAGGTGACGGTCTCCTCGACGAGGAACGCCGGGTCGGCGACCGGGAAGTCTGCGTGCACCAGCGACCCGTCGTGGCCCATCCGGGCCCACAGCTCCTCGGCGATGTGCGGCGCCATCGGGGCCACCATCAGCACGATCGACTCGGCCGCCTCGCGGGGCACCCCGCCCTGAAGCTTGGTCAGCGCGTTGTTCAGCTCGGTGAGCCGCGCAATGGCGGTGTTGAAGGCCAGGCCGGCGTAGTCGGTGCGCACGGCGTCGATGGTGCGGTGCAGCACCCGGGTCGTCGCGGCATCCATGGGGGTGTCGGTGACGACGACCGCACCGGTCTCCTCGTCGATCACGTTGCGCCACAACCGTTGCAGGAAGCGCTGACTGCCGACGACGGCCCGGGTGTCCCAGGGCTTGCTCTGCTCCAGCGGCCCCAGGCCCATCTCGTAGAGGCGGAAGGTGTCGGCACCGAACGAGGCGTACATCTCGTCGGGGCTGACCATGTTCTTCAGCGACTTGCCGATCTTGCCGAACTCGCGGATGACCGGCTGGCCCTGCCAGCTGAGGGAGCCGTCGGGCGCCTCCTCGACCTCCTTGGCCTCGACGTACTGGCCGCGGGGGTCCTTGAACGCCGCTGCCTGGATGTAGCCCTGGCTGAAGTAGGTGCGGAACGGCTCGTCGCTGCTCAGGTGGCCCAGGTCGTGCAGCACCTTGTGCCAGAAGCGGGCGTAGAGCAGGTGCAGCACGGCGTGCTCGACGCCACCGACATAGAGGTCGACGCCGCCCGGGTCGCGGGTGCCGGGGGCGGCGCCCACGACCGGCGTCTCGCGCGGGCCCATCCAGTACGCCTCGTTGGCGGGGTCGACGACGGCGTCGCGGTTGGCCGGGTCGAGGTAGCGCAGGTAGTACCAGCACGACCCGGCCCAGTTGGGCATGGTGTTGGTCTCGCGGCGGTAGAGACGGGTGCCCCGGCCGTCGCCGAGGTCGAGGTCGACGTGCACCCACTCGTCGACCCGCGACAGCGGCGGCTCGGGCTCGCTGCTCGCGTCGTCGGGGTCGTAGGTCTTCGGGCTGTAGTCGGGCACCTCGGGCAGCTCGACGGGCAGCATCTCGTCGGGCACGGCGTGGGCGGTGCCGTCCTCGTCGAAGACCACCGGGAACGGCTCGCCCCAGTAGCGCTGCCGGCTGAACAGCCAGTCGCGCAGCTTGTAGGTGACGGTCGGCTCGCCCAGGCCCTTCTCCTGCAGCCAGGCGGTGATCCGCTCCTTGGCCTCGGGCACGTCGAGCCCGTCGAGGCTGAGCTCGTCGTTGCTGCTGTTGATCGCCGGGCCCGCGCCGGTGAAGGCGGTGTTCTCGTCGTGGCCCTCGGTGGGCTGCACGGTGCGCAGGATCGGCAGGTCGAACGCCGTGGCGAAGTCCCAGTCGCGCTCGTCCTGGCCGGGCACGGCCATGATCGCGCCGGTGCCGTAGCCCATCAGCACGTAGTCGGCGACGAAGACGGGGATCCGGGCACCGTTGACCGGGTTGGTCGCCCAGCCGCCGGTGAAGACGCCGGTCTTGTCCTTGCCCTCGCTCTGCCGCTCGACGTCGTTCTTGCGGGAGGCCGCGCGGCGGTAGGCGTCGACGGCCTCCTGGGGGGTGGCAGCCCCGCCGGTCCAGGCGTCCTTGGTGCCCTCGGGCCAGCCGCCCGCAGGCACCAGCTCGTCGACGAGCGGGTGCTCGGGGGCCAGCACCATGAAGGTGGCGCCGAACAGCGTGTCGGGGCGGGTGGTGAACACCTCGATCCCCGGCGTCCCGGAATCGACCAATAGGTCACGGGCGGGACGGGCGTCGAGTGCGCGCCCGGCATCCGGCGTCCCGGGATCGACCAATAGGTCACGGGAGGGACGCGCTAGCGGGAAGGTGACGCGCGCGCCGGAGCTGCGGCCGATCCAGTTCCGCTGCATGATCCGGACCTTCTCGGGCCAGTCGACGCGGTCGAGGTCGTCGGCCAGCCGGTCCGCGTAGGCGGTGATGCGCATCATCCACTGGCGCAGGTTGCGCTTGAACACCGGGAAGTTGCCGCGCTCGGAGCGGCCGTCGTTGGTGACCTCCTCGTTCGAGAGCACCGTGCCCAGGCCGGGGCACCAGTTGACCGGCGCCTCGCTGGTGTAGGCCAGGCGTTGGCCGTCGAGGATGCCGGCGCGCTCGATGTCGCTGAGGTCGTCCCAGTCGCGGCCGTCGTCAGCGGGCAGCGGGCGGATGCCGGTGCGGTACTCCTCGACGAGGTCGGCGATCGGGCGGGCCCGGCCGACGCCACCGTCGGGGCGCACGGCATCCGCGTCGTACCAGCTGTCGTGGATCTGCAGGAAGATCCACTGCGTCCAGCGGTAGTAGTCGGGGTCGATGGTCTGGATGGCGCGGCGGTCGTCGTGCCCCAGCCCCAGGCGGCGCAGCTGGCGCGCCATGATGACGATGTTGTCCTCGGTGGTCTTGCGCGGGTGCTGGCCGGTCTGCACCGCGAACTGCTCGGCCGGCAGCCCGAAGGCGTCGTAGCCCAGGCAGTGCAGCACGTTCTTGCCGAGCATCCGGTTGAAGCGCGCGACGACGTCGGTCGCGATGTAGCCCAGGGGGTGGCCGACGTGCAGGCCGGCACCGCTCGGGTACGGGAACATGTCGAGCACGAGGAGGTGCCCGCCGGGGTAGGCCGCGACGGCCTCGGGGTCGGCCCACGGACCGGCCGGGTTGGGAGCGTGGTAGGTGCCGCGCTCGGCCCAGCGGTCCTGCCAGGCGACCTCGATGCGCCCGGCCAGCTCAGCGGTGTAGCGGTGCGGGGTGTCGCTCATCTCGTCCTCGTGGGTCTCGGTGGTGGGTCCGGGCTGTGGCCATGAAAAAACCCCTCACGCAGGAGGGGTCGCCGCGCGGGCCGGGTGGCCGACGCGGCTAGGGAAGAAGCTCGAACCTCGTCACCTGCTCAGGGTATCGCAGCAGGGCCAGCGGGTTTCGGACAGGCCGGATGCCGTGGGCTCGGCCGCGCGCGGGGGTCCGGGTGGCCGGCCGGCATCCGATCTGCATCCGATCTGACGCCGGCTACCGCCTGCTAGGCGCGCTGATCGGTGCACCTGGGAGGCGGCCGCCGGCGCCGGGTGGCCGAGGCCGGCGGCCCGGCCGTGGTCAGTGCAGGCCGTCACGACCGCGTGGCCCCGGCCGCGGGAGATCAGCCAGCGGTTGACCGGCACCGTGAGCACGAAGGGGACCACGAGCGAGAGGGCCAAGGCGGCCCAGAAGAGCCCGGTGGCCAGGCCGGCATCGATCGCGCCCGGGACCACGAGCATGACCGAGTTGTCGACGAGCTCCATGACGGTGATCGAGACGGTGTCGGCTGCCAAGGTGACGGCGAGCGCGGCCCTGAGGGCGACGCCGGAGCGCAGTACCGGGGTGAGGGTGAGGGCGTAGCCGAAGACGAAGGCCAGCGCGATGGCGAGCACGACGGTGGCTCCGGTCGACAGCCCGAGCGCGGTACCGATCACCAGCCCGAGGATCTCGCCGATGGCACAGCCGGTGAGGCAGTGCAGGGTGGCCCGGGCGGCCTCGAACCACGATCCTCGCGGGGCGGTGTGCGGTGCGGCAGCGTGGTGGGTGTGCGTCGAGGTGTCCATGCAGCCCGGACAAATACCCCTGGGGGGTATGTTTCGCTCCCGCCGGTCATGCCGGCAGGACGGGGTCGCCGGGGATGACGGCCGGGACGGCTGGCTGGCGTCCCCGGTGTGACCTATTGGTCGATCCCGGGACGCGCCGGCCGAGCCCTGGCCCGCAGGCCGGGCGTCCCTGCGGTGACCTATTGGTCGATCTCGGGACGCGGGTGCCGGGGGTCAGCCGGCCAGCAGGACGCCGGCGACGATGAGGGCCTGCGCCAGGTGGTAGGTCACCATCACCACGACGTGCGTGAAGCGGCGGTCCTGCACGAACCGGCCCATCGCGAGCACGGTGTCGCTGACGACGAACAGGCTCGCTCCCAGCCCGACGAGAGGGCGACCGGTCGCCCAGCCGAGCACGGCCATCGCACCGATCACCGCCATGTAGACGGCGACCGGGACAGCCAGCGCGGCTCCGCCCTGCGCCAGCGCGCCGGGCAGGATGCGCCGCCCCGCGACGAGCGCCACCAGCAGCACCACCGCACCGAGCAGGCCCAGCGCGGGGCGGTCGAGCCCGACGGCCACGAACGACGCGACGTAGGCCAGGTGCCCCACGAGGAAGGCCGCCAGCCCACCGACGAACCGGCTGGGCGTGTCCTCGAGCAGGAACACGTCGCCGACCAGGCCGAGCAGCAGGGCCAGCACCAGCCACCATCCCGCGGTACTGTCGGCGGCCCCGCCCAGCACGGCCACCGAGAGCAGCCCCAGCATCGCGGCCGGCTTCGCCAGGCGTTCGACGTCGTGCCGCCGGTGCCCCACCGCCCACCAGTCGGCGGCGAAGCAGCCCGCGGTGACCACGGCGGCGACCCACACGGCATCCGTCACGGGTGGATCCTCGCAGCCCGCCGCGAGCGGCGAGCACCGACGCCGGCGATGTGGGCGGCGCCACGCGCGTATCACCAGGCGCCCCGGGGTGCTCCTTGTGCGCATCGGGCCGCCGCAGGGGTCGGCCCCGACGAGCAAGGAGAACACCATGGGGTCAACCAGGCAGCCGGGCTTCAACCAGGACGTGGCCAGGGCTCTGGTCGAGTCGGGTGCGATCGACCTGGCGAAGATGACCGACGTGTACAAGAGCTTCGCCGAGGACGCGCTCGTCCGCGGCGACGACCTCGTGCTCGCGGTCGGCAAGCACGTGATGATCAACTGCGGGTGGCCGGGCCCGGTGCTGCGCCAGCTCGCGGTCGACGTCGAGGGCAACGTCGGGTGAGCAGCCCGCACGAGCTGCGACGCCGGCTCGCGCACGGCCTCCGGCTGGGCGCGGCCGGCGTCGCCGCGGCGAGTGAGGGCCGCCCCGGTGTGGGCGGCGCCCGCGCGCTCGTGCCCACCAAGGTGCTCGGCGAGACCGCGCTGCTGTGCCGGGTCGTCGGACGGCTGCTCGCCGAGGAGCCGGACCTCGCGCGCTTCGAGGGCCTCGGCGCCGCACAGGCCCGCCTCGGCGAGGCACTGACCCGCTCGCTCGACCCGCTGCGAGCCGCCCTGGCCGTGGCGGCCGACCCGCGGTGTCGCGCGCGGGAGGCCTTCGCGTTCGCCCTCCTCGGCGACCTCGACACCGGCCACCGCGCCGTGGCCCGGCGGCTGTTCGACCTCGACGGCCTCGCCGACCCCGCCGACGACCTCGCCGACCCCGTCGACGACCTCGGCGACGAGGCGGACCCCTTCGACCGGCTCGAGCTGTCCTGGCTGCGCGGCCTGGCCGAGGGCTGCCCATCGCCCGCTGTGCCCAGCGGCTCGGTGCTCGAACGCGGCGCCGACCTGCTGCACGGCGACCTCACCGACGCCTACGGGCTCACCCACGCCGTGCTGCACGCCACCGACTGTGGCCTGCTCGCCCCACGCTCCGGCCGCCCGGCCAGCGCGGTCGCCGACGACGCGGAGGCCCTGCTGGGTGCCGCGCTGGCCTGCCGCAACCTCGACGTCGCCGCCGAGCTGCTGTGGACCTGGCCGATGCTCGACCTCCCGCTGAGCCCCGGCGCACGCTACGCCCTGGCCGAGCTGGACCGGGCCGAGGCCACCCACGGCTTCCTCCCCGGGCCCGAGCACGACCCCGCCGTGGCGGCCACGCTGAGCCCCGCCGACCGCTCCACCTACGTCATCCAGACCAGCTACCACACCGCCGTCGCCGGGGCGATCCTCGCCGCCGCCCTGCTGCGCCGGGCCGAGGGTGGCCACCGGGCACCCGCCTGCTCGTCCACGGCATCCGCCCGTCGTGCCGAGCCCACCCCGGATGCCGACCCGCTCCCCCTTCTCCGGCACGCCGACGGGCCGTGGCTGGCAACCCTGCGCACCCGGCCGTTGCCCGAGCGGGTCTCGTGCACCGAGCTGCTGCTCGGCGCCGAGCTGCGCACCGCGGCCGCGCGGCGCGACCCCGCGCAGGTGCACGTCGTCGTGGCGTGGGCCGCCGAGCACGGCTGGGCGCACCTGCCGTCGGTGGGCCAGGGCGCCGCGCTGCTCTCGCGCGTCGCCCGGGTCGCCGCCCGGCCGGTCAGCCTCGCCAGCTGACCCCGGCGACTGTGCAGGCGAGAAGCCGCGTGCACCCGGCATCCGGCGGCGTGTTGCCCGGCGACTCCCCTACAAAGTCGGGGAAGAGCCGGGGGTCAGGACAGGTCGAGGTGGCCGTCGTCGAGCTTGCTCAGCCGGGTGACCGCCACGTCGTACACATAGCTCTGCACCACCCGCCAGGGCCGGCGCCGGCCCTGCCGGGGCAGGAGGTGCGCCGCCCGCTGCACGTAGCCCGAGGTCAGGTCGAGCAGCGGCCACTGCCCCGCCTCCGGCTCGTCGTAGCGCGCCGTGGCGACCTCGAGCCCGTGCCGGTCGAGGTGACGCAGCAGCGAGCAGAACCAGCGCGCCGTCAGGTCCGCCCGCAGCGTCCAGCTCGCGTTGGTGTAGCCGACCGCCATCGCCAGGTTGGGCACCCCCGAAAGCATGGCGCCCTTGTAGACGTGGCGCTGCGAGACGTCGACCGGCTCGTCGTCGACCACGAGCTGTGCACCGCCCACGACCTGCATCTGCAGACCGGTCGCGGTCACCACCACGTCGGCCCCGAGCAGCTCGCCCGACGCCAGCCGGATGCCGTCGCCCTCGAACCGCTCGATGGTGCCGGTCACGACGTGCGCCCGCCCGGCGGACAGCACGCCGAAGAGGTCGCCGTCGGGGGCGACGCACAGCCGCTGGTCCCACGGGTCGTACTGCGGCGCGAAGTGGGTGTCGACCGGGTAGCCGTCCGGGAGCCGGCGCAGCGCCCGGCGGCGAAGCATCCGGCGACCGGCCCGGGGGTACCGCCGCAGCACCTGGTAGCCCGCGGTCGACAGGACCACGTTCTTGCCGCGCACGAGACGGTGCGCCACGGCATCCGGCAGCACCGCCCGCAACCCGTCGGCCACCACGTCGCGCGAGGGCACCACGGCGACGTAGCTGGGGCTGCGCTGCAGCATCGTCACCGACGCGACGCCCTCGTCGACCAGGGCCGGCAGCAGCGTGATCGCGGTGGCGCCGCTGCCGATGACGACGACCCGCCGGCCGACGAGCGGAAGGTCCTGCGGCCAGGCCTGCGGGTGCACCACCTCGCCGCCGAAGTCGGCCTGCCCCGGGAACTCGACGACGTGGCCGGAGTCGTAGTCGTAGTAGCCGGTGGCGAGGTAGACCAAGCGCGCGGTGTGCCGCACCAGGCCGTCGCGGGTACGGCTGGTGACCGTCCAGCGCCGGTCGGCCGAGCTCCACTCGAGCCGCTCGACGTGCTGCCCGAAGTGCACCCGCTCGGTGACCCCCTCGTCGCGCGCGGTCGCCTGTACGTAGGCGCGGATCTCGTCCCCCGCGGCGATCGACGACGTCCCGCGCCACGGCCGGAACGGGAACCCCAGCGTGTACATGTCCGAGTCCGAGCGGATGCCGGGGTAGCGGAACAGGTCCCAGGTGCCGCCGACGGCGTCGCGTGCCTCGAGCACCGCCCACACGGTGCCCGGGCAGTGCCGCGACAGCCGGCAGGCCACGTCGACCCCGGCGATGCCGGCCCCGACCACCAGCACGTCGACGTCGAGCGGTGGCCCGGGCGGCACCTCGGCCGCCGTGCGGCGGGCGGGCTCGCTCCGGGTGACCGCGGAGCGCGCAGCCGCCGAGGCGCTGTCATCAGGCGTCAGGTCCGGCACCGACACAGGCTATTGCGGGCAACGGCCGCAGGCGGCCGAGCCGTCGAACCCGTGCCGGCGCGCTCGGTCGCCGTCACCTCCCCGTGTGACGATGTGCCCATGACGACGATCTCCGACTTCAGCGCCACCACCCTCAGCGGGCAGGAGCGCGCCCTGTCCGACTACGCCGGCCGCGTGGTCCTGGTCGTCAACACGGCCAGCGCCTGCGGCTTCACCCCGCAGTACGCCGGGCTCGAGCAGCTCCACCAGGACCTGCACGACGAGGGCCTGGTCGTGCTGGGCTTCCCGTGCAACCAGTTCGGCGCGCAGGAGAAGGGCACCGAGGAGGAGATCGGCGAGTTCTGCTCGGTCAACTACGGCGTCACCTTCCCAATGTTCGCCAAGGTCGACGTCAACGGCGACGACGCCCACCCGCTCTTCCGCTGGCTCAAGAGCGAGAAGAAGGGCCTGCTCGGCGGCCGGATCAAGTGGAACTTCACCAAGTTCCTCGTCGGGCGCGACGGCTTCGTCATCGCGCGCTACGCGCCGAACACCGAGCCCAAGGACATCGAGGACGACATCCGGGCGGCGCTGGCCGGCGCGGCTGCATGAGCCCCTGGCTCGTCCTGGTCCCCGTCGGGGTCCTGGCCGGGTTCCTCGCCTTCGTCTGGCAGCGGCTCGCGGTCGCCCCCGGCTGGCGCCCGCGCTGGGTGCGGTATGCCGTGGCGGCGCTGCTGGTGGCCCTCACCGCGCTCGCCCTGGCCGGGTTCGACGTGTGGGGCGGCTGGTTCACGCCCGCCCAGCTGCGACCGGCGGTGTGGGTGGGGCAGGCGTTCCTGGCGACGTGCCTCTACCTGTTCCTCGGGCTGGTGCCCGTGTGGCTGGTCTGCGTCGGCATCTGGCTGGTGCGCTGGCGGCACCACCACGGGCGGGCGGGGCGGCGGCGGCTGAACCGGGTGGCCTCGCCGCTCGTCGCGGCAGCGGCGCTCGGCATCACGGCGTACGGCGCGGTGGAGGCGGCCCATCCGTCGGTGACGCGCGTCGAGGTCGCGTCGCCGCAGCTGCCGCAGCAGTTCGACGGGGTGCGGGTCGCGCTGGTGACCGACCTGCACGCCGGGGCGGTGCGCAGCGCCTCGTTCACGCGGCAGGTCGTCGACCTCGTCAACGCCGAGCGCCCCGACCTCGTCGTCATCGCCGGTGACCTCGTCGACGGCACGGCCGCCCGCTACTCGCCCGAGATCGCCCCCCTGGCCGACCTCGAGGCGCCGCTCGGGGTCTACGCGACCACCGGCAACCACGAGATGTTCCGCGACACCGCCAACTGGGTCGCCGTCTTCGAGCGCGTCGGCCTGACGATGCTGCAGAACTCGGCGGTGCCGCTGGAGCGCGGCGGCGCCAGCGTCACGCTCGCGGGGGTGCACGACCTCACCGGCGAGGGCCGGTGGGCGCCCGACTACGACGCCGCGCTCAGCGGCACGGATGCCGGTGCCTTCACCCTGTTCGCCGCGCACCAGCCGCTGCAGGCGCTCGCCGTCCGCGGGCGGGGCGTCGACCTGCAGCTCTCCGGGCACACCCACGGAGGGCAGATGTGGCCGATCAACTACCTCGTGCCGCTGCAGCAGCCGATGCTCGAGGGCAGGGCGACCGTCGGCGACACCACGGTGGTCACCTCGCGTGGGGCGGGCGCGTGGGGCCCGGCCATCCGGGTCGCCGCACCGCCGGAGGTGCCGATCGTCACGCTGAGGCGGTCGTGAGCGGCCCGGGGCTCGTCGTCGGCGACGACGGGCTGGCCCGGCCGGCCTGGGCGTCGGTCGACCCGCTGCTGCGCGACTACTACGACACCGAGTGGGGCCTGCCGGTGCGCGACGAGCGTGGGATGTTCGAGCGGCTCTCGCTCGAGGCCTTCCAGTCGGGGCTGTCCTGGGCGACGATCCTGCGCAAGCGACCGGCCTTCCGGCGGGCCTTCGGCGGCTTCGACCCCGAGGTGGTGGCCGCCTACGACGAGGCCCACGTCGAGCGGCTGATGGCGGACGCCGGGATCGTGCGCAACCGGGCCAAGGTGCTGGCGACGGTCACCAATGCCCGGGCCACCCTGGCGCTTCGTGACGACCCCGAGGGCGACCTCGCGGCCTTCGTGTGGTCGTTCCGGCCGGCCGACACCCCCCGCCCGCACAGCTACGCCGACGTGCCCACGTCCTCCCCCGAGTCACTGGCGCTGTCCAGGGCGCTCAAGCGCAAGGGCTTCGTCTTCGTCGGGCCCACGACGATGTACGCGCTGATGGAGGCGGTCGGCGTCGTCGACACCCACCTGCTCGGGTCGCACCGGCGCGGGTCCAGCGGGGTCTGGCCGGCCTGAGATGCCCGAAGGCCCGGCAAAGAGCGTGCCGGGCCTTCGGTCGTTCTGTGGAGCTGAGGGGATTCGAACCCCTGACCCCCTCCATGCCATGGAGGTGCGCTACCAACTGCGCTACAGCCCCGAGTGGGTGTCCCCTTCAAGGGGCGACGGCGAGTCTACCCATGCACCGTGGAGTGCCCAAATCCGCCTCAGGGCGGCGGCGACCCGGCCACGGACGCCACCCCGGACGAGGCGTTCCAGGTCTGGATGCGCCACCCGGCGCGGCCCTCGGCCAGCTCGGCCCAGTGGCAGTTCCCGAGCCCACCGAGCACCCGCCAGGCGACGTCGTGCCCGAGCCCGAGCAGCCAGGCGGCGGCGGTGCGGCCCGACGCGCCGTGCGTGGAGACGACGAGGCACTGCCCCGCCCCGAGGGTGGCGAGCTGCTCGGTGAGCGCTGCCCCGACCCGCCCGGCGACCTCGGCCAGCGTCTCGCCGGAGTCGCCCCGGCGCACGTCCTCGCCGCGGTCCAGCGCCGCCTGCACGTCGGGCCAGCCCTCACCCACCTGCGACGCCGACAGCCCCTGCCACGCGCCCACGTCGATCTCGCGCAGGCGCGGGTCCAGCTGCACGGGGATGCCGCACGCCCGCCCGACGCTCTGCGCCGTCAGCCGTGCCCGGGCCAGGTCGGAGGAGACGATGGCGGTCGGTGACAGGGCCGCGATCGCCGGCCCCACGGCATCCGCCTGCCGTTGCCCGCGCTCGGACAGCGAGGTGTCGAGATGGCCCTGCCAGATGCGGGCCGCGTTGTGCTCGGTCTCGCCGTGCCGCAGCACGATGACGCGACGGGGAGCCGCCGCGGGGGCGGTGGGGCTCACCGACCGCCCTGCTCGGTGCCGACGACGCCGAGGTCGATGCTCGGGCAGTCCTTCCAGAGCCGCTCGAGCTCGTAGAAGGAGCGTTCCTCGTCGTGCTGCACGTGCACGACGACGTCGACGAAGTCGATGAGCACCCAACGGCCCTCACGCTGACCCTCGCGCCGCACCGGCTTGGTGCCCATGTCGCGCAGCACGTCCTCGACCTCGTCGACGATCGAGCCGACCTGCCGCTCGGACTCGGCGGAGACGATGACGAAGACGTCGGTGAGCGCCAGCTGCTCGGAGACGTCGATGCCGGTGATGGTGGTCGCGAGCTTGGCGGCGGCGGCGCCGGCCGCCGCTCGGGCCAGCTCCAGCGCGCGGTCAGTGGCGGTCACGGGTCTCCTCGGTGGGGATGGTGGGGTCGCGGTGTTCGAGGGCCGCGCCGGGAGCCGGCGCGGCGTACAGATGGTGCTTGGAGATGTACTGCACGACGCCGTCGGGAACGAGGTACCAGACCGGCTCCCCCGCCTGCACGCGGTCGCGGCAGTCGGTGGAGCTGATCGCCATGGCGGGCACCTCCATCAGGTCGACGCGGTCGGCGGGCAGGCCGGTCTCGCTGAGCTGGTAGCCCGGGCGGGTGACACCGATGAACTGGGCCAGCTCGAACAGCTCGTCGGAGTCCTTCCACGACAGGATCTGGGCCAGGGCGTCGGCGCCGGTGATGAAGAACAGGTCGGCCTCGGGACGCTGGGCCCGCAGGTCGCGCAGGGTGTCGATGGTGAAGGTGGGCCCGTGCCGGTCGATGTCGACCCGGGAGACGGTGAAACGGGGGTTGGAGGCCGTGGCCACCACGGCCATCAGGTAGCGGTGCTCGGCAGGGGCGACGTCGCGCCCTTCCTTCTGCCAGGGCTCCCCGGTCGGCACGAACACGACCTCGTCGAGCCCGAGCACGGACTGCACCTCGGAGGCGGCGACGAGGTGACCGTGGTGGATGGGGTCGAAGGTCCCACCCATCACCCCGAGCCGCATGCGTGCAGTGCTCAGGAGTGGCCGTGCCCGGGGTGCTCGGGCCAGTGCGGCTCGTCGTCCTCGGGGTGGGCCGGGCCGGCGCCCGCCTCGCCGGGCTTCACGCCGCGCAGGTCGGGCCGGGCGTACTTCTGCGCGGTGCCCCGGAAGGACCAGGTGACCCCCAGGAGGAAGGCGAACGCCACCAGGGCGATGACGGCGAACAGCCACGGCGGCATCGGCAGCTCGCGGGCGGTGGGCAGCTCCTCGCTCAGGAAGCGGGCGACGGTCATCGACATGCGGGCCAGCCTAGCGCCTCGCCTGTCCACCGACTTCGTCCACAGGCCTGTGCACGCCGGACGTACTCGCGCTCATGGCTTGTGGACGACACGCCGGTGGCCCGAGACACCGCGCACAATTGCTCCGGTGCGCTTGCGCGGCAGGGTCTTTCAGCGTTAGAAAGAACGTCACGCCCCCATGACCGCCGCGGCGAGAAGTCGTCGAAGCGGCCACGGAGGCGGGTCGTACGGATAACGGCACCGACCTCGCCCGGCTTGCTGGGACGGACGTGGCAGCCCCGCAAGGGCGGCCACGAGCGCGCGACGGCGTGGGTGCCGCGGCCAAGCGACCTGAGTCGAAGTTCGTCCCTTCACGGGGGCGGCGCCACCGTCGCGTGGCTGACCCCGCGGTTCGCCGCAGGGACCGACCGGCTCGACACGTCGGCACCGCCGGCCGCCGAAGGCCCCCGATCTCATACTCGGGGGCCTTCAGCATTGGGGGCCCGGGGCCGTTCCCAGCGTGCCCGCGCGCCGGGCCATCTACCCTTGGCCCATGCCCAGCGCCCCGGTCGACCTGAGCGTCGTGGTCCCGATGTACAACGAGGAAGCGGTGCTCCCGCTGCTCGTGGAGCGCCTGCGGCCCGCCGCGCAGGGCTGGGCGGTGTCCTACGAGATCCTGTGCGTCGACGACGGCTCCACCGACGCCACCCCCGTGCTGCTGCAGCGGCTGCGGCGCGAGTGGCCGCAGATGAGAGTGGTCCGGTTGCGGGCGAACGCCGGGCACCAGGCGGCCATCTCGGCCGGCCTGGCCCGCGCCCGCGGCCGGTGGGTGGTCACCCTCGACGCCGACCTGCAGGACCCGCCCGAGGTGATCGGCGAGATGCTGGCCGTCGCACGCGGCCAGGGCGTCGACGTGGTCTACGGGGTGCGCAAGGACCGGTCGACGGACACCGCCTTCAAGCGGCTGAGCGCCCGGGCGTTCTACCGCTCGATCCGGGCGATCTCGGACGTCGACGCTCGGGTCGATGCCGGCGACTACCGGATGATGTCGCGCGCCACGGTGGATGCCGTCAACGCCCTTCCCGAGCACGGGCGCGTGCTGCGGCTCGTCGTGCCCGCGCTCGGGTTCCCGAGTGCGTCGGTGACCTACTCACGGGCGGCGCGCGCCGCCGGCGACTCGAAGTACCCGCTGGGAAAGATGATCCGGCTCTCCCTGGACGGCGTCACCGGCTTCTCCACCGCGCCGCTGCGCTTCGCCACCTGGATCGGGCTGGTCGGCGGGGTGATGGCGATCGGCGTCCTGGTCTACGCGCTGGTCGCGCTGCTGCTCGGGAACACCCTGCCCGGCTGGACCTCGACGGTCGTCATCGTCGCGGCGATGGGCGCGGTGCAGCTGCTCGCACTCGGCATCCTCGGCGAGTACGTGGGCCGTACGTACATCGCCCTGCAGGCGCGACCGTCGTACTTCATCGCCCACGACTCGCTCGACGTGGCCGCGGGTGAGAGCCGCGACGGTCAGGCTCGGACCTGACCGTCACCCTCGACGACCCACTTGGTCGTGGTCAGCTCGGGGAGGGCCATCGGGCCGCGGGCGTGCAGCTTCTGGGTCGAGATGCCGATCTCGGCGCCGAAGCCGAACTCGCCGCCGTCGGTGAACCGGGTGCTGGCGTTGACCATGACCGCCGCCGCGTCGACCTCGGCCGTGAACCGGCGGGCCGCCGCACGGTCCTCGGTGACGATCGCCTCGGTGTGGCCCGAGCCGTAGCGGCGGATGTGGTCCAGCGCGGCGTCGAGGTCGTCGACGACGCCGACCGACATCTCCAGGCCGTGGAACTCGGTGGCGAAGTGCTCGTCGGTGACCGCATCGTGGGTGACGCCCGCGGTGTCGGCCTGCGCACCGGCATCCGCGTCGGTGTGCAGCGTGACGCCCTCCCCGGCCAGGGCGGCGAGCGCCTTGGGCAGGAAGGCTGGGGCGACCTCGCGGTGCACCAGCAGCGACTCGGCGGCGTTGCAGACGCTGGGGCGGTGCGTCTTGGAGTTGACCGTGATGGCCAGGGCCTTGTCGAGGTCGGCGGCGCGGTCGACGTACACGTGGCAGTTGCCGATGCCGGTCTCGATGACCGGGACGGTTGACTCGGTGACCACGGTCTGGATGAGGTCGGCTCCCCCGCGCGGGATGAGCAGGTCGACCAGGCCGCGGGCGGTCATCAGCGCGCGGACGGCGCCGTGGCCGCCCTCGAGCAGACCGACGGCGTCGGCAGGCAGGCCGTGGCCGTCGAGGGCCCGGCGCAGGACGGCGACGAGGGCGCGGTTGGTGTCGGCGGCGGCGCTGCCCCCTCGCAGGAGCACGGCGTTGCCCGACTTCAGCCCCAGCGCGGCGGCGTCGACGGTGACGTTGGGGCGGGCCTCGTAGATCATCCCGACGACGCCCATCGGCACCCGGACCTGGCGGATCTGCAGACCGTTGGCCAGCGTGGAGCCGCGGACCACCTCGCCGACCGGGTCGGGCAGCGCAGCGATGTCGCGGACGGCGGACGCGACGGCGGCCACGCGCGGCGGGTCGAGGCGCAGCCGGTCCTGGAGGCTCTCGGCCATCCCCTGCTCGCGGCCGCGGACGAGGTCGCGCTCGTTGGCAGCGACGACCTCGTCGGTGGCGCTGTCGAGGGCGTCGGCGAGGGCGAGGAGGGCGGCGTCCTTCTCGGCGCGGCTCAGCAGGGCGAGGCGGCGCGAGGCCGTGCGGGCGGCCTCCGCGAGGACGCGGACCTGCTCGACGTCGGCGGGGTCGATGCCGGAGGTGCGGTCAGCCATGCGTCCAAGGGTATGCCGCCCTGGCGGCGGCTGCGGATAGCCGCCCATCGCTCCGGTGGGGAAGGTACAGCGCGGTCGGGAGGAGCCTCCCTCAACCCCTTGTCCGGAGACGTCCGGATGCCTCACCTGCTGAGCCAAGGAGGCACCAACCCCCTACCTGCTTCACGTCGGCGGCCAGGCCGGCACCAACCCCCTACGTGCTTCACCGGTGGGGCACTGCGCTACCAACCCCCTAGTTGCTTCATCGGGTGGGGCAGGGCGGCACCACATGGGGGTTGGTACCGGCGCGGCTCACCAGGTGAAGCATCCGGACCTCCCCGCCGGACCCCATGCGGGCCCTCGCGGGACCTGCCACCGCCTTGGCTCCGCCTCCGCCTCCGCCCGCACTCCAGCGGCTTCGCCAGTGCGCACCGAGCGCATTCACCCGGGTGGGAGGATGGGCCGGTGACGACGATCCTCTCCATCCAGTCCTGCGTCGCGTACGGCCACGTCGGCAACTCCGCGGCGGTCTTCCCGCTCCAGCGGCTCGGCGTCGAGGTGTGGCCCGTGCACACGGTGCACTTCTCCAACCACACCGGCTACGGCGCCTGGCGCGGGCCGCTCATGGCGCCGGAGGACGTGCGCGAGGTCGTCACCGGCATCGAGGAGCGCGGTGCGCTGCCCGAGGTCGACGCCGTGCTCTCCGGCTACCAGGGCGGCGAGCAGATCGGCGAGGTCATCCTCGACGCGGTCGCGCGCACCAAGGCCGCCAACCCGTCGGCGATCTACGCCTGCGACCCGGTGATGGGCAACGCGAAGTCCGGGTGCTTCGTGCACCCCGCCATCCCGGTCCTGCTGCGCGAGAAGGTGGTTCCGCAGGCCGACCTCATCACCCCCAACCAGTTCGAGCTCGGCTTCCTCACCGAGACCGACCCCGACGACCTCGACTCCACGCTGGCCTCGGTGGAGGCGGCGCGGGCGATGGGCCCGGGCACCGTGCTCGTGACGAGCGTGCTGCGCCCCGACCGGCCCGAGGGCACCATCGAGATGCTCGCGGTGCACGGCGACGGCGCGTGGATCGTCCGGACGCCGCACCTGCCCCTCAAGGCCAACGGGTCCGGCGACGTGACGGCGGCGCTGTTCACGGCGCACCTGCTCGACACCGGCGACGCCGGGGCCGCCCTCGGGCGCACGGTGTCATCGGTCTTCGACCTGCTCCAGCGGACGCTGGACTCCGGCCGGCGCGAGCTCCAGCTCGTCCAGAGCCAGGAGGCCATCGCGAACCCGCGGATGCAGTTCGAGGTGCAGCAGCTGCGCTGATCGTCTCCCTCACCGGTGTGAGCGGCCTCGCACCGAGCACGCTGGGGTCAGAGGACGACGAGGTCGTCGCGGTGGATGACCTCGCGCTCGTAGGCCGGCCCGAGCTCGCGGGCCAGGTCGCGCGTCGAGCGCCCGAGCAGCCGCGGCAGCTCGGCCGACGCGTAGTTCACCAGCCCGCGGGCGATCACCAGGCCGGTGGGCGTCACGACGTCGACCGGGTCGCCGGCCGCGAACGAGCCCTCGACCCCGGTGATCCCGGCCGGCAGCAGCGACTTGCGCCGCACCGTCACCGCCGCGACCGCCCCGTCATCGAGCACCAGGCGCCCGCGCGCGGTCGTCGCGTGCGCCAGCCAGCGCTTGCGCGACGCCCGGGTGGCGGCCGCCGGGGCGAACACCGTGCCGACGTCGGCGCCCGACAGCGCCGAAGTCACGTCGGGCAGCCGGGTCAACAGCGTCGGGATGCCGGCCGCACCTGCGATGCCGGCCGCCTCCACCTTGGTGACCATGCCGCCACTGCCCACGGCCGAGCCGGTGCCACCGATCGTCACGGCGTCGAGGTCGTCGGTCGTGGCGACCAGCCGGACCCGCCGCGAGCCACCGCGCGAGGGCGGCCCGTCGTACAGCGCGTCGACGTCGGTGAGCAGCACCAGCCCGTCGGCCGCCACGAGATCGGCCACCAGGGCGGCCAGCCGGTCGTTGTCGCCGAACCGGATCTCGTGGGTGGCCACGGTGTCGTTCTCGTTGACGATCGGCACGATGCCCAGCTCGAGCAACCGCTCCAGGGTGCGCCGGGCATTGGTGTAGTGCGTGCGCCGGGTGACGTCGTCGGCGGTCAGCAGCACCTGCCCGACGGTCAGCCCGTGCGTGGAGAAGGCCGCCTGGTAGGCCGCGACCAGTGCCCCCTGCCCCACCGAGGCGGCAGCCTGCTGGGTGGCGAGGTCGGAGGGCCGCCGGGCCAGCCCCAGTGGGCGGATGCCGGCCGCGATGGCCCCCGACGACACGAGCACCACCTGGTGCCCCGCGGCGCGGCGCGCCGCCAGCACGTCGACCAGGGCGCGCAGCGCGTCGAGGTCGAGGGGCCCGCCGTGGGCCGTCGTCAGCGACGACGACCCCACCTTGACCACGAGGCGGTGGCCCCCGCCCACGGTGCGCCGCAGACCGGCGGCGGCGTCCGGCATCCGGCTCAGTCCTCGTCGGCCACGGACGCCCAGTGCCCGGCCTCGCGCTCCTGGGCCAGCTCGGTGCGAGCCGCGGTCTGGGCGTCCTTGCGCGCGTGGAAGTGCGCGCGGCGCTCGTCGCGGGTCCTGCGCCCGCCCTCGCCCTCGAGCCGCACGTCGCTGCCGCGGGGTCCGCCGAGGAGCTCGGCGCCGGCCGTCATCGTGGGCTCCCAGTCGAAGACCACGGCGTTGTCCTCGGGGCCGATGAGCACCGTCGACCCCGATACGGCTCCGGCCTTGAGCAGGGCGTCCTCGACGCCGAGCCGGCTGAGCCGGTCGGCGAGGTAACCCACGGCCTCGTCGTTGGAGAAGTCGGTCTGGTTGATCCAGCGCCGGGGACGCTCACCGAGCACCCGGAAGACCTCGCCGTCGGGGGTGTTCTCGCGGCGCACGACGAAGCCGGCGTCGTCGACGGCCACCGGCCGGATGACGACGCGCGGCCGCTCGATGACTCGGGACTCGATCTCGGCGCGGGCGGCCACCACGTGCCGCGCGAGGGCGAAGGTGAGCTCCTTGAGCCCGGTGTGCGCCACCGCCGAGACGATGTGCACCTCGAGCCCGCGCTCCTCGAGCAGCGGCCGCACCATCTCGGCGAGGTCGAGGGCGTCGGGCACGTCGGCCTTGTTGAGCACGACGACCCGGGTGCGGTCCGACAGCGGCCGGCCGCCGAGCGAGTCGTCGGTGACGTATGCCGCGAGCTCGGCCTCGATCACCTCGAGGTCGGTCATCGGGTCGCGGCCCGTCTCGAGCGTCGCGCAGTCGACGACGTGCACGAGCACCGAGCAGCGCTCGACGTGGCGCAGGAACTCCAGCCCGAGGCCCTTGCCCTCGCTGGCGCCGGGGATCAGTCCCGGCACGTCGGCCATCGTGAACCGCTGCGAGCCGGCGGTGACGACGCCGAGGTTGGGCACCAGGGTGGTGAAGGGGTAGTCGGCGATCTTGGGTCGGGCGGCCGACATCACCGAGACGAGCGAGGACTTGCCGGCGCTGGGGAAGCCGATGAGCGCGACGTCGGCGAGCGACTTCAGCTCGAGCACGATGTCGGCCGACTCGCCCGGCTCGCCGAGCAGCGCGAACCCGGGCGCCTTGCGCCGCGGAGAGGCCAGCGCCTTGTTGCCCAGCCCACCGCGGCCGCCGCGGGCGACGACGTAGGTGGCGTCGTGCCCCACGAGGTCGGCGAGCACCGCGCCGGTTCCGTCCTTGACGACGGTGCCCTCGGGCACCGGCAGCACGAGGTCGGCGCCGTCGGCGCCGTTGCGCTCGTCGCCGGCACCGGGCTTGCCGTTGGTGGCCTTGCGGTGCGGGGTGTGGTGGTAGTCGAGCAGCGTCGTCGACTGCGGGTCGACGGCGAGGACGACCGAGCCGCCCCTGCCGCCGTTGCCTCCGTCGGGGCCGCCGAGCGGCTTGAACTTCTCGCGCTTGACCGAGGCCACGCCGTGGCCACCGTTCCCGGCGGCGACGTGCAGCACGACGCGGTCGACGAAGGTCGTCATGCCTTTCGCTCCTCTGGTCTGTCTCGACAAGGTCCTGCCGGATGCCGGAAGGGGCGGGCCGGAAGCGGCCCGCCCCTCACGACGTGGTCATGCGGCCGGGCGACGAGCACCCGGCGCCGGCGTCACTGCGCGGAGACGGTCTCCGCCGGGACGATGTTGACGGTCTTGCGGCCGCGCTTGGTGCCGAACTTCACCGCACCCGCGACGAGCGCGAACAGCGTGTCGTCGCCGCCACGGCCGACGCCGTCACCGGGGTGGAAGTGGGTGCCGCGCTGGCGGACGAGGATCTCGCCGGCGTTGACGGCCTGGCCGCCGAAGCGCTTGACGCCGAGGTACTGGGCGTTGCTGTCGCGACCGTTGCGGGTCGAGGACGCACCCTTCTTGTGTGCCATGTCAGTAGTCCTTGTGTGTCAGTGGTTCGAAACGGGTCTCAGGCGTCGATCGCGGTGATCTTGACCTGGGTCAGCGGCTGGCGGTGACCCTGGCGCTTGCGGTAACCGGTCTTGTTCTTGTACTTCAGGATCGTGATCTTGGGACCCTTGGCGGCCTTGACGACCTCAGCGGTGACCTTGACCTTGGCGAGCTTGCTGGCGTCGCTCGTGACGGTTCCCCCGTCGACGACGAGCAGCGGCTGCAGCTGCACGGTGTCACCGGCCTGGCCGATCTTGTCGATGAGCAGGACGTCGCCGACGGAGACCTTCTCCTGGCGACCACCTGCGCGCACAATCGCGTACACGTCTCGTACTCACTTTCGCTACGGGCGCGCTCTCTGGGAAACCGGCTGACGTGCCTCCCGCTTACGACACGGGACATCGGCTCGGTGGGCGCACCGACTGTCAAGACTACCGGTGCGTGCAGGGGCGGCCAAATCAGTGGGCGGTCACCTCGGTCGGCTCGGCGCCGGTGCTGCCACTGCCGTCGTCGGATGCCGTCGCGCGCGGCGGTCCCGCCGGGGCGACCACCCGGCCGCGCTTGCGGCGGGCTCGAGGAGCCACCGCCACCGGCTCGGGTGCGGCGACGACCGGGTCGGGCTCGCCGGCGACCGCCACGGCGTCGTCGACGGAGGGCTCGACGGCGGCGCCGTCCAGCGGTGCGGCGCGGACGGGCGACGCCGGGTCGACGATCGGCACGGCATCCGCCGCCTCGGCGTCGACGACCGGCTCGCTGTCGACTCCGGATGCCGGCTCGGCTCCGGGCTCGACAGCAATGGCGGTGGCGTCGGCATCGGTCGTCGCGTCGAAGGAGGTCTGGGCCACGGCAGCCTTCTCCTGCTCGGTGGCGCTGGAGTCGTCGAGGTCGGTCGTGGCCTCACCGGCCTCGGCGCGGCGCAGGGCCGCGGCGTGCGCGGCTGCGGCGATCTGGGCCGCGGTGGGCCCGGAGCGATGGCCCTCGTCGCCGGTCGGACCGTTGCCGCCGTTGCCGCCGTTACCGGGCTGGGGCGTGCCGGTGGTGGTGCCGCGACGGCCGCGCCCGGAGCGGGACGCGCCGGAGTCGCTGCTGCCGCCACCGTTGGCGCCGCTGCGGTCGATCGGCTCGGTGTGCACGACGATGCCGCGCCCGCCGCAGTGCTCGCACTGCTCGGAGAACACCTCGACCAGGCCGGAGCCGACCCGCTTGCGGGTCATCTGCACCAGGCCGAGCGAGGTGACCTCGGCGACCTGGTGCTTGGTGCGGTCGCGCCCGAGGCACTCGAGCAGCCGGCGCACCACGAGGTCGCGGTTGGACTCCAGGACCATGTCGATGAAGTCGATGACGATGATGCCGCCGATGTCGCGCAACCGCAGCTGGCGCACGATCTCCTCGGCCGCCTCGAGGTTGTTCTTGGTGACGGTCTCCTCGAGGTTGCCCCCGGAGCCGACGAACTTGCCGGTGTTGACGTCGACCACGGTCATCGCCTCGGTGCGGTCGATGACCAGCGAGCCACCCGAGGGCAGCCACACCTTGCGGTCCATCGCCTTGGCCAGCGACTCGTCGATGCGGTGCGCGGCGAAGACGTCCTCCTCGGCGGTCCACCGCTGCAGGCGCGGCGCGAGGTCGGGGGCGACGTCCTCGACGTACCGGCTGACCTCGCCCCACGCCTTGTCACCGGAGACGACGAGCGAGGTGAAGTCCTCGGTGAACACGTCGCGGATGACGCGCACGGTCAGGTCGGGCTCGCCGTGCAGCAGCACCGGGGCGCCGCCGCTGCCGGCCTTCTTGGCGCCGGCCGACGCGGCCTTCGCCGTGATCTTGTCCCAGATCTTGGTGAGCCGCTCGACGTCGGCGCGCAGCTCCTCCTCGGAGGCACCCTCGGCGGCGGTGCGCACGATGACACCGGCGGAGTCGGACACGACCTCCTTCAGGATCGCCTTGAGGCGGGCCCGCTCGGTGTCGGGCAGCTTGCGCGAGATGCCGGTCATCTGGCCCTCGGGCACGTAGACCAGGTAGCGGCCGGGCAGGCTGATCTGCGAGGTGAGCCGGGCGCCCTTGTGGCCGATCGGGTCCTTGGTGACCTGGGCGAGCACGGTGTCGCCCGAGCTCAGGGCGTTCTCGATGCGGCGGGCCGAGCCGCCCTCGAGGCCGGCGGCGTCCCAGTTGACCTCACCGGCGTAGAGCACCGCGTTGCGGCCCTTGCCGATGTCGACGAAGGCGGCCTCCATCGACGGCAGCACGTTCTGCACCCGGCCGAGGTAGACGTTGCCGGCCATGGATGCCGTGGTCTCGCGCGAGACGTAGTGCTCGACGAGCACGCCGTCCTCGAGCACGCCGATCTGGGTGCGGTCGCCGCGGCCGCGCACCACCATGACCCGCTCGACGCTCTCGCGGCGGGCGAGGAACTCGGCCTCGGTGATGATGGTGCGGCGCCGGCCGGCCTCGCGGCCCTCGCGGCGGCGCTGCTTCTTGGCCTCGAGGCGGGTCGAGCCCTTGACCGCGGTCGGCTCGTCGCGCTGCGAGCGCGGCTCGCGCACCCGGGTGGTGGTGCCGGGCGGGTCGTCGTTGTCGCCGTCGCCGGACGCGCCGCGGCGGCGGCGGCGTCGGCGTCGGCTGGTGCCGCCGTCGCCCTCGTCGCCCTGCTCGTCGGGGCCGGACCCCCCGGAGTCGTCGGTGGACTCCCCCGAGGCGTCGGAGGAGCTGCCCTGCTCGTCGTCGGCCGAGCTGCGGCCGCGGCGCCCGCGACCGCCGCGGCGGCGTCGGCTGCGCGAGCCGCCCTCGCCCTCGTCGGAGGCGCCCTCGTCGGGGCCACCGTCGCTGGTGCGGCCGGGCTGGTCGGTCGGGGCCTCGCCGTCGGCGGCCTCGGTCGGGTCACCGGGCTCGGCGCCCTCGGCGCCGTCCGCGGCCTGGCCCTTGTTGCTGCGCGCGCCACGTCCGCCGCGACCGCCCCGGCCGCGACGCCCGCTGCGAGGCTCGGTTGACTCGGTGGGCTCGGTGTGTGGACTCGGTGGACTCGGTGGAATCCTCGTCGTCCGAGGCGCCGGCCTCGGTGCTCGCCGCCGCGGGCTCGGGCTCGGGCTCGGGCTCGGCGGCCCGCTCGGCCGGTGCCTGCACCGGCGCGGTGGCCCGGCGGCGGCGCGGGGCGACCGGCTCGGGGGCCTGGAAGAGCACCCCGAAGCTGGGCACGACGGGTGCCTGGTCGGACTCGGTGACCGACGCGGCCGGATCGCTCTCCTCGTCCGGCGCGTCGGGGTCGACGTCGAGGGCGTCTGCGTCGATGACCGCCTCGCCGGTGTGCGCCACCGGCGCGGGCAGGGTCTCGTCGACCGCGGTGGCGGCGTCCTCGGCCACCTCCTCGGCGGCGGGCTCGGGAGACTTCGCGGCCTTGGTCGCCTTGCGGGTGCGCTTGGCGGGGGCCGTGGCCTCGTCCGTTTGGGTCGCCGCCGTGGTCGTGGCCTTGCTGCTCGCCGCCTTGGCGCTCGCCGCCTTGGCGGTGGCCGCCTTGCCGGTGGCCGCCTTGGTGGCCCGCTTGCGGGTCGCCTTCTTCACCGGCGCCTCGGCGTCGGGCGCGGCCGGCTCGGTGACCGCGGGATCCGGCACGACGGCCGGCTCGGAGCCGGTGACCACCGCGGCATCCTCGCTGGCCGCGGGGGCGGCGGCCTTCTTGGTGGCGCGGCGCCGCTTGGGCTTCTCGGCGGGTGCCGGCGCGGCCTCGCCGGGGACGTCGACGGCGCGGCCGGGGTCCGTGCTGGCGTCGGAGGTGGGCTGGTCGTTCTCGGAAGCCATGTCAGGCCCCTTTCGTCACCCACGTGGCGACGCCCACACCGGGTTCGGCCTGGAAAACGACCGGCTCCGCGTCGACCGCGTGGTGCGATCGGATCGTGCGGGGCGCACCCCGTACGGAAGTCGACTGCTGCCCCGGAGCGGCTCGCGCGGGCGGCGCGGCACCTATCCGGAGCCGGCGGCGTCCTTGTCGGCGGCCAACGGGTCGGCCACCCCAGCAGCTGCGTCGAGCAGGGGCCCTTGCGCCAGCCGGGTCACCAGGGGTGGGACCGGTGGCGAGAACCCGGTCACTGCGCGCAGTGCGGTCAGGATGTCGTCGGGGCGCACGGCCGGTGTGGAGTGCCGAGCGACCACTCGCAGTATCGCACACCCCTCGTCGTCGACCCCGGTCACCTCCATCGCCAGCACCGCCCCGCGCGTGTCGAACGTGCGCGGCCCGGTCTTGAAGGTGCGGGTCGTCTCGGCGACGTCGCAAGCGAGGTAGCGCGCGACGGCATCCTCGACGTCGGCCGGGTCGGCGCCGCGCACCACGATCTGCCACTCGCTGCCCTCCAGCCGGTCGGCGAGCGCACCCGGCGAGGCGGGCACCACCTCCACCACGTCGAGCCCCTCGGGCAGCGCCTCGTCGAGCGCCACGCGCACGGCCTGCGGGTCGACCCGCTCGGTCACCCGGATCTCGAAGTACTCCGCCTCGGATGCCGTGCCGGTGGGCGCCGCGTTGGCGTACGAGATCAGCGGGTGCGGGTGGAACCCGCCGGAGAAGGCCATCGGCACGTCGGCCCGGCGCAGCGCCCTCTCCAGGGCCCGGGCGAAGTCGCGGGTGGAGGAGAAGCGCAGCCGGCCCCGCTTCGCGTAGCGGATCCGGAGCTTCTGCACCGCCGGGGCGGGTGGGGGTCCGTCGGGAGTGCGCTGGGCCATGACGCACCAGACTAATGGGGGCGGGTGCCGTGACCCGGCATCACTGCGGATCCCGCAGCCTCAGTACCACTCGACCGACGTATCCGATGGTGGAACGACCTGTTGCGCACGCCTTCAGTGGCGATAGCCTCCACCCATGCCGGACCTCGACCGCACCCGCCTCCGCACCCTGCTCGCCGCCGAGCAGGCCGACTACACCGAGCGCCACCCCCGCAGCCGCGAGCTGTTCGAGGCGGGCGGCAACCTGTTCGGCAGGGTGCCGATGACCTGGATGAACAAGTGGAGCGGCGGCTTCCCGCTCTACCTGGACAACGCCCGGGGCAACCGGGTCTTCGACGTCGACGGCCACGCCTACGTCGACTTCGCGCTCGGCGACACCGGCGCGATGGCGGGCCACTCCCCCCGCCCCACGGTCGAGGCGGTGGCCCGGCGGCTCGGCGACCTCGGCGGCATCACGACGATGCTGCCCACGGCGCAGGCCCAGGAGGTCGGCGCCGAGCTGACCGCGCGGTTCGGGATGCCGCTGTGGAGCTTCACGCTCTCGGCCACCGATGCCAACCGCTGGGCGGTGCGCCTGGCGCGGCTTGCCACCGGCAGGTCGAAGGTCCTCGTGTTCGCCTACTGCTACCACGGCTCGGTCGACGAGACCTTCGCGATCCCCGGCCCCGACGGCACGGCGCAGTCGCGCCCCGGCAACGTCGCTCCCCCGGTGCCGCTCGACCTCACCACCCGGGCCGCCACGTGGAACGACCTGGCCTCGGTCGAGCGCGAGCTCGCGCACGGCGACGTCGCTGCCATCCTCACCGAGCCGGCGCTGACCAACATCGGCATCGTGCTGCCCGAGCCCGGCTTCATGGAGGGGCTGCGCGAGCTGGCCACCCGCCACGGCGCGCTGCTGATGATCGACGAGACGCACACCTTCTCGGCCGGCTGGGGCGGCGCCACCACCGAGTGGGGGCTTCAGCCCGACATCTTCGTCATCGGCAAGTCGATCGGCGGCGGCATCCCGTCGGGCGCCTACGGCATCACGCAGGAGGTCGCGGCGGCGATCACGGCGCACACGGATGCCGGCGACGCCGACATCATCGACGTGGGCGGGGTCGGCGGCACGCTGGCCGGGAACGCGCTGTCGACGGCGGCGATGCAGGCGACGCTCACCGAGGTTCTGACGCCCGAGGCCTTCGCGCACATGACCGAGCTTGCCGCGGCGTTCACCGCCGGGGTGCAGGCGACCCTCGACGAGCTCGACGTGCCGTGGTCGATCTCGCGGCTCGGGGCCCGCGCCGAGTACCGCTTCGCCCGGCCCGCGCCGCGCACCGGCGAGGAGTCGGCGGCGGCGCACGACGACGACATCGACGCCTACCTGCACCTCGCCATGTGCAACCGCGGCATCCTGATGACCCCGTTCCACAACATGGCGCTGATGTGCCCCGACACCAGCCGCGCCGACGTCGACCGGCACACCGCGGCGTTCCGCGAGGTTGTGGGCCTGCTCTTCACCGAACGTGGGTGATTCCCGTTGCCATGGCGATGGGAATCACCCACGTTCGCGGTGAGGACCGACGTCAGGGATGCCGCGGCGCGCGCGAGCGGCGCAGCGTGTCGGCCACGCTCCACACCAGCACGACGGCGACGCCGATGGCGGTGGTGACGGTGAGGTCGCGCTCGGCGCTCGCCCAGCCGCCGTCGACGAGCACGTCGACGAAGGCGGCGTTGAACAGGTCGCCGGCCCACAGCAGGAGCAGCACCGGCACGGCGAAGGCGAGGTCGAGCGCCACCTCGGCGAGCACCAGCCCGGAGCTCGCACGACCGCGGCGGTAGGCGGCGACCGCGACCACCGCCTGGCCGGCGAGCACGAGGAGCAGGGCCGGCAGCACCCCCGACCACAGCGCCGGGTCGAGCACCGGCACGAAGTCGCCACCCGCGGTGACCGGCGAGCTGGTCTGCTGCCACACGATCGCCAGGCCCGCCGCGATGATGAACCCGACGGAGCTCACGGTCTCCCCCAGCCCGATGGATGCCGTGCCGTCGTCGGGCAGCTGGTCGGGGTCCCAGCCGAGCTCGACGTCGCTGGCCCGGCCCCGCTCGGCGAGCGCGAAGACGACCGTCACCCAGACGACGACGTTGACGGCGACCATCAGTCCGACCCACAGCGCCCCGACCACCGCCGGCCCGATGCCGTCGCTCGCGACGTCGTCGACGAACAGGCGCACCACGAGGTTGACGGCGGCCACCAGCGGGGGGAGCGTCGGCAGCAGCAGGGTGAGCACCCGGCGCCACTGCGGGTAGACGGCCGGGCCGATGAGGTACAGCGGGCGTCCGGAGTAGCCGGCCGCCAGGCGCACCGGGTCGCCGAGCTCGACGAGCACCTCGCGCTCGGCGTCCGGCCGCGAGGGCGCACCGGCCTGCAACCGGCCGTCGATCATGTCCTCGATGGTCGTGCGCAGCTCGCGCTCCACCTCGGTGCGCTGCTCCTCGTCGAGGCTGCGCACGGTGGCGCTCACGTAGCGGTCAATCAGTGAGGAGGTCATGGTTCGTCCTCTCCCTCGGGTGGTCAGGTCGCTGTCGGCGTCGGTGTCGTTCGAGGTGGTGCCGGCGTCAGGCCAGCTCGGTGATGGCGGCGTCGAGCGCTCGCCAGTCGTCGCGCAGGGTGGTGAGCAGCTGCGAGCCGGCCTCGCTGGTGCGGTAGAACTTGCGCGGCCTGGTGTCGTCGGTGTTCCACTCCGACACCAGCAGGCCCTGCTTCTCGAGCCGGCGCAGCAGCGGGTAGAGCGTGTTCGCGTCGACCCCGAACCCCGCGTCGCCGAGCGTCTCGAGCAGCGCGTAGCCGTAGCCGGGGGTGCGCAACGTCGCCAGGCAGGCGACGACGACGGTCCCTCGGCGCAGCTCCTGCAGGTGCTGCGCGACCACGTCCTCGTCAACCGGCATGCCTGTCACATTACTGTGCGTCACACACTATCGTCAACCACACAGGCGGCTCGAGACTGCCCCCTCCCACTTCGTGCGGTTTGCACACGGTTTCGCAGGGCCACGGGCTGCGAGAACCGTGTGCAAGTCGCACGAAGTCGCGGATGCCGCGCCCTCAGTCGCCGAACCGGTCGCGGATCTTCACGAGCTCCACCGCGTGGGCGTCGAGCGCGCGGTCCTCGTCGTTGGCCGGAACCCAGGTGGGGCAGGCCACCGCCCGCCGCTCGTCGTCGATGGCCACGAAGATGGTGCGGCAGTAAGTGGTCAGCTCCATGCCGTTGGGCCCCTGCGACGGGTCGCCCGAGCGCACGTGCACCCCCACGTGCATCGAGGTGCGGCCGGTGTGCAGCAGCCGGGCCTCCACCTCGACCACGTGCCCGATGCGCAGCGGCCGGTAGAACCGCACCCCTCCGGTGAAGATGGCGACGTTGGTGCGGTTCCCCGTCCACTGCGTGGCGAGCACGTGCGCGGCCTCGTCGATCCACCGCATGACGATGCCGCCGTGCACCTTGCCGCCCCAGTTGACGTCGGTCGGCGCCGCGAGGAAGCGCATCACGATTCGCGGCGCGGTGCCGGCATCCGTGTACTCGACCCCGGCCATCGCAGCCTCCACCTGCGCCCGCAGGTCCGCCCGGCGAGCCGCCCACCGCTCCTCGAGCTCCTGGCCCTGGGTGCGCGGCGCCAGCGCCGGCACCGGCGTCGAGCGGCCCTCCTCGTCGACGGCCACGAAGATGATCAGGCACCGCGTGGCCGGGGCCATCTCGCGGGTGCGCGGCTGGCCCGACGCCACGTCGACGGTGATGTGCATCGAGCTGCGCCCGGTGTGCACCACCCGGGCGGTGACCTCGACGAGCTCGCCCACCGACACGGGCCGGGTGAACCGCACGTTGCCCACGTAGGCCGTGACGGCGTACGTCCCGCTCCAGCCGGCGGCCGCGGCATACCCGGCCTTGTCGATCCACTCGAGCACCCGCCCGGCCGAGACCGAGCCGGACTGGCCGGCATCCGTGGGCGCCGCGAGGAAGCGCAGGGTGATCTCGGCCGCGGGGGCGAGTGGGCTCATGGCCCCATTCTGCTCAGCCGGCGGCCGACGCGCGCAGAGCGCCCACCTGCTCGGGCGAGCCGAACACGATGAGCGTCGAGCCGGCCTCGATCGTGGCGTCCGGCGTCGGGCTGGGCAGGAACTCCCCCTTGCGCGGCCGGCGAACGGCGAGCAGCTGGCAGCCGGACAGCGCGGGCACGTCGACCTCCCCCACGCTGCGCCCGGCGAGCGGGCTGTGCTCCCCGAGGCGCACCTGCTCGATGCGGAAGTCGAGATCGTCCTCGTGCATCACCTCGTCGAGGAACTCGGCGACGTCGGCGTACAGGGCGAACGACGCCATCCGCCGCCCGCCGATCAGCTGGGGGTTGACCGCCCGGGTGGCCCCGGCGAGCACCAGCTTGTCCTTGGAGTCCAGGGTGCGTGCGCGGCTGATGATGACCAGGTCGGGGCGCAGCGCACGGGCCGACAGGGTGGCGTACAAGGTCTCGGCGTCGGTGCCGAGCGCGCAGATCAGGGCCCGGGCGCGGTCGATGCCGGCCTCGCACAGGGTGTCGTCGCGCGAGGCGTCGCCGAGCACGTATGGCTCGGTGAGCCCCTCGAGCTTGGCCGGGTCGCTGTCGATGACGACGACCCGGTGGCCGGTGTCGACGAGCGCGCGGGTGGCGGAGCGGCCGACCCGGCCGTGCCCGCAGACGATCACGTGGTCGCGCAGGTGCAAGATGTCCCGGTCCATGCGGCTCCTCCAGAGGTACTCGCGCAGGTGGCCCTCGGTCACGGCCTCGACGAGCACGCCGAGGTTGTAGAGCACCGTGCCCACGCCGAGGACGATGAGCACCATGGTGAAGACCTGGCCGGCACGGGAGAGCGGATGCACCTCGCGGAAGCCGACCGTCGAGACGGTGGTGACGGTCTGGTAGAGCGCGTCGAGCGGGCCGAACCCCAGCACGACGTAGCCGACCGTGCCGGCGATCGTGACGACGAACAGGGCCAGCACCGCGATCGCGATCCGCCGGACCGCGTCGTGACCGGATGCCGTGCCCAGGAGCAGCGCCCGGCGATGGCTGCTCGTGCTCGCCGTGGCCACACCCTCATCCTGTCACCGGGGTGCGCGCGGCAGCGCGGGTTCGCGGGGTGACGCCACACACCGTGGATGCCGGGGAGCCACCGACCGCTCGCGGGCGTCAGGATCCGACGACTGCGCAGACGCCGGTCTTCAGCACGAGCAGGGTCAAGGTCGCGGGGCGGCCGGCATCAAGGTCCGCCTTGGCGGCCCTCACGTCGCGGGCCAGTGCCTGGGCTCCTGCGCTCTGGTTGAGCGCGATGACGGCGCCGAGCGCCGCCTCGAGGGGCGACGGGTCCGTCCTGGCGTCACCGTCGAGGTGGTCGGCGAGCACGTCGGTCACGATGTCGCACGTGAACGAGCGCACCTCTTGCGGCACGTCCCGGTAGTCCTCCAGCCCCCGGCCGCCCGCGACGACGACGGTCCCGCGCCAGCGTCGCACGATGTCGTCGGTCGACGACCCCGTGGTGCCCGCCTCCTGCTCCGCCCGCCGCAGGATGTCGTCGGCCGACGCACCGGTGGCCGTGGCCACCTCTTCCGCAAGCCTGGTGAGCGAGCCACCGCGCGAGCATCCCGTGACCGCGAAGAGCGCCACGACGACCAGGAACAGGCCGATCACGCGACGAGGCATGCCGCCGAGTGTGGCCCGGGCAGCCGCCGTGCGACAAGCCCGGAGCTAGGCGTGCGTGTGCTCGGCGAGCGCCGGGCGGCCGGCGCCCAGCACGGTCAGCGGCAGCAGCGTCTTGCCCGTTGGCCCGATCTCGATCTCGGTGCCCATCTGAGGACACACCCCGCAGTCGAAGCAGGGGGTCCAGCGGCAGTCGTCGACCTCGGTCTCGTCGAGGGCGTCGAGCCAGTCCTGCCAGAGCCACTCCTTGTCGAGGCCGGAGTCGATGTGGTCCCAGGCGAGCACCTCGCTCTCCTCGCGCTCGCGGGTGGTGTACCAGGCGACGTCGACGCCGAGCGGGGTCAGCGCGCGCTCGGCGGCCGCCATCCAGCGCTCGTAGGAGAAGTGCTCGCTCCAGCCGTCGAACCGCCCGCCGTCGCGCCAGACTGCCTCGATGACCCGTCCGACCCGGCGGTCGCCACGCGAGAGCAGACCCTCGACGATGCCGGGCTTGCCGTCGTGGTAGCGGAACCCGATCGCCGAGCCGTAGCGCCGGTCGGAGCGCAGCGCCAGGCGCAGCTTGTCGAGCCGGGCGTCGGTCTCCTCGGCGCCGAGCTGCGCCGCCCACTGGAACGGGGTGTGCGGCTTGGGCACGAAGCCGCCGATCGACACGGTGCAGCGGATGTCGCGGCGGCCGCTGACCTCGCGCCCGGTGTCGATGACCCGCTTGGCGAGGTCGGCGATCTGCAGCACGTCCTCGTCGGTCTCGGTGGGCAGGCCGCACATGAAGTAGAGCTTCACCTGCCGCCAGCCGGCGCCGTACGCGGCGGCGACGGTGCGGATCAGGTCGTCCTCGCTGACCATCTTGTTGATGACCTTGCGGATCCGCTCCGACCCGCCCTCGGGCGCGAAGGTGAGCCCCGAGCGGCGGCCGTTGCGGGTCAGCTCGTTGGCCAGGTCGATGTTGAAGGCGTCGACGCGGGTCGAGGGCAGCGACAGGCCGGTGTTGGTGCCCTCGTAGCGGTCGGCCAGCCCCTTGGCGACGTCGGCGATCTCGGAGTGGTCGGCCGAGCTCAGCGAGAGCAGCCCCACCTCCTCGAAACCGGTGGCGGCCAGCCCGCGCTCGACCATCTCGCCGATGCCGGTGATGCTGCGCTCGCGTACCGGCCGGGTGATCATGCCGGCCTGGCAGAACCGGCATCCCCGCGTGCAGCCCCGGAAGATCTCGACCGACATCCGCTCGTGCACCGACTCGGCCAGGGGCACCAGCGGCTGCTTCGGGTAGGGCCACGCGTCGAGGTCCATGACGGTGTGCTTCGCGACCCGCCACGGCACGCCGGGGGCGTCGGGCCTGGGGGCGATCCGCTGGATGCGGCCGTCGGGCAGGTAGCTGACGTCGTAGAACGCCGGCACGTAGACCCCGCCCGTGCGGGCCAGGCGCAACAGCACCTCGCGGCGGCCACCCGGCATCCCCTCGCGCTTCCAGGCGCTCACGATGTCGGTGATCGCGAGCACTGCCTCCTCGCCGTCGCCGACCACGGCGGCGTCGACGAAGTCGGCGATCGTCTCGGGGTTGAAGGCCGCGTGGCCGCCCGCCACCACGATCGGGTGGCTCTCGTCGCGGTCGACGGCGTGCAGCGGGATGCCGGCCAGGTCGAGCGCGGTGAGCATGTTGGTGTAGCCGAGCTCGGTGGAGAACGACAGCCCGAGCAGGTCGAAGTCGCCGACCGCGCGGTGGGCGTCGACGGTGAACTGCGGCACGTCGTGCTCGCGCATCAGCGCCTCGAGATCGGGCCACACCGCGTAGGTGCGCTCGGCCAGGGCATCGGGGCGCTCGTTGAGCACTTCGTAGAGGATCATGACGCCCTGGTTGGGCACGCCGACCTCGTAGGCGTCGGGGTACATCAGCGCCCAGCGCACGGTGGCTTCGCCGGCGACGTCCCAGTCCTTGACGGTCGAGTTCAGCTCACCGCCGACGTACTGGATCGGCTTGCTGACCTGCTCGAGCAGCGGCTCGAGCCGGCGGAAGACGGACTGTCCGGGCATCCCTCAAGAGTAGGTCGCGGCGGGCGGTGCCCCAAAACCGTGGACGTGCCGCCCGCCGCGCCCGCCGCCGCGGGGCAGGAGTGGCGGCCCACGGCGTGCGGGCAAACGGCCTTGCCTGCCCGCCGGCGCCCGTGACCGCTGGCCCCGGACAACCACCTCGGCGGGAGAGGTCCGGATGCTTCGTCAGGTGAGCCAGACCGGCACCATCCAGGGGGTTGCTCCACACAGTGAGCCGAACCGGCACCGGCTCTCACGGTAGTCGGTTGGCTCACCAGGTGAAGCATCCGGACGTCTCTGACGGAGACCCTTGCCGCGAGCCGCGGCCTACGGCCGCCTCGTCGAGGGTGCACGGCCCTCCCCGTGAGCGCCGCCCGCGTGCTTGGCTTGCACCCATGAGCACCGACACCCCCGTGGACCTCGTCGTCATCGGCCTCGGGCCCGGTGGCGAGCACCTCGCCACCGAGGCCGCCAAGGCCGGGCTGAGCGTCGTCGGCATCGACGAGCGCCTCGTGGGGGGCGAGTGCCCCTACTGGGGCTGCATCCCCTCGAAGATGGCGATCCGCGCCGCCGACCTGCTCGCCGACGCCCGCCGGGTCGGCACCCTCTCCGGTGCCGCCGAGGTCTCCCCCGACTGGGGCGTCGTACACGCCCGCATCCGCGACGAGGCCACCGACGACTGGGACGACGCGGCGGCCGTCGAGCGCCTCGAGCAGGCGGGGGTGCGGTTCGTGCGCGGCCACGGCCGGCTCGTCGACACCGGCGTGGTCGAGGTGGACGGCACCCGGTTCGTCGCCGACCGCGGGGTGGTGCTCAACACCGGTACCTCGCCGTCCGCTCCCCCGATCGACGGCCTGGCCGACACCCCCTTCTGGACCAACCGGGACGTGCTCGAGGCCGCCGAGCTGCCCGCCACGATGGTCGTCATCGGCGGTGGCGCGATCGGGGCCGAGCTCGCCCAGGCGTTCGCGCGGTTCGGCACCACCGTCACGATTCTCGAGGCCGCGCCGCGCATCCTGGCGCTGGAGGAGCCGGAGTCCTCCGACGTCGTCGCGCGCGCCATGGCGGCCGACGGCATCCGCGTCATCGCCGGCGCCAAGATCGGGTCGGTGCGCCACGCCGACGGCCGGTTCACCGTCTCGCTCACCGATGCCGGCGGCACCGACCTCGAGCTCGGCTCCGACCGGCTCCTGGTCGCGGCCGGCCGCCGCCCCAACATCGGCGACGTCGGCCTCGAGTCGGTCGGGCTCGACCCGAGGGCGCGCTCGGTCGACACCGACGCGCAGATGCGGGCCGGTGAGAGGCTCTGGGCGATCGGCGACATCACCGGCAAGGGCGCCTTCACCCACATGTCGATGTACCAGGCGGCCGTGGCGCTGGCCGACATCACCCGCCGCTCCGGCGTCGACGCCCGGGCGGCGGAGTACCACGCGGTGCCGCGGGTGACCTTCACCGACCCCGAGGTAGGCGCCGTGGGCCTGACCGAGCAGCAGGCCCGGGACGCCGGCGTCGACGTCGCCGTGGGCCGCGCACCGCTGGCCGAGTCGACCCGCGGCTGGATCACCGGCCCCGGCGGCGAGGGCATCATCAAGCTGGTCGAGGACCGCTCGGCCGGCCACCTGGTCGGCGCCACCTCGGTCGGGCCGATGGGGGGCGAGGTGCTCTCGATGCTGGCGACCGCGGTGCACGCCCGCATCCCGACCGCGACCCTGTCCCGGATGCTGTTCGCGTACCCCACCTTCCACCGCGCCGTCGAGACGGCGCTGGCGGACCTGCGGGGCTAGCCGGCGTGGACGGCGCCGGCCGGGTGCGGGCCGCGATGGCGAACCACCCCCGCGAACGGTTCCTGCCCCGCGCCGAGCGCCGGCGGGCGTCGTACGACGGGCCCCTGGACATCGGTCACGGCCAGACCAACAGCCAGCCGCGCACGGTGCGCTCGATGCTCGAGCTGCTCGACCTGCAGCCGGGGCACCGGGTGCTCGACGTGGGCTCCGGTTCGGGGTGGACCACCGCGCTGCTCGCCGACCTCGTCGGGCCCACCGGCTCGGTGCTCGGGCTGGAGCGGGTGCCTGACCTGGTGCTCACCGGCCGCGCCAACGTCGAGGCGGCCCGGATGCCGTGGGCGCAGGTCCACGCCGCCGTCGCCGGGGTGCTGGGCGCCCCCGAGGAGGCGCCGTTCGACCGGGTGCTGGTGTCGGCGATGGCCGACCGGCTGCCCGAGGAGCTGGTCGCCCAGCTGGCGGCGCACGGCATCCTCGTGGCGCCGGTGGCCGGCCGGATGCTGCGGGTCGTGCGCGACGAGCACGCGCCCGACGGGCGACGGGTCACCGAGCACGGCCACTACCGCTTCGTGCCGCTCATCACCTGAGGGTCCACCAGGTGGGGATGAGCGCTCAGCTGGTGTAGTGGGCGTCGAGGTGCTTCTTGTACTTCTCGGAGACCACCTTGCGCTTGAGCTTCAGGCTGGGCGTGAGCTCGCCGTTCTCGACGGTGAGGTCGTTCTCGAGAACGGTGAACTTCTTGATCGTCTCCCAGCGGTTCAACCCGGCGTTGAGCTGGTCGATGTAGCCCTGCACCATCTCGCGGCAGGCGTCGGAGCCGACGATCTCGGCGTAGCTCTTGCCCTCCATGCCGTGATGGGCGGCCCAGCCGGTGATGGCCTCGGGATCGAGGGTCACCAGGGCGGAGACGAAGTTGCGGTCGGCGCCGTAGACGACGAGCTGGCTGGCGTACGGGCACAGGCCCTTGAACATGGCCTCGATGTTCGAGGGCGCGACGTATTTGCCACCGCTGGTCTTGAACATGTCCTTCTTGCGGTCGGTGATGCGCAGGAAGCCGCGCTCGTCGAGCTCGCCGATGTCGCCGGTGTGCAGCCAGCCCTCGGCGTCGATGGTCTCGGCGGTGGCCTCGGGGTTGTTGTGGTAGCCCTCCATGTTGCCTGGACCGTGCAGCAGCACCTCGCCGTCGTCGGCGATGCGCACCTCGGTGCCGGGCAGCGGCCAGCCGACGGTGCCGTAGCGGTAGGCCTTGACCCGGTTGACGAACGATGCCGCGCTGGTCTCGGTCATGCCGTAGCCCTCGGCGATCTGCATCCCCATGGCGTCGAACCAACGGGCAACGTCCTGGTTGAGGGCGGCCGAGCCGGAGATGAAGAAGCGGATGCGTCCGCCGAACCGCTCGCGGATCTTGGTGCCGATCAGCTTGTCGGCGACGGCGTACTTGACCCCGAGCAGCCCGGAGGGGTTCTTACCCTGCTCGCGCAGCACGCTCACCTCGCGCCCGACGTCGCTGGCCCAGGAGAACAGCGTGGCCTTGACCCCGCCCTCGTCGGCCATCATCGTCGAGATCCGGCCGTAGGCCTTCTCGAAGATGCGCGGTGCGGCGCCCATGAAGGTGGGCTTGACCACGGCTAGGTTGTCGACGATCTTGTCGATCCGCCCGTCGATGGCCGTGGGGAAGCCGATCTGCAGCGGCAGGGTCAGCAGCACCTTGCCGAACACGTGCGCCAGCGGCAGCCAGAGGTACTGCAGGTCGTCCTCGCTGAGGATGTTGATGGACTCGACCGCCGCACCCTCGTAGGTCCACGCGCTGTGCCGCAGCCGCACGCCCTTGGGGCGGCCGGTGGTGCCCGAGGTGTAGATGATCGTCGCGAGCTGGTCGTGCTCGATACCGTCGATGCGCGCGTCGATCGCACCGGGGTCGCCTTCGAGGTACTCGCGCCCGAGCTGGCGCACCTCGTCGAGGGTGAGGGTCCACGCGTCGGCGTCGGACACCCCGTCGAAGACGATGACCCGCAGCACCGCGGGGGTCTCGGCGCGGATGCCGCGCAGCTTCTCGAGCTGCTCGGCGTTCTCGGCGAAGACCACCTTGGCCCCCGAGTCGGACACGATGAACGAGACGTCCTCGGCCATCGTGGTCGGGTAGATGGTGGTGGTGGCGCCACCGGCGACCATCACGGCGAGGTCGGCCAGCGCCCACTCGTAGCGGGTGCTCGACGCGATGGCGACGCGGTCCTCGGGCTCGATGCCGAGGGCGATCAGGCCGGCGCCGATCTCGCGGACCACGACGTCGAGCTCGGCCCAGGTGACGGTGACCCATTGGTCACCGCTGTCGGTGACGACGGCGTGGAGGTAGGCGGGACGGTCGGGGCTGGCGGTGATGCGGTCGCGGAACATGTGGCCCACGCTGCGCGCCTCACGGTCCCTCACGGACTGGTCGACCGGTTCGTCGGCGGGGGTGTGGATCTGCGGGGAGGCGGAGAGCATCGAGCGTTCGTCCTCGTCGTTGGGGAGCGTCAGTGCGCGAAATGATGACACATCGTGCGCTTCGAGCCTACGCCCTGTCAGCGACGCGCCGACGTGGCGTGCGTCGCATCGACCAGCCCGACCGCCAGCCAGGAGACCAGCATCGAGGACCCTCCGTACGACACGAAGGGCAACGGCAGCCCGGTCACCGGCAGCAGCCCAAGGTTCATGCCCACGTTCTGCACCACCTGCACCGCGAGCCAGGTGGCCACCCCCACGGCCACCAGGCGCCCGAAGGCGTCCTGCGCCCGGGCCGCGACCACGAGCACCCGGCCCACGACGAACGCCAGCAGCAGGAGCAGCCCGCTCGCCCCCACGAAGCCGAGCTCCTCCCCCGCCACCGAGAAGATGAAGTCGTTGAGCTGGTAGGGCACGTAGCCACCCTGGGTGCGCTCCCCGCGCTGGAACCCCTGACCCCACATCCCACCGGCCCCGATGGCCAGGCGCACCATCCGGGTCTGGTAGCCGCTGCCCTGCGGGTCCGCCGACGGGTCGGCGAACGAGGTCAGCCGGTCACGCTGGTAGTCACTGAGCACCGGCGTGGTGAGCGCCACGACCACCAGCGCCAGCCCCAGCAGCACGGCGCCCGCCACCCACCGGCGTGGCACGCCGGCCACGGTCACGACGACGGCGCCGATCGCCACGACGACGGCGGCGGAGCCGAGGTCGGGCTGGAGCAGGATCAGCGCCGTCGGCAGCGCGACCAGCACGCCCGCGAGGACGACCTCGCGGCGCCCGGGGGCGAGCCCTCGCTCGGCCTGGCCGGCGAGCAGTGCCGCGAGGGCCAGGCACAGCCCCACCTTGGCGAGCTCGGCGGGCTGCACGGTGAACCCGCCGACCAGCGGGATCCACGACCGTGACCCGTTGACCGTGCGGCCCACCGGGGTCAGCACCGCCAGCAGCAGGAGCAGCGACCCGGCGTACACCCAGGGGGCCGCCAGGCGAACCCGCAGCTGGCCGACCCGGCTCACGAGCAGCGCCAGGCCGAGCCCGACGGCCGCCGTGACGAGGTGGCGCACGAGGTAGGCGGCGCCGTCGGTGCGCACCGTGGCCGACCACACGAGCAGCGCACCGACCACCGAGGTTCCGGCGGCGGCGAGGTAGAGCCCGACGTCGTGCCGGGTCCAGGGCGGTGCGCGGTGCGGGCTCACTCGGGCGGGGGGCGGCGTCGCGCGGGTCGGTGGCCCGGCGTGCTCAGGCCGGCACGATCCGAGCCAGCAGCTCGCGGCAGCGCGCGACGTCCGAGCCCATCGCCTCGAGCAGCTCGTCGACGCTGTCGAACTTCAGCGTCGGCCGGATGCGGGCGGTGAACTCCACCATGACCCGCTCGTCGTAGAGGTCGAGGTCGTCCCGGTCGAGCACGTAGGCCTCGACGGTGCGCCGGTCGTGGGTCTCGAAGGTGGGGTTGGTGCCGACGCTGATCGCGGCCGGCATGGTGCGGTCGCGGGCGTTCTCGGGCAGGTCGAGGCGAGTCAGCCAACCGGCGTAGACACCCTCGAGCGGCACCAGGCCGAGCGAGTCGGCCGACAGGTTCGCCGTGGGGTAGCCCAGGGCCTTACCGCGGTGGTTGCCGTGCACCACGGTGCCGACGACGCGGTGCGGGCGGCCCAGGATGCGCGCGGCCTCGCCGACCTCACCGGCGCGCAGGTGAGAGCGAACCACGGTCGAGGAGAAACGCTCCCCCTCACCGACGTCGTCGAGCGCGACGACCTCGAAGCCGAACTGCTCGCCGAGGTCGGCCAGCGTCGAGACGTCGCCGGAGTTGCGGTAGCCGAAGCGGGTGTCCATGCCGACCACGACGCACCGCGCGTCGAGGCCCCGCACGAACACGGCTCGCACGAAGTCCTCGGGGGTCTGCTGGGCGAACTCGGTGGTGAAGTCGAGCACCAGCAGGCCGTCGATGCCCGACTCGGCGATCAGGTCGTCGCGCACCGTCCCCGGCGCGACGAGCTCGGGAGCGTGCTCGGGACGCAGCACCGCGACGGGGTGCGGGTCGAAGGTGATGGCCACGGCGGGCAGCCCGAGCCGGCTTCCGGCGTCGACGAGGGCGGCGAGCACCGCCCGGTGCCCACGGTGGACGCCGTCGAAGTTGCCGAGGGTGAGGACGCAGGGCCGCAGGGCCTCGGGCGTCTCGGAGGGGTCGGTCCAACGATGCACGGGGACCACTCTACGAACTCGCCGGGGCAAAGACGACGAGACTGCGCGCCGTGGGACGAGACTCGTCGAGCATCGCCACGAGGGTGCCGTCCGGGGCGATGGCGGCGACCGGCTCGGTGCGCCCCGGCCGGGCGGACTCCAGGCGCTGGCCGTAGCCCAGGGTGCGCGCCTGCGCCGCGTCGAGCTCACGCACCGCGAAGGCCGCGCGGGCGGCGTCGGCGAGCGGCGTGACCGGCATCGGGTCGCCCTGGCGCGCCTCGAGGTCGGCGAGCGGGTGGGCCTGGGCGACGGAGAACCCACCGACGCGGGTGCGCCGCAGCGCCGTGAGGTGCCCGCCGCACCCCAGGGCGGTGCCCAGGTCGCGGGCCAGCGCGCGCACGTAGGTGCCCGACGAGACGGTGACCTCGACGTCGACGTCGAGCACCGGGGTGCCGTCGACCTCACCGGCGCGGGCCTCGCCGACGACGAGCCGCGAGACGGTGACCGGCCGCGCGGCGAGCTCGACGGTCTCGCCGCTGCGCACCCGGTGGTACGCGCGCTCGCCCCTGACCTTGATCGCGCTGACCGCGCTGGGCACCTGGTCGATGGTCCCGGTCAGGGCCCGCGCAGCGGCCACCACGGCATCCCGGTCGACCGCCGACGCACCCGGGGATGCCGTGACCTCACCCTCGGCGTCGTCGGTGAGCGTCGCCTGCCCGAGCCGCACGCTCGCGGTGTAGTCCTTGTCGCAGCCGACGAGGAAGGTGAGCAACCGGGTGGCCCGGCCGACGCCGAGCACCAGCACCCCGGTCGCCATCGGGTCGAGGGTGCCTGCGTGGCCGACCTTGCGGGTGGCGCACAGCCGGCGAGCGCGGGCGACGACGTCGTGGCTGGTCCAGCCCGGCGGCTTGTCGACGACCAGGATGCCGTCGGGCGTCACCGCAGCGCCCGCCGCCGGAACCGCAGTGCGCGCCGGGTGAACCGCCGGGTCAGGCCCCGGCACCCGCGACCTCCTCGCCGTCGGCGTCGGCTTCGTCGAGCTCGCGGTCCTTCTTGTAGGGGTCGGCCTCACCGGCGTGCGACGCCCCTGCCGCAGCGGCCGCGACGGCGGCGTCGCGCTCGCGCGCCTCGCGCAGGAGGTCCTCGAGGTGGGCGGCGGTCTCGGGGATGGCGTCGGCGATGAACTCCAGGCTCGGCGTCAGCCGGATGCCGAGCTGCTTGCCGACGAACGAGCGCAGCCTGCCCTTGTTCAGCTCGAGCAGGCGAGCGGTCTGGGCGCGCTGCCCGGCATCCCCGAAGACGGTGTAGAAGAGCGACGCGTGCTGGAGGTCACCGGTGACCCGGACGTCGGTGATGGTGACGAACCCGAGGTCGGGGTCCTTGACGATCGCATCCAGGTTCTCGGCGGTCAGCGTCTTGATGCGGTCGGCGATCTTCTGGGCGCGTGCGGTGTCGGCCACGGGTCCTCCTCACGTCGTCGGGCAGGGAGCGCCACCACCCTAGTGAGGACGGCGCGGGTGACGGGGACGGGCGGCACACCGCCAGGGTGTGCCGCCCGCGGCCCGAGGGGACGAGCAGCGCGTCAGGCGCGCGGCTTCTCCCGCATTTCGTACGTGGCGATGAGGTCGCCGAGCTGGAGGTCGTTGAACGACCCCAGGTTGATGCCGCACTCGAAGCCCTCGCGGACCTCGGTCACGTCGTCCTTGAACCGACGCAGCCCGGCGATCTCGATGTTCTCGGCCACGACGACCCCGTTGCGGGTGATCCGCGACCGGGTGCCGCGCCGGATCTCGCCGCTGCGCACGATCGAGCCCGCGATGTTGCCGAACTTGCTGCTGCGGAAGATCTCGCGGATCTCCGCGGTGCCGAGCTCGACCTCCTCGAACTCCGGCTTGAGCATGCCCTTGAGGGCCTGCTCGATCTCCTCGATCGCCTGGTAGATGACCGAGTAGTACCGGATCTCGACGCCCTCGCGCTCGGCGACCTCGGCGTTCTGGCCCTCGGCGCGGACGTTGAAGCCGATGATGATGGCGTCGGACGCCATCGCGAGGTTGATGTTGTTCAGCGTGATCGCGCCGACACCGCGGTCGATGATCCGCAGGTCGACCTCCTCGCCGACGTCGATCTGGAGCAGGGCGTCCTCGAGCGCCTCGACCGAACCCGACACGTCACCCTTGAGGATGAGGTTGAGGGTGTCGACCTTGCCCGCCGCGAGGGCCTCGTTGAGGTCCTCGAGCGAGATGCGCTTGCGGGCCTTGGCCAGGCTCGCCTGGCGGTCGGCCGCCTCGCGCTTCTCGGCGATCTGCCGCGCGGTGCGGTCGTCGGGGGCGACGACGAAGGTGTCACCGGCCCGCGGGACCGAGGACAGGCCCAGCACCTGCACCGGGCGCGACGGCCCGGCCTCCGGCACCGGGGTGCCGTGCTCGTCGAGCATGGCCCGCACGCGGCCGTGCGAGGACCCGGCGACGATCGCGTCACCGACGTGCAGCGTGCCCGTCTGGATGAGCACGGTCGCCGTGGCGCCGCGGCCCTTGTCGAGGTTGGCCTCGATCGCGATGCCGCGCGCCTCGCGGTCGGGGTTGGCGCGCAGGTCGAGCGCCGCGTCTGCCGTGAGCAGCACGGCCTCGAGCAGCTGGTCGATGTTCAGCCCCTGCTTCGCGGAGACGTCGACGAACATCGTGTCGCCGCCGTACTCCTCGGCCACGAGGTTGTACTCGGTGAGCTGCTGGCGCACCTTGCTCGGGTTGGCGCCGTCGACGTCGATCTTGTTGACCGCGACGACGATCGGCACGTCGGCCGCCTGCATGTGGTTGAGCGCCTCGATGGTCTGCGGCATGACGCCGTCGTCGGCGGCCACCACGAGGATCGCGATGTCGGTCACCTTCGCGCCACGGGCACGCATGGCGGTGAACGCCTCGTGGCCCGGAGTGTCGATGAAGGTGATCGGGCGGTCGATGCCCTCGTGCTCGCGGTGCACCTGGTAGGCACCGATGTGCTGGGTGATGCCACCGGTCTCACCGCCCGCGACGTCCTCGTTGCGGATGGCGTCGAGGAGCCGGGTCTTGCCGTGGTCGACGTGGCCGACGACGGTGACGACCGGCGGACGGGCCTCGAGGTCGTCGTCGTCCTCGCCCTCGATGCCCGTCTCGAGGTCGATGTGGAAGGAGTCGAAGAGCTCGCGCTCCTCCTCCTCGGGCGACACCATGCGGATGTCGTAGCCGAGCTCGCTGCCCAGCAGCCGGAAGGTGTCCTCGTCGAGGCTCTGGGTGGCCGTTGCCATCTCACCGAGGTGGAACAGCACCGTGACCAGCGCACCGGGGTTGGCGTCGATCTTGTCGGCGAAGTCGCTCAGGCTCGCGCCCTGGCGGATCTGGACGACGGTCTTGCCGTCGCCGCGGGGGACGCTGACGCCACCGATCGACGGAGCCTGCATCTCCTCGAACTCCATGCGCTTGGCGCGCTTGGACTTGCGGGCGCGACCGGGACGGCCGCCGCCGCGGCCGAAGGCACCCTGGGTGCCGCCACGGCCACCGGGGCCGCCGCGGAAACCGCCGCCGCCACCGGGACGGCCGCCGAAGCCACCACCCGCACCGGGGCCGCCGCCGGGACGCGCACCGGCACCGCCGGGACGCGCTCCACCGCGGGCCGGGCGCTCACCGGGACGGGCCACGGCCGAGCGGTCGGGCATCATGCCCGGGCTCGGGCGTGCGCCACCGGGACGCGGGCCGGCAGCGCCGGCGCCGCCGGGCCCACCGGCACCGCCGGGACGGGTGCCCGGACGGCTCTGCGGGCGCGGCATCCCCTGGCTGGGGGCGAAGGGGTTGTTGCCGGGTCGTGCCGCCGCCTCGCGGGAGCGGCCCATGCCCTGGCTCTGGGCGAACGGGTTGTTGCCCGGGCGCGGGGTCGCCGGGCGGGGGGCACCCGGACGCGGGGCACCCTGCCCGCCGCCACCCTCACGGGCGGCGGGGGCCGCCGGTGCAGCGGGCGCGGGCGGGGTCGACGCGGCGGCCGGAGCCGGTGCGGCGGGCGCCGGAGCAGCCGGAGTCGGAGTAGCCGGAGCCGCCGGCGCGGCGGGCGCCGGAGCAGCCGGAGCGGGGGCCGACGTCTTCGGTTCGGGGGCGCTGGGGGCCGGCGCGGCGGGGGCCGGCGCGGCCGGGGCGGCCGGTGCCGGACCGGCGGGTGCCGGGGCGGCCGGGGCCGGACCGGCAGGTGCCGGGGCGGCCGGAGCCGCCGCTGCCTCGGTGGCCGGGGCGGTCTTGGTGGCCGGGGGGGTCTTGGTGGCCTTGGCGGCCGGGGCAGCGGCCGGGGGGGCCTCGGAGGGGAACTTCTCGTTGTACCTGCGCACGACCGGGGTCTCGATCGTCGAGCTGGCGCTCTTGACGTACTCACCCATGCCGTTCAGGCGCTCGAGGAGGACCTTGCTGGTCACTCCGAGCTCCTTGGCAAGTGCGCTCACACGGACTTTAGACACATCTCTCCTGTCCAGGTCCGTGCTCTGTTGCGCGGACCGTCGTTACAGCTGGGGGGTGCTCATCGCTGAGTACTCATCGGGTGCTCATCAGCGTCAAACCCGCTTTCGGCTCTTGCTCTCGGACGGTGGCTCCTGCGGCTGTGACCCGACCCAGTCGGCGACCGCTGAATGGTCGGGCGGCGTGCTGCTGCGCAGCGCGCGCCCGAACGCCCGGCGGCGGACGGCGAGCTCGAGGCACGAGAGGACCGGATGCAACCATGCGCCGCGCCCGTGTCCGCGGTGCTCGGGATCGGGCAGGACGACGGGGATGCCGTCCGCGCCGGGCCCGAGGACCACTCGCAGGAGTGCCGACCGGCTATCCGCCCCACGACACCCGATGCAGGTGCGCACCGGGTGGCCGGGCCGGAGTCCAGTCCGGTCGGTCCGCACCAGTCTACCGCCTAGGGGTGCCGGGGCGCGTCATCGGCGCCGGTGGGAGCCGCGGCGCCCTCGGTGTCGGGGCGGATGTCGATCCGCCAGCCGGTGAGCTTGGCGGCGAGCCGGGCGTTCTGGCCCTCGCGGCCGATGGCCAGCGACAGCTGGTAGTCGGGCACGATGACCCGGGCCGAGCGCAGCTGTCGGTCGACGATCTCGACCGACGACACCCGAGCCGGCGAGAGCGCGGCCGCGATGAAGGTGGCGGGGTCGTCGGACCAGTCGACGATGTCGATCTTCTCGCCGTGCAGCTCGCTCATGACCGCGCGCACCCGGGCGCCCATCGGCCCGATGCACGAGCCCTTGGCGTTCAGGCCGGGAACGCTGGAGTGCACGGCGATCTTGGTGCGGTGTCCCGCCTCCCGGGCCAGGGCCTCGATCTGCACGCTGCCGTCGGCGATCTCGGGCACCTCGAGGGCGAAGAGCTTCTTGACCAGGTTGGGGTGGGTGCGCGACAGGCCGATCTGGGGGCCGCGCATGCCGCGCTTGACCGAGACCACGAAGCAGCGCAGCCGCTGGCCGTGCACGTAGCTCTCACCCGGCACCTGCTCGGCGAGCGGCAGGATGCCCTCGACCGTGCCGAAGTCGACGGTGACGTGCCGCGGGTCGGGGCTCTGCTGGATGATCCCGGCGACGATGTCGCCCTCGCGGCCCTTGAAGTCGCCGAGGATCGCGTCGTCCTCGATGTCGCGCAGGCGCTGGACGATGACCTGGCGGGCGGTGGCCGCCGCCACGCGGCCGAACCCGGTGGGGGTGTCGTCGAACTCGGGGCCGATCTCGCGGCGCGGCCGGGCCGGGTTGCCCTCGTCGTCGAGCTCGCCCTCGGCCGGCGGCACCTCGGTCTCCTCGCGCGCCCAGATGACGACGTGCCCGGTCTTGCGGTCGAGCTCGGCGCGCGAGTGGCGGAAGTGCCCCTCGGTGCGCTGGTACGCCAGCACGAGGGCCTGCTCGATCGCCGGGATCAGCACGTCGAGCGAGATGCCCCGCTCTCGCTCGAGGGCGCGCAGGGCGGCCAGGTCGATGTCCATGTCAGCTGTCCTTGCTCTGGTCGGGGCGGGCGAACTCGACCTGCACGACGGCACGCTCGACCTCGGCGTACCGGAGCGTCTCGGTGCGGGCGGGAGCGGCCTTGGTGGCAGGGACCTCGAGGGTGACCTCGGTGGGCGAGGCGCCGGTCAACCGCCCGGTGACCTCACCCCCGTCGTGCTGCACGGTGACGAGGCGGCCGACGTTGCGCCGGAAGTGGCGGGGCTGGGTCAGGGGCCGGCCGACGCCCGGGGAGGAGACCTCGAGGGTGTAGGGCTGCTCCCCCATGACGTCGGAGGCGTCGAGCGCGTCGCCGACCAGGTGCGTGGCGTCGGCGACCTCGTCGAGGGTCAAGGGCTCGGTGGGCTCGGTGACCGTGCCGGCGTCGTCGAGGACGCGGTCGACCAGCACCTTGACGACACGGCGACGCCCGGCCGGGGTGACCGCGACGTCCTCGAGCACGAAGGGCCCGGACGCCAGAGCCTGCTGCAGGGTGGGCCGGATGCCGTCGGCTGTGGTCATGGTGCACCGTCCCTTCTCTGCAGTTTGTCGGTCGACGGAGCACCGCCGGGTCCCCACTCTAGGACAGAACGGAGCACCCCCGAACCCGTGCGATGATGCGCCCATGACGCAGGGATCGCGCCCCGGCGTGCCCCGGCGCACCGTGCTGGCGGGGGTCGTGGCCGCGGTCCTGTGCGCCACCGGGTGCGGCATCCGGCTCGAGGACGACGCCCCGCGCATCCCCCTCGTGCCCACCCGCACGCCGGTGCCCGCCGAGGCCGAGCTGGTGGCGCTGACCCGGGACACCGCCGCCCTGGCCGCGCTCGCGGCCACCGTCCCGGGCGCGCTCGCCGCCGACCTCGCCGGCCTGCACCGCCGCCAGCACGCCGTGCTGCGCGGTGCGCTCGTCTCCGAGGGCGTGCCGGCAGCCGATCTCGACGCGACCGCGTCCCCGGCGCCGAGCGCGTCGGCCGGGCCGGCTGCCGCGGCGGCCCGGGCCGCCCTGACGGCCGCGGAGGCCGCCTCGGCGGCCGGCACCGCGTCGTTCGCCGAAGTCAGCCCCGACCTGGCTCCCACCGTCGCGGCTCTGCACGCGCAGCGGTGTGCCGCCGCCACCCTCCTCGCCGGGCGCGCCCCGGCCGTGCCCCGCGACCCGGTCGGGGGCGAGCCGGTCGGTACCCTGGCCACCGCCACGTCGGCGGCGGTCTACTTCCTCGAGGTCGTCGGCGCCCGGTCGGCCGGTGCCCAGCGGGCCCGGGCCACCACCACGCTGGCCGCCCTGCGCGACCTGCTGGTCGACCAACAGGCCGGTGGTGCCCGGTCCGACATCGCGCTCGGGCACCCGCTGCCGTTCCCGGTGCGCGACGCGGCATCCGCGGCCCGGCTGGCCCGTGAGTCGCTCACCGGACTGCGCGCGGCCTACGGGGAGCAGCTCGGTGCGATCGTGGCGTCCGACGGCGGCGCGGGCCTGTCCGCGGCGGCCCGCTGGCTCGGCGCCGTGGAGGTCGAGGCGCATCGGTGGGGCGTCGCCCTCGAGCCGTTCCCGGGGCTCGCGTGAGCGCCGGGGCGCCGCCCGTCATCCCGGCCGACTGGCTCGCCTGGATCTCCCGGCTGCCGGCGGAGGGCGGACCCTCGGGAGCCGACTGGGCGCGCGGTGCGCAGCGCCTGCTCGGTGAGGCGTTCGAGCGATGGGGACTGGTCGCCGACGGACCGGTGCGCACCGGCTGGACCGCGGTGGTAGTCCCGGTGCTGCGCGACGACACGCCGTGCGTCGTCAAGGTCGTGCGCCGCAGCGTCGACACCGACGGGGAGCCGCTCGCGCTGCGCACGTGGGCCGGAAACGGGGCGGTGCGCCTCGTCGCCGCGCTGCCCAGCGACGGGCTGCTGCTGCTCGAGCGGCTCGACGCCGACGTCGACCTGCGCGGCGTCGACGTCGACAGCGCCTGCGCGGTCATCGGCGGCCTGCTGCGCCGGCTGCACGTGCCGGCCCCGCCGGCGCTGCCCACCCTGGGCGACTGGTCCGCTGGTTGGCTGCGAGAGGCCCGGGCCCGTGACGTGCTCCCGCGCCGCTTCGTCTCGCGGGCGGCCGGGCTGCACCGCCAGCTCGTCGCGGACCCAGGGTGCGACGCCACCCTGGTGCACGGCGACCTGCACTACGAGAACGTCCTCGCAGGCGCCCGCGAGCCCTGGCTGGCGATCGACCCGCAGCCGCGCGCCGGCCACCCGGGGTGGGACCTGCACGCGGTGCTGCGCAACCGGCGCGAGGAGCTCGGCGCCGGCGCCGCCCTGCGGTGGTCGGCCCGGCACCGCACCGAGCTGCTCTGCGAGGCCGCCGGGATGGACGAGGACGCCGCGCGCCGCTGGACCATCGTGCGCTGCGCCATCGAGTGCGTGTGGGCGCTCGACGACGCCAACGCCGACGAGGTGTCGTTCAACATCTCCCTGGCCAAGGCGCTGGACGACTGACCCGCGCCTCACCGCCGGCCGGCCGCGCCGCCTACGGTGGTGCGATGGCGAACCGGCTCGCGGGCTCCTCGAGCCCCTACCTGCTCCAGCACGCCGACAACCCGGTCGAGTGGTGGGAGTGGTCGGACGAGGCCTTCGACGAGGCGCGGCGGCGCGACCTGCCGGTGCTGCTGTCGGTGGGCTACGCCGCGTGCCACTGGTGCCACGTGATGGCCCACGAGTCCTTCGAGGACGACGAGGTCGCGGCCGTGGTCAACGCGGGCTTCGTGGCCGTCAAGGTCGACCGCGAGGAGCGGCCCGACGTCGACGCGGTCTACATGGCGGCGGTCACGGCGCTCACCGGGCACGGCGGCTGGCCGATGACTTGCCTGCTCACACCGGGGGGCGACCCGTTCTTCGCGGGCACCTACCTGCCCAAGGCGCAGCTGCTCGCCCTGCTCGCCAACGCCCGCGCGGTCTGGGACGAGCAGCGCGAGCGGGTACTGGCGTCCGGCGCCAGCGTCGCGGAGCAGCTACGGGCGCACACCGGCCCACCCGCCCCGTCACGGCTGGATGCCGGGGTGTGCGACGCCTCCGTCCCTCGCCTGCGCGCCACGTACGACGAGGCCCGCGGCGGCTTCGGCGGCGCCCCGAAGTTCCCCCCGTCGATGGTGCTGGAGTTCCTGCTGCGCCAGCACGCCCGCACCGGCTCGACCGACGCCCTCGCGATGGCCCGGGGCACCTGTGACGCGATGGCCCGGGGTGGGATGTACGACCAGCTCGGCGGCGGCTTCGCCCGCTACTCCGTCGACGCCGGCTGGGTGGTGCCGCACTTCGAGAAGATGCTCTACGACAACGCGCTGCTGCTGCGTACCTACGCCCACCTGTGGCGCACGACCGGTGACCCCCTGGCGCGACGGGTGGCCGGTGAGACCGCAGACTTCCTGCTGCGCGACCTGCGCACCGGCGAGGGCGGCTTCGCGTCGGCCCTCGACGCCGACACGGTCGTCGACGGGCACTCGCACGAGGGCCTCACCTACGCGTGGACTCCTGACCAGCTCGTCGACGTGCTTGGGCCGCAGGACGGCGAGCGGGCCGCCGCGCTGCTGGGGGTCACCCCCGCCGGCACCTTCGAGGCGGGCGCCTCGACCCTGCAGCTGCGCGCCGACCCGGACGACCCCGCCTGGTGGGCGAGCGCCCGGAAGAGGCTGTTCACGGCCCGGTCCAGGCGCCCGCAGCCCAGCCGGGACGACAAGGTGGTCACTGCGTGGAACGGGCTGGCGGTCGCCGCCCTGGCGGATGCCGGCGTACTGCTGCAGCGCCCCGACCTGGTCGCCGCGGCGGAGACCGCGGCGGCCTTCGTGCTCGACGTGCACGTCGTCGACGGCATCCTGCGGCGCACCTCCCGCGGCGGTGCGGTCGGCACGGCCCCCGGGGTGCTCGACGACCACGGCGACCTCGCCGACGGGCTGCTCGCGCTGCACCAGGCCACCGGTTCACCGCGGTGGTCCGATGCCGCCGCAGCACTGCTCGACGCCGCGCTGGAGCGGTTCGTCGACGAGCACGGCACCGTGCACGACACGGCGCACGACGCCGCCCCGCTGTTCGCGCGACCGGCCGGGCGCACCGACAACGCCGAACCCGCCGGAGCCTCGGCACTGGCGGGGGCGCTGCTGACGCACGCGGCCCTCACCGGCTCGACGCGGCACCGCGAGGCGGCGGTCTCCGCCCTCGACGCCTGTGGCCCGGTGGCGGCCCAGGACCCCCGGTTCGCCGGGTGGGCGCTGGCCGTGGCCGAGGCGGCCGCGGCCGGTCCGCTGCAGGTCGCGGTGGTCGGTGCGGGCCCGGGGGCACGGGACCTGCTCGAGGTGGCGCGGGAGGCGACGTCGCCCGGCGCCGTCGTCGTGCCCGGGATGCCGGACGCCGTGGGGGTGCCGCTGCTGGCGGACCGCCCCCTGGTGGGTGGAGCCCCGGCGGCCTACGTGTGCCGGGGCTTCGTGTGCGAGATGCCGGTGACCACGCCCGAGGCGTTGCGCGCGGCCCTCGCCGGGGCCTGAGGGACGGCCGGCTCGGCGGCCAGGGCCGGGCAGCCGCGCGTCGACGACGCACCGTGCAGCGTCGCCGCTCAGCTGGTGAGCAGGGTGTAGGCGGGGTCGCGGTCCTCCATCAGCGCCGCCGCCCGCCCCGGGTCCACCCACGCCGCGGTCGCCCAGACGTCGGCCCAGAGCAGGTCCGGCCCGACCACCGTCGCCGACCCGTCCCGCTCGACGGGCCACCCGGTGCGGGGGTCGACCACGTGCGCACCACGAGCCGCGGCGCCCGACGTCGCGACCGCGCCGCGCCGCACCGGGACCACCCGGGACACCGCCCCCGGGTGCCGGGGGTCCTCGATGCCGATCCGCCAGGTCGGTGCCGCCGCCGACGGCCCGCGGCCGGCACCCACGACGATGTCCCCGCCGGCCCCGATGCTGTAGGCGATCTCCGGCACCACGTCCAGGTGCGCCGCCGCGACCCCCACGGCCCAGCCCTTCACCAGGCCCGTGGGGTCGTAGGCGAGCCGCCCGCCGGGGCGCCGCCGCCACGCCTGGAACAGCCCATCGGTGCGCTCCTCCGCCTCGAGGCACAGCTCGGTGACGTCGGCCACCCACGGGTGCACCTCCTCGCTCTCTGCATGCTGCAGCCGGAGCAGGTCGCTGTCGGCGCGCCAGGTGCTGAGCACCTCGTCGACCTTGAGCAGGTGCGCGTAGACCCGGGCCACGCCCGCCACGAGGTCGGGCCGGGTCGGCTCGATGGCGCGCACGTGCACGCTGACCGGCATACCCATGACCTGCTCGACCCAGGCGCGACGGGCCAGCCGAGGGGGTGCGGGGGCCGCCGGGGCCACGGGGATCTCGGCGGTGATCACAGGTTCGCCTGGTCGATCGCCGACTGCAGCGAGCCGATGTAGCCCTGCGAGGTGTAGGTGGCGCCGGACACCATGTCGATGTTCGCGCTCTGCTGGTCGACGGCCTCGGTGTTGAGGATCGGCACGGCGTAGGAGTTGATCTGCTGGTCGCGGCCGTTGCTCCACGGCACCTGCAGCACCGCCGACTTGGTGATCCTGCCGTTCTTGACCGTGATCTCGACCTGCACGTCGCCGAAGCGGGTCGACACCGCATCGCCGGCGTACTTCTTGGCGGCCGAGGACGAGCCGGAGCTGCCGGCGGAGCCGGACGAACCGCTGCTGCCGGCGGAACCGGACGAACCGCCGCTGCCGGCGGAACCGGACGAACCGCCGCTGCCCGAGCCGCCGGTGGAGGTGTTGCCGCTGTCGGCGGCCGACGGGGCGACGATGCTGGTGGACGCCGCGGAGCTGGTCGAGGTGTGGTAGCTGAAGAGGAGCACGAGCGCCGAGACGGTGCTCAGTGCCCAGAGGGTGATGCGGCGCATGACGGGGGAATCCTTGGGGCCGGGAACGGGCGGTCAGTAGGTGAAGCGCTCGAGGTGCACGGCGTCGCGGGGCACCCCGGCGCCGATCGCGGCGGCCCGCGCGGCCGACATCCAGCCGTCGGAGCCGCAGATGTAGACGTCGTGGTCAGCGACGTCGGGCACGATCTCGCGCAGCGCCTGCACGTCGGTGAGGTGGCAGGCCTGAGCCGGGAGCCAGCTGTCGCGGCCCGGCACGCGGGGACCCTCGACCAGCAGGTGGCGTGCGCCGCGCGCGGCGGCGAGTGCGGCCATCTCCTCGCCGAGCACGGCATCCTGGCGCGAGCGAACCCGGTGCACGACGGTCACGTGCCCCGGGGCCTGGTCGAGCTCCTCGAGCAGGGCGCGCATCGGGGTGATGCCGATGCCCGACCCCATGAGCAGCACCTTGCGGCGCTCGCGCACCCCCTCGTGCAGGCGGCCGTAGGGACCCTCCACCAGCACCCGGGTGCCGGGAAGCAGGCTCGCCAGCCGGGCCGACCCGTCGCCCTCGTGAGCCGCCGTGAACCGCAGCGTGCGCCCGTCGGGGGCGGCGGAGATGGAGTACGGGTTGGCACGCGTCCAACCCGGCCCGTCGAGGAACCGCCATTGGAAGAACTGCCCGGCGCGCACCGGCATCCGAGCGACGCCCCGGCCACCGACGGTCACCGTGGTGACGCCGTGGCTCTCGGCGCGCACGTCGAGCACGCGCAGCGGGGAGCGCAGCGAGCGCCACAGCGGCAGCCCGACCCGGAAGACCAGCACCGCAGCGGCGCACCCGGCGTAGAGGGTCCACCAGAACACCGTCGCGGTGGTGGAGGAGAGGAAGTCGGTGCCGGTCCACAGCTGGTGCGGCAGCGCGAGGCCGGCGCCGAGGTAGCCGTAGAGGTGGATGAGGTGCCACGACTCGTAGCGCAGCCGGCGCCGGGCCCTCTTCACCGACGTCACGACGACCATGACCAGGGCCGCGGTGCCGGCGACGGCGAGCAGCATCCCGGGGTAGTTGACGACGAAGTCGACGATCGTGCCCCACAGCCCCAGGCTCGAGCCCGCGGCGTAGCCCAGCGTGATGAGCACGAGGTGCGCCAGCATCAGGGTGAACGAGGTGAAGCCGACGAGCCGGTGGGTGCGCGCCAGCTCGTCCTGCCCCCAGGCCTGCTCGACCCACGGCACGCGGGCCATGAGGAACACCTGGATGAGCAGCAGGGCGGAGGCGACCAGAGCGGTGAGCCGCCCGGTGGACAGCAGCGCGTCGGAGGGCGAGGTCAGCTGCTGGATGCCGCCACCCCTCACCCAGAGCGCCGTGACCACCAGCACGACGAGCCAGCCGGCGGCCACGCTGGCGTCGCGCCACCAGCGGGGCACCGGGCCGCGACGACGGACCAGTGGCGCCATGGCGACGCCGCCGGCCGGGGCGGCCGGGGCGGCCGGGGCGGCCGGGGCGGCCGGGGCGGCCGGGGCGAGGGTGCCGAGGGACCCGGTCGCGGGGTGGCTCGTCATCGTCATCGAGCCAACCTCGGGCACTTTCCTGTGCGCGACCTGTGGCGGTGCTCGGTGTCGACCGTGAGTGTGTGGAAACGTTTGCGCAGATCCGCAAGAATGCCGCCCGTGAGAGCACCGGTGCCGCCGCCCTCAGTCCCCGTGCCCGACGGCCTGGGCCGAGACCGCGAGGTCATGCTGCGCACCCGCGTCGAGCGGTGGTGGCCCGACCTGCTCGCCGGCCTCACCGCCCTCTACGGGGCCGAGCGCGCGCCCGCGCTCGGGGCCGACCTCGTCGAGCTCGCGGCCGCCGCCTACGCGGTGCGGGCCGACCGGCTCCACGTGCGCGACCTGGAGCGGATGCTGCGCCCGGACTGGCTCCAGGACCCCGCCATGGTCGGCTACGCCGCCTACACCGAGCGGTTCGCCGACGACCTGGCCGGCGTTGCCGAGCACCTGCCCTACCTCGACGAGCTCGGTGTGCGCTACCTGCACCTGATGCCGCTGCTGCGCCCCCGGGACGGCGACAACGACGGCGGTTACGCCGTGGCCGACTACCGCTCGGTGCGGCCCGACCTCGGCACGATGGACGACCTCGAGCACCTCGCGTCGCGGCTGCACGAGGCCGACATGAGCCTGGTGCTCGACCTCGTGCTCAACCACGTGGCGCGCGAGCACGAGTGGGCACGGCGGGCGCGGGCCGGCGAGCCCGGCTACCGCGACTACTTCCACGTCTTCCCCGACCGCGACATCCCCGACGCGTACGAGCGCACCCTGCCCGAGGTGTTCCCCGACTTCGCCCCGGGCAACTTCACCTGGGACGACGAGCTGCCGGGGTGGGTCTGGACGACGTTCAACGAGTTCCAGTGGGACGTCAACTGGGCCAACCCCGCGGTGCTGCGCGAGTACGCCGCGATCATCCTCGAGCTCGCCAACCGCGGGGTCGACGTGCTGCGGCTCGACGCCATCGCCTTCATGTGGAAACGGCTCGGCACCGACTGCCAGGGCGAGCCGGAGGTGCACGCCATCACCCAGGTGCTGCGGGCCGTCACGCGCATCGCGTGCCCGAGCGTGGCGTTCCTCGCCGAGGCGATCGTGGCGCCCAGCAAGCTGCTCGCCTACCTCGGCGCCGGCCCCTACACCGGCAAGGTCAGCGACCTCGCCTACCACAACAGCCTCATGGTGCAGGTCTGGTCGATGCTCGCCGCCCGCGACGTGCGGCTCGCCGTGCAGGCGCTCGGCGCGCTGCCGCCCAAGCCGCCCACCGCCACCTGGCTGACCTACCTGCGCTGCCACGACGACATCGGCTGGGCGATCATGGACGACGACGCCGCGGCCGTCGGGGTGACCGGCCACGGGCACCGCAGCTTCCTGGCCCACTGGTACGCCGGCGACTTCCCGGGCTCCCCGGCCCGGGGGCTGGTGTTCCAGTACAACCCCGACACCGACGACCGGCGCACGAGCGGCAGCGCGGCCTCCCTCGTCGGCCTGGAGGCGGCGCACTCGGTCGCCGAGGTCGACCGCGCGGCATCCGCGCTGCGGCTGGCGCACGCGCTGGTGCTGGGCTGGGGCGGCATCCCGGTCATCTGGAGCGGCGACGAGCTCGGGCAGCCCAACGACCCGCACTGGGCCGACGAGCCGGGGCACGAGGACGACAACCGCTGGGCGCACCGGCCGCGGCTGGACTGGGCCCGCGCCGAGCAGCGGCACGAGCGGGGCACGGTGCCGGGCCGGGTGTTCGGCGACCTGCTGTCGCTGGTGCGGGCGCGTGGCCGGCTGGCCCACCTGCACGGCTCGGTCGAGACGAGCGTGGGGCCGGTCGACGACCCGGGCGTGCTGGTGACGGTGCGCGAGCACCCGGTGGGCCGCTTCGTCGGCGTCTACAACGTGACACCGCAGCCGCGGCCGTGGCCGGGCTGGCGGGTGAACGCGCTCGGGATGGCCGACGCCCGCGACGAGATCACCGGCGAGATCCTCCCCTGGGGCGACGACGGCAACGTGTGGCTGCCGCCCTACGGCGTGCTCTGGCTCACGACCGACACCCCCTGAGCCGCACCTCCCTCCGTCTCCCTCCCCGCCGCCCCTCCTCCCCGCCGCCCTTCCTCCCCGCCGCCCTTCCTCCCCGCCGCCCTTCCTCCCCGCCGCCCCTCCTCCCCGCCGCCCCTCCCGGCGAACGTGGGTGAAAGCCGTCGGGGAGACGACGGGATTCACCCACGTTCGCGCAGGGCCGGCGGAACGTGGGTGAAGGCCGTCGTCCTGACGCAGATCATCACCCACGTTCGCAGGCCTGTGGATGACGGAAACGGCGCGGTGCCGCTTGGCGGCATTCTCTGGGGATGCCGACGCGCCGCACCTCACGACGTGAGCTGCGCCGTGCCGCGGTGGAGCGGGCTGCGGAGCACGGCGGGGTGCTGACCATGCGCCGGCTGCAGGGCCTGGGCTATGACCATGCTGCGGTCAGCCGCGAGGTGGACAACGACCGGTGGGCGCGTCTGGGCACGCACACCGTCGTACTGCACACCGGCCCGGTCGACCCGGCGGCCCTGCGCTGGCGCGCGGTGTGGGAGGTCGCCGAGCAGGTGGCCCTGGTCGACGGCGTCTCGGCCCTGCAGGTTGCGGGCCTGACGGGCTACGCCGACGACGTCATCCACGTGTCGGTGCCCCGCGGAGCGCAGTGCCCCAGGGTCGACGGGGTGCGCATCCACCGGGTCACCCGCCGCGACGGCGAGGCCGTGGGCAGCGGTCTGCCGCGTACCCGGGTCGAGGTCGCGGCGCTGCGGGGGGCGGCCTGGGCCAGGACCGACCGGCAGGCGGCGCTGGTGCTGTGCTTGGTGGTGCAGCAGCGCCTGACCACCGGGCACCGGTTGCTCGCGGCACTGCCGCGCGTGCGCAACCGTGGCCGACGGCCGTTCGTGCGGCAGGTGCTCAAGGACATCGCGGACGGGGCCCAGTCCTTGGGCGAGCTCGACTTCGCCGAGATGTGCCGGCGGCACGGCGTCCCGCCGCCCCACCGACAGGTGCTGCGGCGCACGGCACTGGGTCGGGTGTACCTCGATGTGCGCTGGGACGCCGGCCGGTTCGTCGTCGAGATCGACGGCGCCGGGCACCGGGTCGGGCTCGCCGTCACCGACGACAACCTGCGCCAGAACGAGGTGACGCTCGGTGACGACCGGGTGCTGCGGATCGACCTCGTCGGGCTGCGGGTGTACGAAGCGGCGTTCATGGATCAGGTTCGCCGCGGGGTGGGCGCGCGCAGGGCCGCCTGACCCGCCCCTGCGCTCCCCTCCGCTGCGAACGTGGGTGACGACCGTCGTCGTGGCGGCGGATTTCACCCACGTTCGGGGAAGCCGCTGCGGACGTGGGTGACCATCGTCGTCGTGGCGGCGGATGTCACCCACGTTCGGGGAAGCCGCTGCGGACGTGGGTGACCATCGTCGTCGTGGCGGCGGATGTCACCCACGTTCGGGGAAGCCGCTGCGGACGTGGGTGACGATCGTCGTCGTGGCGGCGGATGTCACCCACGTTCGGGGAAGCCGCTGCGGACGTGGGTGACGATCGTCGTCGTGGCGGCGGATGTCACCCACGTTCGGGGAAGCCGCTGCGGACGTGGGTGACGATCGTCGTCGTGGCGGCGGATTTCACCCACGTTCGCGAGGAGGCCGGGGGATCACCAGAAGCCGAGGAGGTCGCCGCCGATGCGGACGATGAAGGCGCCGACGACCACCACGAACACGAGACGCACGAACCGGTTGCCCCGCGACACCGCGGTGCGGGCCCCCACGTAGCCGCCCGCCACGTTGGCCACCGCCATGACCACCGCCACCCGCCACACGATGTGCCCACCTGGCGCGAAGACGGTGATGGCGCCGAGGTTGGTGGCGAGGTTGGCGATCTTGGCCTTGGCGCTGGCCTGGAGGAACGAGTAGCCCAGCAGGCCGACGAGCGTGAGCACGAAGAACGAGCCGGTGCCCGGGCCCAGTGCACCGTCGTAGACGCCGATCACGAACCCGACGAGCATCGCCGCCGCGGTGTGCCGGCGCCCCGACCAGCGCAGCACGGTGGCCTCCCCCAGCGAGGGCTTGAGCAGCGTGTAGGCGCCGACGGCGATCAGCATGACCAGGATGATCGGGTTGAAGGCGGCCTTGGGGATGTGCAGCCCGATCAGCGCGCCCACCACCGCCCCGACGTAGGCCACGGCCGCCATCGGCAGGGCCGTGCGCAGGTCGGGCCGCACCCGCCTGTAGTAGGTGCCGGCGGCCGTGGCCGTACCCCAGACCGAGGCGAACTTGTTGGTGGCGAGCACCTGCGCGGGCGCCGCCCCGGGCAGCCCGATGAGCAGCGCCGGCAGCTGGATCAGCCCTCCCCCGCCGACGACGGCATCCACCCAGCCCGCCAGGAACCCGGCGACGCCGAGCAGCGCGACGACCCCGCCCCCCGGGTCGGCCACGGGTGGCTCAGGCCTCCGCGGCCCAGGCGTCGACGATGTCGAGCACGTCGAGCAGCTGGTGGGCGTGGCCGTCGGGCATGGCGGTGACCTCGACCCGCTGCGCCTGCGGGATCACCGAGTGCGGGATCCAGATCGCCCGCATGCCGACCTGCTGCGGGCCGTGGACGTCCTCGAAGACCCGGTCGCCGACGTAGACCGCCCGCCGCGGGGTGACGTCGAGCGCCCGGCAGATCGCCCGGAACGCCTCCGGGTGTGGCTTCACGTGGTCGATCTCGCTGGAGTAGAGGTCGGCGTCGAGCAGGTCGAGCACCCCGTCGCGCTCGAAGATGCCGCGGTGGTACTCCCGGGTCCAGATCGTGTTCGACAGCACCCCCACCTTGATGCCGCGCTCGTGCAGCCCCGCCCACAGCGGGCGCACCTGCGGGTCGGTGATGGTGTGCGGCTCCCAGAACCCGCGGTACGCCGCCAGCGCCAGGTGGTGCCGGTCGTGGTCGGCGTCCACTCCCGCGTCGACGAGGATGTCGGCCAGCGCGGCGGAGGTGTGCTCCTCGCGGCCGCGGGCCCAGGCCGCCGACTCGGCCTCGAGGATGCGGTCGGCGAGCCGGTGCGCCTCCTCGAGGTCGGCGTCGGACACGTCGGGCGACTCGACCGGGATGCCGTGCACCTCGCGCGCGAAGACGCGCCACTGCTCGGGCAGGTCGACCGTGTGCCAGGGCGTCAGCGTGCCGCCCCAGTCGAAGACGACGGCGTCGACGGGCTGGGTCACGAGCGGCCGATCTCGGCCAGGATCTCCGCCACCGCCGAGTCGACCGCCAGGTTGCGCCGCTCGCCCGAGCGCCGGTCCTTGAGCTCGATGGTGCCGTCGGCCAGGCCGCGACCGACCACCACGATGGTCGGCACACCGATCAGCTCGGCATCCTTGAACTTCACCCCCGGGCTGGCCTGGCGACGGTCGTCGAGCAGCACCTGCACGCCCTGCACCTCGAGGGCGCGGGTGAGCTCCTCGGCATATGTCGCGACGGCCTCGTCCTTGCCGGTGACCACGAGGTGCACGTCGGCGGGAGCCAGCGCCCGCGGCCAGATCAGGCCGAGGTCGTCGTGGTTGCCCTCGGCGACGCAGGCGACGGCCCGCGAGACCCCGACGCCGTAGGAGCCCATGATCACCGTGCGCAGCTTGCCGTGCTCGTCGAGCACCTTGAGGTCGAGCGCCTCGGTGTACTTCCGGCCGAGCTGGAAGATGTGCCCCATCTCGATGCCGCGCGCCGACTCCAGGCCGTGCCCGCAGGACGGGCAGGCGTCGCCCTCGCGCACCTCGGCGGCCTCGATGGTGCCGTCGGCAGTGAAGTCGCGCCCCGCCACGAGATCGAGCACGTGCCGGCCGTCCTCGTCGGCACCGGTCACCCAGGCCGTGCCCTCGCTGACCCGCGGGTCGAGCAGGTAACGGATGCCGGACGCCTTCTCGGCGCCGAGCACGCCGGGCCCGATGTACCCCTTGGCCAGCGAGGGGTGCGCGGCGAAGTCCTTCTCGTCGAACGCCTCGACGGCGGCCGGCTCGACCTGCGCGCCGAGCCGCTTCTCGTCGACCTCGCGGTCGCCGGGCAGCCCGATGGCCAGCGGTTCGCGGGTGCCGTCGGGCTGGACCAGCATGACGATGACGTTCTTCAGCGTGTCCGAGGCCGCCCAGGCCCGCCCGTCCGATCGGGGGAAGGCCGACTCGAGGTGCGCGACCAGCGTGTCGATGGTGGGGGTGTTCGGGGTGTCCTCGACGTGCGCGGCGGGCACCCCGGACGCGTCCACGGCATCCGGAACCGGCACGCGCACGGCCTCGACGTTCGCCGCGAAGCCGCAGTTGGCGCACCGCACGTAGGTGTCCTCGCCGTTCTCGGCGGTCGCGAGGAACTCCTCCGACTTCGAGCCGCCCATCGCCCCGGCCATCGCCTGCACGATCACGTAGTGGAAGCCGAGCCGGTCGAAGATGCGCACGTAGGCGTCGCGGTGCAGCTGGTAGCTCTTGTCGAGCCCGGCCTCGTCGATGTCGAACGAGTAGCTGTCCTTCATGACGAACTCGCGCCCACGCAGCACGCCGGCCCGGGGGCGGGCCTCGTCGCGGTACTTGATCTGGATCTGGTAGATCGACAGCGGCAGGTCCTTGTACGAGCTGTACAGGTCCTTGACCGCGAGGGTGAACATCTCCTCGTGCGTCGGCCCGAGCAGGTAGTCGGCGCCCTTGCGGTCCTTGAGCCGGAACACGTTGTCGCCGTACTCGTCCCAGCGGCCGCTCGCCTCGTACGGCTCGCGTGGCAGCAGCGCGGGGAAGAGCAGCTCCTGGGCGCCGATGGCGTCCATCTCCTCGCGCACGATCGTCTCGACGTTGCGCAGCACCTTCAGGCCGAGCGGCAGCCAGGTGTAGATGCCGGGGCTGACCCGGCGGATGTAGCCGGCCCGCACGAGGAGCTGGTGGCTCGGAACCTCGGCGTCCGCCGGGTTCTCGCGAAGGGTTCGCAGGAACAGGGACGACATGCGCATGGCCACGGGGAAGCTCCTGGAGAGGTGGGTGGACAACCCGCCAAGGATAACGACGGGCCGGGATGCCGTTCACGCGCCTTTGGCGTCCTGCTCCGGTGAGGTGGCGACCTGGATGTAGCGGGCCCGGATGCCGTGGTTCTCGAAGCCGAGCCGCAGGTAGAGCTCGTGGGCAGGGTTGTCGACGTTGACGGCGAGCCAGGCCTGGTCGCAGCCGTCCTTGACCAGGGCGCGCAGTGACCGCACGACCAGGTGCGCCCCGAGCCCGCGGCCGCGCCATGCGGGCACCACGCCGACCTGGTCGAGCCAGTCGTCGGTGATGGTCACGAACCCCACCGGGTGGCCGTCGGGATCGAGGGCGACCCGCGAGGCCTCGGGGCGGAAGCCGTGGTCTCCGGACACCTCGCGCACCCAGAGGTCGCGGGGCGGGTCGGGGAAGCCCGGCCGCTGCGCGAACGACCGCTGGTAGGCCGTGAAGAACAGGCCAGCCGTCTCGTCGTCCCACGACGCGACGTGCAGGCCCTCCGGCCGCTTCACCTTGGGGATCTCGTCGAGCTCGTGGCGCATGACGTGCTCGGCGAAGGTGCGCTGGAGGCCGAGCTCGGCGTAGAGGGCGTCCGACTCGGGCGAGGTGGTCTCCGCGACGACCCGCAGCGGGGAGCCGCCGGCGCGCTCCTGCGCCCACTGCGCCAGCTCCTCGCCGATGCCCTGCCAGCGCGTCGACGGGTGCACCAGTCCGGTGGCCGTGCGGTGCCCGGTGTCGTCGACGAAGACGGCCGCGGCGGCCACGATCTCGCCCGTCTCGTCACGGCCACCGATGCCGCTGCCGCTCAGAAAGAGCTGGCGGATGGTCTGCTCGTGCGCCAGCTGCGGCAGCCCCCCGTCGACGGCGAGGCAGCGGCGGGCGAGGTGGCGCAGTTCGTCGAGGTCGCCCTCGACGAGCGGCTGCCAGGCCAGGGTCGACATCGCCGCGCCTCAGTGACCCGCGGCGCGCAGCGCCGTGCGGATCATCGGCAGCTGCAGCGGCAGGCGGGCGAGCGTCGCCACGAAGGTGGCCCGAGAGGTCGTGTCCCCCCGGCGCTGCGCCCGCTGGCCGGAGTCGACGCTCATCTGCATGTTGGCCGGGAACACGGCGAGCAGCAACGCGGCGCTCGCGTACCCAGCCGGCCTGCGCGTGGCCGGCATCAGCAGCCCTGCGGCACAGAGCAGCTCGGCGACCCCCGAGGCATAGACGAGTGCCCGTCGGTTGGGCAGCACGCGGGGCACGATGCCCTCGAAGACCTGCGGCCGCACGAGGTGCACCACTCCCGAGCCGGCCAGCACGGCGGCGAGCCCGGCGACGTCACGGCTGAGGGCGGGGGCGGGGGCCATGCTCCATCCAACCATCCGTGGCCGGGCGGCCTCAGAGCAGCACGGTGCTGAAGTCGCCCACCTCGCGGAACCCGAGGTGGGTGTAGGTGGCCCGCGCCGCGGTGTTGAAGTCGTTGACGTAGAGCGTGACCAGCGGCGCCGGCCCCACCATCACCTGCTCCACCACGCTCGCGAGCATCGGCACGGCCAGGCCGCGGCCGCGCAGGTCGGGCGCCAGCCAGACACCCTGCAGCTGCGCGCAGCCCAGGGCCAGGCTGCCGATGTCGGTCTTGAACACCACCCGGCCGCCGTCGATGACGACGTAGGTGTGCCCGCGCGCCGCGAGCGAGGCCAGGGACGCCCGGTAGCCGCGGTCGCTGCCGCGGTAGGGCGGGTAGCCGATCTCGGCGGTGAACATGTGCTCGGCCGCCGGCAGCACCAGGTCGACCTCGTCGACCCGGGCCGGCCGCACCCGCGGGTCGAGCGCCACCCCCAGGGTGGACGGCAGCCGCTCGGTCACCAGCAGCGGCTGGCTGTCGCGCACGGCGCGGGCGGGGCCCCAGTGCGGCTCGAGGTGCTGCCACAGGCCCTCGACCTCCTCGCGCGGACCGAACACCGAGGCGCAGCGGCCCCGCCACCGGCGCACCCGGTCGGCGAACGCCGCCCGGCTCTCCGGCGTGGTGCCCACCGGCACGACGTTCGCGCTGGCCCAGCACAGCGCGGTCAGCTCGCCGTCGACGCGGTGGCCCAGCACCCCCGCCAGCGACCCGGTGCGGGCGCCCTCGAGCACCCGGGCCGCCACGAACACCCCCCGCGGCAGGTCGCGGGCGCACACCTCGAGGGCGTCGTCACGGTCGGCGAGCGACAGCGGACGGACCGGTGAGCGGGTGCGCAGCACGACGTCAGCCTAAGGCGGTGCCCACCCCACGCGCCTGCTTCCTCACCCCTCGACATCCGCGCGTCCCGGTGCGCAACCCGTGAGCACCGGCGCCGCGAGGTCGGTGTTGTCGAGCACCCAGGTGGCGCGCCGCGCCGGATCGACCTCGGCGAGGTACAGCCGCTGCCCGCCGACGTAGCGCGCGTTCACCGCGGATGCCGGGTCCACGGAATCCGCGCCCACCGCGCCGAAGCGGGCGTTGCCACGCGGCACGGAGACCGCGAAGGGCACGTCGACCCAGACGCTGGCGTCCCACAGGTCGGCGAGCTCGGGACGGTGCAGGAAGATGCCGTCGACCAGCAGCAGGCCTTCAGGCCCCGCGGGCGGCTCGGGCGCAAGGTCGAGGACGACCTCGCGCTCGACGTCGTGCACGGCACGCACCCACGGCTCCCCCGCCCGGAACGGCTCGACAAGGCGGTGCCGGATCGCGTCGTGGTCGTAGCTGTCGCGGTAGAAGCCCTCGGCGGTGCGGGCGCGCGCGTAGCGGTCGGCGTGCACCCGGTGGAACCCGTCGACGGACGCACGGTGCACCCCGCGAGCCGGCCCGACCAGCGCGGCGAGCTCGTGGGCGAGCACCGTCTTGCCGGCCCCGTCGACGCCGTCGAGCGCAACGACAACCCGCGCGCCCTCGCCCACGGTCAGCAGCGCTTCAGCGAGCTCGCCGAGCACCCGGCCCCGGCGACCGGCCGGTGGGGGTGGGACGAACGCGTCGAGGCGGGTGGGCGGCATCCGGCGCAGTGGCTGGAGCGGCCGGGCTCAGCCGACGCTGACCGACGGCACGCCCGCGGACTGCGCGTCCACCGGCTCGCCCATCTCCTCGGCGATGCGCATGGCCTCCTCGATGAGGGTCTCGACGATCTTGCTCTCGGGCACGGTCTTGATCACCTCGCCGCGCACGAAGATCTGGCCCTTGCCGTTGCCCGACGCCACGCCGAGGTCGGCCTCGCGCGCCTCGCCGGGGCCGTTGACGACGCAGCCCATGACGGCGACGCGCAGCGGCACGGTCATGCCCTCGAGCCCGGCGGTGACCTCGTCGGCGAGCTTGTAGACGTCGACCTGGGCCCGGCCGCACGACGGGCACGAGACGATCTCGAGCTTGCGCGGGCGCAGGTTGAGCGACTGCAGGATCTGGATGCCGACCTTGACCTCCTCGACCGGCGGGGCCGAGAGCGAGACCCGGATCGTGTCGCCGATGCCCTGGCTGAGCAGGGCCCCGAAGGCCGTGGCCGACTTGATGGTGCCCTGGAAGGCCGGCCCGGCCTCGGTGACACCGAGGTGCAGCGGCCAGTCGCCGCGTTCGGCGAGCAGCTGGTAGGCCCGGATCATGACGACCGGGTCGTTGTGCTTGACCGAGATCTTGAAGTCGTGGAAGTCGTGCTCCTCGAACAGGCTGGCCTCCCACACCGCCGACTCGACCAGCGCCTCGGCGGACGGCTTGCCGTACTTGTCGAGGATGCGCTTGTCGAGCGAGCCGGCGTTGACGCCGATCCGGATCGAGACCCCGGCGGCCTTGGCCCGCCGCGCGATCTCGCCCACCTGGTCGTCGAACTGCCGGATGTTGCCGGGGTTGACCCGCACCGCGGCGCAGCCGGCGTCGATGGCCGCGTAGACGTACTTCGGCTGGAAGTGGATGTCGGCGATGACCGGGATCTGCGACTTCTGGGCGATGGCGGGCAGGGCCTCGGCGTCGTCCTGGGTGGGGCAGGCCACGCGCACGATGTCGCACCCGGAGGCCGTGAGCTCGGCGATCTGCTGGAGCGTCGCGTTGATGTCGGTGGTCGGGGTGGTGGTCATCGACTGCACCGACACGGGGGCGTCGCCGCCGACCTCGACCTTGCCGACCCTGATCTTCCGGCTGACGCGGCGGGGAGCGACGACGGGCGGGGGCAGCGGGGGCATACCGAGGGAGACAGACATGGGCACCAGCCTACGGCGCGGCTCAGCCGCCGAGGTTCACGGGTTTGACGAGGTCAGCGTAGATCAGCAGCAGGGAGGCGCCGAGCAGCACCATGGACACCGTGTAGGCGATGGGCAGGGCCTTGGCGACGTCGACGTAGCCCGGGTCGGGCCGGCCGAGCAGCCTGGCCACCCCGCGCTTGAGCCCCTCCCACAGCGCCCCGGCCACGTGACCGCCGTCGAGCGGCAGCAGCGGGATGAGGTTGAACAGGAAGAGCATGAAGTTCAGCGCCGCGATAAGCCCCACCAGCATCCACAGCTTGTCGCCGGCGGACTTGCCGACCAGGGCGTCGTACTTGCCGCCGCTGACCTCGCCGGCGACCCGGCCCACGCCGACGACCGACATCGGGCTGTCGACCTCGCGCGCGGCCCCGCCGAAGGCCGCCTGCCACACGCCGCCCATCCGCTCGGGCACCCGCACCAGCGCCTGGGCGGTGCCGCTGACGTAGCTCCACAGCATGCCGGGCACCGCGGTGACCGGCTGCGGCTCGTAGGCCACCGGTGCCGTGGACCGCACGCCGAGGAAGCCCGCCTCGGTAGTGCGGGCCGTGCCGGCTGCGTCGGTGACCGGCAGCCCGTCGGCGTCGAGCACCGGCACGACGTTGCGGATGGGGGTGGCGGTGACGGTGACCTGCCGGCCGTCGCGCTCGAGCACGATGGGCACCGCCTCACCGACCCGGGGGCGGATGAGGGTGCCGACGTCGGTGGTGTCGTCGACCGGCTGACCGGCGATGGACACGAAGCGGTCGCCGGGCAGGATGCCGGCGGCGAGGGCCGGCGTCTCGGGCTGGTCGGTGCAGGTGGTGGCGTCGCCGGCCTTGGTCACGGGCACGACGCACTGCGACACCGAGGCCACCACGGCGCCCGGCTGTGCCGTGGCCACGCCGTGCACGGTGACCACGAGGGTGAGCAGGACGACGCCGATGAGGAGGTTCATCGTGGGGCCGCCGAGCATGACGATGACCTTCTGGTGCACCGGGAGGCGGTAGAAGACCCGACGCTCGTCGCCGGGGCGCACCTCCTCGAGGCTCGCGGCGCGGGCCTCGTCGACCAGCTGGCTGAACCTCCCGGTGCTCGACGCCCGCACGGTGCCGGGCTGGTCGCCGGGGCGTGGAGGGAACATGCCGATCATCCGGATGTAGCCGCCCAGCGGCACCGCCTTGACGCCGTACTCGGTCTCACCACGACGACGCGACCACATCGTGGGCCCGAAGCCGACCATGTACTGGGTCACCCGCACGCCGAACCGCTTGGCCGGCACGAGGTGGCCGACCTCGTGCAGCGCGATGGAGGCGGCGACGCCGGTGGCCATGAACAGGACACCGAGGACGAAGGCGAGGGTGGACATGCGCTACAGGGTACGTCGGGCTCCTGACGACACCCTGGGAACGCCGGCCTGCGTCCGTGGCGGCCGGCTCAGGGGGCGACGCCGATCACCCTGGCGGCCTCGACCCGTGCCCACGCATCCGCAGCGAGCACTCCGTCGAGGCTGTTCGCGTCACCCTCCTGGCCGGCGTGCGCGTCGACCACCCGCTCGATGGTGTCGACGATGTCGGTGAAGCGGATCACCGCGTCGTGGAACGCGTCGACGCACACCTCGTTGGCGGCGTTGTAGACGGCCGGGTGGGTGCCGCCGGCCGCGCCGACCTGCCGGGCCAGCCGCACCGCCGGGAAGGCGTCGTCGTCGAGCGGGTGGAACTCCCAGCTCTGCGCCCGGCTCCAGTCGCACGGCACGTCGACGTCCTCCAGGCGCTCCGGCCAGGACAGCCCCAGCGCGATGGGCACCAGCATGCGCGGCGGCCCCAGCTGGGCGATGGTCGAGCCGTCGTGGAACTCGACCATCGAGTGGATCTGCTGCTGGGGGTGCACCACGACGTCGATCCGGTCGAACGGGATGTCGAAGAGCAGGTGCGCCTCGATCACCTCCAGCCCCTTGTTGACCAGGGTGGCGGAGTTCGTCGTGATCACCCGGCCCATCGCGAAGTTCGGGTGGGCCAGGGCCTGCTCGGGCGTGACGTCGGCCAGCTCGGCGCGGCTGCGCCCGCGGAACGGCCCGCCGCTGGCGGTCACGACCAGCCGGCGCACCTCCTGCGCCCGGCCGCCGCGCAGGCTCTGCGCGATGGCACTGTGCTCGGAGTCGACCGGCACGACCTGGCCGGGAGCGGCGGCGGCCTTCACGAGCGGCCCGCCGATGATGAGCGACTCCTTGTTGGCCAGGGCGAGCACCGAGCCCGCGGCGAGCGCGGCAAGGGTGGGCCGCAACCCGATCGAGCCGGTCACGCCGTTGAGCACGACGTCGGCGCCGCAGCCGGCGGCGACCGTCGCGGCATCCGGCCCGACGACCACCTCGGTGGCGGATGCCGGGACGCCGGCCTCCGCTGCGGCAGCGGCGAGCGCGGCGCGCAGCTGCTCGGCATCCCCTTGCGCGGCGGCGACGAGCGGCACCCCGAACCGCACCGCCTGCCGGGCCAGCAGCCCGAGGTTGCCCCCGGCCGACAGGGCCGAGACGGTGAACCGGCCGGGGTGGGCCGCGACCACCTCCAGGGCCTGGGTGCCGATCGAGCCGGTGGAGCCGAGCAGGGCGACGGAGCGTGTGGTCACCGGCCCATTGTCATCGGTCCGGGACCGGGCCGCGGACGGCGGGTGGGGCGCCGCGGCGGCAGGCGGCATCCGGCCGCTCGCGCGACGCGCCGGCTCACCTGGTGAAGACGCGCTCCTCGATGAGGCGCTCGGTGACCAGCCGCGCCTGCGGGTGGAAGCGACCGTGCTCGAAGTCCTTCTGCAGCTCGAGCTCGACCTTGCCCTGGCCGCTGCGGTTCTTCTCGACGGTGAGCACCGACCACTGCTCGTAGCGCCCACGGCTGCCGAGGTCGTAGACGAGGTGCTCGCGCGAGACGATGTTCTCCTTGCTCGACAGGATCAGCACCAGGTCGGCCTCGTAGGCCAGCGCGGAGGACCCCCGCAGGTCGCGGGTGCGCATCCGGTGCCCGGCGCCCAGGGCCTCGCGGTCGGCGGCCGCGACGCAGACGACGGGGCACCCGAGCTCGAGCGAGAGGTCCTTCATCGTCTCGGTCACGATGGTCACCCGCGCGGTCTCGTCGCCCGTGAATCCGGCCAGCGGCATCTTCTGCAGGTAGTCGACCATCACGATGGGCGACTCCCCGGCCTCGCGCGAGATCGCGCCGACCACCCGGGCGACCTCGTCGGGGGTGGTCTCCCGGGTGGACTCGTGCAGGTGCAGGCGCCCGGCGTACTGCTGCACGGCGGCCAGGGCGTCGGCGCCGTAGGGGATGCCGGCCAGCGCCTGCGCGAGCCCGTGGCGGTCGGGCTCATCGGCCTCGAAGACCGAGCGCACCGTGTGCACGTCGGCCGCCAGGGCGGGGTACCGGCCCGCGGCGACGGCCGCGCCCGCGGCCTCGAGCGCGAGGAGCCGCTGCACCAGGCTCTGGGCCGAGTGCTCGTAGGAGAACACGACACCGTGCCGGCCGCCCGCCACCGCGTTGCGCACCAGCTGCAGCGAGAGCGTCGTCTTCCCCGCCCCCTCGCTGCCCCCGAGCAGCACCAGCTCACCCGAGCGCAGTCCGCCGTCGAGGGTCGCATCGAGCATCTCGAAGCCCGTGGGCCACACCTGCGCCCCCGGCCGGGCCCCGCGGCGCAGCGACTGGTCGCTGCGCTCGAGGAGCACCTCGACGGTCTGGGAGCGCGAGGGCCGGTGGGCCCCGCCGAGTGGCTCGGTGTCCGGACTCATGCCCCCATGACACCACTCGCCGGAGCAGCGTGACCCGGGTTTGGCGCGAACCCGGGCACGACGCTCACAGCGCGATGCCGACGTACTTGGTCTCGAGGTACTCCTCGATGCCCTCGAAGCCGCCCTCGCGGCCGAAACCGGACTGCTTGACCCCGCCGAACGGGGCTGCCGGGTTCGACACGATGCCGGTGTTGACGCCGATCATCCCGAACTCCATGGCCTCGGCCACGCGCAGCACCCGGGCCTGGTCGTCGGTGTAGATGTAGCCGACCAGGCCGTACTCGGTGCCGTTGGCCTTGGCCACGGCGTCCGCGTCGTCGGTGAAGGTGCACACCGGGGCGACCGGGCCGAAGATCTCCTCGCTCAGGCAACGGCTGTCGTCGGCCACGTCGGTGAGCACCGTGGGCTGGTAGAAGTAGCCGCGGCCCGGCACGGCGCTCCCGCCGGTGAGCACCGTCGCACCCCTGCCCACGGCATCCTTGACGAGCTCGTCGACGCCGTCTCGGGCCTTCGCGGTGATGAGCGGGCCGACGTCGACGCCCTTCGTGGTGCCCTTGCCGACGGTGAGCGCACCCATCCGGTCGGCCAGCTTGGTCGAGAACTCCTGGGCCAGCGACTCGTGCACGAAGAACCGGTTGGCCGCGGTGCAGGCCTCGCCGATGTTGCGCATCTTGGCGAGCATGGCCCCGTCGACGGCGGCGTCGACGTCGGCGTCCTCGAACACCAGGAAGGGGGCGTTGCCGCCGAGCTCCATCGACAGCCGCAGCAGCTGCTCGGCCGACTGCTCGACCAGCTTCTTGCCGACGGCGGTGGAGCCGGTGAAGGTGAGCTTGCGCAGCCGCTCGTCGCGGATGACCGGCTCGCAGACGGCGCCCGAATGCGTGGTGGTGACGATGTTGAGCACGCCGTCGGGCAGCCCGGACTCCTGGAGCACCTGCGCGAGCAGCAGCATGGTGAGCGGCGTCTCGTGGGCGGGCTTGACGACCATGGTGCAGCCGGCGGCGACGGCGGGGCCGATCTTGCGGGTGCCCATGGCGAGCGGGAAGTTCCAGGGGGTGATCATCAGCGTGGGGCCGACCGGCTGCTTCATGGTGAGCAGCCGCGACGCGCCGTTGGGGGCCACCGAGTAGCGGCCGGAGATGCGCACGGCCTCCTCGGCGAACCAGCGGAAGAACTCGGCGCCGTAGGTGACCTCGCCCTTGGCCTCGGTGACGGTCTTGCCCATCTCGAGGCTCATCAGGGTGGCGAACTCGTCGGACCGCGCCACGAGGGTCTCGAACGCGCGGCGCAGGATCTCGCTGCGGTCGCGCGGCGGGGTGGCGGCCCAGCCGGCCTGGGCCTCGTGGGCGGCAGCGAGCGCGGCCAGGCCGTCCTCGGGCGTGGCGTCGGCGCAGCTGGTGAGGGTGGCGCCGCTGCTCGGGTCGTGCACGTCGAAGCGCTCGCCACTGCTCGCCTCGCGCCATTGCCCGCCGATCAGCAGCTGGGTGGGCACCGACTCGATGAGGGACTTCTGGGTGATGGCCATGGGTCGATCCTTTCGCACGGGGAAGGGGTCAGCGGTCCTCGAGGCCCCAGGGCGATCCGTACCCCTGGGGCTTCGGGGCCGCGAGCAGCTCGAGGAAGGGCACGGCGTCGAAGGCCTCCGGCCCGAGGACGCCGGCGCCGGACCAGGTGCCGTCGGCGAGCAGCTCGAGGGCGACCACTGGGTTGACGGCGGTCTGCCACACCACGCACTGGGCGTCGTAGTCGCGCATCGTGTCGGCGTTGTCGCTCACGTGGTACAGGTAGGTGCGGCGTGGCTCGCCGTCCTTGCCGGTGCCGGTCACCCAGAGCCCGGCGCAGGTCCTGCCCTCCATCCGCGGGCCGATGGTGGCGGGGTCGGGCAGCACGGCCGCCACGACGTCGCGAGGGCTCACCTGCACCCCCTTGACGGTGACCGGCTCGGTGCCGTCCAGGCCGAGGGTGTGCAGCGTGCGCAGGATCGAGATCATCTCCTCGCCCAGGCCGTACTTGAAGGTGACCTTGTCGGCCTCCACCCAGCGCGGCATCAGGAGCACCTCCTCGTGCTCCACGTGGACGCACTCGACCGGCCCGATGCCCTCGGGGAACTCGAACACCTCGGGCTCGGCGAACGGCGGCAGCGTGAAGAAGCCGGCCTCGACGTCGTAGGTGCCGTCGGCACCGACCGCGCGCGAGCGCTCCCACACGACCGGCGGGTTGAGGCACTCCTCGATGATGGTCCACATCGAGAATCCGGGGGCGAAGACCTCGTTGCCGTCGTCGTCGCGGATCACCAGGTTGGCGCCGTCGCGGGTGCCCAGCTCGTCGATGTGGCTGAACAGGTGGTCGGCGGCGTAGCGGGCGAAGACGTCGGACAGCCCGGGCTCGACGCCGATGCCGACCAGGGCCAGCCGACCCTCGGCCTCCCACCGTGCCGCCTGGGCCAGCTGGTCGTCGCCGAGCTTGACGCCGACCTTCGCATGGGGCTGGCTCGGGTGCCGGCTGGACAGGCTCATCGCCATGTCGAGGTAGTCGGCCCCGGCCGCCCTCGCCCCCTCGAACATGCTCAGCACGAAGCGCGGGTCGACCGCGTTGAACACGTGCGTGGCGCCCACCTCCCGCGCCAGCGCGGCCACGGCACCGGCATCCGAGGCGTCGACCCGGGCGGCCCGGAAGCGCGCCTCGCCCTCGTGGCGAGCGGTGACGGCGTCGACGCTGCGCTGGGCTCGGGAGAGGTCGTAGTCGGCCACCACCCAGGAGTCGAAGAACGGGCGTTCGGCGGCGATCCGGGCGGCGGCATCGCCGACGCCACCCGCTCCGACCATGAGGACGTGCATGGGGTTCCTGTTCCGGCAGTGGCGTGGTCGTGGGCTCGTCGGGTGGTGCTACTTCTTGCGGGCGTTGCCCACGAGCTGGCCGATGATGACCAGCGCGAGGGCGATGACGAACATCGAGAAGCCGATCACGTTGGCCTGGGCAGGGATTCCGCGCAGGTAGGAGACGTAGACGAACTTCGGGAAGGTGGTCTCGTTGCCCGAGACGAAGTTGGTGATGATGAAGTCGTCGAAGGACAGCGAGAACGCCAGCAGCCCGGCACCGATGATGCCGGGGAGCACCAGCGGGAAGGTGATCTTCCAGAAGGTGCTGCCCGGCCCGGCGTAGAGGTCCTGGGCGGCCTCTTCCAGGCGCGGGTCGAGGCTCTGCAACCGGGCCTTGACCGTGACGACGACGAAGCTGACGCAGAACATGATGTGCGCGATGACGATCGTCGTGAAGCCCAGCCCCAGGCCGACCCGCGAGAAGCCCTGCACGAAGATCGTCAGCAGGCTGGCGCCGAGCACGATCTCGGGGGTGGCCATCGGCACGAACACGAGCACGTTGCTCACGCCGCTGCCGCGGAAGCGGTGGCGCACCAGGGCGAAGGCCAGCAGCGTGCCGAGCACCATCGACACCAGCGTGGCGATGAGACCGATCTCGAGCGAGGTCACGAGCGACTCGCACACGCCGGGGGCACCGCACGGGTCCTTCCAGTACTTCAGGGTGGGGCTGCCCACCGGGTTCCACACGATGTTCGACTTCTTGTAGTTGTTGAACGAGAAGACGAACGTGTATGCCACCGGGAGGAAGAGGTAGAGCAGCACCAGGATCGCCGTGATCATGGCGAACCGGTTGCCCAGCCAGCGCCTCATATCAGCTCCTCGGTCCCGAAGCGGCGGACGTAGGCGAAGACGAGGGCGAGGATCAGGGCCATCAGGGTGAACGACAGCGCCGCGGCCACCGGGAAGCCCCCGAGCACCCGGAAGAACTGGCTCTCGATGACGTTCCCGATCATCTTGGTGTTGTCGGAGCCGAGCAGCTCGGCGTTGACGTAGTCGCCGGCCGCCGGGATGAAGGTCAGCAGGGTGCCGGCGAGCACGCCCGGCATGCTGATCGGGAGGGTGACCGTGCGGAAGGTGGTGAACCCGTTCGCGTACAGGTCTCCGCCCGCCTCGATGACGCGTGGGTCGGCCCGCTCGAGCGAGGCGTAGATGGGCAGCACCATGAACGGCAGGAAGTTGTAGGTGAGGCCCGCGACGACCGCCACCCAGGTCTCGGTGATGCGCCCGCCCGGCAGCAGGTGCAGGTAGGTGAGCGTGGAGGCCACCGGCCCCTCGTCGGACAGGATCTGCCGCCACGCGACGGTGCGCAGGATGAACGACGTGAAGAACGGCGCGATCACCGCGATGAGCATGACGTTGCGCCAGCGCCCCGCCTTGAACGCCATGGCGTAGGCCAGCGGGTAGGCCAGGCAGAACGCGAAGAAGGTGGCCAGCCCGGCGAAGGCGAAGGAGCGGAAGAACTGCGGGGCGAAGTCGGTGAGCGCAGTGGCGTAGTTGCCCAGGTTGACGTCGCGGTAGTAGAAGCCGGGGTAGCCGGGGAACTGCGACTGCAGGCTCACCGTGAACAGCTGCACCAGGGGCACGACGAAGAAGACGAACAGCCACAGGGCTCCGGGCAGCAGCAGCAGGTAGGGAACCCACGAGCGGCCCTTGTGGTCGGGCTGGGGCGCGGGCGGCGGGGTCACCTCGCCCGCCCGTGCCGACACGTGTGTGAGTGCGCTCACCTCAGACCGCCTCGACGGCTGCGCGGGCCTCGGCGTCGTCGACGGGCACGCCGAAGGCATGGTGCGGGTCCCAGGTGATCCAGACGTCGTTGCCGGGGCGCAGGTCGATCGGCTCGACGTCGAGGTTCTGCTCGTAGCAGCTCCACATGGCGCCGCTCGGCAGCTGCACGAGGTACTGGGTGGCGACACCGGTGAACGAGACGTCGAGCACGATGCCCTTGACGTCGTCGCCGATGCCGTCGCCCCTGCTGCGCATGACGCGCACCTTCTCGGGCCGCACGCCGAAGGTGACCTCACCGTCGTGGACGGCGCTGCGGGCCAACGGGATCTTGACCTTCGAGCCCTGCACCTCGGCGACGACGTGGTCGCCGTCGCGGTCGAGGATGCGGCCCGTGCCCAGGTTGGACTGGCCCACGAAGTTGGCGACGAAGGAGGTGCGCGGCAGGTCGTACAGGCTCGCCGGCGCGCCCATCTGCTCGATCCGGCCGTGGTTCATCACGGCCACGGTGTCGGCCATCGTCATGGCCTCCTCCTGGTCGTGCGTGACGTGGATGAAGGTCAGGCCCACCTCGGTCTGGATCCGCTTGAGCTCGACCTGCATCTGGCGGCGCAGCTTGAGGTCGAGGGCACCGAGCGGCTCGTCGAGCAGCAGCACCTCGGGGCGGTTGACGATGGCCCGGGCAAGCGCCACGCGCTGCTGCTGACCACCGGAGAGCTGGGTCGGCTTGCGGGTGGCGAGGTGGTCCATCTGCACCAGCGCGAGTGCCTCCTCGGCGAGCTTCGCCGAGTCGGACTGGCCGCGCCGCTTGGGGCCGAAGGCCACGTTGTCGCGGATGGTGAGGTGCGGGAAGAGCGCGTAGCTCTGGAACACCGTGTTGACCGGGCGCTCGTAGGAGCGGCTGCCGGTGAGGTCGGTGTCGCCGATGAACACCCGTCCGCTGGTGGGCTGTTCGAGACCCGCAACCATCCGCAGGGTCGTGGTCTTGCCGCAGCCCGACGGGCCCAGCAGGGCGAAGAACGAGCCACGGGGAACGACCAGGCTCAGGTCGTCGACCGCCTTGAACTCGCCGAACGCCTTGGTGACGTCCTCGAGGCGCAGGTCGCCCCGGGCCTCGCGGAACCCGCCTTGAGTGGAACCGGCCATCAGTTGCCCTGCACCTTCTGCCACCTGGCGCTGTACTTGGCGTCCTCTTCGGGCGTGAGTGCCCGGAAGCCCTGGATGTTGTTGTCCTTGATGTACTCGGGACTGGGGAAGATGAACGGGCTGTCGGCCAGCTCGGGGTCGCTCTTCGCGAGCTCCTCCTGGGCGCCGGCGACAGGGCACACGTAGTTGACCCACGCCGCCACCTGCGCCGCGATCTCCGGCTGGTAGTAGTAGTTCATCAGCGTCTGGGCGTTCTGGCGGTGCGGCGAGGTGATGGGGATCATCATGTTGTCGCTCCACAGCGTGCCGCCGGACTCGGGGATCACGAACTGCCAGTTGTCGTTCTCGGTCTCCGCGCGCAGCACGAACAGGTCACCGCTCCAGACGATGCCCGCGATCGCGTTGCCCGACTTGAGGTCCTCCAGGTAGGAGTTGCCCTTGATCCGGCGGATGTAGCCCTCGGACATCCGTCGCTCGATCTCGGCGACGGCCTTGTCGAACTCGGCGTCGCCCCACTCGGGCCCGGAGATGTCGACGCCCTGGCTCTGCATGACCACGCCCACGGTGTCGCGGAACTCGCTGAGCACGACGATGCGGCCCTTGAGCTCGTCGGTCCACAGGTCGTCGATGGTCTTGGGCTCCTTGGTGACCTTCGACTTGTCGTAGCCGATGCCGGCGAAGCCGGACTGCCAGGTCAGCGAGTTCTGCCGGCCCGGGTCGAAGCCGACGTCCTTGAGGCTGTCGAGCAGGTTGCTGGCGTTCGGCATCCGGATCAGCTCCAGGGGCTGGCAGAGCCGCTCGCGGATCACCCGGTTGGCCATCCAGTCGGTGAAGACGAAGATGTCGCGGCCGATGTCCTGGCCGGCCCGCAGCTGCGGGGCGATCTTGTTGAAGTAGGAGTCGTTGTCCTCGATGTCCTCGCTGTACGTGGCCTGGATCCCGGTGTCCTTGATGAACTGCTCGAGGGTCGGGTACTTCTTGGTCTCCTCGTCGTAGTCGAGGTAGGCCGTCCAGTTCGCCCAGCGGACGATCTTCTGCGTGTCGGAGAGGTCGGTGGGCAGCGTCAGCGCCTCCACGCCGCCGGCCGGCGGCGGTGGTGGTGCGCACGCGGCGAGGGCGGCGGCGGCGCCGCCCATCGCGGCCGTGCCGAGGAGCGAGCGTCGGGTGAGGTTGCTGGACCTCGCGGCGCGGATCAGCTCGCGCGCCATGGGATCGGCCGGGGGTCGCCGTCTCAGTGCCATTGGGGTCGTTTCCTCAGCTCTCGATGTTCGCCATGACGTGTTTGACGCGGGTGTAGTCCTCGAAGCCGTACATCGACAGGTCCTTGCCGTAGCCCGACTTCTTGTAGCCGCCGTGGGGCATCTCGGCCACCAGCGGGATGTGGGTGTTGATCCAGACGCAACCGAAGTCGAGGGCACGGGACATCCGCATCGCGCGGCCGAAGTCCTTGGTCCACACCGAGGAGGCCAGCCCGTAGTCGACGCCGTTGGCCCAGGCGAGCGCCTCGGCCTCGTCGGTGAAGCGCTGCACGGTGATGACCGGCCCGAAGATCTCGTTCTGGATGGCCTCGTCGTCCTGCTTCAGGCCGGAGAGCACGGTCGGCTCCAGGTAGAACCCGTCGCCGAGGTCGGCGCGGCGGTTGCCACCGGCCGAGACCGTGGCGTGCGAGGGAAGCCGCTCGATGAACCCCGACACGTGCGCGAGCTGGCGGGCGTTGTTGACCGGGCCGAACAGCGCGTCCTCGTCGGTCGGCAGCCCGACCGGGGCCGAGCCGTTGGCGTACTCCGAGAGCGCCGCGACGAAGTCGTCGTGGATGTGCGGTGCGGCGAGCACGCGGGTGGCCGCCGTGCAGTCCTGGCCGGCGTTGAAGTAGCCGGCGATCGCGATGCCCTCGACCGCGGCCTCGATGTCGGCGTCGTCGAAGACCACGACCGGGGCCTTGCCGCCGAGCTCGAGGTGCACCCGCTTGACGCTGGGCGCGGCGCTGGCGGCCACCTCGGCGCCGGCGCGCACCGAGCCGGTGATGGCGACCAGCCCCGGCGTGCGGTGCTCGACCAGCATCCGGCCGGTGTCGCGGTCACCGGTGATCACGTTGAGCGCACCGGCCGGGAGGAACTCGGACGCGATCTCGGCCAGGCGCAAGGTGGTCTCGGGGGTGGTGTCGCTGGGCTTGAGCACCACGGTGTTGCCCGCGGCCAGCGCGGGGGCGATCTTCCACACGGCCATGAGCAGCGGGTAGTTCCACGGGGTGACCTGGCCGACGACCCCGATCGGCTCCCGCCTGATCCACGAGGTGTGACCCCGCATGTACTCCCCCGCCGCCTTGCCCTCCAGCACCCGGGCCGCCCCGGCGAAGAAGCGCAGCTGGTCGACCATCGGCGGGATCTCCTCGCTCGCCGTGAGCGCCCGGATCTTGCCGGTGTTCTCGGACTCCAGCGCGATCAGCTCGTCGGCGTTGGCCTCGATCGCGTCGGCGATCTTCAGCAGGGCCTGCTGGCGCTCGCTCGGGGTGGTGCGCCCCCACTCCGCGAAGGCCGTGTCGGCCGCTGCATAGGCCGCGTCGACGTCGGCCTGGCCGCTGACCGGTGCAGTGGCGACGACGGCTCCGGTGGCCGGGTTGACGATGTCGGTGGTGGAGTCGGTACGCCCGTCGACGTACTCACCGCCGATGAAGTTGCGCAGGCTGCGCTGATCGCTCATGTGCATGGCTCCCGGGGGGGTGAAGGGGACGGCTGTGCAGGGGGACTCTAAACCGAACTCCCGCGAAGTCACTAGGGTTTCGGGCTGTGAGAATGATGAAAATTCGCACCATGAGACGCCAGAACCAACGGATTCCGTCATCTCAGGACTTGCGCGACAACCGAATCAGCGTCACGATGGCGCGGTGACCCGCAGCACACCCCCGGCCCGCAGCCCGCGCACGGCCTCCGAGACCCGGCTCGACGACGTCGCCAAGCGCATCATCGAGCTGCTCCAGGAGGACGGGCGGCAGTCGTACGCCGCCATCGCCAAGGCCGTGGGCCTGTCGGAGGCAGCGGTGCGCCAGCGCGTGCAGCGCCTGCTCGACGCCGAGGTCATGCAGATCGTCGCGGTGACCGACCCCATCCAGGTGGGGTTCTCGCGCCAGGCGATGATCGGCATCCGGGCAGAGGGCGACCTGATCGCGCTCGGTGAGGCGCTGTCGAGCATGACCGAGGTCGACTACGTGGTGACCACCGCCGGCAGCTTCGACATCCTCGCCGAGGTGGTCTGCGAGGACGACGACCACCTGCTCGACCTGCTGACCAACCAGATCCGCATCCTCCCGGGGGTCCGGTCCACCGAGACGTTCGTCTACCTGAAGCTGAACAAGCAGCACTACAACTGGGGTACCCGATGAGCACCTACCCGTCCGACGTGTGGGAGCCCAGCTCCGACCGCCACACCGCCACCGGCGCGCTGTACTCCGACGCCGCCCGCGACCACCTGTGGATGCACTTCACCCGGCACTCGACCTTCGAGGAGACCGGGCTGGGCCACAACGTGCCGATCATCACCCGCGGCAAGGGGTGGACGATCTGGGACGACCGCGGCAACGAGTACATCGACGGCCTCGCCGGGCTGTTCGTCAACAACGTCGGCCACGGTCGCACCGAGATCGCCGAGGCGATGGCGAAGCAGGCGTCCGAGCTGGCCTTCTTCCCGCTGTGGTCCTACGCGCACCCCCGGGCCATCGAGCTCGCCGAGCGGCTCGCCCACCACGCCCCCGGCGACCTGAACCGGGTGTTCTTCACCACCGGCGGCGGCGAGGCCGTCGAGACCGCCTGGAAGCTGGCCAAGCAGTTCTTCAAGCTCACCGGCAAGCCGACCAAGCACAAGGTGATCTCGCGCTCGGTCGCCTACCACGGCACCCCCCAGGGCGCGCTGTCGATCACCGGCATCCCGGACGCCAAGGTGCCGTTCGAGCCGCTCGTGCCGGGCGGGCACAAGGTGCCCAACACCAACCAGTACCGCGCCCCCGAGCACCTACGCGACGACGAGAAGGCCTTCGGCCGCTGGGCCGCCGACCGCATCGCCGAGGCCATCGAGTTCGAGGGTCCCGACTCGGTCGCCGCCGTCTTCCTCGAGCCCGTGCAGAACTCCGGCGGCTGCTTCCCGCCGCCGGCCGGCTACTTCGAGCGGGTGCGCGAGATCTGCGACCAGTACGACGTGCTGCTCGTCTCCGACGAGACGATCTGCGCGTTCGGCCGGATCGGCTCGATGTTCGCCTGCCAGGACTTCGGCTACCAGCCCGACATCATCACCACCGCCAAGGGCATCACCAGCGGCTACGCCCCGCTCGGCCTGATGATCGCCAGCGACCGGCTCTTCGAGCCCTTCCGGCACGGCACCACCTACTTCCCGCACGGCTACACCTGGGGCGGTCACCCGGTGTCGTGCGCCGCGGCGATGGCCAACCTCGACATCTTCGACCGCGAGGGGCTCAACGACCGGGTCAAGGAGAACGCCCCCGTCTTCAAGGCCACCCTCGACAAGCTGCTCGACCTGCCGCTCGTCGGTGACGTGCGCGGGGCCGGCTACTTCTACGGCATCGAGCTGGTCAAGGACAAGCAGACCCGCGAGACGTTCGACGACGCCGAGAGCGAGCGGCTGCTGCGCGGCTTCCTCTCCAAGGCGCTGTTCGACGCCGGCCTGTACTGCCGGGCCGACGACCGCGGCGACCCGGTGGTGCAGCTCGCCCCGCCACTGACCATGGGCCCCGAGCAGTTCGACGAGATCGAGCGGCGGCTGCGGTCGGTGCTCACCGAGGCCGAGAACCACCTCTGAGGTGAACCGGGCCACCGTCGGCGGGTCGGCCGGGCCGCTGTGGTGGGACTCCTGCGCTCCCCCACCCGCGCGCCCGGCATCCGACCTGCCGCAGACCGCGGACGTGGTCGTGGTGGGCGGCGGCTTCACCGGCCTGTGGACCGCGTACTACCTCCTGCGGGCGCAGCCCGGGCGCGAGGTGCTCGTGCTCGAGGCCGAGCACGTCGGCTTCGGGGCCAGCGGCCGCAACGGCGGCTGGGTGTCGGCCCTGTGGCCCGTCGCGGCCGACACGATCGCGCGGCGCCACGGGCGCACGGCCACCCGCAAGCACCTCACCGCGCTGCGTGACACGGTGGACGAGGTCGGGAGGGTCGACGCCGAGGAGGGCCTGGGGGCGGGCTTCGTCAAGGGCGGGGCGCTGGTCGTGGCCCGCACCCCGGCCCAGGAGACGCGGGCCCGGGCATCGGCGGCGAACGCGGCGTCCTGGGGCGAGCGGACGGTCTGGCTCGATGCCGCCGCCACCCGGGAGCGGCTCGACGTGGCCGGCGCGCGCGGCGCCACCTTCACGCCGGACTGCGCCCGGGTGCACCCCCGCCGGCTCGTCGGCGGCCTCGCGGATGCCGTGCGGCGGCTCGGTGGCCGCGTCGTCGAGGGCGCCCGGGTGGCCCGCACCGGCGGCCGGGTGGTCGTGCTGGGCACCGGCCACCGGATCTCCGCGGCGAACGTCGTCGTCGCCACCGAGGGCTGGACCGGCACGCTCCCCGGGTTCGCCCGCCGGATGGCGCCGGTCTACTCGCTGATGGTGGCGACCGAGCCGATCGACGACGAGCGCTGGGCGCGGATCGGGCTGTCGGGGCGCGAGGTGTTCGCCGACCACGGCCACGTCGTCATCTACGGGCAGCGCACCGACGACGGCCGCATCGCCTTCGGTGGCCGCGGCGCGCCCTACCACTGGGGCAGCGAGGTACGGCCCGAGTACGACGAGGAGCCGGCCGTCTTCACCGACCTGCGCTCCACGCTGCGCGAGCTGCTCCCCCAGCTCGACGGCGTCGCCTTCACGCACGCGTGGGGTGGGCCGCTGGGCATCGCCCGCGACTGGCACCCGTCGGTCTCGTGGGACCCGGTGACCCGCACCGGGCGCGCCGGCGGCTACGTCGGCGACGGCGTGGCGGCGAGCAACCTGGCCGGGCGCACGCTGGCCGACCTGGTGCTGGGCCGCACCACGGCGCTCACCGCCCTGCCCTGGGTCGGCCACCGCTCACCGCGCTGGGAGCCCGAGCCGCTGCGCTGGCTCGGCATCAACGCCGGCCTGCGGCTGGCCACGCTGGCCGACCGCGAGGAGGAGGCAACCGGCCGGCCGGCCCGGCTGGGGGCCCTGCTCGACCGGCTCACCGCCCACTAGGGCCCGGTGACGATGCACGCAGGTCACGTGGCCCGGTGTCTCGTGACCTGCGTGACGTGGTGGGGCTGGCCGCTGCAGGAAGGTTACGAATAGTCCCTCACCACGTGCTGTCACCGTAGCGACGGGCATGCGGCGACGTCGCGGAACGGCGCCGGCCGGCGCACCCGTCCTCAGTGGTCTCTCAGTCCTGTGCGGCTCCCGCGTACCCGAGATCCCTGAGAGCATGCGCGGGTGAGCATCGAGGAGGTCGCACGGCAGCTGTACGGGCTCGCACCCGAGGACTTCACGACGGCGCGCAACGCTCGGGCCGGCGAGGCCAAGGCGGCCGGCGACGCGGAGCTGGCCGCCCGGGTGCGCTCACTGCGCAGGCCGACGGCGGGCGCCTGGCTCCTGAACCAGCTGGTGCGCCGCCACGCGGACCTCGTGCAGCAGGTGCTCGACCTCGGCGGGCAGCTGCGCGCCGCACAGGGCACCCTGGGCGCGGACGAGCTGCGGGCCCTGGACGGGCAGCGCCGGCAGCTGACCCGGGCGGTCGCCGAGCAGGCGGCGGGGCTGGGGCGCGACGCCGGCCGGCGGGTGACGGCGGCGACCACCGCTGACGTCGAGGAGACGCTGCGCTCGGCGATGGTCGACGCCGAGGCCGGGGCGGCCCTGTTCGCCGGCCTGCTCACCGACACCTTCAGCTCGACCGGTCTGGAACCGGTGGAGCTGGCGCGGGTGACGGCGTTGCCGCCGCCTCGTGCCCCGGCATCCGTACCCCCGGCCGAGGCGGCCTCCATGGCGGGTGACGACGCCGGCGCCGCCCGGCGAGGCCGGGTGGCCGACGCCGAACGCGCTCTGGCAGCGGCGGAGTCGGCCCTCGAGAAGGCGCGCACGGTGCTGGCCCAGGCGGAGCAGGACGCCGCCGACGCCCGGGCGGGGCACGAACGGCTCGAGGCGCAGCGGGAGGAGGCGCGGCGCAGGCTGCACGACCTCGACGGCGAGGTGGCCACCGCCGCCGAGGTGGCGGCGGCGGCGGCCGGGGTGCAGCAGGCCGCGCGGAGAGAGGAGGCATCGGCGGCGAGGGCGGCGGCCCGGCAGCGGGCCCGGCTCGAGGAGCTGTCGGGCTGAGCCTCGGCTCGCGGGGCCGGGTCAGCGGGGGGTCATCAGGACGATGCCGAGGCACATCTCGTCGGTGGTGCCCTCACCCCACGCGACGTAGCGCTCGCGGGTGCCCTCGAAGGCCGGCAACAGGTCGCGCAGCCCCTGGTCGTGGGTGCAGGTGACCGTGAGGCTGTCGCCGGGGCCCACGTCGAGCGGCTTCTCCAGCGGGATGCTGGCCTGGTCGTCGAAGTTCCAGACCGGGATGTCGAGGACCCGCTGCGCCCTGTCCGTGCCCTTGTTGACGTCGACGGTGATCGCCTGGCCGAGCAGGTGCATGTGCCCGGAGACCGCCCGGATGGTGCCCTTGCTGCGGATGGGGCGCTCGCAGCTCTGCACGGGGTTCGGCTCGACCGGGCCGCACAGCAGGTGCAGCAGGTCGGCGGTGGCGGGGTCCTCACCGAAGCGGCGCTTGAGGTCGGCGACGGCGACGGTGCGGTTGCACAGGCCCTTGGTGCGGTTGTCGCGGCAGGGCAGCTCGACCGGCGCCGGGAGCAGCATGGTCTGGAGTGCCTGCTTGGTGCTCCCCTTCGCCTCCGACAGCCGCAGCCGCACCGTGCTGCGGTCGGCGCCGCCGCCGGCGAGGAGGTTGTAGTGCATCTGCACGACGAGCTGGGTGCCCGCCTTCAGCGGGATGCCGATGTCGTCGGCCATCACCCGCTCGCCGCCGCCGGGTGCCCAGGCACCGACCCAGTCGGCGTTGTCGAGGTTGCCGGCCACCCCGGCGATGCCCGCCCCGCCGAAGCAGGTGTAGCCGTCGCCGGGGTCCTTCTCGTCGAGGGCGCGCGCCTTCGCGACGTCCTGCGGCTCGACCTTCGAGACGATGACGTGGTGCACGATCGCTGCGTTGTCGGGGACGATCTGCACCCCGCTGACCAGCTGGTCGGTGTCGAGCTTCGGGTCGATGACGAAGCACCGGTAGTCGTCGGTGCCCGTGCCGTCGGGCGCCTTGGGCGTGTACGCCGAGGGCAGCCGCAGGCTCTCGAAGCGTTCGCCCGCGCGCAGGGGGACGTCCTTGACGGGCGCCGTGGTCGCCGATCCGGCCGGGGCCGGCGGCGACTGTGCGTGGGAGGTGGCGTGGGCGTCGGCGCTGCGCAGGCTGCTGGGGAGGTCGGACTCGCTGCCGCACCCGGCCAGCATCAGGGCCAGGGCTGCGGCCACCGCGGGCAGGCTACGTCGCACCACCGAAGTGTAGAGGCGCTAGGCGGTGGCTGCGGCCAGCTGGCCACAGGCTCCGTCGATGTCGGACCCGCGGGTGTCGCGCACCGTCGTGGGGATGCCGTGCGCGCGCAGCCGCTCGACGAACTGCTGCTCGACGCCGCGGCGCGAGGCGGTCCACTTCGAGCCGGGGGTGGGGTTGAGCGGGATGGGGTTGACGTGCACCCAGCCGCGCCCCCGGGCGAGCAGCTTCTCGCCGAGCAGGTCGGCCCGCCAGGCGTGGTCGTTGATGTCGCGGATCAGGGCGTACTCGATGCTGACCCGGCGGCCGGTGGCCTCGTAGTAGCGGTGGGCGGCGTCGATCGCCTCGTCGACCTTCCACCGGGTGTTGATCGGCACGAGCTCGTCGCGCAGCTCGTCGTCCGGGGCGTGCAGCGACAGCGCCAGGGTGACCGGGATGCCCTCCTGGGTGAGCCGGTCGATGCCGGGCACCAGGCCGACGGTCGACATGGTGATGCCGCGCGCCGAGATGCCCAGCCCCGAAGGGGCCGGCTCGGTGAGCCGCCGGATTGCGCCGATCGCGGCGGGATAGTTGGCGAGCGCCTCCCCCATCCCCATGAACACCACGTTGCTGACCCGGCCGGCCCCCGACCCGGCAGCCGAGGGGCTGTCGGTGTCACCGGACCCGTCGGCCTCGTCACCGAGCCCGGCCCCCTGGCCACCGCCACCGATGGCGGGCAGGTCACCGCGGCGAAGCAGCCGGGCGGCACCCACCACCTGCTCGACGATCTCGGCGGTCGACATGTTGCGGGTCAGCCCCTCCTGGCCCGTGGCGCAGAACGGGCAGTTCATGCCGCACCCCGCCTGGCTGGAGATGCACACGGTGACCCGGTTGGGGTAGCGCATCAGCACCGACTCGACCAGCGCGCCGTCGAACAGCCGCCACACCTGCTTGACGGTGGCGCCGCGGTCGGCGGTGAGGCTGCGAACCGGGGTGAGCAGCGTCGGCAGGAGGTCGGCGACGAGGTCGTCACGCACGGCCTTGGGCAGGTCGGTCATCTCGTCGGGCCGGTCGACCAGCCGCTCGAAGTAATGGGTCGAGAGCTGGCCGGCCCGGAAGGCGGGATGGCCAAGCGCGACCGCGGCCTCGCGCCGCTGCACGAGGGTGAGGTCGGCGAGGTGTCGCGGCGGCTTGCCGCGCCGCGGCGCCGCGAAGGTGAGCTGGCCGGGAGCGGGTCGCGGAGCAGGAGTCTGTGACATGGTGCACCGATTCTCTCAGGTCGGTGTGGGCGACCGGACACCCCAGTTGCCCACCAGTTCTCGGCGTTCCTCCGCGGCGCCCACGTGCCAGCCCCTACCGTGGAAGTGTCTCGCTTCGCAGGGAACCGGGACGCAGCGGATGAGGTGTCGATGCGCGCGTTCGAGCGGTTCTGGAGGTCGCGGATCACCGCCGCACCGGTCACGTCACCGCGGGAGACCACCCGAAGCATGCGGGGGCCGACGCACATGGTCCCCCACGTGGACGGCGAGCCCCACGAGAGCCCCTACGAGGCGTCGGTGCGCACTCACCTGCGGCGCCTCTCCGCCGCTGCCGACGCCTACGTGGCTGGCCTGTCCACCGCCGAGTTCGACGCCGTGCTGACCTCACGGCTGGTCGCGGCCGAGCAGCTGCAGTCCTCGGGGCCGGGGTTCTGCTACGCCTCGCGCTTCGCCGCGCAGGTCGACGAGGTGCTCACCCTGGACCTGCCCACGACGGTCGTCACGCTGGCCGACTCGCGCATCGCCGCGACGGGGCGGCTGGAGCCCGCCCTGTGGGGTGTCGGTCGCGCCAACCTGCTCCGCCTGCTCGGCTCCACCGAGGTCGACGTGCAGCGGGTCAGCGAGAACGGCGCCGGTGTGTACGCCGTGCTGGGCGAGTCTCCCTACACCGCCAGCTTCGCGCGCTTCCTCGACCACGCGGCGAACCGGTGGCTGCCCGACGTCGACGGCCGCAACGGCTTCGTCTTCGCCGTGCCCCACCGGCACGCCGTCATCCTGCAGCCGTGCTCGAGCGCGGTGCAGGTGCACGACGCGCTCGAGCTGGTGCCTCGTCATGCGCAGCGGCTGCACGACGAGGGTGCCAGCCCGGTGTCGGTGCACACCTACCACTGGATCGGTGGGCAGGTCACCTGCCTGACCCGCCAGGCGGAGGACGGCACGCTGCGGGTGCAACCCACCGAGCTGCTGGAGCAGGTGCTCGGGCTGCGCCGCCGGGCGGGCTGACGCCGGCCGAGGAGGGCCGGGGCCGGTCAGGCCAGCGGCACGAACAGCAGCAGCAGCGCCCAGGCCACCGGCGCGACGATGACGAGCGAGTCGAGGCGGTCCATGAGGCCGCCGTGCCCGGGCAGCAGCGCCCCCATGTCCTTGATGCCGAGGTCGCGCTTGATGCTGGACTCGATGAGGTCGCCCAGAGTCGCACCGGATGCCGCCGCGACGCCGAGCAGGGCGCCCTGCCACCACTGCCCGCCGAGGAGCAGCGGCAGCGAGACGGCGCCCACCGCGGCACACGAGGCGACCGATCCGGCGAATCCCTCCCACGACTTCTTGGGGCTCAGCGACGGCGCCATCGGGTGCTTGCCGAACAGCACGCCCACGGCGTAGCCGCCGATGTCGGAGAACACGGTGACCAGGATGAACACGACGATGCGCTGCCGGCCGTCATCGGGCGCCGCCAGCATCATCGACGCGAACCCACCCAGGAAGACCGGGTAGAACACGACGAGCGCGGATGCGCTCAGGTCACGCGCGGCGCCGGCCAGCCCGTCGGCCACCCGCCAGACCAGCAGCCCCACGATGGTCAGGCCGAAGGTGACGACCAGCGCCTCGCCACCGCGCAGGTAGGCCGACACCAGCATGCCGACCGCACCGAGCAGCAGGGGCACCAGCGGCACCACCATGCCCCGGCTGGCGATCGCCCGGCGCAGCTCCCACGCACCGTACGACACCGCGACGACGACCACCACCAGGAACGCCGCCGGGCTGATGATGAGGGTGCCGATGACCAGTCCGGCGAGGAGCAGGCCCACCCCGACGGCGGCGCGCAGGTCGCGACCGGCCTTGGGGGGCGCCGGTTCGGATGTGGCGACGACGGCGTCCACGGCATCCTCGACGGGGTTCGGGGTGCCGGGCAGGCCGTCGGCGGTGTCGGCTGGGGCGTCGGTCATGGTCGTCAGGGGCTTCGGCGTCGCGGAGGCTCAGCAGTTGAACGGCTCAGACGTCGAGGAGCTCGGCCTCCTTGTGCTTGAGCAGGTCGTCGATCTGGTCGACGTGCTTCTTGGTGACGGTCTCGAGCTCCTTCTCGGCGCGCGCCCCCTCGTCCTCGCCGACCTCGCCGTCCTTGACGAGCTTCTCGAGCGTGGTCTTGGCGTGGCGGCGGATGTTGCGCACCGACACCTTGGCGTCCTCGGCCTGCGTGTGCGCCATCTTCACGTACTCGCGGCGGCGCTCCTCGGTGAGCACCGGCATCACGCAGCGGATGATCGTGCCGTCGTTGCTCGGGTTGATGCCGAGGTCGGCCTGCTGGATCGCCTTCTCGATGGCGTGCATCGAGGACTTGTCGAACGGGCTGATGATGATGGTGCGCGCCTCGGGGTTCTGGAACGACGCGAGCTGCTGCAGCGGCGTGGGCGCCCCGTAGTAGTCGACGAGGATCTTCTGGAACATGCCCGGGTGGGCCCGCCCGGTGCGGATGCCGGCGAAGCCCTCCTTGGCGACCTCGACGGCCTTCTCCATCTTCTCCTCGGCGTCGAACAGGGTCTCTTCGATCATCGGGGCGGCTCTCCTTCACATCTGCCACGCGGCGAGCGGGGCGGTCGGGTCCAGTGTGTCAAACGGCGCGGCCCGGCGTGCCGGGTGCGCGAGCGGGGCGTCAGCCGGCGGAGACCAGGGTGCCGATGCGCTCGCCGAGCAGCGCCCGGGTGATGTTGCCGTCGCCCTCCATGCCGAAGACCACCATCGGCAGGTGGTTGTCCATGCAGAGGCTGAAGGCGGCCGCGTCGACGACCCGCAGGCCGCTGCGCAGGGCGTCCTGGAACGTGACCCTGTCGAGCTTGCGGGCGTCGGCATTGGTGCGCGGGTCGGAGTCGTAGACCCCGTCGACCCCGTTCTTGCTCATCAGCACCACGTCGCACTTGCACTCGAGCGCGCGCTGGGCGCTGACGGTGTCGGTGGAGAAGTACGGCAGCCCCGCACCGGCACCGAAGATGACGACGCGGCCCTTCTCGAGGTGCCGGATCGCGCGCCGGGGGATGTACGGCTCGGCCACCTGGCCCATCGCGATGGCGCTCTGCACGCGCGTGTCGATGCCCTCCTTCTCGAGGAAGTCCTGCAGCGCCAGGCAGTTCATCACCGTGCCGAGCATGCCGATGTAGTCGGCGCGCGAGCGCTCCATGCCCTTCTGCTGCAGCTCGGCCCCGCGGAAGAAGTTGCCACCTCCGACGACGACCGCCACCTCGATGCCCTCGCGCACGGCCGCGGCGATCTGTCGGGCGATGTCGCGCACGACGTCGGGGTCGACGCCGACCTTGCCACCGCCGAACACCTCGCCGGAGAGCTTGAGGAGCACACGCCGGGCCGCGCTGTGCGGCTGGGCGGCCGGCGCCGCGTCGGTCAGGGCGTGGGTGGTCACGGGGCCTCCTCGGCGGTGGTGCGCAGCGGTCGCCCGATCCTTTCACAGGCGGGCGTGGCGGGCCGACCCCGAGGTCATCCGGTGCTGCATCCGCCGGGTCGGAACCGCGCCACCGCGCCGGTCGGCTCCACCGGGTCGCCCCGGGCTGGCCTGCCCCGGGCGGGCTGCCCCGCCGTCCACACGCCGCCGTCCACGGGCCGCCGTCCACAGGCGCCGGCCCGACGGTGCTTCGTCCACAGCATCACGGGCATCGCGCCGATGTCAGTGGACACACGTACGATTGGCGCATGGCAAGGGGAACCGCACCGATCGACCAGGGCATCGCGCGTCAGGCGGAGCCCGGGTCCGTCGCTGCGGTGCGGCAGTGGGTCTCGGCCATCGATGTCGAGGCGCTCAGCGACCGCGAGCGGCTCGACCTCGTGGCCGACCTCGAGCGCCTGAAGCACACTGCCGCCGCCACCCAGACGCGGGCCACGCACGCGCTCCGCGAGTCGCGCGAGGTGTCCCGCCCGCAGGATGCCGTGCGCTCCGTCGGCTCCGAGGTCGCGCTCGCGCGCCGCACGTCCCCCACCCTGGGCGACCGGTTCGTCGGCCTGGCTCGCGCCCTCGTCGACGAGATGCCGTTCACGATGCACGCCTTGAGGAGCGGGACGTGCTCGGAGGACCACGCCCTGGTCATGGTGCAGGCGACCAGCGTCCTCACCCTCGAGCACCGGGCCGAGGTCGACCGGCGGGTCGGCCCCCTGCTGGGCCGGCTCGGCGTGCGCGGAGCGGAGCGAGCCGCCCGGCGGGTCGCGCAGGAGCTCGACGTCGCGTCGGTGCTCAAGCGCATGCAGGATGCCGTGAGGTCCCGGCGCGTCACGACGCGCCCGGCGCCCGACGGCATGGCCTACCTGACGGTCCTCGGCCCGATGGTCGACGTCGTCGGTGCTGCCGCATCCCTGCGGCGGCACGCGCAGTCGGTGGTGTCGGGCCGGTGCCCTCAGCAGATGCCGGAGGGGCGGGGCATCGGTGCGGTCGAGGCCGACACGGCGTTGCGGCTACTGTCCGGTCGCGAGGTGGAGCAGCCCCAGCCGGTGGAGGTTCACCTGGTCATGACCGACCGCTCGCTGCTCGGTTCCGGCGAGCAGGGCCGCTCGGTGATGGAGCCGGCCCGGCTGCCCGGGCACGGGCCGGTGCCTGCGCCGGTGGCGCGCGCCTGGGTGCGCGGTGACTCCGGCGGCCGCTTCGAGGAGGGCTCGGCTGCCGGCCCGGAGGGTCAGGGCGTGCGCACGGCGAGCCGCCCGGCAGGCGGCGCGGCAAGCGACCCGGCAGACGCCGCAGCAAGCGCCCCGGCAGACGGCACCATGGGCAATGGCCCGGCCGACGGCGGGGCGGGCGGCGCTGCGACGGTGTGGCTACGCCGTCTCTACACCAGCCCCGACGGGCGCGACCTCGTGGCGATGGACTCGCGTCGACGCCACTTCACCGGCCAGCTGCGTCGGATGCTCGTGCTGCGCGACGACGTCTGCCGCACGCCGTGGTGCGAGGCGCCGATCATGCACGCCGACCACACCGTCCCCGCCCGTGACGAAGGCGCCACCAGCTTCGCGCAGGGCGCCGGGAGGTGCGCCCGCTGCAACTTCGTCAAGGAGGCACCCGGTTGGCGAGCCACCGTCGTGGCCGAGTCGGCCGCTCCCCCTCCGGAGTCGGGCGATCGAGGCCGAGCAACCGGGCCGCCCCCGGCGAACGAGGCGAACCGGGCGAACGAGGGGAACCAGGCGCACCAGGGGAACCGGGGCCAGCGGGCGAACCAGGGGAACCGGGCCACGCGGGCGTTCGAGCCGAACGATCGAGGCATCCTGAACGGACCGCCCCCGTCGGACCTGCCGACCCAGCCGATTGGCCGCTCCGGTGGGAGCGCGGCGCCCCGGCTGCCCGAGCCGCACGGCTGGCTCGGCACGCAGAGGCCGGGAGTCCGGCTCACGACGCCACTCGGGCACTCCTACGAGTCGTACCCGCCTCCCCTGCTGGGGTGGGGTGCCTCGCCGACGCCGGCGACCTCCACCCCTTCCGCCCCGTCCGGCATCAGCCCTGCGACGCCGCGACGGTCGGCCCACCACCGCATTCCAGCACATCGTGACCCGGACCGGGCGCGCCGGCGAGTGCTGTCCCGAGCGGGCCTGCGACCCCACCGACTGCGCCCCACCGGGCACCTCGAGCGAACCCTGAACCGCCTGCTCCGTTGACCTGGCCCCAGTCGCACGGATGCCGCCCGCTCAGGTGAGCGGACGGCATCCGGATGGTGCGTGGTGCGTGGTGCGTGGTGCGTGGTGCGGCGAGTGGTCAGCTCCCGACGCGGAAGCGCACGAAGCCCTTCGCCTCGGCGCCGTTCTCCTGCAGCACCTTGGCCACGGTCTTCTTCGGCTCCTTGGCGAACGGCTGCTCGAGCAGGACGTTCTCCTTGAAGTAGCCGTTGACCCGGCCCTCGACGATGCGGGAGAGCGCAGCCTCCGGCTTGCCCTCCTCCTTCGCGGTGGCCTCGGCGACGCGACGCTCGTTCTCGACCGTCTCGGCGTCGACCTCCTCGCGGCTGAGGACGCTCGGGCTGAACGCGGCGATGTGCATCGCGACGTCCTTGGCCGTCTGCTCGTCTCCGCCGGTGGTGGACACCAGCACGCCGATCTGCGCCGGCAGGTCGGGGCTGGTCTTGTGCAGGTACGACACGACGTGGTCCCCCTCGAGGCGGGCCACGCGCTTGACCTCGATCTTCTCGCCGATGGTGGCGTTGGCCTCGTCGAGCAGCTCCTTGACGGACTTGCCGTCGGTGAAGGTGGAAGCGAGCAGCGCGTCGGCGTCGGCCGCCTTGGTGGCGACGGCCTGGGTGAGGACCTGGTCGGCCAGGGCGCCGAAGCGCTCGCCCTTGGCGACGAAGTCGGTCTCACACAGGACCTCGACGAGGGTGCCCTCGCCGGGGCCGGCCTTGGCGGTGACGAGCCCGTTGGAGGCGGTGCGGCCCTCGCGCTTGGTCACGCCCTTGAGTCCCTTCACACGCAGGATCTCCTCGGCCGCGGCCATGTCGCCGTCGGCCTCGTCGAGGGCGCGCTTGACGTCCATCATGCCGGCGGCGGTCTTCTCGCGGAGCGCCTTGATGTCAGCGGCGGTGTAGTTCGCCATGAGGTGTTATCGCTCTTTCGTGCTCGGTTCGGATGTGACGAGGGGTGGCGTCAGGCCTGCTCGGGAGCAGCCTGCGCCGGGGCGGCCTCGGCCTCCACGGCCTCGACGACGGGGGTGTCGAGCTGCTCGGCGACCGGGGTCTCGAGGGTCTCCTCGGGGGCGACCTCGGTGGCCTCGGTGGTGTCGGCGACCTCCGTGGCAGGGGCCTGCGGCTCCGGGGCAGGCTCGGCATCGACGGCCGGGGCGTCCTCGGCGATGGCCTCGGCGACCTCGGGGGCCGGGGTCTCGACGACCTCGGGGGCCGGGGTCTCGACGACCTCGGGGGCCGGGGTCTCGACGACCTCGGGGGCGGGGGTCTCGACGACCTCGACCTCGGCGGACTCGACCGCGGGGGCGGCGGCGGTCTCGCCGGCTGCCGGGGCCACGGTCTGCGCGGTCTGGGCGGCGTCGCCACCGAGCAGCTCACGCTCCCAGTCGGCCAGCGGCTCGTCGGCGGCGACCTCGTCCCCGGCGGCGGGGCCACCGGCGCGGGCGATCAGGCCCTCGGCGACGGCATCCGCGATGACGCGGGTGAGGAGGGTGACCGAGCGGATCGCGTCGTCGTTGCCCGGGATCTTGTAGTCGACCTCGTCGGGGTCGCAGTTGGTGTCGAGGATGGCGATGACCGGCAGTCCGAGCTTGCGGGCCTCGTCGACCGCGAGGTGCTCCTTCTTGGTGTCGACGATCCAGACGGCCGAGGGGACGCGACCCATGGTGCGGATGCCGCCCAGGGTGCGCTCGAGCTTGTCCTTCTCGCGCTTGAAGATGAGCAGCTCCTTCTTCGTGAAGCCCGAGCCGGCCACGTCGTCGAAGTCGAGCTCCTCGAGCTCCTTGAGGCGGGTGAGCCGCTTGGAGATCGTCTGGAAGTTGGTGAGCATGCCACCGAGCCAGCGGTGGTTGACGTACGGCATCCCGACGCGGGTCGCCTGCTCGGCGATCGGCTCCTGCGCCTGGCGCTTGGTGCCGACGAACAGGATGGTGCCGCCGTGGGCGACGGTCTCCTTGACGAACTCGTACGCGTTGTTGATGTAGGTCACCGACTGCTGCAGGTCGATGATGTAGATGCCGTTGCGCTCGGTCATGATGAAGCGCTTCATCTTCGGGTTCCAGCGACGGGTCTGGTGCCCGAAGTGGACGCCGCTCTCGAGGAGCTGGCGCATGGTGACGACGGCCATCGTCGTTCTCCTTGCTGTGTGGTTGTCAGTTCCGTCGGTGGCGCTCTCCTCCTGCTGGAGGGTCGTCATCCACCTGCCTGGTGCCCGGCCACACCCCGAACGGCCGCTTCCGAGGAGGCGATCCGCCACTGCCGTGGTGTGCCCTGCGCCGCCCCGAGGGGGTCGCAGAGAAGGACACGCGAATTCGACCGGCCAGAGACCGGTCGTGGGGTCAGTCTACGGAGGTGCGGCCCCCCGTGCCTAATCCGCCCGAACCCGCCCGGATGCCGCGCCCCGGAGCCGCGACACCCGGCTGAACCACGCGGCATCAAGCAGGTAGGTTCTCGACCTCGTGGGCCGCATCCTCGACGTCGTCGCACCGCCCCGGATGGGGGTGGGTTTCCGCTGGCTGCTCGCATCGTCGTGGACCTCGAACCTGGGTGACGGGATCGGCCTGGCGGCCGGCCCGCTGCTCGTCGCCTCGCAGACCCGAAACCCTGTGCTCGTCGCGATGGCGGCACTGCTGCAGCGCCTGCCCTGGCTGTTGTTGGGGCTGTGGGCCGGGGCGGTCGCCGACCGGGTCGACCGCCGGCTGCTGGTCGTGGTCGCCGACGGGCTGCGGGCGCTCGTCGTGGCGATGCTGTGCGTCACGATCGTCACCGGGTCGGTCGACGTGACCGTCGTCCTGGTCACCATGTTCCTCTTCGGGGTGGCCGAGGTCTTCGCCGACAGCGCGAGCGGCACGTTGCTGCCGATGCTGGTGCCGCGGGCCGACCTGGGCGTGGGCAACGCCCGGCTGCAGGCGGGGTTCCTCACGACCAACCAGCTCGTCGGGCCGCCGGTGGGCGCCTTCCTCTTCGCCCTCGGCACGGTGTGGCCCTTCCTCGCCCAGGTGCTCTGCGTGGCGCTCGGCGCGCTGCTCGTCGCGCGGATCGCGACCCCGCCCGGGGTGCCCCGCGACCTGGCGGGCACCCACGTGCGCCGCGACATCACCGACGGCCTCCGGTGGATCCGGCGCAACCCCCCGGTGCGCACCCTGGCCCTGGTCATCCTCGCGTTCAACGTCACCTGGGGAGCCGCGTGGTCGGTGCTGGTGCTCTGGTCGCAGGACGTGCTGGGGATGGGGCCGGTCGGCTACGGGCTGCTCACCACGGCGGTGGCCGTCGGCGGGCTGGTCAGCACCGGCTCGTACGACGTGATCGAGCGCCGGGTGCCGCTGGCCACGGTGATGCGGCTCTGCCTGCTGCTCGAGGTGCTGACCCACCTCGCGCTGGCGCTGACCCGCACGGGGTGCGTGGCCTTCGCGATCATGGTCGTCTTCGGGGCCTACGCGTTCGTGTGGGGCACGGTGTCGCAGACCGTGCGGATGCGCGCCGTGCCGATGGAGTTCCAGGGGCGGGTCGGGTCGGTCTACGTCGTCGGGCTGTTCCTCGGGCTGGTCATCGGCCAGGGGCTCGGCGGCGTCATCGCCGAGCGGTGGGGGCTCACCGCGCCGTTCTGGTTCGCGTTCGTGGGGTCGGGGGTCACGCTGGCGGTCGTCTGGCGGCAGCTGGCCGCGATCGCGCACGTCGGCGAGCCGGCCGGGTAGCCGCCGTACGGCATCCGGGCTGCGGGCGGGTCCACCGCAATAGCCTGCGGGCATGACCTCCTCCCCCACTCCCGCACGGCGTCCACCGGGGCTTCGCGCCCTCGAGCCCTTCGGCACGACGATCTTCGCCACCATGTCGGCGCTGGCCGCGCAGCACGACGCGATCAACCTCGGCCAGGGGTTCCCCGACACCGACGGGCCGCAGGAGGTGCTCGAGACCGCGGTGGCGGCCATCCGAGGCGGGCGCAACCAGTACCCGCCGGGCTCCGGCGTGCCCGAGCTGCTCGATGCGATCGCCGTGCACCAGAAGCGGTTCTACGGCATCGAGGTCGACCCGAGCAGCGAGGTGCTCGTGACGGTGGGGGCCACCGAGGCGATCGCGACCACGGTGCTGGCGCTGGTCCAGCCCGGTGACGAGGTGGTGACCTTCGAGCCCTACTACGACTCATACGCCGCGACCATCGCGCTCGCCGGTGGGGTGCGCCGGACGTCGGTGCTGCGCTTCCCGGACTTCGCGGTCGACGAGGCGTCGCTGCGGGAGGCGTTCTCGTCGCGCACGCGCCTGGTGCTGCTCAACACCCCGCACAACCCGACCGGCAAGGTGTTCACCCGGGCCGAGCTCGACCTGGTGTGCGAGCTGGCCCGCGAGCACGACGCGTGGGTGGTGACCGACGAGGTGTACGAGCACCTGGTGTTCGACGGCGCCGAGCACGTGCCGGTCGCGACGCTCCCGGGGATGCGCGAGCGCACGCTCACCATCTCGTCGGCGGGGAAGACGTTCTCGACCACCGGGTGGAAGGTCGGCTGGGTGTCGGGGCCGGCCGAGGCGGTGTCCGCCGTGCGGGCGGTGAAGCAGTTCATCACCTACGTCGGCTCGGGTCCGTTCCAGCCGGCGGTCGCTGCGGGGCTCGGGCTGCCGGATGCCGTGTACGCCGGGTTCGCGTCGTCGCTGGAGGCCAAGCGCGACCGGCTCGTCGACGGGCTCGGGCGCGCGGGGATGACGGTGGCGGTTCCGCAGGGCACCTACTTCGTCGTCGCGGATGCCGCTCCGCTGGGTGCCGTCGACGCGCTCGCCTTCTGCCTCGAGCTGCCCGCCCGGGCCGGTGTGGTCGGCGTTCCGGTCTCGGTGTTCCACGACGACGTGGATGCCGCGAGCACGCTGGTGCGATTCGCGTTCTGCAAGGGCGACGAGGTGCTCGACGAGGCATGCCGACGGCTGGCGGCGTTGCGGGTCTGACGCCGGCGACCGGTCGGTGCGGCCGGTGGCGGCCCGCTGCCACCCGTGGGCGTCGTCCACAGGGGCGGGCCCTGCCCCGGGGCCCGTCCACAGGTTCGGTCCGCCCCTGGTCTGCGTGGTGCGGCCGCCGGGACGCTGGACACATGGTCCGAACCTCGCTGTCCACGCTGGTCGTCGCGTCGGCCGCCGTCCTGCTGGCCACCTCGGTGACGCCGTCGGGGCGCGGGTCCCGGCCGCCACCGGCCGTGCTGGGCGGCGTCGTGGCAACCGGCGTAGGGGTGTCCGGCATCGGGTCGGCCGAGGCGACCGGTTCGACGGGTTCGGGTGGTTCGGGTCGTTCGCGACCTGCCGGTCCCGCGGGGCTCGACCAGCCCGCCGGTGGCGCTCTCGGCGCTGGTTCCACCAGCGCGCCCCGCGGACCGGTGGGTGGTGCTGCCCGCCCGACAGCCGCCGTGTCGCCGGCCCGGAAACGGTGGCGGTGGCCGGTGCAGCCGAGGCCACCGGTGGCCCGTCCCTTCCGGGCACCGCAGACCGCCTACGGCGCCGGCCACCGGGGGCTCGACCTCGCGGTGGGCAGCGGCGCTTCGGTGCTCGCGGTGGAGGGCGGGGTGGTCACCCATGCCGGTCCCGTCGCCGGACGAGGCACCGTCACGGTGGCGCACGCAGGTGGCCTCAGCAGCACCTACGAGCCGGTCGACCCGACCGTGGGGGTCGGCGCGGTCGTGGTCACCGGGCAGGCGGTCGGGTCAGTGCGGGTCGGGCCCGGTCCGGCGCACTGCGGCGCGCGCGCCTGCCTGCACCTGGGTGCGCGGCGAGGCACGTCCTACCTCGACCCGCTCCCGCTGCTGGCCGGCGGCCGGGTGGCCCTGCTCCCCCTGGGTGGCTGACGCTCCGGGCGCATCGCGGCACCCCTGCGCTGGCCGGGCTTCAGGCCCGGGGGTGGGCCTGCGCGAACGACTGCCGGAGCCGGTCGACGGACACGTGGGTGTAGATCTGCGTGGTCGCCAGCGAGGCGTGGCCGAGCAGCTCCTGCACCATCCGCAGGTCTGCCCCCCCCTCGAGCAGGTGTGTCGCCGCGCTGTGCCGCAGACCGTGCGGCCCGAGGTCCGGGGCGTCGGCCACGTGCTGGAGCAGCCGGTGCACGACGGCGCGGATCTGGCGCTGGTCGGCCCGGCGCCCGCGCCGCCCGAGCAGCAGGGCCGGGCCGCTCTGCGCCGTGGCCAGCTTCGGCCGCCCGTCCTCGAGCCACGTGATCACCGCTCGCCGGGCCGGCGCCCCGAACGGGACCCGCCGCTCCTTGTCGCCCTTGCCGACCACCCGCAGCACGTCGGCGGCCAGGTCGAGGTCGTCTACGTCGAGACCGACGAGCTCGCCGACCCGCACCCCCGTGGCATAGAGCAGCTCCAGGGCCGCCCGGTCGCGATGGTGCACCGGGTCGTCGTCGTCGGCGGCCACCGCCGCCACGTCGAGCAGGGCGGCAGCCGAGCGCTGGGCGAGCACCGGCGGCAGGGTGCGATGGCGGCTGGGCGCGCTGAGCCGCAGGGAGGGGTCCGAGGGGATCCGACCGGTGCGCTCGAGCCAGCCGAAGAAGGTGCGCAGCGACGCCGACGTGCGGGCGATCGTCGCCCGAGCGGCTCCACGGCGCGAGAGCACCCCGAGCCAGGCCCGCAGGTCGGCGAGCGTGACCGAGCCCAAAGCCTCGTCGTCGTCGGCTCCGACCTCGTCGAGGAACACCCGCACGTCGTGCAGGTAGGCGCGCACGGTGTGCGGCGACCTGCCCCGTTCGGAACGCAGGTGGCGCTCGAAGGCAGGCAGCGCGTCAGAAGTGCCGCCGGTCATGGGCCCACGGTGTCACCACCAGTGGCCGGTGACGCACGACACGCCCGAGGGCTCACTCGGACGGCTCCACCACGCTCGACCGGGTCTTGCGCCACCGCCCCGCCTGCTTGGTGACCAGACCCTCGGCCTCGAGCACCGCGAGGATGCCGACCAGGCGGCGTGCCTCCACCCCGCCGGCGGAGGCCAGCCGGTCGAGCGTCGCACCTCCCCGAAGGGGCACCGCCGACCAGACCCGGTAGGCCTGCGGGTCGAGGTCGTCCCCGGGCGCTGACGGGCCGGTCGGCACGTGGTCGGGAAGCAGGTCGTCGCCGATCCGGGCGGCCAGCTCGGCCACCTCCGCGGCGTCCGTGACCAGCACGGCATCGGTCTCCCTCAGCAGGGCGTGGCACCCCGCGGACGCCATGCTCGTGACCGGGCCGGGCACCGCACCGACCGGCAGGTGGTGATCACTCGCCGCCTTCGCCGTGGTGAGGGACCCCGAGCGCAGGTTGGCCTCGACCACGACAGTGGCTCGCGCCAGCGTCGCGATGATCCGGTTGCGGGCCAGGAAGCGAGACCGGTACGGCGCACAGCCGACCGGGACCTCGCTGACCACCGCCCCGCCCGTGACGACGATCTGCTCCAGCATCGCGCGGTGGGCGGTGGGGTAGGCACGGTCGGCACCACAGGCGAGCACCGCCACCGTCGGCCCGTCGGCAGCGAGGGTCGCCCGGTGGGCGGCCGAGTCGATGCCGTACGCGGCGCCGCTCACCACGGTGAAGCCGCGGGTGGCCAGGCCGTCGGCGAGGTCGGCCGCGACGCGCAGGCCGTACTCGGTGGCCGCCCGCGACCCGACGACGGCGACGCTGCGCTCGACGAGCTCGCCGAGGTCGGTATTGCCTCGTACGAACAGGCAGTACGGGGGCAGGCGCAGACGGTCGAGGCCGGCCGGCCACTCCTGGTCACCGGGCACGACCACCCGCACCCCGGAGTGCTGAGCGGCACGAGCCATCGCGTCGAGGTCGAGCTCGGGCAGCCGGACGTGCCACCCGCTGCGTGACGCGAGCCGTCCAGCACGCAGCCGCACCAGCGCCTCGACCGCGCCGCCCTGCCCCAGCAGCCGGGTCAGCGCCGGGTCACCCGGCTCGGTGAGGAAGGCCCACGCGGCCCGGGCCCAGCGCTCGTCGAGCTCGAGCCTGCTGGTCGGGCGCCGCATGGCCCCGGAAGCGCCCACCGCCCCCCGACCACCGACGCTGCTCATGCCGCCACCAGCTCGCCGCTGCGCAGTGCCAGCCCGGTGGCCACCTCGTCGCGGCCCGGCACCTCGAGCCCGGCGAGGTCGGCGGCCGACCACGCGACCCGCAGCACCCGGTCGTAGCCGCGCAGGGTCAGCCGGCCCTGCTCGAGGCTGCGGTCGAGCACCGCCGTGGTCGACGGTGGCAGCCGGAACGGCGCCCGCCGCAGCACGTGCCCGGGAACCAGCCCGTTGGTGGGCCAGCCGTGCTCGGCCCACCGGGCGCCCTGCACCTCGCGTGCGGCCGAGACCCGGGCCGCGACCGTGGCGCTGGACTCCCCGGTCGCCTCGCCGAACGCGGCGCGGTGCACCGGCGGCACGTGCACCTGCAGGTCGACCCGGTCGAGCAGCGGACCGGACAGCCTCCCGGCGTACGCCCTGATCTCCATCGGCTTGCACGAGCAGTCGAGCCCCTTGCCGTACGAGCGGCCGCACGGGCACGGGTTGGCCGCGAGCACCAGCAGGAAGCGGGCCGGGTAACGCACCACCTGCCGCGCCCGGGCGATGACCACCTCCCCCGACTCGAGCGGCTGGCGGAGCGTCTGCAGCACCGAGCCCTTGAACTCGGGCGCCTCGTCGAGGAAGAGCACGCCGTGATGGGCTCGGGAGATGGCCCCGGGCAGCGCCACCCCGGACCCGCCTCCGGTCACCGACGCCATCGACGCGCTGTGGTGCGGCGCCACGAACGGTGGGGTGCGGTCGAGCTCGACGACCTCTGCGACCTGACCGGTGAGCGAGCGGATGGCGTGCGTCTCGAGCGCCTGCTCCCGGCTGAGCGGGGGCAGCACCGTGACCAGCCGCTCGGCCAGCATCGTCTTGCCCACCCCCGGTGGCCCTGACATCAGCAGGTGGTGGCCACCGGTCGCAGCGAGCTCGAGGGCCAGCCGCGCCTCGGGCTGCCCGACGACGTCGGCGAGGTCGGGGCCGGGCCGCGACTCGACCACCCCCGCGACCGGCGTCGGCGCGGGCGGCAGGGGCGTACCGTGCTCGGCGGCGCGGTACCAGCCGACGACGTCGCGCAGGCAGGCGGCACCGTGCACCGACACCCCGTCGACGAGCTGGGCCTCCCCGACGTTCTCGACCGGCACCACCACGTGCCGCGCCCCGGACCGCGCGGCCGCCAGCACCGCGGGCAGCACCCCGTGCACCCCTCGCACCCGCCCGTCGAGGGCCAGCTCGCCGAGGTGGACGACGTCGGCGGCGAGACCACGCGTGATGGCCCCGCCCGCCGACAGCACCGCGACGGCGATCGCCAGGTCGAAGCAGGCGCCCCGCTTCGGGATCGACGCCGGAGAGAGGTTGACGGTGACCCGGTTCGGCGACACGGCGACCCCGCTGTTCGCCGCCGCGGACCGCACCCGGTCGGGCGACTGGGCGCACGCGGCATCCGGCATGCCACCGACGGAGAAGTGCGGCAGCCCCTGCGAGATGTGGGCCTCGACGTCGACCACGGTGCCGTCGAGACCGGACAGTGCCACCGACTGGGTGCGCCCCAGGCCCGAGCTCACGACCCGACCCCGACGACGTGACGCAGCACCGCTGGCCTGCCGGGCGGGCACAGGATGCCCACCACGTCGACGCGAACCTGGGCCACCCGGCCACCGTCGCACTGGCCGGCGAGGTAGGCCGCCGCCAGCCGGCGCAGCCGCTTGGCCTTGGCGACGGTGACGGCCTCGACCGGCTCGCCGAAGCCCGAGGACCGGCGCGTCTTGACCTCGCAGATCACCAGGCAGTCGCCGTCGAGCGCCACGACGTCGACCTCGCCGTGCTCGCAGCGCCAGTTGCGGTCGAGCACCTGCATGCCCTGCTCGCGCAGGTATCGGACGGCCAGCGCCTCGCCGTAGCGGCCCAGTGCGGCGGCGGGGCGCACGGTGGGCGCCCCAGCCCGCTGCCGGGCCGGTCGGCCCGGCGGTCTGCTCTCGGGAAGGTCGGTGCTCGTCATGCCGAGAGCCAACCGCCCGGCATGCCCGGGTGACGATCCCCCACCCGGGCCCTGTGGACGACGCCCCGGAGCACCCAGCCTCTGTGGACACCGAGCCGTGCTCAGCGAAGGAGTTCAGCGGCCCGGGGCCGCCCGGGTCACGGCATCCGGCTCAGAAGTCGCCCTTGGGCAGCTCGAGCTCGCTCTTGGCCAGCTCCTCGACGTTGACGTCCTTGAAGGTGACCACCCGCACGGTCTTGGCGAACCGCGCCGGCCGGTAGATGTCCCACACCCAGGCGTCGTGCATGGTGACGTCGAAGAAGACCTCACCGCCATCGGAGCGCACCTTGACGTCGACGCTGTTGCACAGGTAGAACCGCCGCTCGGTCTCGACGACGTGGCTGAACAGCCCCACCACGTCGCGGTACTCTCGGTAGAGCGCCAGCTCCGCCTCGCTCTCGTACTTCTCGAGGTCCTCCGAGCTCATCGCTCTCCCACTGGGGTCAGGTCGGTCGTCCGGCTCTCGGCCACGTCGTCATTGTCGTCCATCGTTCCCGGCAGACGCCACGAGCGGCGGTGCAGCTCGCAGGGGCCCAGGCGCCGCAGCGCGTCCATGTGCTCCGGCGCGGCATACCCCTTGTTCCCGACCCAGCCGTAGCCGTCGTACGCGTCGTGACCGCCCAGGTCGACCATGATCCGGTCGCGCTGCACCTTGGCGAGCACGCTCGCGGCCGCGACCGACGAGCACTTCAGGTCGGCCTTGATCATGGTGGTCACCGGCGGGGTCCCCACCCGCTCCTCGTGGGCGAAGGCGAGCAGCCCGACGTCCTCCGGCGAGGTGAGCCAGTCGTGGTTGCCGTCGAGGATGACCAGGTCCGGCCGGATGCCGGCGGCGGCCACCGTGCCCAGCGCGCGGCACCCGGCCAGCCGCAGGGCCGCGATGATGCCGATCGCGTCGATCTCGTCGGCGCTCGCGTGCCCGACGGCGCAGGCCAGCGCCCACCGCTCGATGCGGGGCACCATCCGCTCGCGGGCGTGTGGTGCCAGCAGCTTGGAGTCCTTGACCCCCTGCGGCGCGCTGCGGCAGGTCTCGTCGATGACGACGACCCCGACGGTGACCGGCCCGGCGAGCGCGCCCCGACCGACCTCGTCCATGCCGGCCAGCACGCGGTGGCCGTCGCGCTGCAGCGCCCGCTCGACCCGCAGGCTCGGTCGGCGCGCAGGTGCCGGGCTCACGGGCCGGCCGCCGCTTCGGGGACGGCCGCGAAGGTCTCCTCGTGGTCGGACAACCAGCCGGCGCGGTCGAGCGGCCAGACGACCGCGACCGCCCGGCCGGTGATGTCGCCGATGGGCACCGAGCCCTCCTTGCCGGAGCCGCTCGGGTCGTGGAAGCGCGAGTCCTCGGAGTCGGAACGATGGTCGCCCATGACCCACACATGGCCCGCCGGAACGGTGATGTCGAAGTTCATCTCGCTGGGCTCGTCGCCCGGCTTGAGGTAGGGCTCGGTGATCTCGACGCCGTTGACCGTGAGCCTGCGGTCCGGCGAGCAGCAGACCACGTGGTCGCCGGGCAGGCCGATGACCCGCTTGATGAGGTGGTCCTCGGACTCGGCCGGCAGCAGCCCGACGAACACCAGCCCGTCGTGGATCGCCCCCGAGAGCCCGCCGCGCTGCACCGGTGGCAACACCTCGAGCCAGCCTCCGGGGTCCTGGAAGACGACGACGTCGCCGTGCTTGAGGTCGATCGGGCCGGGCGTGAGCTTCGAGACGATGACCCGGTCGCCGACGAGCAGGGTGTCCTCCATCGACCCGGAGGGGATGAAGAAGGCCTGCAGCAGCCAGGTCTTGACGATGAAGGACAGCACCAGCGCCATGGCGACCACGACCACGATCTCGCGCGCCGCCGCCCCCACCATCCCCAGCGGGCCGTGCGACTCCTCGCGGTTCTCGGGCTCGACGTGCCGCTGCCCGTCGTCGCGTCCCTCGTCGTCGTGTCCCTCGGCCACCGGGTCGGCCTCCGGGGCGCTCACCGGGAGGCCTCGGGCCCGGCGGACACCGTGCCCAGCCGGCTCAGCGGCCACACCCGCAGCACGACGGTCCCGACGACCGCATCGCGCGGCACGGTGGTGGCGACCGGTGCGGTGAGGGTCACGGCATCCGCGCCGGACGACCCGACCACGGCGGCACGGCTCCGGGCGCCGACGTCGACACCGAACGCGTCGGCCACGGCGGACAGCACCCGCCCGACGAGCCCGGGCGCCACCGGGGTCGACCGGTCGACGGCGGCCGTGCCGGTGGTGTCGACGACGACGAGGTCGCCGGGGTCGGCGGCGGGCCGGACCTTCCACACGAGGACACGGTCTCCTGGTTCGAGGGTCGGCGCGAGCGCGGCCGTGGGGACGACGAAGGACTGGAGCACGAACGCCTGCACCAGCGCGGTGACGACGATCGCGGCCCCGAGGAGCAGCACCAGCCGGGGACGACGCGACCCGGCCTCGGCCACGGAGGTGGCCGGCGCCGGGTCGACGTCTGGACGGGCGCTCACCTCGCGGAGCCTAGTCGCCCCGTCTGGGAGGGTCGCGCCGGTTGCAGAGCGTCTCAGCGGGCGACCGGGGTGTCGCGCTTCTCCTTGATCTTCGCTGCCTTGCCGCGCAGGTCGCGCAGGTAGTAGAGCTTCGCGCGACGCACGTCGCCACGGGTGACCAGCTCGATGTGGTCGATGATCGGGGTGTGCAGCGGGAAGGTGCGCTCGACACCCACGCCGAAGGAGACCTTGCGCACGGTGAAGGTCTCACCGACGCCGCCGCCGTGGCGACGGATGACGACGCCCTGGAAGACCTGGATGCGCGAGCGGGTGCCCTCGACGACCTTGACGTGGACCTTGACGTTGTCGCCGGCGCGGAACTCCGGGATGTCGGTCTTGATCGACGCGCGGTCGAGCTCGTCGAAACGCTGCATGACGGATGTCGCTTTCTCGCGGCCTGCCACAGGTCACCCGCGGGTGTTGGTGTTGCGGAGTTCGATGGTGCGTCCGTCGGGCCGCATGCCGGTCGGGACGAGTCCTTCGGGCACTCCCCCTGTGGCGGGGGCCGTCGAGTCGACGGGACGCAGCAGCCCAGTCTGCCAGAGGTGGCGGCGACCGGCGAAATCCCCGGATGCCGTGACGCGGGTGCGGCCGACACCTCACCTCCCGCCTGGCAGCGGGCGCCGTCGCACGGCATACGGTGTGCCGGTGAGTATCGACCCGGGCCTTCCCGTCGCCCTCGCGGTGGTGCTCCTGCTGGTCCTCACCGTGACCATGTACCTCGTGGGGCGCCTGCCGAGGCCGGGCTCGACGCTGTTCGCCGCAGCCCGGGCCATCGTGCAGCTGAGCATCGCCGCCCTGGTGATCGCGGCCGTCATCCGCTCGCTCTGGCTGTCGCTGCTGCTGCTGGCCTTCATGTTCGTCGTCGCCGTGGTGACCACCGTGCGGCGCGTCGAGGCCCCCCGCGCCTGGCCGTGGGCGACCGTGGCCATGCTCGCCGGGCTGCTACCGGTCGTGCTGGTCATCCTGGCGACGCGCACCGTGCCGCCCACCGGGATCGCCCTGGTGCCGGTCGTCGGCATCCTCGCCGGCAACACGATGAACGGCCACACGCTCACCTGCCGCCGGGCGTTCACGGCGCTGCGCGAGGAGAAGGGCCAGTACGAGGCGGCCCTCTCGCTCGGCCTGACCCGCCCGCAGGCGGTCGGCGAGGTGGTGCACCGCCGGGTGCCCGAGGCACTCATCCCCGGCCTGGACCAGGTGCGCACGGCCGGCGTCGTCACGCTGCCGGGCGCGTTCATCGGGGTGCTGCTGGGCGGCGGCTCGCCCGCCCAGGCCGCGGCCGCGCAGGTGCTCGTGCTGATGGGCATCATGGCGGCGCAGACGACCACGGCGGTGGTGGCGGAGCGGCTGATCGGGGAGGCGCTACTGCTGCCGGCCGACCTCAAGGCGTCGCTGCAGCCCTGACGCTTCCCGCCGGCCGTGCGCGTGGGCCGCGGGCACCACCGTCACGGCGCCCTCGGCCGCCGGCGCTTGGTGAGGTCGACCGCACCGGGGTACGTGGGCTCACCCCGCACCAGCCGGTAGCCCGCACGCCTGTAGAACCGCTGGTTGCCCTCCTCGAGGATGCCGGTCGTCAGCCAGTAGGCGGTCACCGGAGCCGGGGCCGCCGACTCCCCCAGGGCGAGCAGCTCGCGGCCCAGGCCGCGGCCCTGCAGGTCCGGCGCCACCATCAGGCGGCCCACCTCCCAGCACGTGGGGTCAGCGGGCCGCACCCGCCCGCGCACCGACCCGACCAGCCGGCCGGGCGATCCGGCGGCGGAACGCACGCGCACGGCGAACGTGGTCCACTCCTCCAGGCCGGCCACGACGTCGGGGAGCTCCTCGACCAGCGGCGGCACGACCCAGCGCCCTTGCGCCGCAAGGCCCTCGCGCACCCAGCAGGCCCTCTGCAGCACGAGCAGCTCGGCCGCATCGGCGGGGGTCGCCACGCGCACGTCGAGGTCGGCCAGCCCGCCGGTGGTGGCCGAGAGCGGGAGCAGGTCGGGGCGCCGGGATGCCGTGCGCTCGAGCCGCTGCCGGTGGCGCCACGCGGCGATCGCGCCGTGGTCGCCCGACAGCAGCACCGGCGGCACGTCGCGCACCGTACCGCCGTCGTCCCAGGACGCCGGCCGGGTGTAGACGGGGTACTCCAGGAGGCCGTCCTCGTGCGACTCCTCCACGAGCGACTCGGCGTTGCCGACCACGCCCGGCAGGAGGCGGCCGACGGCCTCGACCATGGCCAGCACCGCGACCTCCCCGCCGTTGAGCACGTAGTCGCCGAGCGACACGACCGTCACCGGCATCCGGTCGGCGGCGTGCTCGTGGACCCGCTCGTCGATGCCCTCGTAGCGGCCGCACGCGAACGCCAGCCACGGCTCGGCGGCGAGCGAGCGCGCCAGCGCCTGGGTGAACGGCACCCCACCGGGGCCGGGCACCACGAGGTGGGGCACCACGGCACCCGACACCGGGCCGGATGCCGCGACGGCGTCGAGCGCCTGCGCCCACGGCTCGGGCTTCATCACCATGCCGGCGCCCCCGCCGAACGGGCTGTCGTCGACCGTGCGGTGCCGGTCGCGGGCGAAGTCGCGCAGGTCGTGCACGCGCACGTCGACGATGCCGTCGCGCCGCGCCTTGCCGATGAGCGAGAGGTCCAGCGGCGCGAGGTACTCGGGGAAGATCGTGACGACGTCGACGCGCACGGGCGGTCAGACCCCCAGGTCGAGCAGCCCGGGTGGCGCGTCGACGACGACCCGGCCGCCCGCGAGGTCGACCACGGGCACCAGGGCGGTCACGAAGGGCACCTGCGCCTCGCGGCCGTCGAGCAGCAGGATGACCAGCCGGTCCTGCACGGCGCCCAGCTCGAGCCCGCCCACCTCCCCGAGCACGCCGCCGGCCGGGTCGACGACGGTCAGCCCGCGCAGCTGCTCCTCGGTGAAGGCGTCGTCCTCGTCGTCGGCGGGCAGCGCGTCGGCGCGGTCGACCACCAGCCGGGTGCCGCGCAGCGACTCGGCACCCGTGCGGTCGGGGATCTCCTCGAAGGCCACGAGCCAGACGCCGTTGTGCACGCGGGTCGAGCGCACGGTCAGGGCACGCGGCACACCCGTGCCGGGCGCGGCCTCGGTGTCGATCGCCGTTCCCACGGCCAGGCGCCGCTCGGGCTCGTCGGTGTGCAGCTGCACGGTCACCTCACCGAGCAGCCCGTGCGGCTTGCCGATCCGGGCGATGACGGTGCTCGGGCTCACGATCCCATCCGGGTCAGCGGACCCGGTCGGTGTCGACGATGTCGATGCGGATCTGGCGACCGCCGGAGAGCGCACCCATGACGGTGCGCAGCGCGCTGGCGGTGCGGCCGGAGCGGCCGATGACGCGGCCGAGGTCGTCGGGGTGCACGCGCACCTCGAGCACCTCACCGCGGCGCAGGTCCTTGCGGCGCACCTGCACCTCGTCCTTGTGGTCGACGATGCTCGTGACGAGGTGCTCGAGAGCCTCCTCGAGCACGATCAGGCCTTCTCGCCGTCGGAGGCTTGCGCCGCCGGGGCCTGGGCCGGCGCGGCCTCGGTGGTGGCCGCGGCGTCGGCGGCGGGCGCCTCGGCAGCCGGCTCAGCCTTCTTGGCGGCGCGCTTCCTCGGCGTGGTGGCGCCAGTGCCGTCGTCTCCGGTCTTGCCGGCAGCGGCGAGGGCCGCCTCGTAGAGGTCCTTCTTCGAGGTCTTGGGGGCCTTGACCCGCAGGGTGCCCTCGGTGCCGGGCTCGCCCTTGTACTTCTGCCAGTCACCGGTGATCTTCAGCAGCGCGGCGACGGCCTCGGTCGGCTGGGCGCCGTTGCTGAGCCAGTACTGGGCGCGCTCGCTGTCGATCTGGATGACCGAGGGCTCCTCGGTGGGGTGGTACTTGCCGATCTCCTCGATGGCCCGGCCATCGCGCTTGGTGCGCGAGTCCATGACGACGACGCGGTAGAACGGTGCACGGATCTTGCCCATGCGCTTGAGTCGGATCTTGACGGCCACGGTGGTGGTCACTCCACTTCATCTGGTGAGCACGGCGAGACCGAGCACGGATCGCTCGGGGTGCCGGATGCTCCGGTGTAGGCGTCCGGTCCGGCGGGCACGAGGTGCTCCGACCGGACGGGTACAGCCCACCATTGTGCCAGAGGTCGGCCGGTGCCCCGACCACGGCGGGTGCGCCACGGCATCCACCCGCTCGTGCTCAGCGGTTGCGCCAGGCGTCCGGCGCGTCGGCCTTGGCGCGCACGGCCTCGGGCAGGTCGCCGGCGAGCACGTCGGCCAGGCTGGTCTCGTCGAGCACCTCGCGCAGCGCGACCCGCACGGCCACCCACACCGTGGGCAGGTGCCGCGCGACGCCCTCGTAGCTCGTCTCGTGGGGTCGCAGCCCTCGCACCTCGGCGAGCGGCCCGTTGACGGCCCTGAAGACGTCGCCGAGGCTGGTGCCGGATGCCGGGCGCGCCAGCGTGTAGCCGCCCCGGGCCCCGCGCGTGCTCACCACCAGGTCGGCGGCCCGCAGGTCGGCCACGATGGCCTCGAGGAACTTGCGCGGCAGGTCCTGGCGCTGGGCCAGGGACTCGACGCTGATCGGGCCGGCATCGAGCTCCTGGGCCTGCGCGAGCGCGAGCATCGCCCGCACGGCGTACTCGCTGCGTGCGCTGATGTCCACGTGGCCAGTGTGGCCCACGGCCTCAGCTCGGGGACATCCACGATGCAAGACATAACCAGATGTTTATTGCACCATAACTACCTGTTGGGAAAACTCCGAGGTGTCCGATCGGCGGTCCACCCGGGGGTCAACCATGCGCAAGCTCGTCCTGCTCGCCCTCGTCGGGCTCGGTGCCCAGCTCGTCGACGGATCGCTGGGCATGGCCTACGGCGTCACGTCCACCACGCTGCTCCTCGCGATCGGCACCAGCCCGGCGGCCGCGTCGGCGACGGTGCACCTGGCCGAGATCGGAACCACGCTGGCGTCCGGCGCCGCGCACTGGAAGTTCGGCAACGTCGACTGGGCGGTCGTCCTGCGCATCGGCATCCCGGGGGCCGTCGGGGCCTTCCTCGGCGCGACCCTGCTCTCGAGCCTCGACACCTCGGTGGCCGCGCCGCTGATGTCGCTCATCCTGCTCGCCCTGGGCATCTACGTGCTGGTCCGCTTCACCGTCAGGGGGCTGCGGCGCGACCGCCTGGGACACCCCCTGCGCGCCCGCTTCCTCGCCCCCCTCGGGCTGTTCGCCGGCTTCGTCGACGCCACGGGCGGTGGCGGTTGGGGCCCGGTCGGCACCCCGGCGATCCTGGCCAGCGGGCGGCTCGAGCCGCGCAGGGTGATCGGCTCGATCGACACCAGCGAGTTCCTCGTCTCGCTGGCCGCGAGCATCGGCTTCCTCCTCGCGCTCGGCAGCGCCGGCATCGACCCGGGCTGGGTGCTGGCGCTGCTGGCCGGCGGCCTGGTGGCGGCACCGATCGCCGCCTGGCTGGTGCGCCACGTGCCACCGCGCGTGCTCGGCTCGGCCGTCGGCGGCATCATCGTGCTCACCAACACCCGCACCCTGCTGCGCAGCGACTGGGTTGACGCGCCCGGCTCCACGCGCTACGCCGTCCACGCGCTGGTCTGCGCCGTGTGGGTCGGTGCGGTGGCCTGGTCGGTGAGGGCCCACCGGGCCGAGCTGGCGCTCGAGCGCGAGCTCGCCGGCCTGACGCCGCACCCGGCTCACGTGACGGGGCGACCGCGGAGCACGACGAGCGACGGGGCGGCCAGCGCGGCGAGGTCCTCGCGAGGGTCGTCGGCGTAGACCACGAGGTCGGCCTCCGCGCCCTCCTCGAGCCCGGGCCAGCGCAGCCACGAGCGCGCGCCCCAGCACGCGGCATCCAGCGCCTCGGTGGTCGTGAACCCGGCGTGCGCCAGGTGCGCCACCTCGGTGGCGACCAGCCCGTGCGGGAGCGAGCCTCCGGCATCCGTGCCGACGTAGATGGGGATGCCGGCATCGCGCGCGTCGGCGATGGTCGCGTAACGCCGCTGGTGGAGGTCGAGCATGTGCCGGTGGTAGTCGGGGAACTTCTCGCGGGCCGGCTCGGCGATCTGCGGGAAGGTGTCGATGTTGACCAGGGTCGGCACGATCGCGATCCCCTGGGAGGCGAACGCGGCCACCGTGTCGGGCTGCAGCCCGCAGGCGTGCTCGACGCAGTCGGTGCCCGCGGCGGCCAGGTCGCGCAGCGACTCCTCGCCGAAACAGTGGGCGGTCACCCGGGCCCCCTCCTCGTGGGCGGCCGCGACGGCCTGAGCCAGCACCTCGGGCGGCCAGCACGGCGACAGGTCGCCGGTGTCGCGGTCGATCCAGTCGCCGACCAGCTTGACCCAGCCGTCGCCGGCGCGGGCCTCGAGCCGCACCTGGTCGACGAGCTGCTCGGGCTCGACCTCCCAGGCGAAGTTGCGGATGTAGCGCCGGGTGCGGGCGATGTGCCGCCCGGCCCTCACCAGGCGCGGCAGGTCCTCGCGCTCCTGCACCCACCGGGTGTCGGCGGGCGACCCGGCGTCGCGCAGCAGCAGCGCCCCGGCCTCCCGGTCGGCGAGCGCCTGCGCCAACGCCGTGTCGTCGTCGACCGCCCCCTGCGCGCCCAGGCCGATGTGGCTGTGCGCGTCGACCAGGCCGGGCAGCACGAACCCGGGCACGGTGGTGACCTCGTGGTCGCCGGAGGGGGCGTCGTAGGTGATGCGGCCGCCGACCACCCACGCCTGCGGGCGCACGTCGTCGGGGCCGACGAGGACCGGACCGGTGAGGTGCAGCACCTGAGCCATGGCCCGACCCTAGTGGTGGCGGGGCGGCGGCCTCCGCCCATCCCGCGGCGAACGTGGGTGATTTCCGTCGGCCACCCGACGGGAGTCACCCACGTTCGCCCTGAAGGTGGCGGCTCAGGCCGCGTGGCCCAGGGTGTAGCGCATGTCCTGCCAGATGACCGCCCGGCCGGTGTGATCGCGGGCGTCCCGCAGGATCTCGGCCGCCCGGGCCTCGAGGCCGTCGCGCTCCTCCGCCGGCACCATGGCCCACATCGCCCGCTGGCCGGTGCTCATCGAGAAGGCCTTCCACCCCTGCACGTCGCCCCAGGGCACGTCGACGCGCCGCGTCACGGTGCGCACGTCGGTGGCCCCGGCGTCACGCAGCAGCGCCTCCATGCCCGCGTCGCTGGAGAAGGGCGCGTCGGGACCGACGACCTTGGGGTCGAGCATGCCCGGCGGCAGCCAGGGCCGGAACAGCGCGTTCAGCGCGGTCCAGACCCGGTGCTCCTCACCGAAGGTCGTCAGGCCGATCCGGCCACCCGGGGCCAGCAGCCGCACCCACCGGGCGAGTGCCGTGGCCGGGTCGGGCAGGAAGAACAGCACCAGCGCCGACGCGACGACGTCGAACGAGGCCGGAGGCAGGTCGGGGTCCGTGGCATCCATGACCGCGGTGCGCGCGGCCAGGCCCTCCTGGTCCAGGAGGGTTCGGGTGTGCTCGACCATCGCGGGGCTGAGGTCGACCGCGTCGACCGACCCGGTCGGTAGCACCGCCCGGGCCAGCAGCGTCGTCGCGGCCCCGCGCCCGCAGCCGATGTCGAGCGCCCGCTCCCCCGGCTGCGGGGCCAGCGACTCGACCAGGCCCTGGGCCGCCGGCACGAAGAAGGGCACGCCGCTGCCGTCGTAGTCGTCGGCCACGGTGTCGAAGATGGCGCGCACCCGCGCCACGGGGTCGGGCGCTGGTGTACTCATCGCCCGAGTATGCCCGTGTCAGTCGGGCGGGAGGAGGCGCAGCACCCGGCGCAGCGTCTCGGTGACCACCTCGGGCGCCTCGGAGTGCACCCAGTGCCCCACCCCGTTGACGACCACCGGCCGAGCCTTCGGGAACAGCGCGCGCATCTGCGCGGTGTCGGCGTCCTTGACGTAGCTCGAGTCACCACCGACCAGCCACACGACCGGCCCGTCGTAGGCGGGAACACCGAGGTCGGGGAAGTCGGCGATCCGCGACTCGGAGCCCCGGCTCGCATCGCGGGCGAGCAGCTCGAGGTTGGCCTGCCACGACCAGGTCGTGCCGTGCCGGCGCAGGTTCTGCAGCAGGAAGCCGCGCACCCCCGGGTCGGGCTCGACCGCGGCGAAGCGTGCCTCGGCGTCGGCGCGGCCGGTGAGCTCGTCGAGCGGGAGGGCACGCATTGCCTCGATGTAGTGCACGAACCGGTCTAGATCGCCGTAGTCCTTGGGCGCGATGTCGACGACGACCACGCTGCGCACCAGCTCGGGGTGGGTCAGCGTGGTGACCATGGCGACCTTGCCGCCCAGCGAGTGGCCCACGAGCACCCAGGGCTCGCCCGGGGCCGCGGCCTCGAGCGTCGCGGCCACGGCACCGGCATACGCCTCGTACGAGAACTCGGCGCTCCACGGGGAGCGGCCGTGGTCGGGCAGGTCGACGAGCAGGCACCGGGCCCTCGTGCCGTCGGGGCCGGCGAGCCCCTTGGCGATCTGGGTCCAGTTGCGCCCCTGGCCGAACAGGCCGTGCAGGAAGGCGACCCGCGGCCCGGTCGTGCCGACCGCCATCGTGTGCAGGCGGGCGCCGTGCCCCGAGGTCACTGGCCCAGGAACTTCTCGAAGCCCTTGGGCAGGCTCGCCGGGTCGATGGCGGCCGGGTCGGTCGAACCCGGTGCGCCCAGGCCGCCGGCACCGAACGCGCCGGCACCCGAGGTGGATGCCGGCCGCGCACCCGCCGCGCGCTCCTCCGCCGCCCGCTTGGCCGGGTTCCCCGACTTGGACTTGCGGCGCTGCGGCGCCTGCTGGCGTCCCCGCTTGCCCGGGCCCGAACCGCCACCGGGCAGGCCCGGCATCCCGGGCACGCCGCCACCCTTGGCCATCTGCTTCATCATCTTCTGCGCGTCACCGAAGCGCTCGAGCAGCTGGTTGACCTCGGAGGTGCTGGTGCCCGAGCCCTTGGCGATGCGCGCGCGGCGCGAGCCGTTGATCAGCTTGGGGTGGTTGCGCTCGAACGGCGTCATGGAGAAGACCATCGCCTCGACCCGGTCGAACTCCTTCTCGTCGAAGGCGTCGAGCTGGGCGCGCATCTGGCCCATGCCGGGCATCATGCCCAGGATCGACTTCAGCGAGCCCATCTTCTTGATGGCCGCCATCTGCTGGAGGAAGTCGTCGAAGGTGAAGTCCTCGGCCGCGAGGAACTTGCGCTCCATCTCGCTGGCCTGGTCACGGGAGAACGCCTTCTCGGCCTGCTCGATGAGGGTGAGCACGTCGCCCATGTCGAGGATGCGCGAGGCCATCCGGTCGGGGTGGAAGACCTCGAAGTCCTTAACGCCCTCGCCGGTGCTGGCGAACATGATGGGGCGGCCGGTGACCGAGGCGACCGACAGGGCTGCACCACCGCGGGCGTCGCCGTCGAGCTTGGTGAGCACGACCCCGGTGACGTCGACGCCCTCCTGGAAGGCGTGCGCGGTCTCGACGGCGGCCTGGCCGATCATCGCGTCGATGACGAAGAGCACCTCGTCGGGCGAGATCGCTGCGCGGATGTCGGCGGCCTGCTGCATCAGGTTCTCGTCGATGGCCAGCCGGCCGGCGGTGTCGACGATGACGACGTCGTGCTGGGCGCGGCGGGCCTGCTCGAGGCCGGCCCGCGAGACCGCGACCGGGTCGCCGTGGCTGCGGGTGCCCTCACCACTCACGGTGACGACGTCGTGCCCGAACACGTTGCCCCGCTCGGGCGCGAACACCGGCACCCCGGCCCGCTCGCCGACGACCTCCAGCTGGGTGACGGCGTTGGGGCGCTGCAGGTCGGCCGCGACGAGCAGCGGGGTGTGGCCCTGGGCCTTGAGCCACGCGCCGAGCTTGCCCGCGAGCGTGGTCTTGCCCGAGCCCTGCAGGCCGGCGAGCATGATGACGGTCGGCGGCTGCTTGGCGAACCGGATGCCGCGCGTCTCGCCACCGAGGATGCCGACGAGCTCCTCGTTGACGATCTTCACCACCTGCTGGGCCGGGTTCAGCGCCTCGCTGACCTCCGCCCCCAGTGCCCGCTCGCGCACGACGGAGGTGAACTCCTTGACGACCGGCAGGGCCACGTCGGCGTCGAGCAGCGCCAGGCGGATGTCACGGACCGTCTTGTTGACGTCGGACTCCGAGAGCCTCCCCTTGGTGCGGAGGTTCTTGAAGGTGTCGGTCAGGCGGTCGGAGAGGCTGTTGAACACCGGTCAAGGCTAACCGGTGGCGGTGGCCGCACCGGACCGGGCGCCCGCACCGCGAACCTGGGTGAAGATACTCGCTGAGGCGAATGTTTTCACCCACGTTCGTGGAGCCGCCCGCGGTCCCTGCGCCTCAGATGCCGTCGCAGGTGTCGATGACCAGGCTGACGGCCTGCGCCACCCGGGCCGGCGGCAGCGGCAGGCCGTCGGCGCCGGTGAGGTAGAACGTGTCGAGGGTCTGCCCGGCGTAGGTGGCGATGTGCGCCGAGCGCACCGAGATGCCGGCCCCCGCGAGCGCCGCGCCGAGCTCGTGCAGCATCCCCGGCCGGTCCTGGGCACGCACCTCGAGCACCGTGGCATCGCTGCTGGCACCGGGGACGACCAGCGCGCGGGCCTGGCCGGGGGTGCCGATCGACGCCTGCCCCGACGGGCGGGCGACGTGGGCGCGGCGGCGGTCGAGCGTCGCGAGCGGGGCGCGGTCGCCACGGCCGAGGCGGGCCAGGCCGCGCTCGATGCGGACGGGGTCAGGCACGGCGCCGCTCGGCGACTCCACGTGCCACTCGTTGACCGCGATGCCGCCGACGGTGCGCAGGATGGCGGTGCGCACGGTGTGCCCCTCGGCCGCGAGCAGGCCGGCCGTGTCGGCGAACAGGCCCACCCGGTCGAGGTCGGTGATGTCGAGCCGGTGGGAGCCGCCGGTCGCGATGACCCGCACGTTGGGCTCCCCGGAGCGCACCGCGGCGAGCACCGCCGGGTCGAGCAGCCCGGAGGGCTCAGCGGCGACCAGGTCGTCGTCGAGGCCGTCCGCCACGGAGGTCGGCCCGTCGAGGCGGGCCCGCACGGCCACCGCGAGCTGGTCGAGCAGCGTGGCGCGCCAGTCGGTCCAGGCCGCCGGCCCGGCGGCCGACGCGTCCGCCTCGGTGAGGGCCAGCAGCATCTCGAAGACCTCTCGGTCACCCGCCACGGCCGCGATGGCGGCGTCGACCGTGGCGGGGTCCTGGTGGTCGCGGCGGGTCGCGAGCTCGATGAGGGTCAGGTGCTCGCGCACGAGGGTCACCAGCACCTCGACGTCGCGAGGTGAGAAGCCCCAGCGGGTGACGATTCCGCGCGTCAGCTCGGCACCGGCCTGCGAGTGGTCGTGGGCGCCGCGCACCTTGCCGATGTCGTGCAGCAGGGCGGCGACGAGGAGCAGGTCGGGCCGTGAGACGCGGCGCACGAGCCCGGCGGCGAGCACCACCGCCTCGACGAGGTGCCGGTCGACGGTGTGGCGGTGCACCGCGCTGCGCTGGGGGCGCGACCGCACGGCCGACCACTCCGGCAGCCAGGTGTCGACGATGCCGACCTGGTCCAGCCCCTCCCAGACGGTGACCAGGCCCGGGCCGGAGGCGAGCAGGTCGCCGAACAGGTCGCGCAGGGTGGCCGGCCACGGGTCGGACGGTGTGGGGGCGTGCTTGGCGAGGTTGTCGAGGGTCGCCGGCGAGATGGGCAGCCCGGCGCGGGCAGCCACGACCCCAGCGCGCATCGGCATCCCCTCGTCGGTCTCGGCCAGCCTGGTCGAGCCGAGCACGACCTCGCCGTCGCTGGCGAACAGCCCGTGGCCCAGGGGGGTCATCTGCGGGCGGCGCGGGCCGACCCGCAGGGTGCGGGCGCGCTGCGACTGGCCGGCGCGGCGCAGGGTGCCGTCGAGGGCGTAGGAGATGTGCCGCCCCGCGGACGAGACGGCGGTGAGCAGGTCGTCGGCGTCGTCGTGGCCGAGCAGGGCGGCGACGGCGTCGTGGTCCTCACGGCCCAGGCGGTCGCGCCCCCGGCCGGTGACGACGTGCACGGCGTCGCGCACGTCGAGCAGGAGGCCGTGCGCGGCATCCACCCCGCCGTGCGGGCGGTCGGCGAGCCACGCCTCGGCCATCGCCGAGAGCACGGTCATGTCGCGCAGCCCGCCGTGGGCCTCCTTCAGCTCTGGCTCGATCGACTGCGCGAGGTCGCCCTGGCGCTGGTGGCGCGACACCACGGCCTCGACGAGCTGCGGAAGGCGCTTGCGGGCGTTGCCGCGCCAGTCGTGGGCGACGGTGGAGCGGGCGGCGGCCACGAGCTGCTCGTCGCCGGCGATCGGCGCGAGGTCGAGCAGGCCGACGGCGGCGGTGAGGTCGGCGCCCGCCACCTGGCGGCACTGGGTGACCGTGCGGACGCTGTGGTCCAGGCGCACCCCGGCATCCCAGATGGGGTACCAGATGCGGTCGGCGAGCGCGGTGAGCTCCTTCGCGGGGAGCGAGCGCTCGGAGTGGAGCAGGACGAGGTCGTAGTCGCTGAGCGGGCCGGCGTCGCCGCGGCCGATGCTGCCGACCGCGGCGAGCGCGATCCCCTCGATCTGCGCCCCACCGGTCGCGGCCTGCCACACCTCGGCGAGCCAGCTGCGGTTGAACGCGGACAGGGCCCCCCGGCGGGCCGGGCCGGCACCCGCGACGGCGAAGTCGCGGGTGCCGGCCAGGTCGAGCCGGCGCGAGCCGATCCCACTCGAGGGAGGGGTCATGCTCAGATGGCCTCGACGCCGCGCTCCCCGGTGCGGACCCGGGCGACGTCCTCGACGGGAACCACCCAGATCTTGCCGTCACCGATGCGGCCGGTCTGCGCGGCCTTGAGGATGACGTCGACGACCGAGGTGGCGTCCATGTCGTCGACCAGCACCTCGATGCGGCTCTTCGGCACGAAGTCGACGGTGTACTCGGCACCGCGGTAGACCTCGCTGTGACCGCGCTGGCGCCCGTAGCCGTGCGCCTCGCTGATCGTCATGCCCTGGATGCCGAAGGCCTCGAGGGCCTCCTTCACCTCGTCGAGCTGGTGGGGCTTGATGATGGCGGTGACGAGCTTCATGACTGGGCTCCTTCGAGGTTCTTGGAGTCGGTGGACGAGGCGTGCGCGCCGCCGCCGAAGCTGGGCGCACCCACGCGGCCGCCGACGGACACCAGGTCGTACGCGGTCTCGGCGTGCTCGCCCTGGTCGATGCCGGTGACCTCGACCTCTTCGGGGATCCGCCAGCCCATCGTGGCCTTGAGGGCCATGGCGATGACGAGCGTGACGACACCGGAGATGACGATGGTGCAGAGGGCGATGAGCACCTGGACGACGAGCTGGTCGATGCCGCCACCGTAGAACAGGCCGGTCGCAGTGGCGAGCAGGCCCGCACCGATGGTGCCCCAGACGCCGGCGACGAGGTGGACGCCGACGACATCGAGCGAGTCGTCGTAACCGAGCTTGAACTTCAGGCCGACGGCGAGGGCCGAGAGGCCACCGGCGACGACGCCGAGGACGATGGCGCCGAGCGGGCTGAGCGCACCACAGGCGGGGGTGATGGCGACCAGGCCGGCGACGACACCGGATGCCGCACCGACCGAGGTGGCGTGGCCGTCACGGATCTTCTCCACGATCAGCCAGCCGATCATCGCCGCGCAGGTGGCGGCGGTGGTGTTGACCCACACCAGGGCCGCGGTGCCGTCGGCCGCGAGCTCGGAGCCCGCGTTGAAGCCGAACCAGCCGAACCACAGCAGGCCGGCGCCGATCATGGTGAGCGGCACGTTGTGCGGGCGCATCGCGACCTTGCCGAAACCGACCCGCTTGCCGATGACGAGCGCCAGGACCAAGCCGGCCATACCGGCGTTGATGTGCACCACGGTGCCACCGGCGAAGTCGATCGGCACCACGTTGGCCGTGCCGTCGGTCGAGCCGAAGATCAGCGAGGACAGGCTGGTCTCGTTGGCGGAGAGGAGGCCACCGCCCCAGACCATGTGGGCGATCGGGAAGTAGGAGAACGTCACCCACAGCCCGCTGAAGACCAGCCAGGTCGAGAACTTCACCCGGTCGGCGATGGCGCCGCTGATCAGCGCGACGGTGATGACGGCGAAGGTCAGCTGGAAGCCCACGAACGCTAGCTCGGGGATGTTGCCGTAGCCCTCGTAGCCGAACGGGTTGATGACCGAGTCGGTGGTGCCGCTCAGGCCGAAGTACTGGAACGGGTTGTTGATGATGCCACCGATGTTCTCGGTGCCGAACGACATGGAGTAGCCGTAGAGGACGTAGATGATGCCGACGACGCCCATGGCGCTGAACGACATCATCATCATGTTGAGGACCGACTTGGTGCGCGTCATGCCGCCGTAGAACAGCGCCAGCGCGGGAGTGGTCATTACGAGGACGAGGGAAGCGCAGAGGATGACGAACGCCGTGGACGCGTAGTCGATCTGGTCTGCTGCCTCCACAAAGGGCATCAGTGGTGTGCTCATGGCGACAACGGTGACGGCACGGGGTTTCACCACCCGCGCCCTTGTGTTTCCGTCGTGTTGCATCGCGGCGCCGGGTGTAAGCATCGGGTTTCGGCGAGGCGCCGGTCCCGCATGCTGAGACGGGCTGCCCGTGGAGCGATACGGGCGGGGTGGGTCAGGCGGACTCTGCGGTCTCCAGGGCCCGGGGCTGGTGGATGCAGGCGGAGTCCTCGCCCAGGGGGTCCCCGGTCGAGGCGTAGGCCCGGGCGCGCGACCCGCCGCACAGGTCGGCGTACTCGCAGGCGCCGCACCGGCCGGTGAACTCCGCGGCGCGGATGGCCTTGAGGGTCGGGTGGTCGCGGTAGATGTCGGCGATCGGCTCGTCGCGCACCGACCCCAGGCCGAGCGGGAGGAACCCCGCCGGGTACACCTCGCCGTCGTAGGCGACGAAGAGGATGCCCTTGCCGTCGCGGGTGGCCGCGGTGTGGGCCGAGCCCCGGTCCAGGCCCTCCCCCACGAGCTCGGTCAGCCGACCGGACAGCTCGGCGTACAGCTCGGTGTCGGGCACCGGGCCGCCCGTGCGCCGCTCGTGCACGACGCGCCGGAAGAACGGCGCCTCGACGGTGCGCACGACGAAGCCGTGGTGCGAGGCGTCGAAGAGGAAGTGGCAGACGTCCTCGTGCTGCTGCGGCGTGATCGCCCCGGTGGCCTCGCCCCGGCCGACGTGCACGAGGAAGAAGACCTCCCACATGTCCACGCCGTAGTCCTTGACGATCTTGGCGACGTCGGGCATCTCGTGCACGTTGCCGCCCATCACGGTGGTGTTGATCTGCAGCTTGATGCCGGCATCCTTGATGGCCTTGATGGCGGGCAGGGTCTCCTCGAAGTGCCCGGGGATGCCGCGGATGCCGTCGTGCGTCTGCGGGCTCGAGCCGTCGAGCGACAGCGAGACGGCCTTGACCCCGGAGGACGCCATCCGGGCGATCGACTCGGGCGTCAGCATCGGGGTCACCGACGGCGACAGGCACACCGGTACGCCGAGCTCGGTCGCGTGCGCGACGAGCTCGAAGACGTCGTCCCGCAGCAGGCAGTCGCCACCGGTGAGCACGAGGATCGGGTAGGGCCGCCCGAAGCCCGCGACCTGGTCGATCAGGTCCATGCCCTCCTGGTGGCTGAGCTCCCCGGGCAGCGGGGCTGCCGTGGCCGACGCGCGGCAGTGCCGGCAGGCGAGCAGGCACGAGCGGGTGATCTCCCAGAAGACCAGCATCGGTCGGGCGGCGAAGTCGACGCGAGGCGTGGGGATGCCGGCGGGGTGGCTCATGGGGTCGCTCCTTGCAGGGACGGGTGGGGGCTGGGGTCCGGGTCGCCGCGGCCGGCGGCGCCGGACAGGTCGACGGTGTCGAGCACGAGCTCGGCGACCACGGCGGTGGCGGTGTTGCGGGCGCCCGCGACGCAGGCGGCCAGGCCCGAGCCGCGGTAGGCCGCACCGGTGAGGTGGATGCCGTCGGGCACGAGCGCGTCGAGCCGCTCGAGCCGCTCGGCGTGGCCCACGAGGTACTGGGGGATGGCGCGCGGCCAGCGCTGCACCAGCGTGGCGGTCGGCGCGGCGGTGAGGTGCATGATGCGCGCGAGGTCGGCGCGCACGGCCTCGACGAGGGAGCCGTCATCCATGGTGGTCCACCGGTCGTCGCCGTCGCGACCGACCATGCAGCGCAGCAGCACGGTGTCCCCACCGGCGAGGTGCGGCCACTTGCTGGTGAGCCAGGTGCAACCGACGAGCATCGTGTCCTCGACCGGCGGCACCAGGAAGCCGGTGCCGGTGAGCTCGCCGACCTCGTCCTTGCGCAGTGCGAGCGTCACGGTCGCCACGTCGACGTAGTCGATGCCGCTCAGCTCGGCGGCCAGGTCGGGCGCGGCGGCCGCTACGAGGCGGGCGACGGCGTGGGCGGGAGCGGCCATCACGACCGTGCTCGCCAGCACGTCGACCTGGGGGGTCTCGACCCGCCACCCGTCGGCGGTGCGGTGCAGGCCGGTAGCCGGTGCCCCGGTGAGCAGGCGCTCGCGGCCGACTGCGTCGACGAGCGCGCCGACCAGCCGGCCCAGCCCGCCACGCAACGAGACCAGCACGGGGGCCGGAGGGCCGGCAGGCGCGGGCGCCGGCGCCGACCGGCGGCGACGGCGCAGGGCGAGCATGAGCGAGCGCTGCGAGCCGGCGATCTCGAGCATGTCGGGGACGGTGCTGCGGGCGCTGAGCCGGTCGACCGAGCCGGCGTGCACGCCACCGAGCAGCGGTTGCACGAGGCGCTCGACGACCTCGTCGCCGAGGCGCGGGCGCAGCACCTGCGCGACGGTGGGGTCTGGGCCGAAGTCGGTGCTGGGGCGGACGAGGTCGAGGCCGGCGCGCAGGATGCCCAGCGGCGAGAGCAGGCGCGAGCGCAGCATCGGGCGCATCCGGTCGGGGATGCCAAAAGCGTTGAAGCGCGGGATCGGGTGCATCCGGCCGCGCGACCAGATCGAGGCACCGCCCGGAAGCGGCCCGACGACCTCGCCGGCCAGGCCGAGGCGGCCCACGAGGTCGACCAGGTCGGCGCCGCGGCTCAGGAACGCGTCGGGACCGGTGTCGACCGGCATCCCGGCGAGGGTCTGCGTCGAGACCTTGCCCCCGAACTGGTCCCCGGCCTCGAGCACCACGACGTCGACCCCGTGCTCGGCCGCCAGCCAGTACGCGGTGGCCAACCCGGAGACACCGCCACCCACGACGGCGACCTCAGCCTCGACAGTCCGCCTCTCAGACACGTCATTGACCATTCCACAACCAACAGGGCGGGTCGACCTCAGAAGGCCCCGACGGCCTGTGATCCGGCAGACACCTGAACCACAGTTCTCAGGTATCTGAGGAGGAGGCCACCGCCGGGCGGGCGAGAGGGAGCCGGTGGTCGCGTCCCTTGCTGTGACCTATTGGTCGATCTCGGGACACCGGCGCGTCCCTGCTGTGACCTATTGGTCGATCTCGGGACACCGGCGCGTCCCTGGCGTGACCTATTGGTCGATCTCGGGACACCGGCCCGTCCCTGGCGTGACCTATTGGTCGATCTCGGGACACCGGCCCGTCCCTGGCGTGACCTATTGGTCGATCTCGGGACGCCTGGTCACGGGTCGGGGGGCGCGGTTCACTCGAGGATCGCGTCGACGAATGCCTCGGGGTCGAAGGGCGCCAGGTCGTCGGGGCCCTCACCCAGCCCGACCAGCTTCACGGGCACCCCGAGCTCACGCTGCACGGCCACGACGATGCCGCCCTTGGCCGTGCCGTCGAGCTTGGTGAGCACGATCCCGGTGATCCCCACGACCTGCGCGAAGACCTCCGCCTGGCGCATGCCGTTCTGGCCGGTGGTGGCGTCGAGCACGAGCAGCACCTCGTCGACGGGGCTCTGCTTCTCGATGACCCGCTTGACCTTGCCGAGCTCGTCCATGAGCCCGACCTTGTTCTGCAGCCGGCCGGCGGTGTCGATGAGCACGACGTCGGCCTCCATCTCGGCGGCCGCCCGGACGGCGTCGAAGGCCACCGCGGCCGGGTCGGCACCGTCGCGCTCGGAGCGCACGGTCGGCACTCCCACCCGCTCGCCCCAGGTCTGCAGCTGGTCGGCGGCGGCGGCGCGGAAGGTGTCGGCGGCGCCGAGCACGACGTCCTTGTCCTCGGCCACGAGCACCCGGGCCAGCTTGCCCACGGTGGTGGTCTTGCCGGTGCCGTTGACGCCGACCACGAGCACGCAGGCCGGGCGGCCGTCGACCCGCGACGAGACGATGGAGCGGTCCATCGAGGGGTCGACGAGCGCGAGCAGCTCGGAGTGCAGCCAGCCGCGCACGGTGGCCTCGTCGGTGCTGCCCTCGACGGCCACCTTGGTGCGCAGTGCCTCGACCAGGTCGGTGGTGGCGGCGACCCCGAGGTCGGCGGCCAGGAGGGTGTCCTCGACCTCCTCCCAGGCGGCCTCGTCGAGCTTCCCGCCGGACAGCAGGGCCAGCAGGCCCTTGCCCAGGGCGGTGTTGGAGCGCGCCAGCCGGGCACGCAGGCGGCGCAGCCGGCCGGCCGGCGCCTCGGGCCGCTCGATGGTGGGCGTCGGTGGCGCCTCGGCCAGCGGTGGCAGGTCGGCCTCGACGTCGACGTCGGCCGGCGACTCGATGGTGCCGATCGCCCCCTCGAGGGGCTCGTCGACGTCGACCGCATGGCCGCCGGGGGCCGCGGTCGGCGGGGTCGGCGGCAGGTCCTTGGTCGTGCCGCGGCCACCGCGGCCACGCATCAGGCCGAGGGCGATGCCGCCGACGATGACGATGATGCCGATGGCGACGGCGAGGTACTCCCACAAGGTGTCGATAGCGCTCACCCGGTCATCCTCGCAGCCGTCTCGACAGCGGCCCAAACCGGCGCGGGCGGCATCCGCCCCGCCGACCCGAAGGTCAGAAGATGCGCACCCGGTCCTCCGGCGCGACCCACATGCCGTCGCCCTCCTGCAGCCCGAACGCCTCGTGGAACTCGGTGAGGTTGCGGGCGGCGTTGGCGCGCAGGTCCATCGGGCTGTGCGGATCGAGGGACAGCAGCCGCTCGGCCTCGGCACGTCGCGCCAGCCCGCGCCAGACCTGGGCCCAGCCGAGGAAGAACCGCTGCTCGCCGGTGTGGCCGTCGATCACGGGGGCGGGCTCGTCGCCGAGCGAGATGCGGTAGGCGGAGTAGCCGATGGTCAGGCCGCCGAGGTCGCCGATGTTCTCGCCGACCGTGAGCGCGCCGTTGACCTTGTGGCCGGGCGCGTCGCGGGTCTCGAGCCGGTCGAACTGGGAGATGAGCGCGTCGGCGCGCGCCTGGAACGCCGCCCGGTCGTCGTCGGTCCACCAGTTGCGCAGCGTTCCGGTGCCGTCGAACTGCGAGCCCTGGTCGTCGAAGCCGTGGCCGACCTCGTGCCCGATGACCGCCCCGATGCCGCCGTAGTTGACCGCGTCGTCGGCCTCGACGTCGAAGAACGGGGGCTGCAGGATGGCCGCCGGGAAGACGATCTCGTTCAGGCCCGGGTTGTAGTACGCATTGACGGTCTGCGGGGTCATGAACCACTCGTCGCGGTCGACCGGACCGCCGAGCTTCGCGAGCTGCCGGTCGACCTCGAAGGCGACGGCCCGGCGCACGTTGCCCAACAGGTCGCCCGGCACGATCTCGAGCCCTGAGTAGTCGCGCCAGCGGTCGGGGTAGCCGATCTTGGGGGTGAACTGGCCGAGCTTCGCCAGGGCCTCGCGGCGGGTGTCGTCGCCCATCCAGGGCACCTGCGACAGGCTGCGCCGGAACGCCTCGACGAGGTTGTCGACCAGCTCGACCATCCGCTCCTTGGCGTGCGGGGGGAAGTGCCGCTCGACGTAGAGCTGGCCGACCGCCTCGCCGAGGGCCTCCTCGACCAGGCTGACCCCCCGCTTCCAGCGCTCGCGCATCTGCGGCACCCCGGACAGGGTGCGCCCGTAGAAGTCGAAGTTCTCCTCGACGACCGCCAGCGACAGGTAGGGCGCGTGCGCGTGCACGACGTGCCACGCCAGCCAGTCGCGCCACGCCTCGACGGGCTCCTCCGCCAGCGCCGCCGCCAGGGAGCGCACGTGGTCGGGCTGGCGGACGACGACGGCTTCGAAGGCGCGCGGCCCGGTGCCCAGCCCCTCGAGGTAGCGGGCCCAGTCGATGCCGGGGCCCATCTCGCGCAGCCCGGCGAGGTCGACCAGGGTGTAGGTCTTGACCGGGTCGCGGTTGGTCACCTTGTCCCAGTGCCCGGCGGCCAGGCGGGTCTCGAGCGCCATCACCCGCTCGGCCGCCCCCTCGGGTTCGGGCCAGCCGGCGAGCGCGAGCATCCGCCCCACGTGCGCGACATAGGCGGTGCGCTTGTCGGCGTGCGCGTCCTCGCGGTAGTACGACTCGTCGGGCAGCCCGAGCCCGGCCTGCTCGAGGTAGACGACGTAGCGGCTCGGGTCGCGGTCGTCGGTGTTGACGAACGGGATGACGCCACCGGTCACCGCCCAGCGCCCGAAGGATCCGCTCAGCGCCAGGACGTCACCGGCATCCGCCACCGCGGCGACCCGTGCCAGGTCGTCGGCAAGCGGCGCGACCCCGAGCGCCTCGACGGCCTGCTCGTCCATGAAGCTCGCGTAGAGGTCGCCCACCTTGGCCGCCACGGTGCCCTCCTCGGGGGCGCCCGCCGCGACCTCCTCGATGATGGCGCGCACGTGCTCCTCGGCGGTCTCGCGCAGCACGTCGAAGGTGCCGTAGCGGCCGCGGTCCTGCGGGATCTCGGTGGTCGCGAGCCACCGGCCGTTGACGTGGGCGAACAGGTCGTCCTGCGGTCGGACGTCGGGGTCGACGGCGGCCTGGTCGATACCGGACTTCACGGCAGGGCGCTCCTCTGCTGGGGGGAGCGCCCATCGAACCACACCGGTCCGTCAACCGCCGGTCGCGCGGCTCAGGCGCTGGCACCCAGGGGCTCGTCGGAGTGGGCCGTCCCGGCCCCGCCACGGCCGTCCGGCTCGGACCCCGTGGAACGGCCGGGCAGCCGCTGGTGGTCGCGGATCGAGCCGAGGAACTCCTCGCCGCGCTCGGTGAGCACCTCGCGGCCGGCCCGGCGCGCCGGCACCGCGACGAGCGCCATCACGGCCAGCGCGAGGGCGACGCACAGGAGCATGCCCAGCACCACGGAGACCATGGTCCAAGAATCCCACCGCCGGGTGCGGCGCACCAAATCGACACTCCCGCAGGCCCCGAACTAGGGTGGCCGCGTGACGACCGGCGCCCCCACGACGGACGGGGCGACCACCCGCCGCCGCCGTCGCCTCCCCATGGTCGCCGAGATCCTCATCGCGCTGGTCGTGGTCGCCCTCGTGCAGGCCTTCCTCGTCAAGCCGTTCGGAGTGCCCTCGGAGTCGATGGAGCGGACCCTCAACATCGGCGACCGCATCCTGGTCAACCGGCTCGACTCCGACATCTCCCGGGGCGACGTGGTCGTGTTCGGCCACGGAGGCACGTGGGCGGAACGGCAGCTGGCGCCGGCCGACAACCCGTTCGTGCGGGCGGTGCGCGCGCTCGGCGACGTCACCGGCATCGGGCCGAGCAACACGGCGTACACGGTCAAGCGGGTCATCGGCCTGCCGAGACAGACGGTCGCCTGCTGCAGCACCGAGGGTGCCGTCCTCGTCGACGGCCGGCCGATCGCCGAGCCCTACGTCTACGAGGACCTCCCCTTCACCCCCGGCACGCTGGACTGCTCGAGCTCGCCCCGCTCGGTGCGGTGCTTCCCCGAGATCACCGTGCCCGAGGGCAACCTGCTCGTGATGGGCGACCACCGCTCGCAGTCGGCCGACTCGGTGATCGCCTGCCGGGGGGCGACGCAGGGCCCGGAGTGCGCCCAGCTCGTGCCGCTGGGCCGGGTGGTCGGGCCGGTGGTGCTGCGGTTCTGGCCCCCCGGCGCCGCGGGCGGCATCGCGCACTGACCACGCCGGTCGTGGATGCCGGGTGCTCAGGCGCTCGCGGCGACGTCCCGGATGCGTTGTGAGACGACCGTGGTGACACCGTCACCGCGCATCGAGACGCCGTAGAGCGCGTCGGCGACCTCCATGGTGCGCTTCTGGTGGGTGATGACGATGAGCTGGCTGGAGTCGCGCAGCTCCTCGAACAGGGTGATCAGCCGGCCCAGGTTGGTGTCGTCGAGCGCGGCCTCGACCTCGTCCATGATGTAGAACGGGCTGGGCCGGGCCTTGAAGATCGCGACGAGCAGCGCCACGGCGACGAGCGAGCGCTCACCACCGGAGAGCAGCGAGAGCCGCTTGACCTTCTTGCCCGGAGGGCGTGCCTCGACCTCGATGCCGGTGGTCAGCATGTCGTCGGGGTCGGTGAGCACCAGGCGTCCCTCGCCACCGGGGAAGAGCCGCTCGAAGACCCGCTCGAACTGCTCGCGGGTGTCGTGGAAGGCCTGCGTGAAGACCTCCTCGACCCGCTCGTCGATCTCCTTGACGATGTCGAGCAGGTCGCGCTTGGAGCGCTTGAGGTCCTCGAGCTGGGTGGTGAGGAAGGTGTGCCGCTCCTCGAGCGCCGCGAACTCCTCGAGCGCCAGGGGGTTGACCCGGCCCAGCGCCTGCAGCCCGCGCTCGGCCTTGCGCAGCCGCTTCTCCTGCTCCTCGCGCACGTAAGGCACCGGCTCGGGGGCCGCCTCGGGGTCCTCCCCCGGGCCGGCGACGTGCGGCACCTCGCGGTGCGGGCCGAACTCGTCGACCAGCACCTCGGGGTCGATGCCGAGCTCCTCGACGGCCTTGGCCTGCAGCTGCTCGATGCGGGCGACCTGGCGGGCGCGGGCCATCTCGTCGCGGTGGGCGGTGTCGGTGAGGTCGCGCAGCTCGTCCTGCACGCCGATCAGCTCGGCGCGCAGCGCGACGCTCGCCTGCTCGCGCTGCAGCCGGTCGGCCTCGGCGGCGTCGCGCCGGGTGGTGGCGAGGGCCAGGGCTGCCGCCACCGTGTCGGCGGCGTAGGCGGCGGCCTCGTGCACGGCCCCTGCCACGGTGGCCTCGCGGCGGCGGCGCTCGCGGCGCTCGCGCAGCCGCTCGCGCGCGGCGAGCTCGTTGCGGGCGGCACCCTCGAGCGAGTCGGCCCGGCCCTTGAGCGCCCGAGCCCGCTCCTCGCGGGTGCGCAGGGTGAGCCGCAGCTCGGTCTCGGTGGTGCGGGCCCGGCTGGCGGCCAGCTCGAGCCGGTCGCGCTCGTCGGTGGAGGGGTCCTCGCCCTCCTCGGCGGGGGCGGCCTCGGCCTGGGCCAGCCGCGCTGAGAGGCCCTCCAGCTCGGCGCGGTCGCGCTCGAGCGCCAGGCGCGCCTCGGCGATGGCCCGCTCGGTGCGGTCGGCCTCGGCCGACGCCTGGCGCATCGCGGCGCCGAGTCCGCCGAGCTGCTCGGCGACGGCCGCCATCCGGGCGTCGGACTCGTGCAGCGCCTCGAGCGCCGCCTCGACCTCGGCCGCGACGTCACGCGCCCGGTCGCGGGCCGCGCCCAGCGCGAAGCGGGCGCGCTCGGCGGTGGCGGTGGCGGCATCCAGGGCGGTTCGGGTCTCGTCGACAGCGGCCTGCAGCTCGAGCAGGCTCTCGCCCGCGCTGCTGCCACCGCGGGCCCAGCCCGGCCCGAAGACGTCGCCGTCGGCCGTGACCGCGGTGACGCCCTCGCCGCGCGACACCAACGCGACGGCGTGGGCTGCGGTGGGCACCAGCGCAACTCGCTCGAGCAGCTGCTCGACAGCCGGACGCACCGAGTCGGGGGCGCGCACGACGTCGCGGGCCCACACGGCCGAGCCGTCGAGCGCCGGCCAGCTGCTGGGCTCGCTCGGGGATGCCGTGTCACCGACGAGCAGGGCTGCGCGCCCTCCGTCGGAGTCGCGTAGCGACGCGATGGCGCGCGCGGCGTGGTCGGCGCTGGGCACCGCGAGGGCCTCGCTGGCCCAGCCGAGCGCCGCGGAGACGGCGGCCTCGTGGCCGCCGGTGACCTGGAGCAGCGCGGCGACGGTGCCGACCACCGCGTGGTCGTCATCGGCCGCGGCGAGCAGCGTCGCCGCGCCGTCCTTGCGGCGCAGGCTCAGCTCGAGCGCCTCGATCCGGGCGGTGGCCGAGGAACGGTCGCGCTCGGCGTCGCGCTCCTGGGCGACCAGCCGCTCGATCTCGGCCTCGGCCTCGGCGAGCCGGGCCGCGGCGCGCTCGTAGGCCTCGTCGAGACCCTCCTCGCCCTCCTCCTCCACCGCCACGCCGCCCTCGAGGCGGGAGAACTCCTGCTCGGCCTGCGCGGCCCGTGCACGGGCGGCGGCGACGAGCTCGCAGAGCCGGCCGACCTCGGCCTCCCCGGCCTCGATCCGGCTGCGGCGGGCCCCGACCTGCCCCGCGAGCTTGGCCAGCCCCTCACGGCGGTCGGCCGCCGCGCGGGCCAGCCTGGCCAGGCGACCCTGCTCGGCGGCATACGCCGCCTCGGCCCCCTCGCGGGCGGCGACGGCGGCGGCGAGCTCGGCGGTGGCGGTGGCCACCTCGGCCAGCAGGGCGGCCTCGGCCTCGCGTGCCTGGGCGGCCTGGGCCCGCAGCTCGTCGGGGTCGCGGCCGGTGGTGGCCTCGTGCTCCTCGTCCTGGCTGAGCAGTCGCACCCGCTCGGCCGCGACCGACCCGGTCGACTCCAGGCGGTCGCGCAGGCTCTGCAGGCGCACGAACCGGTCGTGCGCGCGGGTGAGCTCGGGGGCGGCCTCGGCCGACCGGCGCTCGATGTCGGACAGCCGCCGGCGAACGTCGGCCAGGGCGTCCTCGACCGCGGTGCGGCGCTCGATAAGCGCGGTCTCGTCGGCCACCTCCTGCTCGAGCACACTGGTGAGCTGCACCAGGTCGTCGGCGAGCAGGCGCAGCCGGGCATCGCGCGCGTCGGCCTGGATGACCGCGGCGCGGCGGGCGGCCTCGGCCTGCCGCCCGAGGGGCCCGAGCTGGCGGCGGATCTCACCGGTGAGGTCCTGCACCCGGGTGAGGTTGGCCTCCATCGTCTCGAGCTTGCGCAGCGCCCGCTCCTTGCGGCGCCGGTGCTTGAGCACGCCGGCGGCCTCCTCGATGAAGCCGCGGCGCTCCTCCGGGGTGGCACGGAGCACGGTGTCGAGCTGGCCCTGGCCGACGATGACGTGCATCTCGCGGCCCAACCCGGAGTCGGAGAGCAGCTCCTGGACGTCGAGGAGCCGGCACGACGTGCCGTTGATGGCGTACTCGGAGCCGCCGCCGCGGAACATCGTGCGGGTGATGGTGACCTCGGTGTAGTCGATCGGCAGGGCGCCGTCGGTGTTGTCGATGGTCAGGCTCACCTCGGCCCGGCCCAGCGGCGGGCGCCCGGCGGTGCCGGCGAAGATGACGTCCTCCATCTTGCCGCCACGCAGGCTCTTGGCCCCCTGCTCCCCCATCACCCAGGCCAGGGCGTCGACGACGTTGGACTTTCCCGAACCGTTGGGGCCGACGACGCAGGTGATGCCGGGCTCCAGGCGCATCGTCGTCGCCGAGGCGAAGGACTTGAAGCCCTTCAGGGTCAGCGTCTTGAGGTACACGGTGGCGTCAGCACTCTCGTCGGTGGACCGGGGAGGGTGCAGGCATCCGCCCCGGGTCGGATGCGGCCCGACTCTACCCGCGGCGGGCCGCCCCGCCGGGACCTCGGCGGCCCTCGGTGGTGCCTGTGACCGCTGTGGCAGGTGGGGTTGGTGGTGGCCGATGCTTGGCCGGTGGCGCGCTCAGCCGCCCGAACCGCTGCCGCCACCGGCGATCCGCTCGTGGTGGTGGATGACCTCGGCGATGATGAAGTTCAGGAACGCCTCGGCGAACTGCGGGTCCAGGCCCGCCTCGTCGGCCAGCGCCCGCAGGTGGGCCACCTGGGCCACCTCGCGCGCCGGGTCGGCGGGCGGCATCCCCCGCCGCGCCTTGAGCTCGCCCACCGCCTGGGTGCACTTGAAGCGCTCGGCGAGCAGGTGGATGAGCGCCGCGTCGATGTTGTCGATGCTCGACCGCAGCCGCGCGAGGTCCGCGGGGACGTCGTCGATGTCGCTCACCCGCTCATCGTAGGAACCGCGCCCCGGGCCGTGAGCGGCCGTCCACCCGCCGGATGCCCGGTCAGCGCTCGATGAAGCCGGTGCCGCCGCGGCCCTCGCCCCACAGCGGCGCCGACACCGACTCGACCCGCCCGGGACGGCGGGTGGTCGAGGGCTGCTCGGCGAGCAGGTCGAACAGGCACAGCAGGGCCGGCGGCGACCCCTCGGCGACCACCTCGACCCGGCCGTCGTCGGTGTTGCGGGCGTGCCCCGCGAGGCCCAGCTCGAGCGCCCGGGCGCGGGTCCACCACCGAAAGCCGACGCCCTGGACCCGGCCACGCACGAACACCGTCATCCGCCGCACGTCGTCGGCCCCGCCAGCGCCCGCCACCCGGTGATGGTAACGACCCGATGCCGTGCCGGACGACACCGCCGCCACAGAGCGCGCCTCCGTCACGGTGTCACCACCAGCCCCTACCGTTACCACACATGAGCATGGTGACGGCTCGCGGCCCTGCCGCACCCACCGCGCCCGGGGGCCACCCGCAGGTCGGCGTCCCGGGGGCGGGCGCCCGGACGTCCACCCGGCCGCCGGCCCGACCGCCCGCCGGCACCGGCCGGCTGGCCGGTCTCGACGGGCTGCGCGCCCTGGCCATCCTCGCGGTGCTCGTCTTCCACCTCGACCCGGCCTGGCTGCCCGGCGGGTTCCTCGGCGTCGACGTCTTCTTCGTCGTCTCCGGCTTCCTGATCACCACGCTGCTGGTGCGCGAGCGGGTCACCACGGGCAGCATCGACCTCCCCGGCTTCTGGGCGCGCCGGGCGCGGCGACTGGTCCCCGCGCTGCTGGTGTGCGTGCCGGCGGCCGTGCTGCTCGCCCGGCTCAGTGAGGGCGACCTGCTCGTCGGCATCGGGCGGCAGGTGCTCGGCGCCGCCACCTTCACCTCCAACTGGCTAGAGATCCACGCCGGCACCGACTACTTCGCGGCCACGTCGCCGCAGCTGCTGATGAACCTGTGGTCCCTCGCCGTCGAGGAGCAGTTCTACCTGGTCTGGCCGCTGGCCGTGCTGGGCCTGCTCGCGGTCACCCGGCGCCCCGAGGTGCGTGCCGCGACGGCGCTCGGCCTGGCGCTGCTGTCGGCCGCCCTGATGGCCCTGCGCCTCGACCCCGAGAGCCCCACCCGGGTCTACTACGGCACCGACACCCACGTCATGGGCCTGATGCTCGGCGCCGCGCTGGCCTTCGGCTACGCCGCACCACACCGCGCCTGGACCACCTCGCCCCGGTGGGCCCGGCACCGCCGGCAGGTCGCCGCGCTCGCGCTGGTCACCCTGCTCGGGCTGATGGTGCTGGGCGGCGAGGACTCCCCCGTCACCTTCCGTGGCGGCATCATGCTGGCGTCGGTGGCGACCACCGCCCTGCTGCTCGTGGTCGTCGAGCGGCCCGGTCGGCTGCGGGCCGTGCTCGAGCTGCCCCCGGCCCGCTGGGTCGGCGCCCGCAGCTACGGCATCTACCTGTGGCACTGGCCGGTCTTCCTCGTCATCGGGCAGGACCTGCCCGTGGCACCCGGCGGTGGCGCCTACCTGCTCACCCGGCTCTGGTGCGTGGTGGTCACCTTCGTGATCGCCGACCTGTCCTACCGGTTCGTCGAGATCCCGGTGCGCCGCCACGGGTTCGCCGGCTCGGCGCGGCTGGCCACGGCCCGGTTGCGCCGGTCGGGAACCCGCAGCGCACGCGTGGTGTGGTCGGTGGTGCTGGTCCTCGTGGTGGCGCTCGTGGCCGTGCTGCTCACCGCCCCCGAGCGCACCTCCACCGAGGAGCTCATCTCGGCCAACGAGGCCGAGCTGGTCGGCGCCGCGCCCTCGGCGGCCGCCCCGACCCCCTCGGCCGGCACGCCGACCACCCGCACGGGCGCCGCCCCCGCCACCGCCCCGGCCGTGTGGACGATGCCCCGGGGAAGCGAGATCGACGCCTTCGGCGACTCGATGATGGTCGGTGCCGTCCACGCGCTGCGCTACTACCTGCCGAAGATCCGCGTCGACGCCAAGTCGAACCGCAAGTGGAACGAGGCGCCCGCCCTGGTCGGGGCACGGGGCGACACGCTGCGCCGTGCGGTGGTGCTCGCCTTCGGCACCAACGCCGGCACCGACGAGAAGGCGATCCGGTCGGTGCTGAGCCAGCTCGGCCCCGACCGGATGGTCGTCATCGTCACCGAGCACGGCCGGTTCGCCCGGGTCGAGGCCGACAACAAGAAGCTGCGCGCCATCGTCGCGGGGCTGCCGAACGTGCGCCTGGCCGAGTGGGACGCCGCGCTCGCCGGAACCAGCGGGCAGCTCCAGCCCGACGGCATCCACCCGAGCCTGAAGGGCTCCCACCTCTACGCGAAGGTGGTGCGGCAGGCGTTCGCCGACCTGTCGCAGGCCCGCACCGGCACACCGGTAGGGCTCAAGCCCCTGCCGATGCCCTGACCCCGCGCGGGCGCGGCTGGCAGCGTGGGCAGGAGAACGACGAGCGGTTCATGAAGTGCTCGCGGCGGATGGGGGTGCCGCACCGGCGGCACGGCCGGCCGGCCCGGCCGTAGGCGGCCAGCGAGCGGTCGAAGTAGCCGGAGGCGCCGTTGACGTTGACGTAGAGCGCGTCGAAGCTCGTGCCCCCCTGCCCGAGTGCCTCGCTCATCACCTCTGCGGCGGCGCCGAGCACCTCGCCGATCCGTGGCTTCGTGAGCGCGCTGGCGGTCCGCTCGCCGTGCACCCGCGCCCGCCACAGCGCCTCGTCGGCGTAGATGTTGCCGATGCCCGACGCCACCGTCTGGTCGAGCAGCACCCGCTTGATGGCGCTGTCCTTGGCCTTGACCCGGCGCACGACCGCGGCCCGGTCGTAGGCCGGCTCGAGCAGGTCGGGGGCGATGTGCGCGATCGTCGTGGGGATGCCGTGCGCGTCGAGGTCGGCGAGCGCGAGCCCGCCGAAGGTGCGCTGGTCGACGAAGCGCAGCTCGGGGCCGTCGCCGGCGAAGCGGAACCGGGCGTGCAGGTGCTTCTCGTCGGGCGCGGCAGCGTCCTCGACGAGCAGCTGGCCGCTCATCCCGAGGTGCAGGATCAGGCCCACCCCGTCGCCGAGGTCGAGCCACAGGTACTTGCCCCGGCGGCGCACGGCCTCGACCCGCCGGCCGGCGAGCCGGTCGGTGAGGTCCTGCGGGCCGGCGGTGTGGCGGCGGGCCACCCGGTGGCCGCGCAGCTCGACGTCGGCGACGGTGCGGCCCAGCACGTGCTCGGCGAGGCCGCGGCGGACGACCTCGACCTCGGGCAGCTCAGGCACCGGCGGTCGGGTCGGGAGCCTGCTCGGGCCCGACGACGGGCCCCTCGTGGGCGTCGCGGATGGCGGTCCAGGCCAGCGCGGCCGCCTCCTGCTCGGCGACCTTCTTGGTGCGGCCCGACCCGCTGCCGAGCACGGTGGAGCCGACAGCGACCTGAGCCTGGAACCACTTGGCGTGCTCGGGTCCGTCCTCGGTGACGCTGTACTCGGGGGCGCCCAGCCCGTGGCGGGAGGTGATCTCCTGCAGGCTGGTCTTCCAGTCCAGGCCCGCGCCCAACGTGGCCGACTGGGCCAGCAGCGGGTCGAGCAGGTGGTGCACCAGCTCGGCGGCGGCCTCGATGCCGGCCGACTGGTAGACCGCGCCGATGACCGCCTCGACGGTGTCGGCGAGGATCGAGTCCTTGTCGCGCCCGCCGGTCGACTCCTCGCCGCGGCCGAGGTAGACGTAGTCGCCCAGCCCCAGCGTGCGGCCGACCTCGGCGAGCGCCCGCATGTTGACGACGGCCGCCCGCAGCTTGGCGAGCTGGCCCTCGCTGGTGTCGGGATGCGTGTCGTACAGGGTGGTCGTGACGACCAGGCCCAGCACGGAGTCGCCGAGGAACTCCAGCCGCTCGTTGTGCGGTAGTCCCCCGGCCTCGTAGGCGTACGACCGGTGCGTCAGGGCACGGCCGAGCACCGCTGCGTCGACCGGTCCGCCGGTCACCTCGGTGAGGTGGTCGAGCAGCTCGCCGACGGGTCGCAGCGGCGTGAGTGCACCGGCCGAGGCCGACCCCTTCCCCATCGGGGCGGGGTCAGCCCTGGTGCTCGGTGCGCTCGGCGACGCCGTAGTGGCGCCCCTTGTAGGTGCCACAGGACGGGCACGCGACGTGCGGCTGGGTGAGCGACTTGCACTGGGGGCAGGTCGTCGTGGCGACCGCGGTCGCCTTCCAGTTGGCGCGGCGGGAGCGGGTGTTGGAGCGCGACATCTTCCGCTTCGGAACGGCCACGTCAGGTCCTCTTCTCTGTCGGCGTGGGCGGCTGTTCGGCCAGGGCCGTCAGGGCCGCCCATCGGGGGTCGATCAGGTCGTGCTGATGCCCCGGGTCCTCCGCGAGCGGCATGCCGCACTCGGAGCACAGCCCGGGGCAGTCGGGCCGGCACACCGGCTGGAACGGCAGCGCTGGCACCACCGTGTCCCGGAGCACCGGTTCGAGGTCGATGAGACCGTCCTCGATCCGGAGCTCCTCGTCCGCGTCCTCGTCCCCCACCTCGTGGTGGTGGGCGTGCCGCTCGGCGTAGACGAACAGCTCCTGGAAGGTCCCGTCGACCGCGAGGCTGACAGGGTCCAGGCACCGCACGCAGGCGCCGGTCGCCGTGCCACGGACCGAACCGGTGACGAGCACTCCCTCGACGACGGACTCCAGGCGCAGGTCGAGGGTGAGGGGCTGGCCCTCCTCGACGCGCATGACCTCCGTGCCGAAGTCGCTCGGCGCCCCGACCTCACGGGCCAGCTCGGTCATCGTCCCGGGTCGCCGGCCGACGAGCTTGGTGTCGAGCACCATCGGGGACCGGGGGTCGAGTCGAGTCATGAGCCTTGGGTGGGGTCGGGGTGGTTCGGCCACGTCACACGGACGCAGACCGAGGGTCAAGGTTACCGGTCGGGGGCGATCCACCCAAACCGAGCGGCCGGGTCACCGGGCCAGGGCGTCCGTGACGGCCGCGGCCACCTGCGGGGCCAGCGTCGCGGCGTACGTGGCGGTCACGTGGTCACCGGCGCGGTGCACGGCCACGTGACCGACCACGACGGGGCACCGCTGCCCCGGGCAGATCCACGCGGTGAGGTCGAGCAGGCGTACCGCGGCGCCGTTCGAGGATGCCGCCGCGACCGCGTCACGCTGCACGGCCAGGCCGCTGCCGGCGACGGCGGATGCCGTGTCGAACGCGCAGCGGGTGAGCTCGCGCGGGTGCCGGGCGGCGCACACGTCGAGGTCGTCGGGCGAGCGCGGGCTGTCGCCGACGACGACGACGGGCACCCCGGCATCCGCGAGGGTGCGCCACCGGGAGGCGTAGCCGTCGACCAGCGGCTGCCGCTCGGTGCCGTCACCGGCCCAGGCGCTCGTGGCGACCCCGGAGGTGACCACGACGTCGGGCGGGTCGGCGCGCAACGCGTCGGCGACCGCCCGGTTCCACACGTCGCACTGCGGGTAGGCGGCGCCCGCCCGGGCGGCCGGGGCGTCGGAGAAGGCGCACGACGACTTGCCGTAGGTGACCACCCGCCACCCGCGGGTGGCGGCGGCACGCTGGAGCGCCGGGAGCCACTGCATCGCCTTGGAGTCGCCGACCAGCGCGATGGTGGTGCTGCCCTGCGGGTCGCCGAAGGTGCAGGCGACCGGCGCGGTCGCCTCGACCGGCACCTGGCAGCGGTCGACGTCCGCCGCCGGCCGGTCCTCGCCGGCCACGAGCGGGTCGGGGGTGACCCAGCCGGGGTCGGGCGCGTCGACCAGGGGTGTGCCGGGGCGCAGCGTCGCCGCGCCGAGCTGCGACAGCGGCGGCAACGTGCCGCCGGGCGGTGTGGTCGTGAAGGGCGAGCGCAGCGAGAACAGCGGCAGGGCAGCGAGCACGCCGACGCAGGACAGGGCCAGGCCGGCGGCGAGCAGGGCACGGGGCCGCTCGCGCAGCCACGGCCCGTGGTGGATGGGCGACTCGAGGAACCGCCACGACAGCCAGGCCGGCAGCAGCGAGGCCAGGGCCAGCACGACCGGCCCCCACGGCGGGAGGGTGGCGCCGAGGTCGTCGGCGACCCAGCCGCCGAGGATGATCACCGGCCAGTGCCACAGGTAGATGGAGTACGACAGGGCACCCACCCAGACCATCGGCGCGGTGCCGAGCACGCGCACCGGGCCGCGCGGCGGGCCCTGCCAGCCGACCCACAGCAGCACCGCGGTCGGCACGGTGGGCAGCAGCGCCCAGGCCCCGGGCCAGTCGATGTCCTGTGGCAGCCACAGCGCCACGGCGAGCAGCGCGACCAGGGCGGCCCAGCCCAGGGCCGCCGAGCCCCTGGCGGGTGCGGTCGGCCGGGGGCGCCCGGCCAGCGCGACGGCGAGCAGCGCCCCGATGCCGAGCTCCCAGACCCGGGTCGTGGTGGTGAAGAAGGCGGGGCGGGGCGAGGTGTGCGAGAACCAGACCGACCACAGGAACGACGAGCCGACCAGGATGCCGAGGGCGAGCGCCACCACCTTGCGGCTGGGTCGGCGGACCACCAGCGCCAGCACGATGAGCAGCAGCGGCCAGATGACGTAGAACTGCTCCTCGACGGCGAGGCTCCAGAAGTGCTGCACCGGCGAGGGCAGCACGTCGGAGGCGAGGTAGTCGGTCTCGCGGCGCGCGAAGACCCAGTTGACGACGTACATCGCGGCCGCCGCCACGTCGACGCCGATGTCGCGGCGCCGCAGGCCGGGCACGACGAACCACGAGACGAGGGAGGTGAGCACGAGCACGAGCACGGCGGCCGGGAGCAGGCGGCGGATGCGGCGCCCCAGGAAGCGGACCCACGAGATCGACCCGCTGCGGTCGAGCTCGGCGACGAGCAGCCCGGTGATCAGGAACCCGGAGATGACGAAGAAGATGTCGACGCCCACGAAGCCGCCGCGCACCGGCAGGCCCGCGTGGTAGGCGAGCACGGTGAGGATGGCGACCGCCCGCAGTCCTTCGATGTCCGGCCGGAAGCCGGCCTTGGTTCCCTTGGCTCCCGAGCCGCCCTGCGGCGCGGTCGACGGGGCCGTTCCGGACGGCATCCGGCTGGGTCGTTCGCGCGCGGGCGCGGCGTCAGGCGTCGGCACTCAACCGGGCGAGCAGGGCGTCGCGCACCTCGTCGGGCACCAGGCCGGTCACGTCGCCACCCCAGCGCGCGACCTCCTTCACCAGCGAGCTCGAGACGTGCTCGAAGGCCGGGTCACCGGGCAGGAAGAGCGTCTCGATGCCGGTGAGGTGCCGGTTCATCAGCGCCATCGGCCACTCGTAGGTGACGTCGGAGGGGCCGCGCACGCCCTTGACGACCACGTCGGCCTCGAGCTCTCGGCAGACGTCGACGAGCAGCCGCTGCGCGAACGCCTCCACGCGCACCCGGTCGGCCAGGCTCCGGGCGGCGAGCGCCCGCTCGACGAAGCCGATCCGCTCGTCGACGCTGAACGTGCCGGCCTTGGCCGGGTTGTGCAGCACGACGGCGACCACCTCGTCGTGCAGCGCGGCGGCGCGCTCGATGACGTCGAGGTGCCCGGAGGTCACCGGGTCGTACGAGCCGGGGCACACGGCACGGCGGGGGCGAGGGGTCACGGGCACCACGGTACCGAGGCGGCCAGGGAGGCCGGATCAGTCGTGCTTGGCGGCCTCCTCGACCTCCTTGGCCCTCGCCTTCGCCTCGGCCTTGATCGCGTCGGCCCTCTCGCGGGCGTCCTCCGGGGCCAGCGTCCCCTCGTCGACGGCCTCGTCGAGCAACGCGGCGACCTGCTCCGGTGCGGCACAGCCCTGCTCGAGCAGCTGGTTGCGTCGGGTCAGCCAGGCGACGCCGAGCTCCTCGCGCTCCCCGAGCGAGACGTCCTCGCGGGCCGGGTTGATGATGGTCTGCTCCTCCTCGTTGGAGTGGTGGTTCACCACCGTGGCGAGCTCTTCGAGCGCCTCGTCGTACTCCTCGGTGTCGGTGCGCTCGAGCTTCACGAACGCGAGCAGCGCCTCGATGATCTCGGCGTGCTCCTCCTCGCCGTGCTCCTCCTCGTGGGCCGTGATCGCGCGGTCCGTGCGCAGCGTCGGGTAGACCGTCTCCTCCTCGGACCTCGCGTGCGCGATGAGCACCTCGGCGAGGGCGTGGCGGGCGGCCGCCCGGTCGGTGTCGGTGCGGCGGGCCAGGCGCAGGAGGTCCTCGAACAGGCGGTGGTCCTGCAGGATCCGCTCCAGCACGTCGCCGCTCGCCGGCCGGGGGATGTCGATGTCGGTGGGGGTCTGGGGGTCGCTCATCGGGCCATCCTCACCGAGAACCGGCGCCTGCCGGTGGTTGCGGCTCAGCCCGGTTCGAGGTGATGTTCTGGCCAAACGCCAGCGAGTCACCTCGAATGTCGCCGCGTCAGTCGCGGGTGGCGTACCAGATCGTGGTCTCGCCGTACTTCTTCGGCTTGGTGGCCAGCACGATGCCGTCGGGCCACGCGGGCTCGGGGCTGCGCGTCGAGCGCTCGACGACGAGCAGCCCCTGGGGGGCGAGCCACCCCGCGCGCAGGCGGTCGAGCACCTGCTCCAGCGCGGTGTCGTCGAGGTCGTAGGGCGGGTCGACGAAGACCAGGTCGCTCGGCTCGTCGGGGGCGGGGTCGGGGAACAGGTGTGCCGCCACCGTGCTGCGCACCACGCGGGTGCCGGGCAGCCTGAGGTCGCGCGCGTTACCCGCGATGACGTCGGCCGCGCGACGGTCGGACTCCACCAGCACCACGCGGGACGCCCCGCGCGAGGCAGCCTCCAGGCCGAGCGCGCCGGACCCGGCGTACAGGTCGAGCACCCGCGCGCCGCGCACGGCATCGCGGGCGTCGAGGGCCGAGAACACTGCCTCGCGGACCCGGTCGCTCGTGGGCCGGGTGCCCGACCCGGGCGGGGTGCGCAGGGTGCGGCCGCCCGCCGTGCCCGCGATGACCCGGGTCATCAGCCGCGCTCCAGGTAGGCGGCCTGCTCGGCGTCGACCCGGGCGCGCACCGCCGCCGCGAGGTCGGGGTGCCCGGCGAGCTCGGGGTCGTCGGCCACGAGCGCGAAGGCGTCGTCGCGGGCCTGCTCGATGACCTCCTCGTCGTCGAGGATGTGCAGGAACTCCAGCTGGGTGCGCCGGCCGTGCTGGGCGGCGCCGAGGATGTCGCCCTCACGACGCTGCGAGAGGTCGAGCCGGGCCAGCTCGAACCCGTCGGTGGTGGCGGCCACGGCGTTGAGCCGGGTCATCGCGGCCTCGGCCTCGGTGCCGGTGACGAGCAGGCAGAGCCCGGGGTGGCCACCACGGCCGATCCGCCCGCGCAGCTGGTGCAGCTGGGAGACCCCGAACCGGTCGGCGTCCATGACGACCATGACGCTGGCGTTGGGCACGTCGACGCCCACCTCGACCACGGTGGTCGACACCAGCACGTCGAGCTCCCCGCGCTGGAAGCGCGCCATCACGGCATCCTTGTCGTCGGCGGGCAGCCGGCCGTGCAGCACCTCGAGCGACAGCCCGGCCAGCGCGGGCTGCTGCGCGAGGTCGGCGTGCACGGCGTACACGCTCTTCAGCGGGCGGGGGGGCGCTGCGGTCGTCGCGCCGTCGTCGCCGTCGTCGCCGTCGTCGGGCGCCGCCTCGGCCCGCAGGTCGGTGCCCTCGTCGGGCACGTCGTCGTCGCCGATGCGGGGGCACACGACGTAGACCTGCCGGCCGGCGCGCACCTCCTCGGCGACCCGGGCCCACGTGCGCGCCATCCAGTTCGGCTTCTCCTCGGGCACGACGTGCGTCGTGATCGGCGCGCGCCCGGCCGGCAGCTCGCGCAGGGTCGACGTCTCGAGGTCGCCGAACACGGTCATCGCGACGGTGCGCGGGATCGGCGTAGCGGTCATCACCAGCACGTGCGGCGGCACCGCACCCTTGCCGCGCAGCACATCGCGCTGCTCGACGCCGAAACGGTGCTGCTCGTCGACGACCACCAGGCCGAGGTCGACGAAGTCGACGTCGGCCTGGAGCAGGGCGTGCGTGCCCACGACGATGCCGGCCTCGCCGCTGGCGGTGTCGAGCAGGGCCCGGCGGCGCTGCACCGTGGACTGGCTGCCGGTGAGCAGTGCCACCCGGGTGCCGCCCTCGGCGCCGCCCAGCAGGCCGCCCTCGGCGAGGTCGCCGAGCATCGCGGTGATGGTGCGGTGATGCTGGGCGGCGAGCACCTCGGTGGGAGCCAGCAGCGCGGCCTGCCCGCCGGAGTCGACCGCCGCCAGCATGGCCCGCAGTGCGACGACCGTCTTGCCCGACCCGACCTCGCCCTGCAACAGGCGGTGCATCGGCACGTCGCGGGCCATCTCGGCCGCGATGGTCTCGCCGATCTGCGCCTGCCCCGCGGTGAGGGTGAACGGCAACCGGGCGTCGAAGGCCTCGAGCAGGCCTCCCGCCCGGGCCGGGCGCGGCGTCGTCGACTGCCCGGATGCCGCGCGCCGCCGCTGCGCGAGGGTCACCTGGAGGACGAACGCCTCCTCGTAGCGCAGCCGGCGCCTGGCGGTCTCGACCTCGGCCATCGAGTCGGGGGTGTGGATGCCGCGCAGGGCCTCGGTGCGCGACACCAGCCTGCGGCGGGCCCGCACGTCGGTCGGCAGCGGGTCGGGCACGTCGTCGAGCACGTCGAGCACCCGGCGCACGCTCTCGGTGACGGTCCAGGTGTGCAGCTTGCCCACCTGGCGGTAGATGGGGATCAGGGCCTTGCGGTCTCCGGCGTCGAAGTCGTCGAGCATCGTGTAGCCGGGGTGGGTCAGCTGCAGGCGGTGGTTGTACGTGCCCACGGTGCCCGCGAAGATGCCGCGCGCCCCGGGGACCAGCGCCTTCTGGTGGCCGTAGGCCTTGAAGAAGGTGAGGTCGACCTCGTGGCGCCCGTCGGTGATGACGACGTTGAGCATGGTGCCCTTGCGCTTGGCCATCGGCCGGGTCGTGGCGCTCTTGACCTCGGCGACACCGACGAGGAACCTGCCGACCTGCGCCGTGCCGAGGTCGGCGTCGCGGGTGCGGTAGCGCCGCGGCCAGAACGCCAGCAGCTCACCGACGGTGGTGATGCCGCGGGCCCGCTCGAACTGCTTGGCGGCGGTGGCGATGATGCGGTCGAGCCTGCTCGACTCGGTGGCCACGTCAGGTCACCCCACTCACTCCACCCCGACCAGCAGGGGGTAGACCGGCTGGCCGCCGTCGATGACGACCACCTCGAGCTCGGGACGGTCGCGCTCGAGGGCGGCCGCCACCCCCGCGCCCAGACCGGGCTCGGCATCGGCACCCAGCACCAGGGTCACCAGCTCGCCGCCGGCGGACAGCAGCCGGTCGAGCACGTCGCGTGCCGCAACCGCGACGTCGGTGCCCAGGAAGGCCACGTCGCCGTCGACGATGCCGAGCACGTCACCCGGGTGGCACACCCCGGCCCAGGTCAGCGCCTCCTTGGTCGCCACCGACACCGCGCCGTGCCGGGTGGCCACCGCGGCACCGGACATGGCGACCACGTTGCTGTGCACCGACCGCCCGGGGTCGAGCACGGCGAGCGCCGCCAGCGCCTGCACGGTGGTGCGGGCGGGCACCACGTGCACGTCGATGCCCGAGCCGGCCGCCGCCTGGGCGGCGATCCCGGCGGCCATGAAGGTGTCGCGGTCGCCCGGCAGCAGCACCACCGCGCCGGACCCGGTCGACTCGACCGCCCGCAGCAGCTGCCCGGCCGAGGCGCGCCGGCCCGGGCCGGACGCCACCACGACGGCGCCGGCCTCGCGCAGGAGCGACCCGATCCCCGGCCCGGCGGCGCACGCCACGACGGCCAGCGGTGCCGGGTGGTCGCGGGTGTCGACCTGGCTGGCGAAGTGGGTGATCCGGATGCGCTCCGGCCGCCCGGCGGCGACGCCCGCCTCGACGGCGGCGCCGGGGTCGTCGACGTGCACGTGCACGTTCCACAGGTCGGGGCCGCCCACGACGAGCAGCGAGTCACCGAGCGCGTCGAGGGTGGACCGCAGCGCGCCGACCGCCTCCACCGTGGTGGCGGTCAGCAGGTACATCACCTCGTAGGCGGGCCCGCCGGCGTGCGCCTCGTTCGCCAAGTCGAGCGGGTCGTGCCCCGGCAGCGCGACCGAGCTGGCCTGCGGGCTGGTGGGCACGGCATCGGCGTGGCGCCACTCGTGGCGGCGGTGCAGGGGCGGCCCTGCGGACAGCAGCCCGTCGTCGGTGGCGGACCACCGGCCGGTGACCACCCGGTGGAAGGACTCGAGCAGCAGCACACAGCCGGCGCCACCGGCGTCGACCACCCCGGCCCGGGCGAGCGCCTCGAGCTGGTCGGGCGTGCGGGCGAGGGCCTGCTGGGCGGCGTCGACGGCCGCCTCGCACACGTCGGCGAGCGAGCCACCGCCCTCGGCGGCGTCGACCGCTGCGGCGGCACCGGCATCGGCGACGGTGAGGATGGTGCCCTCCTGCGGGTGCGCGACGCAGGCCCGGGCCGCGGCGGCCCCGGCGGCGAACGCGTCGGCGAGCAGCAGCGCGTCGACGGCCTCGGCCCCCCGCTCGATGACGGCGTCGCACAGGCCACCGACCAGCTGGCTGACGATGACCCCGGAGTTGCCCCGGGCCGAGAGCAGGATGGCCCGCTTGAGCGTGCGGCACTCCTGCACCAGGGTCGCCTCACCGAGGATGCCGGCGTGCTCGTGCGAGGCGACGACCTCGTCGATGGCGGCGTCGAAGGTGAGGTAGAGGTTGGTGCCGGTGTCGCCGTCGGGCACGGGGAACACGTTCAGCGCGTCGATCTCGGTGCGGCGGGCCGCGAGGGCCGCGCGCGCCAGCAGCGCCCAGTGGCGGGCGTCGGCGGCGGTGAACACGGCGGGCACGGCCTCACCCTAACGACCCCCACCGTCGCGGCCCGGGACCGTTTTGGTGCCCCGGGCGCGCCTCGGCTACGCTTGTCCGGTTGCGCGCCTGCTGTTGCGGGCCGCCGAAGACCCACTCTTTCCACACTTCAGGAGATTCCCCGTGGCTGCCAACTGCGACGTCTGCGGCAAGGGACCCGGATTCGGGCACAGCATCTCGCACTCGCACCGCCGCACCAAGCGTCGCTGGAACCCCAACATCCAGCGCGTCAAGGCGCTCGTCGGCGACGCCGGTGTCACCCCGAAGCGGCTCAACGTCTGCACCTCCTGCCTCAAGGCCGGCAAGGTCAAGCGCTGACCCCCTGACGCACTGCGAAGCGGGCGGCTCCCCATCCGGGGAGCCGCCCGCTTCGCTGTCCCCCGGGCCCCTCCCCGACTTTGCATGCCAGGCGCCGGGCAACACGCCGCCGAACGCCCGCTCGGCGCGGCTTCTCGCATGGAAAGTCGGGGAACCCCGGGAGGCCGGTCACCCGGCGAAGTGGTCCCAGCCGTGGGCATCGGGAACGGTGCCGTCGACGGTGACCCGGATGCCGTCGCCTCCGTCCGCTCGTACGCGCCCGACCACGCGCCACGGCTCGGGGATGCCGTCGCCCCGGTCGTCGACCCCCGGGTCGCCCGGGGTGCCGGTCGGGGACGGCAGCGGCGCCCCGTCGGCGAACACCCCCACCAGCGAGTGCTCCTCACCCCCGGCGAGCACCTGGTGCAGCGCCTCGTCCTCGCCCAGCGCGAGGGTCAGCGGCCCCGCCGCGTAGTGCTCGCGCAGCGCCGCACCGTCGAGGTCGACCCGCACGCCGCTGGCCTCGGCCACCCGGCTCAGGTCGGTGACCAGCCCGTCCGAGACGTCGATGAGGGCGTGCGCACCGGCCGCCGCGGCCCGAGGGCCGGCCCGCCACGGGGGCACCGGCGCACGGTGGTGCCGCATCAGGGCCCGCACCGCGCGGGCACGCTCCCCCGAGGCACGTCCCCCGGCATCCGCGGACGGTACCGGGTCAGGGTCGCCCTCGCCACGCTCGTACAGGGCCAAGCCTCCCCCGGACCAGCCGAGCGAGCCGCAGACTGCGACGACGTCACCGGGTCGCGCACCCGAGCGCAGCACCGGCGCGAGCCCGCGCAGGTCGCCCAGGGCTGTCACCGAGACGACGACCACCCCGGGCGGCGCGGACGACAGGTCGCCGCCCACGACCGGCGCCCCCGCCTGCTCGGCGAGTGCTGCGATGCCGCGCGCGAGGTCGACCGCCCACTGCACCGCCAGGGCTGGGTCGGCGACGAGCGACACGAGCAGGGCCGTCGGCACCGCGCCCATGGCGGCGACGTCGGCGAGGTTCTGGGCGGCCACCTTCACCCCGACGTCGTGGGCACTCGACCACTCGTCGCGCCAGTCGCGGCCGCCCACCATCGAGTCGGTCGTGGCCACCACCGTCCCACCCGGCGCGCCCACGACGGCCGCGTCGTCGCCGGGCCCGACCGGCACCGACCCCCACGCGGGCGGTCGCGCACCGGCGTACACCGGGAAGATCGAGGCGAGCAGCTCGCTCTCGCTGACGTCGCGCAGCCGCACTGGACCAACCCTTCCAAGACGTGGAACCTCCCGGCACGGTAGCGTCTGACCCGCGCGCCGGTCTCGACCGGCATGCTCCCGACCGCAGGGGCCCCACGCCCCGACGACTTACGAAGAGGTGGCACTGCAGTGGTACAGGCCTACATCCTGATCCAGACCGACGTCGGCCGCGCCGCGTCGGTGGCCTCGTCCATCGCGGGCCTCGAGGGGGTCGCGATGGCTGAGGACGTCACCGGCCCCTACGACGTCATCGCCCGCGTCGAGGCCCAGACCGTCGACGAGCTCGGCAAGCTCGTCATCGCCAAGATCCAGGACGTCGAGGGCATCACCCGCACCCTCACCTGCACGGTGGTGCACGTCTGACCCGGCGGAGCACCTTCTCGACGGCGGCTGCGCTCGGCGCGGCCGCCGTCGTGCTGTCCGCCTGCTCCTCGAACGCCGTCGAGGTCACCGTGCCGTCGGCCGGCACCGAGCCGGCCTGCCTGTCGGCCACCCTCGTGTGGCCCTCCACGGTGTCGGGGATGCCGCGCCGCGACACCGACCCCGAATCCACCGGGGTGGCCGCCTGGGGCGACCCGCCCGTCATCGCCCGCTGCGGGGTCGCGGCGCTCGCGCCCACCGACACCGAGTGCCTCGAGGTCGACGGCGTCGGCTGGGTCCCCCAGGCGCTCAGCGACGGCACGCGGTTCACCTCGTTCGGCACCGACCCCGCGGTCGAGGTGCTGGTGCCGACGGCCTACGCCCCGGAGCCGCTGCTGCTGCCGGTGTTCGCCCCGGTCGCCAAGGCCCTGCCGCGCAACGGCCTGGCCTGCAGATGACCTACCTCAGCGCACAGCGGGCGATGAGCCCGAACGTGATCCACGTCGAGGCAGGTGCCGCCGGGTCAGCGTCGGGCCCGAGTTGCGGGTCAACGCGGTTCGAGGACGTACACCACGTCGTCGTAGAACGCAGCGACGACGGTGTCCCCGGTGTCGGTGTCGACGAGGACACCGGTGGGCCGCTGCTCGAACGTGATGCTGTCGATCGGACGGCGCGTCGTCGCGTCGATGACCGTGAGCCGTTTCTCGACCCTGCTGACGACACTCACCGTCCCTGACGGGGCGTCGGACGCGAACCAGTCGCCGTGCGAGTCGGGGTCGGCTGCAACGGCCAACGCGTCGACGACCTCGCTGGTGTCGACGTCGATCACGCTCAGGACCGGCTCGTAGCCCCCCGGGCCGAGGTAGAGGGCACGGGAGACCGGGTCGAGCCCCAGCCCACCGCCGAGGTCCGCGCCCCGCTCCGCGTCGATCTGGGCGATCTCCTCACCCGTGACCGTGTCGATGACGGACACGTAGTCCGTGCCGCCGTGGGTCTTGTGAACACCGACGTAGAGCCGCTCGCCCACGGGGTCCAGGGCCATGCGCCCGAGGCTGTACTCCAACGTCCCGGGGCGCAGTGGCAGCTCGATGGTGTCGGCGACGGCCCCGGTGGTCACGTCGATGGCCGTGACGGTGCCCCACCGGCCGGCAACGTAGACGACGCGGTCCGCGGGGTCGTGGGCCAGGTCGACCGGGGACTCGACGGCGACGGTCTTGACGATCTCCGCGCTGCCGGGGTCGATCACCGACACGGCGTCACCCAGCCAGCTGGACACCCAGATCGTGCCCGTTCCAGGGTCCGCCACGACGTCGCTCGGGGACTTCGGGACAGCGACCGTGTGCGCGATGGCACCCGTGTCGCGGTCGATGACGACCACCTGGTCGTCACCGCTGGCCACGACCACGCTGTGGGTCAACGGGTCCCAGGCGCCCGGACCCGGCTGTTCGACGGCGACCGTGGAGACGACCTCGAGCCCGGTGTAGGCACGCTGGTCGTCCGGGGCCGCGATGGCCACGAACGAGATGGTCACTGCGCTGGCCGGGACGATGATCGCGCCCATGGCGACGGGACCCACGGTGGACGGCGCGGCCGTGGTTGCCACAGCCGGGGTCATCACCTGGGCGCCCGCCCCGAGGGCCGAGGACTTGAACACGAAGAACACCAGACCACTGATGGCGATCATGACCCGGACCCACCAACGGAGCAGGAACGTCATCCACCCGTAGCGCTGCTCAGCCGCGTCGAGGCTCTCCCGCAGCAGCCTGGAGAACGCCTCCCCCCGATCCTGGGCCGACGTCATGGCGCCTGCCCCGGGCGGAAGGTAGACGACCTCGCTGTTGAAGACCACGTCGTGCAGACAGCGGCGCCTGGGGGTCAGGAAGGACACCAGGAATCCCAGGCCGAGCACGTCGACGAGCACGTATCCGGCGGAGTGACGCGACAGGGACCAGGCCAGACCCATGAGGTCGGCGGCAGGTGGGGTGGCGTCGATCCGGCGCTCGGTGAGACCCGTCAGCGCCTTGCCCATCGTCAGTCCTCCGGTCAGCCACACCGAGAGCCCACCGATCACCGCGAGCCCGGCCATGACGAGTACCAAACCCACGAGCCACCAGGGGACAGCCACCTCGGGAACAACCAGCCAACCGACGACCACCAGGACCAGCGGCACGAGTGCCGCGATCAGGGCGGTCAACGGCGAAGGCGAGCATCCGGCGACGGTGCGGTGCGAGTTGCGCACGATCCGGGCCGGTGGCGGACGACAGCCCGTTTTCCGCAGGCCCGGAGACGGGGGCGGCGTCGCCTGATCCGCTCATGCTCCACCACTCCCCACCGTGTCGGGTACCCGACCGATGAGGCAAGTGTGGACAGGCCCAGCCCTGGCTATCAAGAGCGCGACGAGGAGCAGGTGACACGACTCTCGGTGATCGGACACTCAGTGGTGGCGGGCGGTGGGCGGTCCAGCGGCCGGCCGCTCGCGTGGGAGCTGATGGATCTGGACGCGATACCGGGCCGGGTGCTCTGCTGCCGAATCCCGACGATCCCGAGCCATGGCTCGGGCCGGGAGCCCCTCGTTGCGAGCAGTGGTCTGCGGTGTTCAAGCCCGCATCGTCCCCGCCACCGCGTCCCGGCGCCGGGTCGCGGGCTGACGCGACGGACGGTTCAGCGCAGGCCGGTGCGGCGCTCGAGCGCCAGGGCGATGAGCTCGTCGATGAGGTCGGGGTAGCTCATCCCGGTGGCCGCCCACATCCGCGGGTACATCGAGTGCGGGGTGAACCCCGGCATCGTGTTGACCTCGTTGACCAGCACGCCGCCGGCCTCGGTGAGGAAGAAGTCGACCCGCGCCAGCCCCTCGCACCCGGCCGCGTCGAACGCCGCCGCCGCCATCTGCCGGATCCGCCCCGCCACGGTCGCCGGCACGTCGGCCGGGGTCTCGAGCCGCACGTCGCCGGCGGCGAGGTACTTGGCCTCGTAGTCGTAGAACTCGTGGTTCTGCACGACGATGCACTCGCCGAGCTCGCTCGTGCGGGAGGGGTCGGTGCCGCGCCCCTCCAGCACCCCGCACTCGATCTCGCGCCCGAACACCGCCGCCTCGACGATGACCTTGGGGTCGTGCTCCCGGGCCGCCTCGATGGCCGCCTCCAGCGCCTCCGGCTCGCAGACCTTGGTGATGCCCATGCTCGACCCGGCCCGGGCGGGCTTGACGAACACCGGCCAGGACAACGCGTGCACGGCATCCATCGCAGCGGCCCGGTCGCGGCGCCACTGCTTGTCGGTGATCACGGTGTACGGCCCGACCGGCAGCCCGGCCGAGGCGAGCAGCACCTTCATCACGTGCTTGTCCATCATCACCGCGGATGCCGTGACCCCCGAGCCGACGTACCGCACGTCGGCGAGGTCGAGCAGGCCCTGGATGGTGCCGTCCTCCCCGAACGGCCCGTGCAGCAGCGGGAAGACGACGTCGACCTCGCCGAGGGTGCGCGGCGGCGAGCCCGCCTCGTGCACCACGAGCGTGCGGTCGGTGGCGCTGGTGGGCACGATGACGCTGGCCGCGGCGGTGTCGACCTCGGGCACGTGTCCGGGGGCGAGGCGCAGCGCCTGCGGGTCGTCGGGAACCAGCACCCAGTGCCCGTCCTTGGCGATGCCGACCGGCACGACGTCGTAGCGGTCGCGGTCGAGCGCCTCGAGCACGCTGGCGGCCGTGGCGCAGGACACCGCGTGCTCGGACGAGCGGCCCCCGAACACCAGGGCCACCCGGATTCGGGAGCCGTCGCTCTCGGGCGTCGGGGCGGGGCGGGGCTCGTCGGTGCTCATCGCCCGCGAGCCTAGCCGCTCGCCGCACGACCCTTCGGGACCGGGGCACGGCCGGACCCGACGGCCCGCGCCGAGGCTCCCGGCATACCCTGAGGCGCGTGACGCAGACACCCCATGACCCGCACGCCGACCGGCTCTCCCCCGCCACCCGCGTCGTGGGGCTCGGCCGCGAGGAGGTCGTGCCCGGCGGCCAGGTGGGCGCCCCGCTGGTGCTCACCTCGACCTATCACGCCGACGGCGAGGTGGTCTACGCGCGCTCGGGCAACCCGACCTGGTCGGCGTTCGAGACCGCGCTGGGTGACCTCGAGGGCGGCGACGCCCTGGTGCTGTCCTCCGGCATGGGCGCCGTCGCCGCGGCGCTGTCGCTGCTCCCCCACGGTGGGCTGGTGGTCGCGCCGGATGCCGCCTACAACGGCGTCGTGGTCACCCTCGACCTCCGCGAGGCCGAGGGGTCCGCCCGGGTGCGCCGGGTCGACGTCGCCGACACCGGCGCGGTGCTCGCCGCGCTCGACGGCGCCGACCTGCTCTGGCTCGAGTCGCCCACCAACCCGCTGCTCGAGGTCGCCGACCTGCCCGGCCTGCTCGCGGCCGCCCGCGAGCGCGGCGTGCTGGCCGTCGTCGACAACACCTTCGCCACGCCGCTGCTGCAGCGACCGCTCGAGCTGGGTGCCGACGTCGTCGTGCACTCCGTCACCAAGTACCTCTGCGGTCACAGCGACGTCGTGCTCGGCGCCGTCGTCACCCCGGCCACGGATGCCGGTCGCACGTACCACGAGCGGATGCTGCGGCACCGCACGCTGCACGGCGCGATCGCGGGGCCGATGGAGGTGTGGCTCGCGCTGCGCGGGCTGCGCACGCTGGCGCTGCGCGTCGAGCGGTCCTCGGCCAACGCCGCCGACCTCGCCGAGCGCCTGCGCACGCATCCTGCGGTCGAGCGGGTCCGGCATCCGGGCTTCGGCGGCATCGTCTCGATCGAGGTCGCGGGCGGAGCGCCGGCTGCCGAGCGGGTCTGCGCGGCGACCCGGGTGTGGGTGCACTCCACCAGTCTGGGGGGCGTCGAGAGCCAGCTCGAGCGGCGCCGCCGCATCCCGAGCGAGCCGGCGCGGGTACCGGAGAACCTGGTCCGGTTGTCGGTCGGCATCGAGGACGTCGACGACCTCTGGCACGACCTCGCCCAGGCCCTCGCCGAGGCCGTCGACGGGGCCTGAGCGCTAGGCGGTCTCGGCCTTGCGCGGGCGCGAGAGCAGGGCCGCGACCACCTCGGGGGCCGTGCGGCCGTGCTGGATCATCGCGTCGACCTGCTCGATGATCGGCACGTCGACCCCGTTGTTGCGCGCCAGGTCGAGGATCGACGTGCACGACTTCACGCCCTCGGCGGTCTGCCGGGTGACCTCGATGACCTCGGAGACGGCCATCCCCTGGCCCAGGCGCACCCCGAAGGAGTGGTTGCGCGACAGTGGCGACATGCACGTGGCGATGAGGTCGCCGACCCCCGCGAGCCCGGCGAAGGTGACCGCGTCGCCGCCCAGCGCGGTGCCGAGCCGCATCGTCTCGGCCAGCCCGCGGGTGATGATCGAGGCCTTGGAGTTGTCGCCCATGCCCAGCCCCTCGGCCATGCCGACGGCCAGGGCGATGACGTTCTTCACGGCGCCGCAGATCTCGGTGCCCACGACGTCGGATGCCGTGTACGGGCGGAAGTAGGGCGCGGCGCACGCACCGGCCACGAGCTCGGCCATCGCCGCGCTGGCCGACGCGACGACCGAGGCCGCCGGCTGCTTCACCGCGATCTCACGGGCGAGGTTCGGCCCCGACACGATGACGATGCGCTCGGCCTCGACCCCACCGGCCTCGGCGATCACCTCGCTCATCCGCCTGGTGGTGCCGAGCTCGACACCCTTCATCAGCGACACCACCGCGGCCGAGGCCGGCAGCGCCGAGCCCCAGGCGGTGAGGTTGGCGCGCAGGGTCTGCGAGGGCACGGCGAGCACCACGATGTCGGCGCCGTCGGCCGCCTCCGCCGGGTCGGTCGTGGCCCGGATGGTCGAGGGCAGGCGCAGCTCGGGCAGGTAGTCGCGGTTGACCCCGTCGTTGACCTGGTCGACGACCTCCTGGCGGCGGCCCCACATCGTGACGTCCGTGCCGGCATCCGCGAGCACGCAGGCGAACGCCGTGCCCCAGCTTCCGGTGCCGTAGACCGCTGCGCTCGTCATGAGGCCTCCTCCAGGGGGCGGGGCTTGCCGATGGGCGTGATGCCGTGCGAGCGGGGGTCGAAGCGCACCACGGGGGCCTTCTCGCCGCGCAGCACCTCGAGCTCGGCGGTGATGGCGGCCATGATCCTCGCGGTGGCCTCGCGCAGCACCTCGGAGGTGAGCTCACGGCCGTACAGGTCGTCGAGCGGCACCGGCCGCCCGGCGCGCACCTGGATGGTGGCGCGGGGAAGCAGGTGCAGCCGTTTCGAGTAGGGGGCGAGCATCCGCTGGGCCCCCCACGTGGCCACCGGGATCACCGGGCACCGGGTCTCGAGCGCGACCCGGGCCGCCCCGGTCTTACCGCGCATCGGCCACAGGTCGGGGTCGCGGGTCAGGGTGCCCTCGGGATAGATCGCCACGGCCTTGCCGGCCCGCACGGCGGCGGCCGCGGCCCGGTAGGCGTCGGCCGCACGGCCCGTCTCGCGGTAGACCGGGATCTGGTCGGCGTGCCGCACGATGGCCCCGACGACCGGCGCCCGGAACACCTCGGCCTTGCCGAGATACCGCGGCGAGTGCCCGTGGTCGACGAGGAAGTGCCCGAAGGCCAGCGGCTCGACGTAGGAGTAGTGGTTCGGGCACACGACGTAGCCACCACGCGTCGGCAGGTTCTGCGCGCCCGACCACTCCCGCTTCGTGAACAGCATGTACAGGGGCCGGGCGATGCGGATCGCGAGACGGTAGGCGAAGGGCCTGGAGTGGTCCGAGGGGGTCGTCACGCGCTGCCTTCCGTGGGGTCGGGTCAAGCGCATTGTGGTCCGCCCACCGGGCGATGTCGAGCATGGCACGTCGTGTTGGCAGGATCGGGGGATGCACGCACCCGGGTCGGACTGGGCGGTCGTGGTCCCGGTCAAGGGCGGGCCGCTGGCCAAGAGCCGGCTCCACCTGCCCCGGGGCGCTCGTGCCGAGCTGGCCGACGCGTTCGCCCGGGACACCGTCGCCGCGATCGCGGCCGGGATGCCGGGAGCGCCGGTGCTCGTCGTCACCGCGGACCCCGAGGTGGCCCGATGGGTGGCGGCCGGCGGCCACCGGGTGGTCGCCGACCCCGGGTCCGGGCTGGACGCGGCCGTCGCCTCCGGGGTGGGCGCCGCGCGCGGGCTCGGCGCCGGCTCGGTGGCCGTCGTGCTCGGCGACCACCCCGCGCTGCGACCGCACGAGGTGCGGGCCGCGCTGGCGGCGGCCGGTGCGCACCCGGCATCCGTCGTGCCCGACGCCGACGCCGGGGGGACCGCGCTGCTGACGCTGCCGGCGAGCGGTGCGGTGCGCACCGCGTTCGGCCCCGGCAGCGCGGCCGCGCACGAGCGGCTGGGCTTCGCGCGGCTCGACCTCGAGCTGCCCGGGCTGCGCGTCGACGTCGACGACGCCGCCTCGCTGGCCGCCGCCGTTGCTCTCGGCCTCGGTCCGAGCAGCCGCGCCGCCCTCGCGCACGCTAGCCTTCCGGGCGTGCAGGCTTCCATCCACCGCATCGAGCCCGACGGCTCCGGCTCGGCCCTGCTCGACGACGGCGTCGAGGTGGCCCTGCCGGCCCGCGCCGCGGTCGCCGGCGGGCTGCTGCACCTGCGGGTCGGCCAGCGGGTCAGCATCGAGCTCGACGCCGACGGCCGGGCGGCCACCCGGGTGTGGGTCGTCGGCATCGGCCCCGGCGAGGACATCCGCTGACCCGGCTCCCGAGGGGCACGAGGTGGCCGGTGGTCAGCTGAGCTTGTAGGCGGCGCCGAGGGCGTCGAGCTTCTCCGAGAACCGCTCGTAGCCGCGGTAGATGATGTCGATGCCGTGCACCGTCGAGCGTCCCTGCGCCGCGAGCGCGGCGATGAGGTAGCTGAACCCTCCGCGCAGGTCGGGCACGGTGATCTCGGCGGCCCGCAGCGGGCTCGGGCCGGAGATCACCGCCGAGTGCTGGAAGTTGGCGCGGCCGAACCGGCACGGCGACCCGCCCAGGCACTCGCGGTAGGTCTGGATCCGGGCGCCCGAGTCGAGCAGCGCGTCGGTGAAGCCTAGCCGGTTCTCGTACACGGTCTCGTGCACGATCGACAGCCCGGTGGTCTGGGTGAGCGCGACGACCAGCGGTTGCTGCCAGTCGGTCATGAAGCCGGGGTGCACGTCGGTCTCGAGGGCGATCGCGCGCAGCGTGCCCGCCGGGCGCCAGAACCTTATCCCCTCGTCGTCGACGTCGAAGGCCCCGCCGATGCGGCGGAACACGTTGAGGAACGGCATCATCGGCAGCTGCTGGGCCCCGCGCACGTAGATGTCGCCGTTCGTGGCGAGCGCGGCGCAGGCCCAGGACCCCGCCTCGATCCGGTCGGGGATGGCCAGGTGGTCGAACCCCCCGAGCCGGGCGACGCCCTCGACGGTGATGACCCGGTCGGTCTGCACCGAGATGATCGCGCCCATCTTCTGCAGGATCGCGATGAGGTCCATGATCTCGGGCTCGATGGCCGCGTTGCGCAGCGTGGTGATGCCGCGGGCACGCACCGCCGTGAGCAGCACCTGCTCGGTGGCACCCACGCTGGGGTAGGGCAGGTGCACGTCGGCACCGTGCAGCCCGTGCGGTGCCGTGAGCCGCAGGCCGTCCTTGCGCTTCTCGACGACCGCGCCGAACTCGCGCAGCACGTCGAGGTGGTAGTTGATCGGCCGCTCCCCGATGCGGCAGCCGCCGAGGTCGGGGATGAAGGCCTCGCCGAGCCGGTGCAGCAGCGGCCCGCAGAGCAGCACCGGAACCCGCGAGGCGCCGGCGTGGGCGTCGATGTCGGCGAGGTGCGCCTGCTCGACGTTGGTGGGGTCCATCACCAGCTCGCCGTCGCGGTCGGTGGAGTCGATCAGCACGCCGTGCAGCTCGAGCAGCCCGCTGACCACCTGCACGTCGCTGATCTCGGGGACCCCGCGCAGCCGGCACGGCTCCTCGGCGAGCATGACGGCCACCATGGCCTTGGAGACCAGGTTCTTGGCGCCCCTGACCTCGATGTCCCCGACGAGCGGTGCGCCGCCGTCGACGACGAGGGTGGAGGTCATGGCTCCAGCCAAACACAGACGCCGCGCCGCGGCGACGGCTGGACCGTCACCGCCGCGCGGCGTCGAGCGATACGTGCTACTTCTTGGCCGCGGCCCGCTTGGCGGGCGCCTTCTTGGCCGTCGTCGTCGCGGGCGCCTTCTTGGCCGGAGCCTTCTTCGCCGCGGTCTTCGCGGGGGCCTTCTTCGCCGCGGCCTTCGTAGCCGGGGCCTTCTTCGCCGTGGCCTTGGCCGGGGCCTTCTTGGCGGTCGCGGTCGCGGGCGCCTTCTTGGCCGGGGCCTTCTTGGCCGGAGCCTTCTTCGCCGCGGTCTTCGCGGGGGCGGCCTTGGCGGGGGCCTTCTTGGCCGCCGTCTTCGCGGGCGCGGCCTTGGCCGGAGCCTTCTTGGCCGTGGACTTCGCGGGGGCGGCCTTCGCCGGGGCCTTCTTCGCGGCCGACTTGCTGGTGCCGGTGGCCTTGCGGGCCGTCGCCGTGGTGGTGGACGCCACCTTCTTGGCGGCGGTCTTGGCCGTGCCGGTGGCGGCGGCGGCCGTGCGGGCGGCAGCCTTCACCGGGGCTGCCGCCGCTGCGGCCGCTGCACCGGCTGCGGCCCGACCGGTGGCGGGCGCATTCTTGGACAGGGTGCTCGGCTTCTTGACGTAGGCCTTGAACGAGGTGCCGGCGCGGAAGCGCGGCGCCTTCGACTTCGGGATGCGCACCGAGGTGCCGGTGTGCGGGTTGCGCCCGGTGCGTGCCGCGCGCTCGACGCGGTCGAACGTTCCGAACCCGGTGATCGACACCTTCCCACCGCGCACGACCTCGCGGACGATGGTGTCGAGGACTGCCTCCAGCGCGTCGTTGGCGGCCCTTCGGCTGCCCAGTCGCTTCTCCAGCTCCCTGACGAGATCTGCCTTGTTCACGTGGACCACTCCAAGTCGGGACGGCGCCGGGGAAACGCCCGACGGCGATGTCAGGGCCGGCGGATGCCCGGCCTGAGATGACGTTATGCCCGCCCGGGCGGAGAGTCCACCATCGAAGCGGCGTGTTATCCGTTGTGCGACAACGGGTTCGCTGGCGTTCGAACCATCGCTTCTCGTCACACAGGTCACACCAGTAACACGGACGCTGGCGCCCGGTGGCGCGCCACGGCATCCAACTACGCTGTGCCGCAACGGGACTGGTCAGGTGGTGACGGCCGGCTTCCAGCTCGGGCGCTCCGCCTCGTAGGCCGTGATGTCGGCCTCGTGGCGCAGGGTGAGGCTGATGTCGTCGAGCCCTTCGAGCAGCCGCCACCGGGTGTAGTCGTCGACCTCGAAGCTCGCGACGATGTCGCCCGCGCTGACGGTGCGCGACACCAGGTCGACCGTCACCGAGGTTCCCGGGTGGTTCTCGAGCAGCTTCCAGAGCAGCTCGACGTCGTCCTGGCTGCACTGGGCGGTGAGCAGCCCCTGCTTGCCGCTGTTGCCGCGGAAGATGTCGGCGAAGCGCGACGAGATGACCACCCGGAAGCCGTAGTTCATCAGCGCCCACACCGCGTGCTCACGGGAGGAACCGGTGCCGAAGTCGGGTCCGGCGACGAGCACCGAGCCGGCCGAGAAGCTCGGGTCGTTGAGCACGAACGTCTCGTCGTTGCGCCACGCCGCGAACAGGCCGTCCTCGAAACCGGTGCGGGTGACCCGCTTGAGGTAGACCGCCGGGATGATCTGGTCGGTGTCGACGTTGCTGCGGCGCAACGGCACCCCGATGCCGGTGTGTGTCGTGAAGGCGTCCATCAGCTGTTCCCCCCGCCGACGGGCTCGAGATCGGCTGGGCTGGACAGGGTGCCGCGCACCGCGGTGGCGGCGGCGACCAGCGGGCTGACCAAGTGGGTGCGGCCGCCCTTGCCCTGTCGGCCCTCGAAGTTGCGGTTGGAGGTCGACGCGCTTCGTTCCCCCGGCGCCAGCTGGTCGGGGTTCATGCCCAGGCACATCGAGCAGCCGGCCAGGCGCCACTCGGCGCCGGCCGCGGTGAACACCCGGTCGAGCCCCTCGCTCTCGGCCTGCAGTCGCACACGGGCGGAGCCGGGCACCACGAGCATCCGCACGCCCTCGGCGACCCGGCGGCCCTGGATCACCTCGGCGGCAGCACGCAGGTCCTCGATGCGGCCGTTGGTGCACGACCCGAGGAAGACTGTGTCGACGTGCACGTCGCGCAGGGGGGTGCCGGCCCGTAGCCCCATGTACTCCAGGGCGCGGCGCGCGTTGGCCTTGTCGTTCTCGTCGGGCATCAGCTCGGGGTCGGGCACGGCCGTGCCGAGCGGAGCGCCCTGCCCGGGGTTGGTGCCCCAGGTGACGAACGGCGTGAGGGTGGCGGCGTCGAGGGCGACCTCCTCGTCGAACTCGGCGTCGTCATCGCTGCGCAGGTGGCTCCAGGCCTCGACGGCGGCGTCCCACTCGGGGCCGGCCGGCGCGTGGTCGCGACCGCGCAGGTACTCGTACGTCGTCTCGTCGGGTGCGATCATCCCCGCCCGGGCCCCCGCCTCGATCGACATGTTGCACACCGTCATCCGGGCCTCCATCGACAGCGTGCGGATGGCGTTGCCGCGGTACTCCAGCACGTAGCCCTGTCCCCCACCGGTGCCGATCTTCGCGATGACGGCGAGCACGATGTCCTTGGCGGTGACGCCGTCGGCCAGCTCGCCCTCGACGGTGATCGCCATGGTCCTGAAGGGCTTGAGCGGCAAGGTCTGCGTGGCGAGCACGTGCTCGACCTCGGAGGTGCCGATGCCGAAGGCCAGGGCACCGAACGCGCCGTGGGTCGAGGTGTGGCTGTCGCCGCAGACGATCGTCATGCCGGGCTGGGTGAGCCCCAGCTGCGGGCCGACGACGTGCACGATGCCCTGGTCCTTGTCGCCCATCGGGTAGAGGGTGACGCCGAACTCCGTGCAGTTCTGGCGCAGCGTCTCGACCTGGGTGCGGCTGGTGAGGTCGGTGATCGGCCCGGGCGTGGTGGGCACGTTGTGGTCCTCGGTGGCCAGGGTCAGGTCGGTGCGGCGCACCCGGCGGCCGGAGAGCCGCAGCCCGTCGAAGGCCTGCGGGCTGGTGACCTCGTGCAGCAGGTGCAGGTCGATGTAGAGCAGGTCGGGCTCGCCCTCCCCGCGGCGCACCACGTGGGACTCCCAGACCTTCTCGGCCAGGGTTGCGGCCATCGCTCCACCTCCATGACATGACCGCCGGACGAGCGGTCGCACGACACCTGCCAACAGCACGACGCACACCGGCGCGCGGGCTGTCTCCCGAGATTCGCACGGGGGAGTTGTCGCTGGACGTGCGTCTCAGGCAATGAGACGTTAATATCACGACATGGACAGCACTAGCGGGGTCGGCGTTCTCGACAAGGCGGCGATCGTCCTCAGCGCGCTCGAGGCCGGCCCGTCGACCCTCGCCCAGCTGGTGACGGCCACCGGCCTGGCCCGTCCCACGGCGCACCGCCTTGCGGTCGCGCTCGAGCACCACCGCCTGGTGACCCGCGACCTACAGGGCCGCTTCATCCTCGGCCCGCGCCTCGGCGAGCTCGCCGCCGCGGCCGGTGAGGACCGGCTGCTCGCGGCGGCCGGCCCGGTGCTCGGCGCGCTGCGCGACCACACGAACGAGAGCGCCCAGCTCTTCCGCCGTCAGGGAGAGCACCGGGTGTGCGTCTCGGCGGCCGAGCGCCCGGTCGGCCTGCGCGACTCCATCCCGGTCGGGGCGACGCTGTCCATGCGCGCCGGTTCCGCCGCCCAGGTGCTGCTCGCCTGGGAGGAGCCGGACCGCCTGCACCGGGGCCTGCAGGGCGCCGCCTTCACCGCGACAGCGCTGTCAGGGGTGCGCCGGCGCGGCTGGGCGCAGAGCGTCGGGGAGCGCGAGCCCGGCGTCGCGTCCGTCTCGGCACCGGTGCGCTCCCCCTCGGGCCGGGTCATCGCCGCCGTCTCCATCTCCGGCCCGATCGAGCGGCTCTCCCGCCAGCCCGGGCGGCTGCACGCCGCGACCGTGATCGCCGGCGCGAACAAGCTGATCGAGGTGCTCGCCCGCCACGCGGCCCAGCAGGACGTCCAGAACAACGCCTGACCGGGGTTCTCAGCCCTCACCCCACTCGCCGACCGCCCGTCGCCCCCGACTTCTTGCGGATCCTCCACCTTCCAAGAGGCCCGGGCCCGGAACGAACCGCAAGAAGTCGGGGTCGATGCAACACGGATGTCACACGGGGTGCGCCTGGATGCAACACCGCCCCGGCAGGTTGGCCACCAGCCAGACCGGTCAGCCCGCGCGAGGAGGTCGCCCATGTCCCTCAGCCCCGCTCAGCGCATCGCCCGTGACCGCACCCGCCTGCTCGGGTTTCCCCGGCCCGGTCGGCGCGCGATCGTGGTGGGCGGCGGCCCGATGGCGGCGCGGCGGGCGGCGGCCCTCACCCGCGCGGCGACGCCGGTCACCGTCTTCGCGCCGTCGCTGTGCGACGACGTGTTCGACCTGCTCGCCGAGCGCCTGGTGACCTGGGAGAACCGCTGGCCGGTCGCCGAGGACCTCGCCGACGCCTGGCTGGTGCACGCCGCGACCGGTGACCAGGAGATCGACGCCCGGGTCTGCGCCTGGGCCTCGCGGCTGCGCGCCACGGCCTGACCCGGCATCCCGCCCGCGCACGTGCGAGCTTCCGGCGGTCGGATCCCGGACCGCCAGCAACGACCTCGAAGGTGCGCCGCAGCTGCTGGCACGAGGGTGCTGCTGCGGGGGGCTCAGGACGCCAGCCGGTGACCGATCCGCTCGCGCGCCGACTCGCCGCGCCGCCCGACCGGCACCACCCCGGCCACCGTGCCGAGCCCGAAGGGCCGGTCGGTGGCGTAGACGCTCTCGGCTCCGCCCGGCGCGACGGCATACGTCTCGTGCCAGATGGTGAGCGCGCGCGGTGCGTCCTTGGCCCGGCGGTGGAACTCCAGCCACGCCTCGCGGTGCCGGTGGTCGGTCGAGGCCGCGTAGGCGTAGATGTCGTCGGTGCTGCGCCACCACTGGATCATCGTGGTGCCGGTGAGGTCGACCGTGGAGCGGCTGCCCAGGTAGCCCAGCGACTCCTCCTCCCCCCGGGCGGCCGCCGCCTTGTTGCGCTCGAGCTCGGCGATCATCGGCGGCATCGCGCGGATGACCTGACCGACGACGCCCAGGCGCCACGGTTGGTGGATGCGCACTCCGATGAGGAAGAGCGCGAGCGGCCCGTCGTAGGCGTGGGTCATGCGGGTCGTCATGGCGCCTCCCTGGATAGTGCTGCTGTCCAACACGCGGTCGTGCCATATTGGACACCTGCACTATCCGTTGTCAAGCGCAAAGGAGGCGCGGTGCGCATCTCCGAGCTCAGCGAGGCGACCGGCGTCGTGGTGCCCACCCTGAAGTACTACCTGCGCGAGGGCATCCTGATGCCGGGCCGGCCCACCTCCCGCACGCGGGCGGAGTACGGCGCGGAGCACGTCGAGCGGGTGCGGCTGGTGCGGGCCCTGGTCGAGCAGGGCGGTGTCGGCATCGCCGGTGTCCGGGCGATCCTCGACGCGCTGGCCGCCCCGCCGCCATCCCGGCACGACCTCTACGGCGTCGCCGCCTGCGCGATGCCGACACCCGCCGGCGAGCACCCGGTCGGCGACGACGCGCTCGCGCTCGTCGAGGACCTCGGGTGGCCGGTGGCCACCGACTCGCCCGCCATGCGCTGGCTGTCTGCGGCCACCCGCGCGGCTGATGCCGCAGGAGTCGGCCTCACCCCCGAGCGGCTGCGCGACTACGCCGAGGCGATGCGGGGGGTCGCGGAGGTCGACCTCGGCGTGGTGCAGCACGTGAGCAGCGCCGCGGTCGCGCTGCGCACGGTCATCGTGGGCACGGTGATGGTGGACCCCGTGCTCGCCGCCCTGCGCCGGGTGGCACAGGAGGCGGTGAGCGCGCAACGGGCCTGAGCGGCACGGCATCCGCCGGCGGCTGCCTGGTGACCACGCGAGCCGCGAGCCGGGACCCACCTGCGTCAACCGGCGTGGCCCTGTGCACCCACGAGCGTGGCGAGGACGCTCTCCTCGTGCAAGCGCCCGCTCGTGGTGGCGCATCGCCGCGCCGAGCTCGGCATCCCACACGGGATCGACCGACCGGCTGGCCGACGAGGCGTGGTCCGCCGGGAAGAACCGCTACACACTCCGGATGGTCCTCATCGAAGGAGGCCTCAACCCATGAACCCCACATCAGGTCGGAAGGGCCAGTTGAGCGCCAATGGCCAATTGACCGGATGTCGCCGTGGATCAGCGGTTTGCCTGGCTTGAGTCCTTCAGGCTCCGTTATGCCGGGGGTGACATGGACACGTAGCCCTTGGCGAGGTCGACCTGGTTGGCCGGCGGCTCGTCGGTGACGAATCGGCGCAGGTTCGCCTCGAACAGCTCGGCGAGTTCGTCGCGCCAACCGATGACGTCGCCGCACATGTGCGCCGAGATCGCGACGTTGTCGAGGCGCCACAGCTCGTCGTCGGCTGGCAGCGGCTCGGTCGCGAACACGTCGAGGGTGGCCCCGGCGATGCGTCGTTCGCGCAGCGCGTTCACCAGGGCGGTCTGGTCGACCAGGGCCCCTCGACCGACGTTGACCAGGTGCGTAGAGGGGCGCATGGCGGCCAGCACGGTGGCGTCGACCATTCCGCGGGTCTGCGCGGTGAGCGGCGCCACGACCACCACGTGATCGGCCCAGCCGACGGAGGCCGCCAGGTGGTCGCTGGCGACGACGGTGCCAAAGTCAGCATCGTTGCCGCGAGCCACCCGCCCGACTCCACGCACCTGCAGGCCCACCGCCCGCAACAACCGGGCGGTCTCCCGGCCAATGCCACCGGTGCCGACGATGAGCGCGGTCTGGCCGGTGGTGCGGGTGAGCTCGCGGTGTTGCCAGGTGTGCTCACGCTGAAGGTCGCGGCTGCGCAACAGCTGCTTGGTGTGCGCGAGGATCCCGGCCAGCACGAACTCGGCAATGGGCCGGTCGAAGACCCCGGCCGAGTTTGTGACAACAACGTTGGAAGAGGCGATCTGCTCGAATGGGAGCCGGTCGACCCCGGCCGCGGCGACGTGCACCCACTCCAACGCGTCGGCGGCGCCCCAGTGGGTCCGAAGCGCCTCCGAGAAGAAGTCCCAGACGAAGAGCACCTGGGCACCGGGCAACGCCTCGCCCAGGCCGTCGGCGTCGGTGACGGTCACCTCGGCCAGTTCGTGAAGGGCCTCGAGGTTGGCGGGGGCGGGGGTGTCGGCGGCGGTGAGGACGACCAGACGAGGTCTGCGCTGAGCGGTCATGATCGGGCCACTCCGCTCTGCAGCGTGGCTTCTAGGTCGACAGCCGGAGACAGGGTCACCGGAGCAGGCTACCGAGAGCATCGATTGTTGACAATCTGCAATCGTTCCCTGCACGATCAGTCCATGACTTCCTTGTCACCCCTGCTCAAGACTGCCACCCCCGTCGTCGTCGACCGGGCCTCTGGGTGCTGGATTCACGGCACCGACGGTAGGGACTACCTCGACTTCACCACTGGCATCGGCGTGACCAGTACGGGCCACTGTCACCCCAAGGTGGTCGAGGCGGCGCGCGAGCAGACCGGCAAGATCATCCATGCGCAGTACACGACCGTCATGCACCAGCCGCTGCTCCAGCTGACCGAGAAGCTCGGGGAGGTGTTGCCGCCGGGTCTCGACTCCGTCTTCTACGCGAACTCCGGGTCCGAGGCGGTTGAGGCCTCGGTTCGTCTGGCCCGCATGGCGACGGGGCGGCCCAACATCGTCGTGTTCCAGGGTGGGTTCCACGGCCGCACCGTGGCTGCCGCGACCCTGACCACGGCGGGGACCCGCTTTTCGGCCGGGTTCTCGCCGCTCATGGGCGGGGTGCACATGGCGCCGTTCCCCTACGCCTACCGCTACGGCTGGGACACCGCGACCGCCGTCGACTTCTGCCTGCAGGAGCTTGACTACCTGTTCGCGACCCGAACCGCGCCGAACGACACGGCGGCCTTCCTCATCGAGCCCGCGCTCGGTGACGGCGGGTACCTCCCCACCCCACCGGCCTTCCTCGAGGGGCTGCGCGAGCGGGCCGACCGGCACGGCATCCTGCTCATTCTCGACGAGGTGCAGGCCGGGTGCGGTCGCACCGGCAAGTTCTGGGGGTACCAGCACAGTTCCATCACGCCTGACATCCTCATCACCGCCAAGGGCATCGCCTCGGGTTTCCCGATCAGTGCGATGGCGGCCAGTACCGCGCTCATGGAGCAGGGTTGGCCCGGTTCACAGGGCGGCACCTACGGCGGCAACGCCGTGGCCGCGGCGGCCGCCTGCGCCACCCTCGACGTCTTCGAGGAGGAGTCGCTGGTCGAGAACTCGCGCCTGCGTGGGGCGCAGCTGACGGCGGGCCTGGAGAAGATCCGGACCGACCACCGGGTCATCGGCGACGTTCGCGGCAACGGGCTCATGCTGGGTATCGAGTTCACCGGTGCCGACGGCAAGCCGGATGCCGCCACTGCCCTTGCGGTGCAACAGGCGACCACCGGACACGGCCTGCTCACCCTGACCTGCGGCCCGCTCGGTAACGTCCTGCGTCTCATCCCTGCGTTGGTGGTCAGCGAGTCCGAGATCGACACCGGTCTCGAACGCTTCGCCGCCGCACTCAGCGAGGTGGCCGGGCATGACTGACGACCGGCCTGAGGCAGACTCGGACCGGTGACCCAGGTGATTCCCCCGTTGACGTTGAGGTCCAGCCCGTCCCCCGACCGGGCTCGGCTGGTTGATGACCTGCAGGCCGCCGGGGTGGAGGTCGACACCTCGTCTCGTCGCCTCGGTGAGTACTCGTACGACGCCTCGAACTACCGGGTGCGTCCGCTCGCGGTCACCTTTCCCCGCTCGCCTGCGCAGGTTCGCGCCGTGATCGGCCTGTGCCGTGACCATCAGGTTCCCCTGGTAGCTCGTGGCGGGGGAACCTCGATGGCCGGCAACGCGATCGGCCCGGGTGTGGTCATGGACCTCTCGCGCCACCTGTGTCGGGTGGGCGCCATCGACGAGCAGGCCGGCACCGTCGATGTCGACCCCGGAGTGGTGCTGTCAGACCTCAGCGCGCACGTCGAGGCGTACACCGAGGGCCGGATGACGTTCGCGCCCGACCCCTCGAGCCGCACCCGGGCGACGGTCGGCGGGGCCATCGGCAACGACGCCTGTGGCAACCACTCGGTTCGCCACGGGCGCACCAGCGACCACGTCGTCGAGCTTGACGTCGTCACGACCGACGGGTCGCTGCTGACCGCTCATCGTGGCGGGCTACGCGCCACCGACCCGGCCGATGCGCACAGTGGCCGCCGCGCGGCCGACATCACCGACCAGCTGGTCGTGCTGCGAGACCGGCACCTCCAAGCGATGCGCACCGAGCTGGGCCGCATCCCCCGGCAGGTCAGCGGCTATCACCTGAGCCACCTGTTGCCCGAGAACGGCTTCGACATCGCCCGGGCACTGGTGGGCAGCGAGGGAAGCTGCGCGATAGTGGTCGGGGCGCGCATGCGAATCGTGGCCCGGCCCGCCCAGGGCGTGCTCGTCGTGCTCGGCTACGAGGACGTCGTCGAGGCGGCCCGCGACGTGCCGCACCTGCTCACCGCCGACCCTGCCGCGATCGAGGGTATCGACGAGAAGATCGTCGCGACGATGCGCTGGCGCCGCGGCACTGACTCGGTCGCTGGGCTGCCGACCGGCAGGGCCTGGCTGTTCGTCGAGCTGGACGGGGAAGACCTGCCTGAGGTGCTGGGCCGGGCGCGCGCCCTCACCGCCGAGCTGACGAGTACCGGCGGAGCTGTCGGCGCCCTGGTGGTCACCGACCCCGTCGAACGGGCGATGCTGTGGCGGGTGCGTGAAGACGGCGCCGGCCTGTCGTCACGGCTCGCGCCCGAGGACGGCAGCGATACCTCCCCGGAGTCGTGGCCGGGCTGGGAGGACTCGGCCGTCGCCCCCGAGAAGCTGGCCGAATACCTCGCCGACCTTCGTGTGCTGCTCGCCGACCACGGGCTCGACGGAGTGATGTACGGCCACTTCGGGGCCGGTTGCATGCACATCCGCATCACCTTCGACCTGCGCAGCCCGCAGGGCCGGGTGGTGTTCGAACGCTTCATGCCCGAGGCCGCCAAGCTCGTTGTGAGCCACGGCGGGTCGATCTCGGGCGAGCACGGAGATGGCCGCGCCCGCAGCGAGCTGCTGCCCCTCATGTACTCGCCGCAGATGCTCGCCGCCTTCGTCGACTACCAGCAGATCTGGGACCCTGCGGGGCTGCTCTCGTGCGCCAGCCTGGCCACGCCGGCTCTTCTCGGTGACGACCTCGCGCTCGAGGGTGTACCGGAACGGCAGTGGCGCACCGCCTTTGAGCTGAGCGCCCCGGCCGACCAGAACGGGCTCGTGCACGCGGTGCAGGCCTGTATCGGCGTCGGCAAGTGCCGCACGAGGAGCGGCGGGGTGATGTGCCCGAGCTACCGCGCCACCCGCGACGAGAAGGACTCCACGCGCGGACGGGCCCGGGTGCTGCAGGAGATGGTGCACTCGGCCCCGACGGTCGAGATCGGCTGGCAGAGCCCCGAGGTGGCCGAGGCCCTCGACCTCTGCCTGTCGTGCAAGGCGTGTTCGACCGACTGCCCGACGGGCGTCGACATGGCGACCCTGAAGTCGGAGTTTCTGCACCACCACTACCAGGGCCGGTTCCGCCCCCGGTCGCACTACGCGCTCGGTTGGCTACCGCAGTGGCTCGGCATCGCCCGCACGATGCCGGGGCTGGCCAACCGCCTCATGGCCTCACGGTTGACGCATGTCGGTATGAAGGCCGCGGGCCTTGCCGCCGAACGATCGCTGCCCCCGCTTGCCCCTCGCGACGCCTGGGCGCGGTCGATGGCGGCCGCCGGTGCCGCTCGGCCCGGCTCGGGAAGCGGCAGCGTGCTTGTGTTCGCCGACACCTTCACCAAGGCCTTCCGACCTGAGGTGGGCGGGGCCGTCACGGCAGTCATCGGCGGCGCAGCAGAGTCGGTGGAGTGCACCGAGGACGCCTGCTGTGGCCTCACCTGGATATCCACCGGCCAGCTCGACATCGCCACGGCGCGCCTCACGCAGGCCGCCGAAGTACTCGATGACGGCACAGACCGGCCCATCGTCGTGCCCGAACCGAGTTGCGCGGCGGCCCTGCGACACGACCTGCCCCGGCTGGTCAACTCGGCGAAGGCGCAGCGGGTCGCGGCCCGGGTGCACAGCTTCGCGGCATACTCAGCCGGGTTGGTTGGTGAGGGCCGCCTGGCCTTGCCGGGCCGGCCCTTGCCGACGCGGGCCGTCGTGCAGACGCACTGCCACGAGTACGCGGCCTTCGGCGCCTCCGTGCAGACCAAGGTGCTGGGCGCCTTCGGTATCGAACCGGTGGAAGCGACCGGATGCTGTGGGGTGGCAGGCAACTTCGGCTTCGAGGCCGAGCACTACGACCTCTCGGTCGCGGTTGCCGAACAGGGCCTGCTACCGGCCATCCGCGCCACCACCACCGACGCCAGCGTCCCGGTGCTCACCGACGGCTTCTCCTGCGCGATGCAGGTCGGCCACCTCGCCGCCGAGCGCGGCTCTCTACACCTGGCCCAGCTCATCGACCCGAGAAAGGACCCCTCATGACGCACGCCGCCATGACCGACACCAGCATGAGCGCGCGCGCCGAGCAGCTGATCGCTGCCGTTCCCACCGGAGTGTTCATCGACGGCGAATGGTCTGCGGCGGCATCCGGGAGGCGGTGCGATGTTGTCAACCCTGCCACCGAGGAGGTGATCGCCTCGATCGCCGACGGCGGGCCCGAGGACGCGCGTCTCGCCATCGAGGTGGCGGCTCGCACGCAGGCCTCGTGGGGCAAGACGCCGCCACGAGTGCGCAGCGAGATTCTTCGGCGCGCCTACGAGCTGGTCATGGAGCGCCAGGACGATCTGGCCGTGGTCATGACGACTGAGATGGGCAAGCCGTTCGCCGAGGCCAAGGGTGAGGTGGCCTACGCCGCGGAGTTCTTTCGATGGTTCTCCGAGGAGGCGGTGCGCATCGGGGGCGACGCCACCATCTCCGGAGACGGCAAGACGCGCATCATCGTCACGAAGCAGCCCGTGGGGCCTTGTGTGCTGGTCACCCCGTGGAACTTTCCCCTGGCGATGGGCACGCGCAAGATCGGGCCGGCCATCGCGGCGGGCTGCACGATGGTGTTCAAGCCGGCGCACCTGACCCCGTTGACCTCGTTCGCGCTCGTCGAGATCCTGCGCGAGGCAGGGCTGCCCAACGGGGTGTTGAACGTTGTGTGCTCGTCTGACCCGGGCTCGGTGGTGGAGCCGTGGATGAGCAGCGGCCTGGCTCGCAAGATCTCGTTCACCGGCTCGACCGCGGTCGGGGTGAAGTTGCTGGAGCAGGCTGCCCAGCACGTCATGCGCTCGTCGATGGAGCTCGGTGGCAACGCCCCGTTCATCGTGTTCGACGACGCCGACCTCGACGTCGCGGTCGAGGGGGCGATGGTGGCCAAGCTGCGCAACATGGGGGAGGCGTGCACCGCCGCGAACCGGATGTTTGTGCACCACAGTGTCGCCGACGAGTTCGCCGACCGCCTAGCCGCGAAGATGACCGCGCTGCGGGTCGGCAACGGTCTCGACGAGGGCACCGACATCGGCCCGCTCGTGGAGCCGAAGGCGCTTGCGAAGGTCGAGGCGCTGGTGGCTGACGCGCGGGGCCGTGGCGCCCGGGTGGTCTGCGGCGGTACGGCAGTCGAGGGCGCCGGCTACTTCTACCCCCCGACCGTGCTCGCCGGCGTCGACCCTGCCTCCGACCTGATGAGCCAGGAGATCTTCGGGCCGGTGGCGCCGATCATCACGTTCGACTCCGAGGCCGAGGTGGTGGCCCTGGCCAACGACACCCCGTGGGGTCTGGTGGGTTACGTGTTCACCCGTGACGTCGACCGTGCTCTTCGCCTGAACGAGACCATCGAGGTCGGCATGCTCGGCGTCAACACCGGCCTGGTCTCGAACCCGGCCGCCCCGTTCGGCGGGGTCAAGAGCTCGGGACTAGGGCGCGAAGGGGGACGCCTCGGCATCGAGGAGTTCCTCGAGGTGAAGTACCTCGCCGTGCCGCGCAGCGTCGGAGCCTGACGCATGACCGAACCATCCGCATCGACCGAGGGGTGCTCAACGCTGTCGGGTGAGCCGAGTGAGGCCGAGTACGACGACCGTCTCATCCGGGTTCGCGCTGCCATGCAGGCTCGGGGGCTGGCCGGCCTCGTGTTGACCGACCCGTCCAACCTGTACTACCTCAGCGGGTACAACGCCTGGTCGTTCTACACCCCGCAGCTGCTGCTCGTTCCGGCCCAGGGGCCGATGGTGCTCTTTGCGCGCGACATGGACGCCCAGGGTGCCCACCGCACGACCTTCTTGCGCGGTGAGAGCGTGGTCGGGTACCCCGAGGTGCTCGTGCACCGGCGGTACGCGCACCCGTTCGACTGGGTCGGCGAACAGATCAACCGGCGCGCCCTGCTGCCGGGCGGCGAGAAGCTGGGAGTCGAACTCGACAGCCACTACTTCTCACCCCGGGCGTTCATCGCCCTGGATGCCGCCCTGCCGCACCACCGGCTGGTCGACTGCGACGAGCTGGTCAACTGGGTGCGGGTGGTCAAGAGCGAGCACGAGATCGCAGTGATGCACACCGCAGCCCGGGTTACCACGGTGGCGATGCAGGCTGCCATCGACACGATCGGGGTCGGGGTGCCCCAGCACGTCGTAGCCGCCGAGATCGCCAAGGCTCAGGCACTGGGTGACGGCGAGGCGTGGGGTGACTTCCCGGCCATCGTGCCGATGATGCCGACCGGCGTGGCTGCCGACACCCCGCACCTGACGTGGACCGACCGGCGGTTCGTCAGGGACGAGGCCGTCGTCATCGAGCTGGCCGGGGTGCACCGGCGCTACCACGTGCCACTGGCCCGCACCTTGGTGCTCGGTCAACCGAGCGACGAGCTGCGCCGCCTCGAGGAGCCCGTCGCCGAGGGCCTGTCCAGGGTGCTCGCGCAGATGACACCAGGCACCAACGTCACCCACCTTGCTGACACCTGGAACGAGACCCTCGCCCGCCACGGCCTCTACAAGGCGAGCCGTCTGGGGTACTCCATCGGTATCGGTTACCCGCCCGACTGGGGTGAGCGCACCGTCAGCATCCGCTCCGAAGACACCACCGTTCTCGAGACCAACATGACCTTCCACGTCATCTGCGGCATGTGGATGACCGGCTACGGCTACGAGGTCTCGGAGTCGGTACGCGTCACCGAGTCGGGCGCCGAGCCGTTCACCGATTTTCCCCGAGAGCTGCTGGCCCGAAGACCACCACGAAGGAGCTACTCGTGATCACCACTGTTGCCACCCTGCCCGCACGCCCTACTGACCGCCTCGTGGGCCCGCCCAGCGACGGCCGGCTGCCGTTGGCCGACCGGGCGGCGGGGCTCGTCGGGTCGTTGATCGACAGCTCGACGTCGCTGCTGGCCGCCCAGACCCACGACATCGTGCGGTTCGCGATGGGGGCCCCCGCCCCCGACCTCATGCCGTGGAAGAACTTCGCCCAGATCGGCGAGCAGGTGTGGGACGAGTCGTCGTTCACGTACGGCGCCACCGAGGGTGAACCGGTGCTCATCGACACCCTGGTCGAGCACGGCGTCGGTGCCGCCGAGCCGTTCGTGCCCGAACGCAGCGTCATCACCTCCGGCGGTATGCAGGGCCTCGACATCGCCTGCAAGCTCTTCGTCAACCCCGGTGACCTCGTGGTCGTCGAGTCGCCCACGTACACGAACGGTTCGGGCACCGCCCTGTCGTACGGAGCCGACCTGCTCGAGGTTCCCGTCGACGACGACGGCATGGACGTCGACCGCCTGGAATCGCTGGTGAAGCAGGCCGGCCGGGCACCCAAGGTCATCTACACCATCCCGAACTTTCAGAACCCCTCAGGCGTCACCCTCAGTGAGCAGCGCCGGCGACGGCTGGTCGAGCTGGCCCACCACTGGGGCTCGGTCATCCTCGACGACGACCCGTACGGCTCTCTGCGGTTCGCGGGGTCGGCCGTGGCCGGCTTCAACGAGATCAGCCCGCACGACCCGCAGGTGTTCTCCGTGCGCACCTTCAGCAAGACCCTGGCGCCGGGACTGCGCGTCGGCTGGGTCGACGCCGACCCCAGGCTGCAGCCGCTGATCATCAACGCGAAGCAGGCCATGGACACGTGTACCAACGTGCCCGCGCAGCACATCGTGGCCGAGTTCATCCGCCGGGGCGAGCTCGACGCGCACCTGGAGCGGCTGCGAGTGGAGTACCGCAACCGGTGCGACACCATGCGCAGCGCGCTGGCCGAGCACCTCGGTGACGGGGTGCGCACCACCACCCCCGAGGGGGGTTTCTTCCTGTGGGTGAAGCTCACCGGCGAGAACGGGAGCATCAACACCCCGCAGCTGTTCGAGATCGCCCTCGCCGAAGGGGTGGCAGTCATCCCGGGTAGCGCGCTGTCACCATCGGGTGCGTTCACCGACGCGTTCCGGGTGTGCTTCGCCTCGGTACCCTCCGACCGCATCAGGGTCGGGGTCGAACGGCTCGCCCGAGCGATCGAGAAGGCCCGCGCGGCCGCCTGAGCGGGGCAAGATGTCGCAGCAGCCGGTTGACGGCGTGACCGCCGCAGTTGACGAGGCCGACCTCGTGGCGCTCACCCGCGCCCTGATTCGCGGCGGGGGCGAGAACCCCGGCGGTACCGAGCAGCAGACCGTCGACGTGCTCGCCGAGGCGTGCCGGCGGCGCGGGATGGAGGTGGTGGTGACAGAGGTCTCGCCGGGTCGGCCCAACCTGGTAGCCACCCTCTGGCCCGAGCGTCACGGCCACGAACCCGGCCGGGGCGCCGACGCAGACCGTCCATCCGGGGCCCAGCCCCACGGCCTGCTCTTTCTCGGTCACTCCGACGTCGTACCGGCCGGAGCCGGCTGGCGGGTCGACCCCTTCGAGGCGGTCGTCGAGGATGACCGGATCATCGGCCGGGGATCGACCGACATGAAGGGCGGGCTGGCAGCGATCCTGGTCGCCATCGATGCTGTTCGCGCGTCGCGGGCGGCTCTGGCCGGGCCGGTCACGCTCGCGTGCACGGTAGATGAGGAGGACCTGGGCCTCGGCGTACGCGCCCTGGTCGAGTCCTTCTCACCCGACATCAGCCGTGCCCGCAACGACCCGGCGAACCATGACGGCCTCGACCCGACGGCTTACGCCGGTTGCATCGTGGCCGAGCCCACCGACCTGGAGGTGGTGCGCGGCTGTCGCGGTGACGCGTACTTCGAGCTGCACGTGTCGGGGGTGCCGGCGCACTCCGGTCGACCTTCTGACGGCCGCAACGCGATCGACGCCATGAGCAAGGTCATCACCCTCATCGGTGACGACCACCAGCGGCTGACCGGGGCGCCCACCGAGCTGCTCGGTTCGGGCACGTGGAGCGTCGGGAGGATCGAAGGGGGCACCGGGACCTCGATCGTCGCGGCCGAGGCGCACTTGTGGGCCGACCGCCGCTTGATGCCAGATGAGGACGCCGAGCAGGTACTGGCGGCGTTTCTCCACAGCGTCGAGGCGGCCCGGGTCGCGACCGATGGCATCACGGTGACCGGTGAGGTGACGATGCAGATGCCGGGGTTCGCCACAGCAGCCGACCACCCGCTCGTGAGGTCTGCGGTGGCCACAGGCCAGGCTCTCGGGCTCGAGGCGCCCGTGACCGGCTGGACCGCGGCCTGTGACGGGGGCTTCATCGATCGCGACCTCAACATACCCACGATCGTGCTCGGGCCCGGCAGCATCAACGACGAGGCGCATCAGGTGAACGAGTCAGTCGCGGTGGCTGACCTGGTGAGGGCCGCCACGTGGTACGCCGGGCTCATCACCGCCGTTTGTACGATGGTAGACAAAAGAGCAGAACCGGGTCGGTGACGAGTTCTCGTCGAGCGAAGGAGCGCAGCGGCATGGTTGAGAGGCGAACGCCCCTCGGAAGTGGGCCTGAAATGGTCCCCATCGTGCAGGACTCGATGTCCACGCTCATCGCGCGCCAGCTGCGCGACGCGATCGCCCGCGGCGAGTTCACCCCCGGCCAGCAGCTGCTCGAGACTCAGCTGGCCTTGCGTCTGGGTGTGAGCCGAGGCCCGCTGCGCGAGGCCATGCAGCGGTTGTCGCAGGAAGGCCTGCTCGACAGCTTTCGCAACCGTGGGGTGTTCGTCATGCAGCTCGACGACGCGGCGATCGCGGACATGTTCCTGGCCCGGACGGCGATTGAGCGAGCGGCGCTGGGCCAGCTCATTGCCACGGGCCGCCATCGCCAGGCCACCGTGCTGGGTGACCTCGCTGACGCGATGGACGACTACCGCGAGACCCCGTCGAGCCCCGAGGTCTCGCAGCTCGACATGCAGTTTCACGAGACGCTGGTGGCGCTCAGCGAAAGCCCCCGCCTGCAACGGATGCACGCCGCGATGATCACCCAGGTGCGCATGTGCCTGACGCAGATGCAGCACACCTACGACTCGGTCGAACCACGGCTCAAGGAGCACCGTCTGCTGGCCGAGGCGATTGCCGCAGGTGACGCCGAGCTGGCCGATCGCCGACTTCTCGAGCACATGCGCGACGGGGTGCGGCGACTTCGCGAGGGGGTGGCGTACTCGGCCGGCACGTCAGTCGCCGGTAAGAAACAGGCGACCGAGCCCGGGTACGCTGACGGTTCGTCCCGCCAGGCGTAACCCCCACCAGGCAGTGACCTGGTTGGCGGTGAGTACCGGCCGGCCCAGCTCGAGCTCGAGCGCCTCGATCAGGCCCACGGTGTGCAGCGCGGTGTCGGGCACGAGAATGGGCAGGCCGGCGGCCCGGCTGGCGGCGCGGGTGACCAGGGCGCGCACCTTCTCGGGCCCGAGGCGACCGGCATGCTCGCCGCTGGGTACCCCGTGGCTGTCGCCCGCGACGACCGAGATCTGTTGTGCTTCAAGTACCTCGACGAAGTACTGGGTGACCTCGCGCGGATAGGTCGCGGCGAGCACCACGGCCGGAGCCTCGAGCGCCGTCACCGCCTCGAGGAAGGCGATCGTGGTCGACGCTGCTGGCACGTCAGCCGCGGCGGCGACCCACCGCGACTGACGGTGGAGACCGTCGGGGCCGTAGACGAAGCTGCCCGAGGTGCAGGCCCACATGACCGCATCCGGGTGGTGCACCTTCGCCTCGTGGGCGGCGGCCGCCAACGGCTCGCGCGCGCCCAGCGCGAGTAGCGCGGTTACATCGTGGTCGGTCGCACCCTCCCAGGTGTGCACCACGGGAAAGTGGACACCGGGCAGGTGTCGCTCGAGTGTGGCGTACTCGTCCTCGGCGCTGTGACCGGGATAGAGCATCGCCACGATGGTCTCGGCGCTCACGGGGTGGTCATCTGGACTCAATGGGAGAACGACACCAGAAAAGTGTGGTCAATGGATGAATCCTTCGCTAGATTGCAGATTGTTGACAATCGTCTACTGTACTCGAGTCAGCCGAGCACCCCTTCATCGACGCAGGAGCGACCGCTATGACCGCATCATCCGCCGCACCACCCGTCAAGGTAGGAAACCGCGACCTCCGGCGCGCCATCGCGGCATCCGGGATCGGCAACGCCGTGGAGTGGTTCGACTACGGCATCTACGCCTACGGCACGATCTACATCGCCAATGCCCTCTTCCCCGACTCGGCGAACGCGGTGCTGTTCACCCTGCTCGGCTTCGCCATCAGTTTCCTCATGCGCCCCCTCGGCGGTCTCGTCTGGGGGCCGCTCGGCGACAAGATCGGGCGCAAGGCCGTGCTGTCGATGACGATCCTGCTCATGGCCGGGGCCACGGTGTGCGTCGGCCTGATCCCCAGCTACACCACGATCGGCATCGCCGCGCCGATCCTGCTCTACCTGTTGCGCATCATCCAGGGCTTCTCCACCGGCGGCGAGTACGGCGGCGCGGCGACGTTCATGGCGGAGTACGCGCCCGACAAGCGCCGCGGGTTCTTCGGCAGCTTCCTGGAGGTCGGCACCCTCGCCGGCTTCAACGGTGGCGCCCTACTCATGCTGGCCATCATCGCGTTCACCAACGACGACCAGATGGCGTCGTGGGGTTGGCGCATCCCGTTCTTCGTCGCCGGCCCCCTCGGTCTGATCGGGCTGTACCTCCGCAACAAGATCGAGGACACCCCGATCTTCAAGGAGCTCGAGGCCAAGGAAGAGACCTCGACCAGCGCCCGCGGCACGCTCAAAGAGCTGTTCAGCAGGCACATGAAGAGCCTGCTCATCCTCGGCGGCATGGTCATCGCACTCAACGTGGTCAACTACACGCTGCTCACCTACAGCCCTACCTACCTACAGGACGTCATCGACCTGTCGCAGGACAACGCGCTGATCGTGCCGATCATCGGCCAGTTCATCATGATGCTGCTGTTGCCGGTCTTCGGCTCACTGTCGGATCGGGTGGGACGCAAACCGCTCTGGTACGTCTCGCTCGTCGGCCTGCTCGTGCTCGCGATCCCGATGTACAAGCTGATGGGAACCTCGGTGGCCGGGGCCGTCATCGGGTTCGCCGTCCTGGGCCTGCTCTACGCCCCACAGCTCGCAACGATCTCGGCCACCTTCCCGGCGATGTTCCCCACCCCCGTGCGGTATGCCGGCCTCGCGCTCGGCTACAACGTGGCCACCTCGCTCTTCGGTGGCACCGCCGGCTTCGCCAACCAGGCCCTGATCGACGGCACCGGCGACAAGCTCTGGCCCGCCTACTACATGATGATCGCCTGCGCGATCGGCCTGGTGTCAACGTTCTTCCTCATCGAGACCAAGGCCATGTCCTTGCGTGGCACCCACCAGCCCGGCACCCCTGCGGCAATCGCCGAGCAGAGGGAGCTCAGCCGCACCTGACGCTGCATCGCGGATGGCCACGGCATGGGCGGTTCTGAGCCTCAGTTCGAGGCGCAGAGCCGCCCATCTGCGTGGGCGCGAAGCCCGAGGGCCCGCAGGGCCGCCCACATCGACACCTGGTTCGCCGTGAGAACGGGCAGCCCTAGATCGCGCTCGAGGGGCTCGACGAGGTCGTAGGTGCGAACGTTCGTGCACGAGACGAAGACCGCGTCGGCCCGCTCCGACCCAGAGACGGCATCCCGTACGAGATCTGCCACCTCGCGGTGGGTGAGGCGCCAGATCTCACCGGTGAGACCGAGATGGCTGCGGCCCGTAACAGCGAGCCCCGCGGCCTCGAGATACGCGGCCAGCAGGTCTGTCACCAGGTCGTCGTACGGAGTGGCGATGGCGATGCGGCCGGTACCCAGGGCGGCGGCCGACTCGAGCAGCGCGCCGCTGGTGGTGACGGCCAGCGGTATGCCGCTGCGCGTCATCGCCTCACGCAGCTCGCGCTCCCCGCCTCGGCCGCGAGCGAAGCTGCCGGCGGTGCATAGGTAGAGGGCGACCTGCGGGGCGACGGCGCTGACGTTGCGCGCCAGCTCCGCAATCTCGGCCGGGTCTGCGACGAGAAGGGCCTGGGTGACCCCGACGGGCACAGCGGCATACCGGGTACGGGTGAGGTGCAGGGTCACCGACGGCGGCACCCAGCGCCAGATCTCGCGATCGAGGGCGAAGTCGTACGGAACGATCACGCCGATCGCGGCGGAGTCGATCGGGGTCGTCGGCAGCTCAGCTGCGAAGTCCGGCACCCGGCAATTCTCGCGAACCGAGCGATTGTTGACAATAGACGCGGCGGCTCAATAGGTTCGTCGGCATCCTCGCCCAGCCCTTCGTGCCACCCTGTGAGGTTTGGCCCCCATGACCCTCGCACCGGAACCCCGCCGGCTCTCGATGCTGTCCGCCGGGGCCGTGGCGGCGGGTTTTGCAGCAGGTGAGTTCTCGCCGCTCGAGGTCACCGAGGCGGCCCTGGCCGCGATCGAGACCTTCGACCCCGAGGTCGGCGCGATGGTGCTCGTAGACGCGCAGGGGGCCCGCACGCAGGCGCGTGCCTCGCAGCTGCGCTGGCGGCGTGGCGAGCAGCGCAGCGTCGTCGACGGGGTGCCGGTGACGATCAAGGACATGTTCCTCACCCGCGGCTGGCCCACGCTGCGCGGCAGCACCCTCACCGACCCGGCCGGCCCGTGGGACACGGACGCGCCGGCGGTGGCGCGTCTGCGCGAGTCCGGGGCGGTGGTGCTCGGCAAGAATGCGACGCCGGAGTTCGCCTGGAAGGGTGTGACCGACTCGATCATTCACGGGTCGACGGGCAACCCGTGGGGGACCGGGCTCACGAGCGGCGGGTCATCGGGAGGCGCAGCGACGGCGGTCGGGCTGGGCATGGGGTCGTGGTCGATCGGCACCGACGGCGGCGGGTCGGTGCGCATCCCGGCCTCGTTCACCGGGACGGTCGCACTCAAGCCGACCTACGGCCTTGTTCCCGTGTATCCGCCGAGCCCTTACGGCACTTTGTCGCACGCCGGGCCGATGACGCGTTCGGTGTCGGATGCGGCGCTGATGATGGACGTGCTCACCGGGTTCGACTCACGAGACTGGTTCGCCACGCAGCGGCCGTCGGGTTCCTTCCTCGAAGGCCTCGACGAAGGGGTGGCGGGGTTGCGGGTGGCCTGCTCGCCCACGCTGAGCGGCACCGGCCAGAACGACCCGCAGGTGCAGGCGGCGTTCGACGTGGCCGTCGAGGTGCTGGCCGGGCTCGGGGCCACGGTGGAAAGGGTCGACCCGGTGCCCGAGCTTCTCGCGGTCGTTCGTGAGGCGTTCCAGGTGCTGTGGTTCACCGGCGCGGCCAAGGTGCTGGAGCCGTTCGGTCGTGGCGCGCTCGAGCGGATCGACCCGTTGCTCGCCGAGCAGGTGCGACGGCATCGAGACGACTCTGCGTCGGCCTACCTCGACGCGGTGCAGGTGCGGATGGACCTCGGGGTGGCAATGGGAGCCCTCCACGACGAGTGGGACGTGCTGGTCACACCGACCCTGCCGATCCCCGCGTTCGAGCGCGGCCAGGACGCCGCGACCGGATGGCCGGAGCAGCTGTGGACGTCGTGGACGCCCTACACCTACCCGTTCAACCTCACCGGACAGCCCGCGCTCTCGGTGCCGTGCGGCCTGACCGACGACGAGCGACCCATTGGGTTGCAGATCGTGGGTCCACGGCACGCCGACGCGCTGGTGCTGCGGGTCGGTCGGGCCTTTGAGGCGGCGACCGACTCTCAGCGGGTTCTGCCGGTGTTGCTGCGGTGAGGTCCCGGTAAGCGCGCACATGGACGACTCCTCATATCCGACCAGGGTGGTCACCCATCCGATGACAGCAAGGACGAGACCATGGCCCGGTACCTGACGATCACTTTGGAGAAGCGCGGTGTCAGCTGTGTGGCACGACTGCTCGAGGATGCCGCTCCGCGCACAGCCGCGGCGGTATGGGAGGCGCTCCCGCTGCGGTCGCAGGCGTATCACGGCAAGTACGCGCGCAACGAGATCTATACGCTGCTGCCTGCATTCGCCGAAAGCGACCCCGGCAGCGAGAACACGACGGTGACGCCCATACCCGGCGATGTCTGCTGGTTCACCTTCGCGGGTGACGATCTGGGCAACCCAGCCTACGGCTACGAGCTGGAGGGTGAGCACCGTTCGATGAGCTCGATCATCGATCTGGCCGTCTTCTACGGACGCAACAACCTGCTCATCAACGGCGACCAGGGTTGGGTCCCCGGAAACGTGTTCGCGACGATCGTCGAGGGACTCGATGAGATGGCGGCAGCGTGTCAGGACCTGTGGATGGGAGGGGCCCGCGGCGAGACCCTGGCATTCACGCAGTACCGCGAGGACTGAGCACTGTGACAGTGGTGACGCTGATCCGAAAGTCCTCAGACCTGCTCACTGAAAGTCCCCACCCTGCGTGGCTCCACGGAATCGGGCGGGGCTCCGCTCATGCTCACACGCGAGGACGACATCGCCGTTCACGCGTTGCACCGGCAGGGTGGACGATCTCAGCGATCGCCCGCCACCCTGGGAAGGACCACAAGACGGTCCGGGCCCAACTCGACGGTCGTCAGGCCGGCGTCCGCAGACGCACGGTCGCGGACCACATCGAACCGTTCGCCGACCACGTCAGGCAGCGCCTGGGCGACGACCCGCACCTGTGGGCCTCGACCTTGTACGACGAGCGCTCGGGCTTGGGGTACGACCGTTCCTACCCGAGCATGACGCGGGCATGACGCGGGCGATCCGGCCCGGGTTGTGCCCGGTGTGCGTGGTGTGCCGCCCCAGCGGACGGCGACTTCTACGACTACCAGTCTCCTGGCCCTGGGCGTCGCCGATACAAGAAGCACTGGCAAAGGATCCAAGCGATCACAGCGCTGCCGACCACCAGCCCCAGACCCTACGACCACGACCCGGAGAAGCCGGCAGAGCGGCGGCCCTCACATGCCCGGAAGCGCCCAGCCTCACCACGGGCAGGTGCAGCAGATGCTCGGGCACAAGTCCGCGACCATCACGCTCGACCCCCACGGGCACCTGCTCCCGGACCAGCTCGACGAGGTAGCCGACCGCCTCGACGCCGCTGCTCGCGCTGTTGTGTACCCGTTGGGTACCCGAGCGGAATTCGTCCGGCTGTCGGCGGGCTAGAAAAAGGCCAAACCCCCCGGCTGACCGGGGGGTTTGGCGTTGTAGCCCCGACGGGATTCGAACCCGCGCTACCGCCTTGAGAGGGCGGCGTGCTAGGCCACTACACAACGGGGCCGTGACCTGTTTCCTGCCGCTGCGAGGCGGCGGGCAACGGAGAAGAACTGTACCGAACGGCGGGACTTTCTCCGAATCGTCCCCGGCCGGTCGGGCCGAGGACGAGAGCTGGGGTACCAGGACTCGAACCTAGAACGGATGAACCAGAATCACCAGTGTTGCCAATTACACCATACCCCATGGGGTATGCCGTCGGACCCACCGCGAGGCGGCTGGTCGTCGGGCGAACCGAGGACTGATCCTACCGGGCGGCCTCGCCCGCACCCAAATCGCGGATGCCGGGATCGCCCGGACGGGAGGAGCCGTCAGAGCGTGGCGCGCAGCGACCGCAGCCGGGTGAGCGTGGACGCCTTGCCCAGGATCTCCATCGACTCGAACAGCGGCGGGGAGACCCGGCGACCCGAGACGGCGGTGCGCAGCGGGCCGAAGGCGAACCTGGCCTTGATGCCGAGCCCGTCGACGAGTGCCTGGCGCAGGGCGGCCTCGACGGCCGCGGCGGTGAAGGACCGGTCGGTGCCGAGCACCCCCGAGCCCTCGTCGGGGACCTCCTCGAGTGCAGTGACGGCCGCGTCGAGCACCGCCGCGGCATCGCCACCGAGCTGGGCACGGGCGTCGTCGGCCACCGCAACGGCGTCGTCGGCGACGTAGAACGGGCCGACCAGGTCGCTGGCCTCGGTGAGGTGCGCCATCCGGGTCTGGATGAGTGCGGTGACCGCCTCGAGCCGCGACAGCTCGCCGAGCGAGGGGTTCGAGCCCAGCACACCGTCGGCCCGGAGGAACGGCAGCAGGCGGGCGGCGAGGTCGCCGACGCTCAGGGCGCGGATGTGCACGCCGTTGAGCCAGTCGAGCTTCTTGAGGTCGAAGATCGGGCCGACCGGGTTGACGTCGTGCCAGTCGAAGCGCTGGGAGAACTCCGCGAAGCCGAACACCTCGACGTCCTCGCCCTGCGCCCCCTCGGCCGGCGGGTAGGCCAGCAGCGCGAGGAAGTTGACCAGGGCCTCGGGGAGGTAGCCCTGCTCCTGGAACCAGGTGAGCCGGGCGGCAGGGTTCTTGCGCTTGGAGATCTTCGACTTGTCGGTGTTGCGCAGCAGCGGCATGTGGGCGAACGCGGGTGGGGTGAGCCCGAGCCACGAGTAGAGCAGCACGTGCTTGGGGGTGGAGGAGATCCACTCCTCGCCGCGCACCACGTGGGTGACGCCCATCTCGGCGTCGTCGACGACGACGGCCAGGTGGTAGGTGGGGAAGCCGTCGGCCTTGAGGATGACCTGGTCGTCCGGCCGCGGCGCCGACACCCGGCCCCGGATCAGGTCGTCGAACTCGAGCGGCGCGTCGTCGGGGACGAGCATGCGCACGACGGGGGTCTGCGAGAACCCGGGCAGCGCACGGCGCTCCTCCTCGCTCTTCCCCAGGCACAGCCGGTCGTAGCCGGTGGGCAGCTTGGCCTTCTGCTGGGCCTCGCGCATCTGCGCGAGCCGCTCTGTGGAGCACCAGCAGTGGTAGGCCCTGCCCTCGGCGAGCAGCCGCTCGACGTAGGGCCGGTAGGTGTCGAGCCGCTCGCTCTGCCGGTAGGGCGCGCACGGGCCGCCGACGTCGGGGCCCTCGTCCCAGGTGAGGCCGAGCCAGCGCAGTGTGTCGAAGACCTGCTGCTCGGAGTCCTCGCGGAAGCGGGCCCGGTCGGTGTCCTCGATGCGCAGGATGAACCGCCCACCCTGCTGGCGCACGAACGCCAGGTTGAACAGCGACATGTAGGCCGTGCCGACGTGCGGGTCGCCCGTGGGCGAGGGGGCCACTCGCAGCCGCACGGCGCCAGGTAGGGCGGCGGCGCCGGTGGTGTCGCTGGTCTGCGGGGCGCTGGTGCTGGGGGCGCCGGTCCGGGGGTTCTCGGGGTTCTCGCTCATGGTGGGCGACAGCCTAGTGACGCACGAAGGGGTTGCTGAGCACCCCGATGCCGTCGACCTCGACCTCGACCCGCTGGCCGGACTCGACCAGGCCGACCCCGGCGGGCGTGCCGGTGAGGATGACGTCGCCGGGCAGCAGGGTGAACGCCTTGGAGGCGTGCGAGATGAGGGTGGCGACGTCGTGCACCATGTCGGCGGTCGGGCCGTCCTGCACCACCCGGCCGTCGAGCGTGGTGGTGATGCGCTGGGCACCGGGGTCGAGGTCGGTCTCGATCCACGGCCCGAGCGGGCAGAAGGTGTCGAAGCCCTTGGCGCGGGCCCACTGGCCGTCGTCGCGCTGCAGGTCGCGGGCCGTCACGTCGTTGGCGACGGTGTAGCCGAAGACGGCCGTCAGCGCGTCTTGCGGCTCGAGGTCCTTGGAGAGCCGGCCGATCACGACGGCGAGCTCGCCCTCGTAGCCGACCTCACGGGTCTGCGGCGGCATCACGACCGGGTCGCCGGGGCCGACGACGGCGGTGTTGGGGATGAGGAACATCATCGGCTCCGCCGGGGAGTCGGTGCCCATCTCCTTGGCGTGGTCGGCGTAGTTGCGGCCGATGCCGATCACCTTGCTGCGCGGGATGACGGGCGCCAGCAGCCGCACGTCGTCGACCTCGTGCACGGTGCCGGTGAGCTCGATCCGCTGGTAGAGCGGGTCTCCGGTGATCTCGGCGATCTTCTCGCCGCTGCCGTCGACCAGCCCGTAGGCCGGGTCGTCACCCGTCGTGAACCTCGCGATGCGCATGCGCGCCAGCCTACGGGCGGATGCCGGGCCGGCGTGCGGCCCGGCATCCACCCGCTCGGCTACAGCTTGGCCACCACCGTGCCGGTCATCACGGCGTACCCGGTGTCGTTGGCGTGGATGTCACCGAGCTGGCACATCCAGGTCCAGGCGCAGATGGTGGCGACGTTGGTCGGCACCGGACCGCCGAGGGCCGGCACCGTCACCACGGTGGTGTCGGTGCTGCGGAAGGCGGTGGAGACGTCGGCCACCGGCGCGCCCACGGTGGCGGCCGACCCGGCGATGATCGCGTTGAGCGTCGACTGCAGGGCGACCGACTGCTGGGCGAGCGCCTGGCCGTCGGCACCGGTGAGCCAGGCGGCGAGGAACGGGTTGTAGTAGTTGAGCACGACGATGCGGGCGCCGGGTGCGGCCCGGTGCAGCCGGGTCAGCACCCGCGGCAGCAGCCGCTGCACGTCGGCGAGCCCCTGGGCGATACACGCGTCGTCGATGCCGAGCGGGCTGCGGCTGACGCAGCGCTGCACGTCGTTGGCGCCGATGTCGATGGTGACCAGGCGCGTCGTGCGGCGGTGCGCGTGCAGGAACTCGACCGCCTGGGCCAGCTGGGTCCCCTCCTCGTAGGTGCACCGGCCGCCGCTGACCATCGTGACCACGGTCTCTCCGCTGCACGCCACGTTGACCAGCTTGGTCTTGGGGGTGGCGGTTCGCACGGCGTCGAGCACCCCGCCGACGTAGCCGCCGGTCTTGTCGTCACCCTGCCCGGGCTGGTAGCCGGCCGCGAGGGAGTCGCCCATGGCCAGGTACCAGCCCATGGCGTGCTCGGACCCGTGCGACGGCTTCTCGTGCGACGGCTTCTCGTGCGACGGCTTCTCGTGTGACGGCTTCTCGTGCCGGGACTCGTGGTGCCACGACGAGAGGGCGGGGGCTGGGGTCGCGGATGCCGCGGGAGCCGCCAGCACCCCGAGGGCGAGGGCTGCGACGACGACGGTCCACCTGCGTTGCGGCATTTCGTTCTCCTCCGACACGGCGGCGTCGTTGCCGCGCCCGGCCGACTCTAGGGGCTGACGCCGACAGGGGGAAGATGCCGCGCACCGCCCCACTCCGGCATCAGGAGACGCCGGCCTGCTGGGCCGCGGTCGCGAGCACCCTGGCCACCGTGGCCGCGCCCTCGTCGGTGAGGTGGATGTCGGTGCCGGTGCAGATGTTGGTGAGGGTGCAGATCTTCGCGGCGTTCTCGGGCACCGAGCGGCCGTTGATCGTGGTCGGGGTGGTGTCGTTGGTGGAGAACGCCTCGTCGAGCCCGACGAACGTGGTGCCCGACGCCTTCGCCGCCGACTCGATCGTCGTGCTGAGGGTGGTGTACGCCTTGGCGGCGACGTCGACCCCCTTGATCGGCTGGTCGAGCGCCTTGGCCGCGAGCCACGGGTTGTAGTAGCCCAGCACGAGCACCGGAACGTCGGGGCCGGCGGCGGCGCGCAGCCGCTTCAGGATGGCCGGGAGGTTCTTCCTGACCGTCGCGACACCGGACGTGACGCAGGCCGTGTCGATCTGCGCCCCGCGCCTGACGCAGCGCAGCAGGTCGTTGCCGCCGATGTCGATGGTCACCAGCGCGACGTCCTCGCCGCCCTGCAACAGCTTCTCGGCCTGCTCGAGCTGGCTGCCGGCGGCGAAGTCGCACTTTCCGCCCTTGACGAGCGAGGTGGTGGTCTCGCCGCTGCAGCCGAGGTTCTCCAGGGTCAGCGCGCCGCCGCCGGACTCCAGCCGGCTCGCGGCGAGGGCCGGGTACGCGGTGTCGCGCAGCTCTGATCCCCCCGGCTGGTAGCCGGCGGCGAGCGAGTCGCCCAGCGCCACGTACAGGCGACCCTCCTCGGCCGGGCTCGACGAGGGGGAGGCGGACGACGGCGCGGCCGAGGATGCCGGGGCGCGCGCCGCGCTCGACGCGGCGGGCTCCGGGTCGCCGCCGCACGCCGTGACGGCGAGGGCAACGGCGACTGCGGCGGCGATCGGGACGGTCCTGCGCATGACGGTGGCCTTCGTGGTCTCGGGGCGTCAGGGTGGACCGGACGTCGACACCCCATCGTCCCTCACGACGAACGGGACCGGTGCCGCGGTTCCCGCCTCGCCAGGGACGCCGCCTGCTCCCGCCGTCGCGTCGTACCGTGGGGCGGTGACCCTGCGCGTGCTCCCCCGGCCCGAGTGGACGGCTCTGGCGGCCGCCCACGAGGAGCGGGTCGACGCCGCCACCGCCGGCCACCGGGAACGCCGCTCCGGTGGCCGGGCCCACCCGGTCGAGGACTTCCTCTTCCGCTACTACAACAACCCGCCGGCCAGGCTGCGCCGCTGGCACCCCGGGCCCGGCGTCGTGCTCGAGGATGCCGCCCACCTCCCCCGGGCGACGTGGACCCACTACCGGGTGGCCGGCCAGGCGGTGGCGCTCGATGTCGAGGGCGTCCTCGCAGCCCGGTCACGCACCGTCGACTTCGTGCGGAGCCTGGTGTCCGCGACGCTCTCCCGACCCGCTCAGCTGGGGTGTTCCGGCATGCACGAGTGGGCGATGGTCCACGGCATCGCCGCCGACGACGTTCGGCACGCCGGCTGGCCGCTGCGGCTGGGCAGCGCGGGCACCGATGCGGTGGTCGAGCGGCACGGCATCCGCTGCTCGCACTTCGACGCGTACCGGTTCTTCACCGACTCCGCGCGGCCGCGGAACGCGTTGCGCCCCAGCCGGGACAGCCAGGTGGCGATGGAGCAGCCTGGCTGCCTGCACGCCGGGATGGACGTCTACAAGTGGGCGTTCAAGCTGTCCCCGCTCGTGCCGAGCGACCTGGTGGCAGACGCGTTCGACCTGGCCCGGGAGATCCGGGTGCTCGACATGGAGGCCTCCCCCTACGACCTGCGCGAGCTGGGGTACGAGCCCGTGCCGATCGAGACGCCCGAGGGCAAGGCGGCCTACCGGGAGCGCCAGCGGGGGTTCGCCGAGCGCTCGAACGCACTGCGGGTGCGCCTGCTGGCCGTGCTCGACGCCGCCGCTGTCCCGAGATCGACCAATAGGTCACTGCAGGGACAGGCGGCGGCCCCTGAGTGACCTGTGGGTCGGTCAAGGACACCCCAGGCCTCAGGATGCCGGGGTGAGCCAGTCGCCGGTGAGGACCGGCACCACCATCGAGGCGTCGACCTCCGCCGCCACCGCGACGTCGTGGTCGAACCCCTCGTCCGCCAGCTCGACCCCGCTCGCACACCGCAACAGGTGACCGAGCACGCCGTCGCGCACCGCACCGAAGGCCGCTCGGGCCACCAATGCCTCCGGGCTCGCCAGGAGCTCGGGCCGGGCGGTGAGGAGCGCGTCGACGACGGCCCCCGCACCCCAGAGGTCCTCGACGGCGGGACGCAACGACCCGTCGCCGGCCCACCGCTCCCCCGCGACGACCACCGCGACCGGACCGGCCCGTTGCGCCAGCCGCCTCCCGACGACGCCGGCGTTGCGCAGGCAGGCCGCGACGACCTGCACCCGGCGTCGGCGAGCGCGGGGCAGATCGCCGAGCCGTTGAGCGACGGGAGCACCAGGCGCTGCACGGGCGCGGCGGCGAGGATGCTCGCGGGTGACAGGCTGATCTCGCCGGGACCGGCGGCCGTGCGCCCGACCGCGCACACGGCATCCAGCGCGGCGGCGAGAGCGAGCGCCGAGTCGGTGTCCCGGGCATGCGGCCGCACCGCGTTGCCCCGCTCGGCGGCAACGGTCACCGAGGTCGTGAAGGACAGCACGTCGACGACCACGACCGTTCCGACGCCCCCGGCGACGAGCTCGCGGGCCAGCGCAGCCCCCACTCGAGGCGCACGCCGGACGACTGCTGGCTCCACGGTGACGACACGCTGGCCGAGGTTACCGGCCGGCGTCCCTGCCGTCCCCCGAGTGACCTATTGGTCGATGTGGGGACGCCCCGCCCACCGGATGCCGTCCCCCGAGTGACCTATTGGTCGATGTGGGGACGCCCCACCCACCGGATGCCGTCCCCCGAGTGACCTATTGGTCGATGTGGGGACGCCCCACCCACCGGATGCCGTCCCCCGAGTGACCTATTGGTCGATGTTGGGACGCAGCGAGGCAGCGGGTCAGCGGGGGGTGACACCGGCGCGGACCAGTCCGTAGGTGACCGACTCGACGAGCGCGTCCCACGACGCCTCGAGGATGTTGGCGGCGACGCCGATCGTGGTCCACGACGTCGTGCCGTCCGAGGTCTCGATGAGCACCCGGGTGACGGCGTCGGTGCCGTGTGCGGCATCCAGGATGCGCACCTTGTAGTCGATCAGCTCGAGGTGGCGGATCTCGGGGTAGAACTTGGCCAGCGCCGAGCGCAGCGCCTGGTCGAGGGCGTTGACCGGGCCGTTGCCCTCACCGGTGCGCACGCCCCGCTCCCCCGCGGCGACGAGCTTGACGGTGGCCTCGGACAGCGCCTCGTCGTCGCCGCGGGCGTCGGTGATGACGCGCCACGACTCGACCTCGAAGAACTCGGGCAGCGAGCCGTCGAGCTCGCGGCGCAGCAGCAGCTCGAACGACGCGTCCGCGGCGTCGAAGGTGTAGCCGCGCAGCTCGCGCTCCTTCACGGCGCGCAGCACGCGGGCCAGCGTCGCGTTGTCCTGCTCGTTCGAGGAGTCGAGGTCGAACCCGAGCTCGCGCGACTTGAGCTCGATGGAGGCCCGACCGGCCATGTCGGACACCAGCATGCGCATGTCGTTGCCGACGGCCTTGGGATCCATGTGCTGGTAGAGGTCGGGGTCGACCTTGATGGCGCTCGCGTGCAGCCCCGCCTTGTGGGCGAACGCGCTCGACCCGACGTAGGGCTGGCGCGAGTAAGCGGGGACGTTGGTGACCTCCGCGATCGCGTGGGCGATGCGCGTCGACTCCTGCAGCCGGTGCGGCTCGAGCAGCGGCAGGCCCTTCTTCAGCTGGAGGTTGGCCACGACCGTGAGCAGGTCGGCGTTGCCGGTGCGCTCGCCATAGCCGTTGACCGTGCCCTGCACGTGCGTCGCGCCCGCGTCGACGGCGGCCATCGAGTTCGCGACGGCACACCCGGTGTCGTTGTGGCAGTGGATGCCGACCCGGGCGCCGGTGGAGCGCACGACGTCGTCGACGACGTCGGCGACCTGACTGGGCAGCATCCCGCCGTTGGTGTCGCACAGGGCGACGACCTCGGCACCGGCCTCGGTCGCGACGCGCACCGCCTCGAGGGCGTAGAGGCGGTCGGTGGCGTAGCCGTCGAAGAAGTGCTCGGCGTCGAGGAAGACCCGCCGCCCCTCGCCGCGCAGGAACGTCACGGTGTCGCGGATCATCTCGAGGTTCTCGGCGAGCGTGGTACGCAGCGCCCGTTCGACGTGCCCGGCGTGCGACTTGGCGACCAGGGTGACGACCTGGGCCCGGCTGTCGAGCAGCGCCCGCACCTGCGGGTCGCTCCCGGCCCGGCTGCCGGCCCGCCGGGTCGCCCCGAACGCCGCGAGGGTCGCGTTGCGCAGCCGCAGGTCGGCCGCCGCCCGCGCGAAGAACTCGGTGTCCTTGGGGTTGGCCCCGGGCCAGCCGCCCTCGATGTAGCCCACCCCCAGCTCGTCGAGGTGCATCGCGATGGCGAGCTTGTCCGCCACGGTGAGGTTGAGGCCCTCCTGCTGGGCGCCGTCGCGCAGCGTCGTGTCGTAGACATGGATGTCGGTCATCACTGCTCACCCGGATCGGTATGCCGGTCGCCCGGCGTCTGTGCCCCGGCCCGTGAGGGCCGGGGCGGGACGTGTGCTGCTCCGCCCATTCTCGGTCCGGCGCTGCCGCCGCGCCCCCGGGGTTGGGGGGTGCGACCCTCGCTTCCCGGTGGCGCCGCGCCCGCGACGCTCCCGACAAGCAAAAGACCCCCCGGGTGCGGGAGGTCTGCGCGACGAGGAGGTCTCGTCGCGCTAGCCGATAATGATCGTGGTGGTGGCCACGTCACGGAACGTCACGAGCCGAGCCTCCCACGGCGTCCACCGTCGGGCCTACGCCGCGTCCACATGCTGGTAACCGGGCGGCGAGCTCACAGGTGGGTGACCACCGGGGTGCCGACGGGCGCGAAGTCGTAGATCCACTTGGCCTGCGGCACCGGCAGGTTGATGCAGCCGTGCGAGCCGCGGTCCCCGGCGTAGCCGAAGCTCGAGCGCCAGGGCGCACCGTGCAGCGCAAACCCGTTGTGGAAATAGGAGATCCAGGGCACGTCGGGTGTCTCGTACTTCGTGCCGTCGGCGTTGCTGCCGCGCATGGTCTGCTTCGAGAGCTTGAGGTAGACCTTGAAGGTGCCGAGCACGGTCGGCTTGAGGTCGGAGCCGTTCACCATCTCGACCGGGCCGTGCACCGCCTTGCCGCCGACGTACGCGGTCATCGTGTGCTTCTTCAGGTCGACGTCGACCCACCGCTCACCGTTCGCGGCGTGGTAGGCGAGCCGGTCGGCGCCGGCGGCGACCGGGCGTTCGGTCCAGGTGGCGGGCAGCGGGTGCTCCTCGAAGCTGCCCGTGTAGCCCTTCCCCGCGCTCAGGGCAGCCACGGCCGATGCCGCCACCGCGTCGGCATTCGTCACCTCCACGCCGTCGCGCGCCGGCGTGACGACCTGGCGCACCGCGCCCGAGGCGTCGACGTTGCGTACCCCTGAGGTCGGGCTCCTCCCGGCCTTCGTCGCCATCTCGTGCACCCAGGTGCTGACCTTGGCGGCGTCCAGGCCGGGCGTGCCGAGCGAGCCGTCGGTGAGCGGGATGGTGACCCACGACGCCTTGGTCTTCCTCGACGCCGAGTGCTCGTCGTTGCCGTCGATGACCTTGACCGTGCGGGCCACCAGGGCGTTCGCCCGGTCCGCGACAGCGCGGGCCTCGGCGGTGGTGACGGCCGGCACCGCGTCGACGAACTGCACCGTGGTCTCGGCGGACTTCAGCCCGCGGCCGGCCGCCAGCACGACGTCCTGGAAGCTGGCCGGGCTGAACGACTTGCCGACCACGGCGGGGACCACGACGAAGGACCGCTTGTCGCGGGCGAGCTTCACCGAGGCGTCCTTGCCCGCCTTGCCCGCGCCGGTGATGAGGTCGGCGACGACCTTCTGCGTCGTGGCGGGGTCGACGCTCACCACGGCGGGGACGTCGCGCGACGACACCAGCGAACGGGCGTACTGCGACCACGACCCGTTGGCGTCGAAGACCGCGTCGACGGTGGGCTGCGCGTCGACGGCGTAGCCGAGGTCGGCCAGGTGGGCGGTGCGGGTCACCTCACCGGTGTCGAGGGTGATCGTGACCGCGGCCGCGCGCTGCGTGACGACGGACGCCACCTCGGCCCGTGTCATCCCCGCCACCGGGACCCCTGCGACGCTGCTGCCGGGCAGGGCGCGGTCCTGGTAGTGGGTCGCGTAGGCGGTACCAGCGCCGAGGAGCACCAACGGCAGAGCCACGGCGGCCGTGGTGAGCACCTTGGTGCGAGCCCTCATGATCAGCTGGAACTTTCTCTCCGGTGAACGGGCGCGCGGCAGCGGCCTCACCGTCCATGGTGCGCTCTCCCGGCGGATCTGGCGAAACCTGGCCGCCGCGACGCGCCGGGCGGCGCTCAGCCGGCCCTCAGGCGTTGGCCCGCACGTCGGGCAGCTGGCGCAGCTCCCACCACCGCTCGGGCGCGGGCGGGTCGGCCACGTCGACCCGGTCGCCGACGCGTGGGACGACCACTGGCACACCGGCGCTCTCGGCGGCCACGAGCAGCCGCTCGACCGGCTCGGCCCACGGGTGCGGCGCGAGCACGAAGGTGCACCAGTGGATGGGGACCAGCAGGCCACCGCGCAGCAGCCGCGTCGCCTCGACGGCCTCCTCCGGGTCGAGGTGGATGTCGTGCCATGCCGGGTCGTAGGCGCCGACCGCCATCAGCGACACGTCGAACGGCCCGTGCTCGGCGCCGAGCCGCGCGTAGCCCTCGAAGAAGCCGGTGTCACCGCTGAAGAACACCCGGCCGGCCCGCCCGGCGAGCACCCACGAGGCCCACAGCGTGCCGTCGCGGCGCAGGCCGCGCCCCGAGAAGTGCTGGGCCTCGACGGCAGTGACCTGCACGCCGCGCACCTGCAGGCCCTCCTCCCAGTCGCACTCGACGACGCGCTCGAGCGGCACTCCCCAGGCGTCGAGGTGGGCGCCCACCCCGAGCGGCACGAGGAAGACCGCCTCGGTGAGGTCGACGAGCTGGCGGATGGTGTCCATGTCGAGGTGGTCGTAGTGGTCGTGCGAGATGACCACGGCGTCGACCCGCCCCAGACCGCTCAGCGGCACCGGCACGGCGTGCAGTCGGCGCGGCCCGACGTGCTGGCTGGGTGAGCAGCGCTCGCTCCACACGGGGTCCATCAGCAGGCGCACGCCGTCGAGCTCGACAAGGCACGAGGCGTGGCCGAACCAGGTGACGTGCACCCCCTCGGTGCGCGGTTCGTGGGTGGCGGTGACCACGGGGATCGGCAGGGCCGGATGCCGGGTCGCGGCGTTCTCGCGGAACCGGCGCAGCACGTCGCGCTGGCCCGACGGCATCGACGACGTGCCGCGCGAGGTGTTGTGGAAGGCGCCGGCCCGGTAGGCGGGCGAGCGCTGGGCCCGTTCGAGCCGGGCGCCCGTGGGACGGCCGCCCATGGCGGTGTTGACGCCCTTGCCGGCGGCGGCGAGGGCGCCGAGGGCACTGGCCGCGCCGGCGGCGATCGCGAGTCGGTTGAGCCTGGTCACCGGTCGATTGTCACCCGCCGTCGCCGTCACCGGCGACCGCGTGCCGCACACCGGACGGTCCCGGGCCCGCTGCGGCCGCCTGATGGGCGGCCGCAGCCGCCACGAGCGCCTCGAAGAGCCGCCCGTCGTCCCCGGCCTCGGGGTGCCACTGCACCGCGAGGCGAAAGCCGGAGGAGGGGTCCTCCATCGCCTCGAGCGTGCCGTCGGCGTGCCAGGCCGACAGGCGGTAGGGGGTGCCCTCGAGCGAGGCCGGGCGCACGGCCTGGTGGTGGTAGGTCGGCACGTCGAGGGGGTCGCTGCCGAGCAGCTCGGCGAGCCGGGTGCCGGCCACCGGCGTGGCGTGGTGCGAGGTGTACTCCCCCGGCCGCGGGCAATGGTCGTCGTGGCCGACGACGTCGGGCAGGTGCTGGTCGAGCACCCCGCCCGCCTCCACCGCCATCACCTGCATGCCGCGGCACACGCCCAGCACCGGCAGGTCGATCGCGGCGGAGACCCGGGCCAGGGCCAGCTCCCACGCGTCGCGGTCCGGGCGCGGTGACTGCGAGGTCGGGTGCGGCGGCACGCCGTAGCGCGACGCCTCCACGTCGGCACCGCCCGCGATGACCAGACCGTCGAGCCGCTCCAGCACCGTGAGCGCGAGGTCGGCGCCGGCATCCGGGCGTGGTGGGAGCACCACGGCGATGGCCCCCGCGCGCTCGAGCTGGTCGACGTAGCGGTGGGGCAGCACGACGCTGCGCTGCGCGGTCCACGGGTGCCGGTCGACGTCCTCGACGTAGCTGCTGACACCGATGACCGGCCGGCCCGAGCCCATGACTGCCATCGGGCTCAGAGCGGGGTCACGTAGGCGCCGGAGATGCCACCGTCGACGAGGAACGTCGAGGCGGTCATGAAGCTCGCCTCGTCGGAGGCGAGGAACAGCACGGCGTTGGCCATCTCCTCCGGCTCGGCGAACCGGCCCATCGGCACGTGCACCAGGCGGCGCGCGGCGCGCTCGGCGTCCGTGGCGAACAGCTCCTTGAGCAGAGGGGTGTTGACCGGACCGGGACACAGCGCGTTGACCCGGATGCCGTCGCGCGCGAACTGCACGCCGAGCTCGCGGGTCATGGAGAGCACGCCGCCCTTGGACGCCGAGTATGAGATCTGCGAGGTGGCGGCACCCATGACCGCGACGAAGCTCGCGGTGTTGATGATCGAGCCCGACCTGCGCTCGAGCATGTAGGGCAGCGCCGCCTTGCAGCACAGGTAGACCGAGGTGAGGTTGACCTGCTGCACCCGCAGCCACGCGTCGAGGTCGGTGTCGAGGATGGAGTCGTCGTCGGACGGGCTGATGCCGGCGTTGTTGAACGCGACGTCGAGCTTGCCGTAGGTCTCGACCGCGGTCGCGAAGAGCCGGTCGACCTCGTCCTTGTTCGCGACGTCGGTGTGCACGTACGCCCCACCGACCTCGGCGGCCAGCGCCTCGCCGGCCTCGTCGTCGAGGTCGGCGACCACCACGGTTGCCCCCTCCTGCGCGAACCGCCGCACCGTCGCCAACCCGATGCCGGAGCAGCCGCCAGTGACGACCGCCACCTTGCCCTCGAGCCTGCCTGCCATCTGGGTCTCCTATGCCTCGGTGCTGATGAAGACGTTCTTGACCTCGGTGAATGCGTCGAGCGCGTCGGGGCCGAGCTCGCGGCCGATGCCGCTCGCCTTGAAGCCGCCGAACGGCGTCGAGTAGCGCACCGAGCTGTGGCTGTTGACCGAGAGGTTCCCCGCCTCGACGCCACGGGCCACCCGCAGGGCGCGGCCCACGTCGCGCGTCCAGATCGACCCGGACAGCCCGTAGGCCGTGTCGTTGGCCTTGGCGACCGCGTCGGCCTCGTCGTCGAACGGCATCACGGCCACGACCGGCCCGAACACCTCCTCGCGCCACACCCGGTCGGCGGTGCCGCTGGGCAGTACCACGGTCGGCGGGTACCACCACCCGGCGCCCTCGGGGGCCGTGCCGCGGAAGGCGATGTCGACCGGCGGGTGGCCGGCCTCCTCCGCCCGCTCGACGTAGCCGCGCACGGCATCGCGCTGGCCGGAGGACACCAGCGGGCCCATCTGCGTGGCCTCGTCGCGGGGGTCGCCGACGACGACCGCCTTCAGGGACTGCTCGAACCGCTCCATGAAGGTGTCGAAGACGCTGCGCTGCACCAGGATCCGCGTGCGCGCACAGCAGTCCTGACCGGCGTTGTCGAGGAAGCTCATCGGCGCGGACGACGCAGCGGCGTCGAGGTCGGCATCGGCGAAGACGATGTTGGCCGACTTGCCGCCCAGCTCGAGGGTGACCCGCTTGAGCTGGTCGGCCGCCTTGCGCATGATGCCCTGGCCCACGGCCGTGGAGCCGGTGAAGCACACCTTGCGCACGTCGGGGTGGGTGACGAAGCGCTCGCCCACCACCGACCCCTTGCCCGGCAGCACGGTGAGGACGCCCTCGGGGATGCCGGCGTCGAGGGCCAGCTGCCCGATCAGCATCGCGGTGAGCGGCGTGAGCTCGGCGGGCTTGAGCACGACCGTGTTGCCGGCCGCCAGCGCCGGGGCCAGGCCCCAGCCCGCGATGGGCATCGGGAAGTTCCACGGCACGATGACCGAGACGACGCCGAGCGGCTCCTTGAAGGTGACGTCGAGGCCGCCGGCCACCGGGATCTGCTTGCCGAAGAGGCGTTCGGGCGCGGCCGAGTAGTAGCGCAGCACGTTGACGACGTTGCCCACCTCCCACCTGGCGTTGCCGACGGTGTGGCCCGAGTTGGCGACCTCGAGGGCCGCCAGCTCGTCGGTGGAGGCCTCGACGGCGTCGGCGAACCGGTGCAGCAGCATCCCCCGGTCGGCCGGGCTCACCGCCCGCCAGGCGGGCCCGACCTGCACGGCGCGGGCGATAGCCGCGTCGGTCTCCTCGAGGCCGACCGGGTCGATGGTCGTGACGACCTGCTCGGTGGCCGGGTTGACGACGTCGTGGGCGTAGGTGGTGCTCATCGCGGTGGGGTCACAGCCTCTCGAAGCCGCGGACGCGTTCCCAGTCGGTGACCGCGGCGTTGAACGCCCTGATCTCGACGTCCGCGGCGTTGACGTAGTGGTCGACGACGTCGTCGCCGAAGGCCGTGCGGGCGACGGCGCTGCCCGCGAGGAGGTCCCGTGCCTCGGCCAGGGTGCCGGGCACGTGCTCGTAGTCACCGACGTAGGCGTTGCCCTCGCACACCGGTGGCAGCTCGAGGCCCTCGCGGATGCCGTGCAGGCCGCCGGCCATCATCGCCGCCACGGCGAGGTAGGGGTTCACGTCACCGCCGGGGAGGCGGTTCTCGACCCGCAGTCCCGCCCCGTGCCCGACCACTCGCAGGGCGCAGGTGCGGTTGTCGGTGCCCCAGGCGACGGCGGTCGGGGCGAAGGACCCCGGGGCGAACCGCTTGTAGGAGTTGATGTTCGGCGCGTAGAAGAACGTGAGCTCGCGCATGGTGGCGAGCAGCCCGGCCATGAACTGGTCGAACAGCTCGCTGCGGCCGCCGTCGCGGTCGTGGTCGGCGAAGACGACCTCGCCGTCGGTGCCGCGCAGCGAAAGGTGGATGTGGCACGAGTTGCCCTCGCGCTCGTCGAACTTGGCCATGAAGGTGAGCGACCTGCCGTGCCGGGCGGCGATCTCCTTGGCACCGGTCTTGTAGACCGCGTGGTTGTCGCAGGTGCGCACCACGCCGTCGAAGAGGAAGCCGATCTCGTGCTGGCCGAAGTTGCACTCGCCCTTGGCCGACTCCACGTTCATGCCGGCCGCGTACATCTCGTTGCGGATCTCACGCAGCACCGGCTCCACCGCGCTGCCGCCCAGGATCGAGTAGTCGACGTTGTAGCGGTTGGCGCCGGTCATCCCCTGGTAGCGACGGTCCCACGCATCCTCGTAGGAGTCCTCGAAGAGGATGAACTCGAGCTCGGTGCCCGCGAACGCGGCGTAGCCGTCCGCCGCTGCCGACGCGACCTGCTGCTTGAGGACGGTGCGCGGCGACTGCACCACCTCGCCGCTGCCGTCGAGCCAGGTGAGGTCGCTCTGGATGGTGACCGACGCCGGGTGACCCGGCGTGCGCCGCAGCGTGGTGAGGTCCATCTCGAAGAACATGTCGCCGTAGCCGCGCTCCCACGACGACATGGCGTAGCCGTCGACGGTGTTCATGTCGACGTCGACGGCCAGCAGGTAGTTGCACCCCTCGGTGCCGTTCTCCAGCACGTGGTCGATGAAGAACTGGCCGTGGATCCGCTTGCCCTGCAGGCGCCCCTGCATGTCGGTGAAGGCCACGATGACCGTGTCGACGTCGCCGGCCAGCACGGCGGCGCGCAGCTGGTCGACGGTCAGTGGCGGGAGTCCCCCCGGGTGGATGGAGCTGGGCATGCTGTCCCCTTCGTGTCGTCTATCCGAGAAGTCCGCGCAGGAGTGCGGACGTGGCATCGCAGTGCTCCTCCATGGTGGTGCGGGCCGTGTCGGGGTCACCGGCGAGGATGGCCGCCACGATGGTGTCGTGCTGCTCGTGCGAGTGCTCGATGTTGATGCGCAGCACCGGGATCTGGCTGAGCATCTCGTTCAGCGCCGCCTGGGCCCGGGTCACGGCCTCGACCACCATCGGCGACCCGGTGAGCGTCGCGATGGCGAGGTGCAGCCGGGAGTCGGCGATCCGGTGGCCGTCGGTGTCGGCCGCGCGCACCGCGCGGCACGACTCGTCGAGCCAGTCGCGCTGGTCGCCCGAGAGCCGGCGGGTGGCCGCCAGCCGGGCGGCCCCCGGCTCGACGACCCGGCGGAAGTCGAGGGCGTCCTCGAGGGCGGCGCCGCTGCGCGTCGGCGGACGGTCGAGCACGGCGGGATCACCGCCGCGGGAGCGACCGGCGTAGGTGACCACCGTGCCGCCGCCGCGCCCACGCCGGGTGGTGACCAGACCGGAGTCCCGCAGGGCCGCGATCGCCTCGCGCAGGGTGTTGCGCGACACCCCGAGCCGGTCGGCGAGCTCGCGCTCGGCCGGCAGCTGCTCACCGGCGACGAAGACCCCCAGCCGGATGGCCGTGGCCAGTTGCTCCACGGCGGTCTCGAAGACGTTGCCCACCGCCGGCCGCAGCACGGCATCCGGCAGCCGCGACGGCGGCAGGGACGACTGCTGCGGAGTCATGCGTGCGAGTATGCCGTGCAAATGGTCTGCCTGTGAACCTTTAGGTCACGCCAGTCGGGTCAGCCACCCGTGGGTGTCGTCGGCTCGGCCGTACTGGATGTCGAGCAGGGCACCGCGGATCGTGGTGGTCACCTCGCCGCCGCCGGCCCCGGCGGTCGACGGGGCCGACCCGCCCTCCCAGCGCAGCTCCCCCACCGGCGTCACGACGGCCGCGGTGCCGCAGGCGAAGACCTCCCGGATCTCGCCGGTGGCCACGCCGTCCTTCCACTCCTCGATGGCGACCCGGCGCTCCTCGGGCTGCAGGCCCAGCCCCTTGGCCAGCTCGAGGATCGAGGCGCGGGTCACCCCCTCGAGGATCGAGCCGGTGAGCTCGGGGGTGACCAGCCGGTTGTCGCGGGTGACGAAGAACAGGTTCATGCCACCCAGCTCCTCGATGTAGGTCTGGGTGGAGGAGTCGAGGAACACGGCCTGGTCGCAGCCGTGCTCGATGCCCTCGAGCTGGCCGGCCAGCGACGACGCGTAGTTGCCGCCGGTCTTGGCCGCGCCGGTGCCCCCGGCGCCGGCGCGGGCGTAGTGCTGCGAGATCCACAGCGTGACCGGCTTCAGGCCTCCGGCGAAGTAGGCCCCGGCCGGGGACGCGATGAGGCAGTAGGTGACCTCGTTGGCGGGTCGGACCCCGAGGAATGCCTCGCTGGCGAACAGGAACGGGCGCAGGTACAGGCTGGTCTCACCCGTGCCGGCGGGCGGCACCCAGCGCTCGTCGACCTCGAGCAGGGCCCGCAGCGACGCGACGAAGTCGTCGGTCGGCAGCTCGGGCAGCGCGAGGCGCCGGGCGCTGCGCTGCATCCGCTCGGCGTTGGCCTCCGGCCGGAACGACCACACCGAGCCGTCCTCGTGCCGGTAGGCCTTCAGGCCCTCGAAGACCTCCTGCGCGTAGTGCAGCACCGCGGCGCTCGGCATCAGCTGGATCGGCCCGTACGGCTCGACCCGGCCGTCGCCCCAGCCCACGTCCTTGCGCCACACCGCGCTCAGCATGTGGTCGGTGAAGAACAGCCCGAAGCCCGGGTTGGCGTGGATCTCGGCCCGCCGCTCGTCGCTCGCGGGCGCGGGGTTGCGGTGCAGGTCGAAGGTCAGGCTCATGGGACTCGTGGTCCTTTCCTCGGGGAGCGACGGTGCTACCCGCGAGGCTACCCGGGGAGTGGGGGGTCAGAGGCGTGCGGCGATGGCGTCACCGACGGCACTCGTCGAGCGCGCCGTGCCGCGCCGCTCGGCGAGGTCGGCCGCCACGGCGGCCTCGACCCGCTGCGCCTCCCGCGCCAGGCCCAGGTGCGCGAGCAGCATCCCGACCGACAGCACGGTGGCGGTGGGGTCGGCTGTGGCCCGGCCGGCGATGTCGGGCGCCGAGCCGTGCACCGGCTCGAACATGCTCGGGTAGCGGCCCTCGGGGTTGATGTTGCCGCTCGCGGCGAGCCCGATGCCGCCGGCCACCGCGGCCGCGATGTCGGTGATGATGTCGCCGAACAGGTTGTCGGTGACGACCACGTCGAAGCGGCCCGGGTCGGTGGTCAGGAAGATCGTCGCGGCGTCCACGTGCTGGTAGGCGGTCTCGACGTCGGGGAACTCGGCCCCCACCTCCTCGACCGTGCGCCGCCACAGGTGGCCGGCGTGGGTCAGCACGTTGTGCTTGTGCACCAGGGTCAGGTGTCGGCGTGGGCGCGCCTGAGCGCGGGCGAAGGCGTCGCGCACCACCCGTTCCACCCCGAAGCGGGTGTTGACGCTGACCTCGGTGGCGATCTCGTGCGGCGTGCCGGTCCGCAGTGAGCCGCCGTTGCCGACGTACGGGCCCTCGGTGCCCTCCCGGACCACCACGAAGTCGATGCCGTCGGGCGCGACCCGCTCGACCGCGAGCGGGCTCTGCACCCCGGGGTAGAGCTTGGCCGGGCGCAGGTTGACGTAGTGCTCCAGCGCGAAGCGCAGCGGCAGCAACACCCCTCGCTCGAGGACGCCGCTCGGCACGGTGGGGTCACCGATGGCGCCGAGCAGGATGGCGTCGTGCTGCGTCAGCTCGTCGAGCACCGACTCGGGCAGCGTCTCGCCCGTCGCGTGCCAGCGGGTCGCACCGAGGTCGTACTCGGTGGTCGTGACCTTGGGGCCGGCAGCACCGACCACCGCCTGCAGCACCTTCAGCCCCTCGGCGACCACCTCGGGGCCGATGCCGTCTCCCCCGATGACGGCGATGTCCAGCGACGGCGGTGCGCTCTCGGTCATGGGCTCCAGCCTAGGGAGGGGTACCGGGATGCGGACGGCCGTCCCAGCCCGTGGATGGGCGGGGACGGCCGGTCGAGCGCCGGCCGACGGCTGGTCGGCGCGGCGGCGTGGCGTCGCGGGTCAGTCGTCGCTGTGGCCCTGGTCGCGCAGGTCCATCGACTCCTGCAGGGCCTGCCGCGCGAGGGTGGCCTCGTCGAGGGTGCTGTTCTCGTTCATCGTCGTTCTGCCTTCCACGGCCCGTGCGGGCCAGTCGTCCGTGGGGGTTCGGGGGCTCGAGCCGAGTGGTGCCTCGGCGAACCGGTCAGCGACGTCGCGGGGTCTCCGCGGCGAGGATGCTGACTACCGGACCTCGCCGCGGCTCGCAATGAGGACGAGTACCTCGAGCCGCTGCATGCTGTCGACGGTACGTGGACGTCCTGGTACCCGTCACCGCCCTCTCACCATCCGGACGCTCGACCGACGAGACGTGCGCCACATCGGCAGTCGTATCGCGGATTCCGGGGCGGACAGCTGCCCTGGCGCTCGATTCCACGGCCGGGCCGAGCCGGGCGCACCCGGGCCGGCACCCGACGGCAAGGGACCGACTGCTGGCCCGCTCGCGCCGGTAAGGTCCCTTCGGGCAGGCTGTGACCCTCCTTCTGACGATCCCCGGCGAGAGGCACTTGGTGCGCATCAGGTACCTGATCCACAACGCCTACGCGGGTGGTGGCACGGTGCGGACGACGCTGTCGATGGCCGCCGCCCTCGCCGAGCGCGGGCACGACGTCGAGGTCGCGTCCGTGGTGCAGCGCAGGCTGGAGCCGGTCTTCCCGCTGGACCCCCGGGTCACCCTCGTGTCGCTCACTGGTTTCCGCCCGCGCCGCGCCCACCCGGGAACCCCCGGGAACGCGGTGCGCTGGGCCACGCGGGTGGCCCTGCGGCGCACGCACAGCAGGCTGGCCCACCCGCGCGACACGCGCTGGGCCGGCTTGACCCTGGCCCACGACCACGCGGTGCGCCGCTACCTGCGCGCCCAGGAGGACTGCGTGGTGATCACCACCCGGCTGACCCTCAACCTGGCGCTGGGTGCGTTGCGCACCGAGCGGCAGGTGGCGATCGCCCAGGAGCACAACCACCTCACCCCGCACCTCGACCTGCGCGCGGACTACGCCGACCGGTACGCGCACCTCGACGCCCTGACCGTGCTCACCGAGGTCGACGCCGCGGCCTACCGCACCCTGCTCGGCGACGGCTGCCCCGTGGTGGTGGTGCCCAACGCGCTGCCGCACGACGTCGTGCCGCGGCACTCGCCCCTGAGCGCGCCGGTCGCCGTGGCGGCGGGCGCCCTCATCCGCCGCAAGGGGTTCGACCTGCTCATCGACGCCTGGCGCCCCGTCGCTGCCGCCTGCCCCGACTGGCGGCTACGCATCTACGGCACCGGTGAGGAGCGAGCAGCCCTGCAGACCAGGATCGAGCGCGCCGGGCTCGCCGGGGTGGTGACCTTGGAGGGGTTCAACCGCGACATGGCGGCACGCTTGGACGAGGCGTCGCTCTTCGTGCTGTCCTCGCGCCGCGAAGGCATGCCGATGGTTCTCCTCGAGGCCATGGCCGCGGGTCTTCCCGTGGTGGCGTTCGACTGCCCGACGGGGCCCGCCGAGCTGCTCGACGGCGGGCGCAGCGGCATCCTGGTGCCCGTGGGTGACCGCGCGGCGCTGGCCGACGGCATCCTGCGCGTGGTCTCCGACGGCGCCGAGCGGCGGCGCCTCGCCGACGCCGCGGAGGCCAGGATCGGCGACTTCGACGTGGCCGTGACCGCATCCCACTGGGAGTCGCTGTTCGCGCAGCTCGCCGACCAGCGCGGGCTCTCGGTCGGGCGCTGAGCCGGCGACCTCGCCGGGCGGCCCGCCGGAACCGGGGTCCGCTGCAAGTCGACCCCCGTCGGCCGGCGGCCTGTGGCGCACCCGGACCCGGCACCGGGCCCGGCGCGGCCGGTCCGGCGCTCAACCGAGCAGGCTCAGGACCTCATCGGAGGTGTAGAACGGCTCGAGCTGGGCGCGCACGAGCCGCTCGAGGTCCCCCGACTCGTGCAGCGCCCCGAGGGCCGAGGGGGCCAGCCGCACGAGGTGGGCCACCAGCTCCTCGCGGTCCAGGTCGAGCTGCTCGAGCAGCTCGGTGGGGGTGTAGCCGCCGAACCTGTCGAAGAAGCCGTCGACGACCACCTCGACGAGGTCGGCTGCGTGCTCGGTGGCCAGGCCGGTGATGGCCACCTCGTGCGCGGCGTCGACGAGGTCGCGGACCTGCTCCGGCGTCGCGTAGTGGCGCAGACCGACCACCGGGGTCGCGGCCAGGACGTCCCAGGACTGCAGCGCGGCCAGCCGGGTCGTGGGATCGAGCACGGTCTCGATGAGGATCCGGTTGAGGCGACGGACCGCCAGGGCGCCGCCCCGACCGATGGTGTCCCCGACCAGACCCTCGAGCTGCCGGTCCGCTGCGCCCATCATCCGCGAGGCGGCGCTCGTCCCCAGCGACATGAGTGACCCCAGCCCGGGCACCTTGTCGGCCACGGCCTGGTTGGCCTGCACGACCTCACCGACGATCCGGCCCATGAAGCGCGAGGCCACGGTGCCCACGAGGGCGACCTCGGCCAGGGACTCCCCCACCCGCTCGAGCACCGGGGCGAACGCCAGCACGCTGTCGAGCAGTGCCTCGATCTCGTCGCGGTCGGCGAGGTCGCCGACGGGGAACGGGTCGGCGGGGCCCTGGAGCACCACGGCGGTCGCGAGCTCGAGGATGCCGCCGACCGCGGCGCTGGCCGGCACCGTCTGCAGCGCCCGGACCACGATCGAGGTGACCACCTCCCGGTCGACCAGGTCCTCGAGCTGGGCGTGTTCCGCGGCCGTCAGGAGCTGCTCGGCGAGGGCGGCGACCGTGGCCTCGAGCTGGTCCCCGGTGAGGCGCTCGACGTGGAAGGCGACCTGCGCGTCGAGCAGCCGGTGAGCCAGGGACTCCGACGGTGATGCGCGGCGCGACACGTCCGCACGCTACGTCAGATCTCGATGCGAGGCGCGGTCAACCGGAATCGCCGGCGCCGGCCCGAGGTCGTGGCCGGCGCACGTGCGGTCAGACGAGGTCGACGACCCGCACCGTCTCGGCACCGATCTCGGACCCGATCGCGGTGACGACGTCGACCGGGATGGCCTGGTCGACGGTGAGGGCGATCAGCGAGTTGGTGGCCTCCTCGTCACGCGCGACCTGCATGCCCGCGATGTTGACGGCGGCCTCGCCGAGCAGCTTGCCGACCGCGCCGATGACACCGGGGCGGTCGTCGTAGGCGAAGAACGCCATGTGCACGCTGAGCGGGATCTCGAGGTCCCAGCCGTTGATGCCGATGAGCTTCTGCACCATCTTCGGCCCGGTGAGCGTTCCCGACACCGAGACCGTGCTGCCGTCGGCGAGGGTGCCGCGCAGGGTGGTGACGTTGCGGAAGTCCTCGGACACCTCGTCGGTGACCAGGCGCGACTCGCAGCCACGCTCCTTGGCCAGCAGCGGGGCGTTGACGTAGGTGACGGGGTCCTCGGTGACGTCGGTGAACAGGCCCTTGAGCGCCGCGAGCTCCCACACCGACACGTCGTGCGAGGTGATCTCGCCGCGCACCTCGACGTCGAGCTGCACCGGCACCGAGCCGGCGAACGCCGTGAACACCCGGCCGAGCTTCTCGACGAGGTCGATCCCCGGGCGCACCTCCTCCTCGACGGCACCACCGGAGACGTTCACGGCATCCGGAACGAGGTCGCCGCCGAGCGCCAGGCGCACCGACTTCGCAACGGCCACACCGGCCTTCTCCTGGGCCTCCTCCGTCGAGGCGCCCAGGTGCGGCGTGACGACCACCGACTCGTGGGCGAACAGCGGGCTGTCGGTGCACGGCTCGGTGGCGAAGACGTCGATGCCCGCGCCGGCGACGCGTCCCTCGGCGATGGCGTCGGCGAGGGCCTCCTCGTCGAGCACCCCACCGCGGGCGGCGTTGATGACGCGCACGGTCGGCTTGACCTTGGTGAGCGCCTCCTTGCCGATCAGGCCGATCGTCTCGGGGGTCTTGGGCAGGTGGATGGTGATGAAGTCGCTCTCGGCGAGCAGCTCGTCCAGCGTCACCAGCCGGGCGCCGAGCAGGCCGGCGCGCTGCACCGAGACGTAGGGGTCGTAGGCGAGGATCTCGACGCCGAAGCCCTTGAGCCGCTCGGCGACGAGCTGCCCGATCCGGCCGAAGCCGACGATGCCGACCTTCTTCTCGAGCAGCTCGACCCCGCCGTACTTGCTGCGCTTCCAGGCACCGTTCCTCAGGGCCTCGTTGGCCGGCGCGATGTTGCGGGCGCAGGCCAGCAGCAGCCCGACGGCGAGCTCGGCGGCGCTGGTGATGTTGGAGGTCGGGGCGTTCACGACCATGACGCCGGCCTTGGTGGCGGTGTCGACGTCGACGTTGTCCAGGCCGACGCCGGCGCGGGCGATGACCTTGAGGCTCTTGGCGGCCGCGATGGCCTCGGCGTCCATCTTCGTCGCCGAGCGGATGAGCACCGCGTCGACGCCGGCGAGGGCCGGGAGCAGGGCGCCGCGGTCGGCACCGTCGACGTGACGGACCTCGAAGTCCGGGCCGAGGGCGTCGAGCGTCGCGGGTGAGAGCTCCTCGGCGATGAGGACGACGGGCTTGGTCACGAAAGTGTCCCTCTTTCGGTGCTGCGGTCGGTCATCCGCCGGTCGGTCGGATGCCGGTGCCCGGGTGGGCTGGTCCCCCACCGCTGCGGTGCCGGGGGCTCCCGGCGCGCCGCTGGGCCGGACCCCCATCCTAGGTGCGTGCCAGCATGTGGACGTCGGCGCCCACGATGTGACCCTGACCGCACGGGAGGCGACGGCGGCGCGACCGGACGAGAGGAGAGAACACGCCGCCACCGGCGAACCGGGGGCGGCGTGTTCTCTACTCTCGACGGCCGGGGATGCCAGGGGTCAGCGGGCGGCGGAGCCCTCGACGTAGTCCTGGTCGCGGTCGGAGTCGACCCAGGCCATCAGCTTGCGCAGGTCGCGGCCGGTGGCCTCGATGGGGTGCTGGGCACCCTTCTCGCGCAGCGCCGTGAACTCCGGGGCGCCGGCATCCTGGTCGTCGATGAACCGCTGGGCGAACGCGCCGCTCCTGATGTCGGCGAGCACGGCCTGCATGTTGGCCTTGACCGACGGGTCGATGACCCGCGGACCGGAGACGTAGTCGCCGTACTCCGCGGTGTCGGAGACCGACCAGCGCTGCTTGGCGATGCCGCCCTCGACCATCAGGTCGACGATGAGCTTGAGCTCGTGGAGGCACTCGAAGTAGGCGACCTCGGGCTGGTAGCCCGCCTCGACGAGCGTCTCGAAGCCGTACATCACCAGCTGCGAGGCGCCGCCGCAGAGCACGGCCTGCTCACCGAACAGGTCGGTCTCGCACTCCTCGGTGAACGTCGTGCGGATGCCGCCGGCGCGCAGGCCGCCGATCGCCTTGGCGTACGACGTGGCCAGCGCCCAGGCCTGCCCGGAGGCGTCCTGCTCGACCGCGACGAGCACCGGCACGCCCCGCCCGTCGACGAACTCGCGGCGCACGAGGTGGCCGGGGCCCTTGGGCGCCACCATGACGACGTCGGAGCCCGCCTCGGGCCGGATGTAGCCGAAGCGGATGTTGAAGCCGTGGCCGAACAGCAGGGCCGCACCCGGCGTGAGGTTGGGCTGGATGTCGTTCGCGTAGACCGTGCGCTGCACCTGGTCGGGCGTGAGGATGACGACGAGGTCGGCCTCCTTGACGGCGTCGGCCACGGTCAGCACGCGCAGGCCCTCGGCCTCGGCCTTGGGGCGCGACCTCGAGCCCTCGGCGAGCCCGACGCGCACGTCGACCCCGGAGTCGCGCAGGTTGAGCGCGTGGGCGTGGCCCTGGCTGCCGTACCCGATCACCGCGACCTTGCGGCCCTGGATGACGGCCAGGTCGGCGTCGTCGTCGTAGAACATCTCGGCCATCGTGTCGGCCTCTCCTCGTGTGTGGTTGGGGTGGTGCTTCGTTGTCGGACGATAGGCCGTGCGGCGAGCACCGCGCGGCGCGGTCTCAGGCCCGGATGCCGCTCAGGCGCCGCCGCCGGTCAGGCACTGCGCAGGGCCCGGTCGGTGATGGAGCGCGGGCCGCGCCCGATGGCGACGATCCCGGACTGGACGAGCTCCTTGACGCCGTAGGGCTCGAGCACCTCGAGCAGGGCCGTGAGCTTGTCGGTGGTGCCGGTGGCCTCGATGGTCAGCGACTCGGTGGCGACGTCGACGATCTTGGCACGGAACATCTGCACCATCTCGAGCACCTGGCTGCGGGTGGCGGCATCGGCGCGCACCTTGATCAGCATGACCTGGCGCTGCACCGCGCTCTGCGGCTCGAGCTCGACGACCTTGAGCACCTCGACGAGCTTGTTGAGCTGCTTGGTCACCTGCTCCAGCGGCAGGTCCTCGACGTCGACCACGACGGTCATCCGCGAGACGTCGGGGTACTCGGTCTCACCCACCGCGAGGGAGTCGATGTTGAAGCCGCGCCGGGAGAACAGCGCGGCGATGCGCGCCAGCACGCCGGGCTTGTTCTCGACGAGGACGGACAGGGTGTGCTTGTTCATCGTCATGTCGCCTTCAGTTCTCGTGGGAGCCCGTGGGCACCCCGTCGTGGTCGGGGTCGAGCCCCTGCTCGATGGCCTCGGACTCCTCGCGGTCCCACTGCGGCGCGGTGTCGCGGGCGACCTGGATGAGGTCGTTGCTGACGCCGGCGGGCACCATCGGCCAGACCATCGCGTCGCGGTGCACGACGAAGTCGACGACCACCGGCCGGTCGGTGACGGCCATCGCAGCGCGGATGGTGTCGTCGACGTCCTCCGGTCGCTCGCACCGGAACCCGGCGCAGCCGTAGGCGTCGGCGAGCTTGACGAAGTCGGGCACCCGCGAGCCGACCGAGGTGTGCAGGTCGGTGTTGGAGTAGCGCTCGTTGTAGAACAGGGTCTGCCACTGGCGCACCATGCCCAGGCTGCTGTTGTTGATGATCGCGACCTTGATCGGGATGTGGTTGATGACGCAGGTCGCGAGCTCCTGGTTGGTCATCTGGAAGCAGCCGTCGCCGTCGATCGCCCACACGGTACGGTCCGGCTCCCCGACCTGCGCCCCCATGGCCGCCGGCACGGCGTACCCCATCGTCCCCAGGCCACCGGAGTTGAGCCAGGCGTTGGGGCGCTCGTACTCGACGAACTGAGCCGCCCACATCTGGTGCTGGCCGACCCCCGCGACGTACACCGCCTCCGGGCCGACGATCTCGCTCAGCCGCTGCATCACGTACTGCGGTGCCAGGGTCGACTGCTCGGGCTCGGTGTAGCCGACGGGGAAGAGCTCCTTCCAGCCGGCGACCCGCTCACGCCACTCGCCGTAGTCACCCCCGCGGCCGGCGTCGATGTCGGTGTCGACGGCCTCGATGAGGTCGACGAGCACGGCCCGGCAGTCGCCCACGATCGGCACGTCGGCCTTGCGGTTCTTGCTGATCTCGGCGGGGTCGATGTCGGCGTGGATGACCTTGGCGTCGGGCGCGAAGGTCTTCAGCTGCCCGGTGACCCGGTCGTCGAAGCGGGCCCCGAGCGCGATGATCAGGTCGGACTTCTGCAGCCCGGTGACGGCCGAGACCGAGCCGTGCATCCCCGGCATCCCGAGGTGGAGCGGGTGGCTGTCGGGCAGAGCACCACGCGCCATCAGCGTGGTGACCACGGGAATCCGGCTCAGCTCGACGAAGCGCCGCAGCTCCTCGCTGGCGCGAGCCCGGATGACGCCGCCGCCGACGTAGAGGACGGGCCGTTCGGCCCGCGCGATCAGCCGGGCGGCCTCGCGGATCTGCTTGCTGTGCGGCCGGGTGACCGGGTGGTAGCCGGGCAGGTCGATGCGCGGCGGCCACGAGAACATGGTCCGCGCCTGCAGGGCGTCCTTGGAGATGTCGACGAGCACCGGGCCGGGGCGGCCGGTGGCGGCGATGTGGAACGCCTCGGCGATGGTGCGGGGGATGTCGTCGGCGTTGGTGACGAGGTAGTTGTGCTTGGTGATCGGCATCGTGATGCCGCGGATGTCGGCCTCCTGGAAGGCGTCGGTGCCGATCGCCAGGGAGTTGACCTGTCCGGTGATGGCCACGATGGGCACGGAGTCCATGTGCGCGTCGGCGAGCGGGGTGACGAGGTTGGTGGCGCCCGGGCCGGAGGTCGCCATGCAGACCCCGACCCGCCCGGTCGCGGCCGCATAGCCCTCGGCGGCGTGGCCGGCACCCTGCTCGTGGCGGACGAGGATGTGGCGCACCTTCACCGAGTCGAGCAGCGGGTCGTAGGCCGGCAGGATCGCGCCGCCGGGGATGCCGAACACGGTGTCGACGTCCATCGCCTCGAGCGAGAGCACCAGGCTCTGCGCGCCGGTCACCTCGATGGGCGTGCGGGCCCGGGCCTGCTGCGCCACCTGAGCGGGGCTGGGGGCGCTCGGCGCCGCTGGGACGACCGGGGTCGCCGGTGTGGTCTCGCTCACTGCTGTCACCGTCTTCGTCGAAGTCAACCGCCGTCGGCGGCCGGGGTCCGTGCACAAAAAAACCCTCCAGTCCCGGTGGCGGGACGACGGAGGGAGCGCGTCAGGTCGAAGGGATCAGACGCGCCGGGGAAGTACGAGGACTCGGGCCACAGGTGAACTCTCCCCCCGGCCGTATGCCGTGTCAACCAACGAGACACCCGATCCCACCATCCGGAACCGTGAGGTCGCTCACCCGAGGATGGCCCGGTCCGCTAGCGTTCGCGCCGAACGCCCTCGTCGACGGGCCGGCACCAGGAGCAGCAGATGACCACCGAGGCCACCATCGTCTTCGCCGTCGTGGTGGGGCTGCGCTTCCTGCTCCCGCTCTTCATCCCGAGGTGGCCGCTGCCCGCGGTGCTGGCCTGCCTGGTGGTCGACGGCCTGGACCAGTCGATCTTCCAGGCGTTCGGGTTCGACCCGCCGGGCTACCAGAACTACGACAAGGCGATGGACCTGTTCTACCTGTCCGTCGCGTTCCTGGCCTCGCTGCAGAACTGGACGCGGTCCTCAGCGGTCACCATCTCGCGCTTCCTGTTCTTCTACCGGATGGTCGGCGTGATGTTGTTCGAGGTCACCGGGGTGCGCACCCTGCTGCTGGTCTTTCCCAACACCTTCGAGTACTTCTTCATCGCGTACGAGGCCGTCCGGGTGCGCTGGGACCCGCGCCGGTTCGGTACCCGCTTCTGGGTCCTGACGGCGGCCGCGATCTGGATCGTCGTCAAGCTGCCCCAGGAGTACTGGATCCACGTGGCCCAGCTCGACTTCACCGACACCTGGCAGGACGTGGCCTGGTTCCCGCCGCTCGTCATCGGGGCGGCGCTCGTCGGGCTGGCGATCCTCTGGTTCGTCGTGCGCCCGCGCCTGCTCCCGGCCGACTGGTCGTGGCGCCTGGCGGCCGACCCGCTGCCCGAGGAGATGGACGGCGCTGCCGAGCGCGACGCGTGGACGGCATCCCATGTGCGGGTGTGGTCGTGGTCGACGCTCGAGAAGGTCGTGCTCATCGGCCTGCTCTCGACGATCTACGCGCGCATCCTGCCCGGGCTCGAGGTGTCCGACCTGCGGATGTTCGTGGGCATCGCGGCCTTCGTCGTGGTCAACGCCGCGATCTCACTGGCGGTGGCCCGTCGGGCGGGCAGCCGCGAGGGGCTCGCGGCCGCGTTCGGCGCCCGCGTCGTCGTCAACGTCGGCCTGGTGCTGCTGGCGCGGCTCCTGCTCGGCGGCAGCGCGCTCGACCTGTCGGCGACGGTCTTCTTCGTGCTGCTGATCTCGCTGCTCGTCACCTACCACGACCGGTTCGCCCCGGTGGCGGCCGTGCGGGCCGAGCACGACGCCACCGACCCCGAGCCGCCGGCGCCGGTCGGGGCGGGCACCGTCGCCGGGGCCTGACGGCGTACGGTCCACCCTTCAGATCTGGGCGGTGGCGAGCCGGGCGAGCAGCTCGGGTGCCCGCCGGTCGATGCGCAGCCCGCCCAGCAGCACCCCGAGCGTGAGCAGGCCCGCGCCGTAGAGCGTGCCTCCCATCAGGGCCACCCAGCTCGCCACGGCCGACCCGGACGCCAGCACCACGACGACCGCGACCGGCAGGGTGAGCACCAGCGGGCCGACGAACGAGATGACGGCGGTGAGGCAGCCCTGCGCCGCCCCGCCGGAGGTCGCCGCGAACGGGTTGCCACCGGTGCGCGGGGCCGTGCCGGGCAGCACCGCCCCGACCCCCACCGCCAGGCCCAGGCTGGCGAGGAACGAGACCACCACGACCGTGGCCCACGACACCGGGTGCGAGAGCACGCCCAGCGCCACGCTGACGGCGAACGTGAGCACGACGACCGGCCCGAACACGACGCTCGAGGCGATCACGCGGCCCAGCCGGTCCTCCCAGCCGCGCACGCCCACGGCGACGTGCAGCCACCAGGCCGGCCCGTCGAACGCGAGGTCGTTCATCAGGGTGAGCCCGGCGAACACCGCCAGCGTGACGACGCCGACGCCGGCCAGCCCCGGGGTGTGGGTGAACACCGCCTGCACCACGAAGAAGACCGGCAGCACGGCGGTGCGCAGCGCGATGCCGACCAGACGGCTGTCGCGGTACCACGCCCGCACCCGCCGCGCCGCGATGGATGCCGTGGGCGAGGTGCCGAGCAGCACCGGCAGCACCCGCCCCCGGCCGATCCGCTGGCCGCCGGAGGCGGTGAGCGGTGAGGTGAGGGTGCGGGCCAGCAGACCCACCCACCAGGAGTACAGCCCACCGACGAGGGCGAGCGCCAGCACGAGGTGCACGCCCCCCGCCGCCCATCGGCCGGTGGCGACGTCGAACGGCAGCCCCCACGCCCATCCGAACGGGGTCCACGACGCGACGACGGCCGAGCGGGTCGCGTCGAACGACCGCAGCTCGGTACCGAGTGAGCCGGTGGTGAGCAGCGCGTTCATCGCGAGCGGCACCAGCGTGACCACCGAGACGACCACGGCGCCCAGCACCCGACCGACCCGCGTGGTCATCACCCGGGCCAGCGCGCTGGTGATCGCGCGGGCGAGCAGCACCGCCGTCAGCACGCCGAGCACGGCAGCGACCACCGCCGCGGGGACGGCGGCGGGCCGGCCGGCCCAGGCACCCACCTGGGCCAGGGCCAGACCGCTCAGCAGCACCGCAGGGATGCCCGTGCAGGCGGCGGCCAGCAGGCCCCGGGCGAGCGCGCCGGCCCGCAGCGGCAGCACCGAGAAGCGCGCCGGGTCGAGGAGGCTGTCGACGCCCGAGGCGATGAGGCTGAGCACGGTCCACATCAGCGTGATGAGCGCGAAGAGCGGGACGGTGAGCGCCGTGACCCGCACCGGCCGCTGCGAGAGCAGCACCAGGCCGGGCCCGAGCAGCGCGAGCGCCGCGAGCGCGGCCACGCCACCGGTGACCGAGGAGAGGCGGTGGAGGGTGCTGCGCGCCATCGCGGTCCGCCACATGGCGAGCCGCAGGCGCACGATCAGCCCAACCACGTCAGGCCCTCGCCTCCCGTGTCGGACGCCCCGACCAGCTCGAGGAAGCGCTGGTGCAGCGAGCCGCCGCGAGTCAGCCCGGCGACGGTGTCCTGCGCGAGCACCCGTCCGGCGGCGACCACGGCGACGCGGTCGCACAGCCCCTCGACCAGCTCCATGACGTGGCTCGACATCACCACCGTTCCCCCGCCGGCGACGTACCGGCGCAGGATGGTGCGGATGGTCTGGCCCGACACGGGGTCGACCGCCTCGAAGGGCTCGTCGAGCACGAGCAGCCGGGGGGCGTGGATGAGCGCGGCGGCCAGGCTGATCTTCTTGACCATGCCCGCCGAGTAGTCGGCGACGACCGTGCTCGCGTCGTCGGCGAGGTCGAGCACTGTGAGCAGCTCGTCGGCACGCCCGGCGGTGACCGCCGGCGGCATCCGGCGCAGCGCCCCCACGTAGGTGAGCAGCTCGCGCCCGGACAGCTGCTCGAACAGGCGCAGGCCGTCCGGCGCGATGCCCATGACGGCCTTGGCCGCCGCCGGGTCGGCCCAGACGTCGTGACCGAGCACGCGCGCCGTGCCCCCGTCGGGCCTCAGCAGCCCGGTGGCCATCGACAGCGTGGTGGTCTTGCCGGCGCCGTTGGGACCGACGAGTCCGTAGAGCGAGCCGCGGGGCACCGCGAGCGACAGGCCGTGCACGACCCGCCGGCCGCGGAACTCCTTGACGAGGCCGACCAGCTCGAGCGCCGGCCCCGAACCGGCCGGGTCAGTCACACACCGCGCCGGTGCTCGCGCTGCCGACGAGGCGGCGGTACTTCGCGAGCACGCCACGGGAGTACTTGGGCTGGGGGTGGGTGATGCCCTCGGCGCGGCGGCGCTCGAGCTCGGCCTCGTCGACGAGCAGGTCGAGCAGACCGTTCGCGACGTCGAGCCGGATGCCGTCGCCGTCGCGGACGTACGCGATCGGCCCCTCGTCGACCGCCTCCGGTGCGACGTGGCCGACGCACAGGCCCGTCGTGCCACCGGAGAAGCGGCCGTCGGTGAGCAGCAGCACGTCCTTGCCCAGGCCGGCGCCCTTGATCGCACCCGTGACGGCCAGCATCTCGCGCATGCCGGGCCCACCCTTGGGCCCCTCGTAGCGGATGACGACGACGTCGCCGGCGGCCAGCGTGCCGTCCTCGACGGCATCCATCGCGGCGCGCTCGCCGTCGAAGACGCGCGCGGTGCCCTCGAAGACGTCGGAGTCGAAGCCGGCCGACTTCACGACCGCGCCGTCGGGTGCCAGCGACCCCGTGAGGATGGTGATGCCGCCCGTGCGGTGGATCGGCTCGCTCATCGCGCGCACCACCTTGCCGTCGACGTCGGGGGGTGCGATGTGGGCGAGGTTCTCGGCCATCGTCCTTCCGGTGACGGTGAGGCAGTCGCCGTGCAGCAGACCGGCATCGAGCAGGGCACGCATGACGACGGGCACGCCACCGACCCGGTCGACGTCGGTCATGACGTAGGAGCCGAACGGCTTGACGTCGGCGAGGTGCGGCACCGCGGCGCCGACCCGCGAGAAGTCGGCCAGGGTGAGGTCCACGTCGGCCTCGTGCGCGATGGCGAGCAGGTGCAGCACGGCGTTGGTGGAGCCGCCGAAGGCCATGACGACCGCGATGGCGTTCTCGAACGCCTCCTTGGTCATGATGTCGCGCGCGGTGATGCCGCGCCGGAGCAGCTCGACGACGGCCTCGCCCGACTTGCGGGCGAACCCGTCGCGCCGCCGGTCGGTGGCCGGTGGGGCGGCGGAGCCGGGCAGCGACATCCCCATCGCCTCGGCGACCGAGGCCATCGTGTTGGCGGTGTACATGCCGCCGCAGGCGCCCTCGCCGGGGCAGATCGCGCGCTCGATGGCGTCGACGTCCTCGCGGCTCATCAGCCCGCGGGCGCAGGCGCCGACGGCCTCGAAGGCGTCGATGATCGTGACGGTGCGCTCGGAGCCGTCGGACATCTTGGCGATGCCGGGCAGGATCGAGCCGGCGTAGAGGAAGACCGACGCCAGGTCGAGCCGCGCGGCGGCCATCAGCATGCCGGGCAGCGACTTGTCGCAGCCGGCGAGCAGCACCGAGCCGTCGAGCCGCTCGGCCTGCATCACCGTCTCGACCGAGTCGGCGATGATCTCGCGGCTGACCAGGGAGAAGTGCATGCCCTCGTGGCCCATCGAGATGCCGTCGCTGACCGAGATGGTGCCGAACTCGAGGGGGTAGCCGCCGCCGGCGTGCACGCCGTCCTTGACCGCCTTGGCGAGCCGGTCGAGCGAGAGGTTGCACGGCGTGATCTCGTTCCACGAGCTCGCGACGCCGACCTGCGGCTTGGCGAAGTCGTCGTCGCCGAGACCGACGGCGCGCAGCATCCCTCGGGCGGCGGCCTTCTCCAGGCCGTCGGTGACGTCACGGCTGCGGGGCTTGATGTCGGGGGACGTCGTCATGCCGCCCATCCTAGGTACCCGCCCGCCGCCCCGCCGGGGCGTCCCGGGAGTTGCCCGGGCCGGTCGCGACGACCCCGGACGGCTCAGGTGGCCAGGGTGCCGCGCACCACGCTCTGTCCGGAGTGCTCGGGCGAGCCGTCGAGCCCCTCGCGGGAGATGTCGACGATGACGTAGCCCTCCTCGAGCAGGTGCTGCGGGATGACGAACGGCTGGGCCCTGGCGCCCGGCTCGAGCACGCCGAGCGACACCATCCGCTTGAGGTCCTTGTTGATCAGCCAGACCTCGAGGTAGCCGGCCCCGGCGTCCATCGGCTGGGTGGTCACCTGGAGGTCGAGCCGGCCGTCGTGCTCGACGACGTCGGCGGTGCCCCTGACCTGGCGGTTGTCGAGGGTGTCGAGGTCGGTCGACGCGATGGTGGTCACCGCCGGCGACTGCTGGGCGTCCAGTGCCCGCGAGCCGACCACGCCCAGCACCAGCCCGGCAGCCGCGGCGCCGGCCACCCAGGCCAGCGGGAACCGGGGACGGGCTGCGCGCGAGGACCGTCGCCGGGTGAGCTCGTCACCCTCGGCCGCACGCGGTGCGGATGCCGGTGCTGTGGTGGCGGCCTGCGGCTCGCGGTCGAGCTCGGCCGCCACGGCGTCCCACACCGACGGTGGCGGCCCGACGAGCTCGGGCACCGGAGCGCGGACGGTGAGGATGGTGTCCCGCAGGGCTGCCAGCGTGTCCGAGCACTGCGGGCAGCTGGGCAGGTGCTCGGCGGCACCGGCGGGCGCCGGGTCGCCGAGGGCGATGGCGGCGAGTGTGTCGTCGTCAGGATGGGTCACGGTTCACCTCCTCCAGGCGGTTCCTCAGTCGGGTCAGTCCTCGTCGGACGTGGCTCTTGACGGTGCCGAGCGGCAGGTCGAGCCGCTCCGCGATCTGCTCGTGGGTCAGGTCCTCGAGGAAGGCCATCCGCACCACGGTGCCCCGGGGCTCGCCGAGGCGCCCCAGCTCGTCGTGCAGCACGAGCCGGGCGGCGAGCTGGTCGTCGGGCGGCGCGGCGAGCGCCTCGGGGCCGGCATGGGCCGCGACGGCCGCGGCATCGCGCGCCTGTCGGGCCCGCTTCGCGTGGTGGTCGGCCACGGTGTGGCGGGTGATGCCCACGAGCCACCCGGCCACCGACCCGCGCTCGGGCCGCAGCGTGTGCCTGCTGCGCCACGCGGCCACGAACACCTGCTGGGTGACGTCCTCGGCGTCGTGGTGGTTGCCGAGCGAGCGCACGGCGAGCGTGTGCACGAGCGCCGACCACTCGCGGTAGGCCTCGGCGAGGGCGTCGCGGGAGCCGTCGCGCAGCCGCACGGCCAGGTCGTCGACGTCGACCTGCTCACCGGTGCTCACGGGATCCACGATAGGTGCCCGACCTGCCCGCGTGCTCGCCGCGTGGGTCGAGCCGCGTGCCGCGGCACGGCCGAGCGGGGCGGCCGCCGCGAGGGCGGCCACCCCGAACCCGGTCGTGGAGACGGTCACGATGTGGTCGAACGGTGCTCAGAGGTCGGCCGGGCGAAGGACGAACACGATGCCGTGCGCGATCTGCTTGTTGCCCTTGTTGATGTCGAGGGCGCGCGGGTTGAGGAAGGGATTGACGTCGTTGGGGTCCTGGTCGCGCAGCTCGATGATGGGGAGCTGGCGGTTGTAGACCTTGACCGCGAACGTGCCGCCCTCGGCAGTGGTCAGCGCGACGCCGTTGGCCTTGACCGCGTCCTTCGTGGTGATCGTCGCGCCCGGCACGACGTGGTAGAGCAGCACCCGCTCGACGGTGTCGATCCCCAGGCTCGCGACGGCGTGGAACGTCGCCTGCTCGGTGCGCGGCCAGGTGCCGGTGAGGTCGCGGACGAGTACCTGGAACGCGCGGTCGTTGGGGATGAAGGCGGTGAGGGCGACCTTGCCGTCCTTGAGCACGTTCACCGGGCTGGCGGGCTTGGCGGTGGTGACGGCCAGGACCGCCTCGGTGAGGATGTCGTAGTCGTACCAGTTGCGGTCGAACTGGTTGCCGTCCGAGGTGAGGACCGCGGCGAGGCTGCGGGTGCCCAGCGGGGTCGTGGTCGACGCAGCCGCTGAGGCGGCGGGTGCGACGGTGGCGGCGGCCAGGCCGAGCACGGCGGCGGTGACGCCGAGGCGACGGAGCTTCATGCGCGAGGTCCTCTCTGGTGGGTTGGGGTCGCGACGCTGCGACTCACCCGTACTTCCGCCACACCGGCTCCACCGGATGCACCCGCGCGCGGAAACTTCACGCGGTGGTCGTGGCCCGTCGCGGCGCCAGCCGCCAGTAGCCCGCCGCCAGGGTCGTGGCGACCGTGAGCCAGGCGGCGAACCGCACCAGCACCCAGCCGGCCCGGGCCACCGGGCCGCCGGTCACCGGCTGCCGACGGGCACGGCCTCGTCGTCGGCCGTGTCGGCCTGGGGCACCTCGCCGCCACCCACCCGGCGCGGCCACCAGAAGCGGTCGCCGAGCAGGAGCGCGATGGCCGGCACGAGCACGGTGCGCACCACCAGGGTGTCGAGCAGCACGCCGACGCAGATGACCACGCCGAGCTGCGCGAGCACCACCAGCGGCAGCACGCCCAGCACCGCGAACACGGCGGCCAGCAGGATGCCGGCGCTCGTGATGACCCCGCCGGTGGCGGCGAGGGCGCGCAGCATGCCCTGGTCCGCACCGTGGCCCTTGGCCTCCTCGGCCGCCCGGGTCACCAGGAAGATGTTGTAGTCGACGCCGAGCGCGACGAGGAACACGAACGCCAGCAGGGGCACCCCGTCGTCGAGCCGGTCGAAGCCGAGAACCTGGGTGAAGATCACCCACGACAGGCCCAGGCTGGCGAGGTAGGTCGCCACCACGGTCGCCACGAGCACCACGGGGGCGACGACCGAGCGCAGCAGCGCGGCGAGGGCGACCAGCACCAGCAGAAGGATGAGCGGCAGGATCACCTGGCGGTCGCGGGCCGAGGCCTCCGACGCGTCGAGGGCCACGGCCTCGGTGCCGCCCACGTGGGTGTCGGGAACGCCCGCCACGGCGTCGCGCAGCGCGACCACGGTGTCGGCCGCGGCATCCGACCCCGGCTCGGCGTCGATCACCGCGTCGACCTCGGTGACGCCGTTGCCCGAGGCACCCACCGTGACCGTGCCGATGCCCTCGACACCGCGCACCGCCGTGGCCACGGCCTCACCGTCACCCCGGGTCATCACGTGGGCGGGGTCGGCCGCTCCGGCCGGGAACGACTGCGCCAGCCGCTCCCCCGCGGCGATGGCCTCGGGCTTCTGGAGGAACTGGTCGGCCTGGTCCAGGCCGGTCTGGATCTGGCTGATGCCACCGGCCATCACACCGAGCAGCACGATGGTGACCGTGGCGAAACCGGCCGGGCGCTTGGCGACCGTGTCGCCGACCCTGCGCCAGAACGAGCGGCCGTCGGCCAGGCCGGTCTCGCCGACGTGCGGCACCTTGGGCCAGAAGATCCAGCGGCCGAAGACGACGAGTGCTGCGGGCAGCACGACGAGGGCGAAGAACGCGGCCACGACGACACCGACCGCGCAGGCCAGGCCGAGGCCACGGGTGGCCGGGAAGAGCGAGAGCAGCAGGGTGAGCAGGCCGAGCACCACGGTGGTCGCGCTGGACAGCACGGCCTCCGCGGTGCGGGTGAGCGCCACCGCCATGGCCTCGCGGCGGTCGGCCGTCACGCGTAGCTGGTCGCGGTAGCGGCTGATCAGGAGCAGGGCGTAGTCGGTGCCGGCACCGAAGACCAGCACCGACAGGATGCCGATCGTGGACTCGTCCCAGAGCACGCCGAACGCCGCGAGGGTGTGCGTGGCCACCACGGCGGCCAGCTGGTCGGCCACCCCCACGACGGTGAGCGGCACCAGCCACAGGAACGGGCTGCGGTAGGTGATGACGAGCAGGATGGCGACGACCGACGCGGTGGCGGCCAGGAGCCGGAAGTTCGCTCCGTCGAAGACCGCGGCGAGGTCGGCCTGGATGGCGGCGGGCCCGGTGACCTGGGCGGTGAGCCCGTCGGGGAGGTCGGCCTTGGCGGCCGTGCGCAGCTCGGCGACCACGTCGGCGGTCTCGACGGCATCCTGGGTGGTGACCGGGACGAAGATCGTCGCCGCGGTGCCGTCGTCGGCCACCACCGCGGGTGCCCCGGTCGCGCCGGGCAGCGTCTGGGCGCGCTGCTGCACCAGGGCGGTCTGGTCGGGGGTCAGCGCCTGGTCGCTGCTGTAGAGCACCACCGCGGCCGAGCCCTCGTCCTCGGGCAGCTGGTCACGCAGCTCGGCGGCCGCGCGGCTGTCGGTGCCGTTGGGCAGGGCCGCCGTGCCGGTGGCCGGCGACTCGGCCTGGCCGACCAGCCCGATGACGGCGCCGGTGCCGAGGATGGCGAACAGGGCGAGCAGGCCGGCCACCCACTTCCGGGTGATGAGGTGCGCGAGGCTGCTCATGTGCGGTTCTCCTTGGTACGGTGTGGCCGTCGGCGGTGACTCAACAGGTGATTCACCAAGTTACTCAGTAGGTGAGCGATATTAGGGAGAACCGGGCAGCTGACGCAACGTCGTCGAAGGTTGCGACGAACGTGCGCTCGGTGGTGCCCACCTACCGGCAGTCCGGCTCGCTCGACGCCCTGCAGGAGCTGGTCGACGTCGCCGCCCTGGTACCGCACGAGGTCGCCCGCCAGGCCGGCCTGTCGACCTCCGAGCTGCACTCGCTGCGCCACCTGATGGACACCCCGATGGGCCCCGTCGAGCTGGCGCGCGCCCTGGGCGTGACGTCGGCGGCCGCCTCGGGGGTCGTCGACCGCCTCGTCGCTCGAGGCCATGCGCAGCGGCGGCCGCACGCCGGCGACGGCCGGCGCACGGAGGTCGTCATCACCGAGTCGGGGCGGCTCGAGGTCTTCGCGCGGCTGGCGCCGATGTTCGCGGCACTCGCCGAGCTCGACTCCTCGCTGTCCGAGCAGGATCGCGTCCTCGTCGAGCGCTACCTGCGTGGCGCCACCGCCGCGATGCGCGCCCTGATGTGAGCGGCCTCTCGCGCTCCGCCGCGAACGCGCTCGACACCGCCCTCGACCGCACCGTCGTGCCCGGCTTCAGCCGGGTCGGGCACGCCGTGCGGCGACGCCTGCCCACCTGGCCGGACGACCCGGCACCGGGCGCCCTGGCGGGGCGGCAGGTGGCGGTGACCGGTGCGTCGTCGGGGCTGGGCCGGCGCACCGCGCTCGACCTCGCCGGCCTGGGTGCGACGGTGCACCTCGTGGTGCGCGATGCCGGCCGTGGGCGCCGGGTCGCCGCCGAGGTGGAGGCAGCCGTGAGGCGGACCGGCGCCGCCCGGGTGTGGGTCTGTGACGTGTCCGACCTGGACTCGGTGCGGTCCTTCTGCGCCGCCTTCACGGCCTGCGGGACTCCGCTGCGCGCCCTGGTGCACAACGCCGGTGCCCTGCCGCACGAGCGCACCACGTCGCCGCAGGGCCACGAGGGCACCATGGCGCTGCACGTGCTCGGACCCGTGCTGATGACCGAGCTGCTCCTCCCCGCACTCGGAGCCGACGCCGGCCGGGTGGTGTTCGTGACCTCCGGGGGCATGTACACCCAGTCCCTGCCGGTGCTCGACCCGGACTTCGAGCAGGGCGACTACTCCGGCGCGGTGGCGTACGCCCGCAGCAAGCGCGGCCAGGTCGAGCTCCTGCCGGTGCTCGCCCGGCACTGGGCCACGGCAGCCGGGGTGTCGGTGCACGCGACGCACCCGGGCTGGGCCGGCACCCCCGGCCTGGACGTATCGCTCCCCCGCTTCGCCGCCCTGATGCGGCCCGTGCTGCGCCCCGACAGTGCAGGCACCGACACGACGACGTGGCTGGTCGCCGCGGAGCCGGCACCGCCGTCAGGGCTGCTGTGGCACGACCGCCGGCTGCGCCCCACGAGCGTGCTCGGCCGCACCCGGTCGACCGATGGCGAGCGAGAGCTGTTCTGGCAGTGGGTGGCCCGGGCGACCGGACTGCCCGCCTGAGGGTCAGGGCACCGTCAGGACGATCTTGCCGCGCAGGTGACCCGACTCGCTGAGCCGGTGCGCCGCGGCCCCGTCCTCGAGGGCGAAGGTTTCCTCGATCGGCATCGAGAAGCGGCCCGCGGCGTGCAGCTCGGCCGCCTCGGCGAGCGCGTAGGCCGCCCGGGGCACGGAGCCGTCGGCGACCTGCACCCCGAGCCCGTAGGCGGAGAAGTCCGCGAGCGTGACGACCCGGCGCGGGTCGCCGGTGATCGCCACGAGCTCGGGCACCGACCCACGGCCGACGACGTCGACCGCACCGTCGACGGTGGCGACGAGCGAGCCGACCCGCTCGGCCAGGCCCGCCCCGTAGGTGGTGGGCCTCGCGCCCAGGCCGCTCAGGTGGTCGTGGTTCCGCGGGCCCGCCGTGGCGACCACCCGCAGGCCGCGCGCCAGCGCGAGCTGGGTCATCGCCGAGCCCACCCCGCCGGCCGCGCCGTCGATGAGCACGGTCGCCCCGCGGGGCAGGTCGAGCAGGTCGAGGCAGCGGGCCGCGGCCTCCACCGCCAACCCCATCGCAGCGGCCTGCGGGAAGTCGAGCGTCGGTGGCTTGACCGTCGCGATGTCGAGCACCGCGAGCTCCGCCCCCGTCGCCGAGCCGAGCCCGAAGACCTCGTCACCGAGGTGGAGCCCGGTGGCGCCGTCGCCGACCTCGTCGACGACGCCCGCGGCATCCGTGCCGGTGATCGCCGGCAAGGTCACCGGCACCATGCCCTCCATCAGGCCCGCGCGCAGCTTGCAGTCGAAGGGGTTGACGCTCAGCGCCTGGACCAGCACCCGCACCTGGCCCGGGCCGGCATGCGGCTCCGGCGCCTGGGCCACGTGCAGCACGTCGGCCGGCCCGTACTCGTCGAACTGCAGCGCCTGCATCGGTCCCCTCTCCGCACCCCGCACCGGGCCGCGGGCGCGGCGGGAACGGCTCGGGAGACTGCGGTCCGCAGGGATGGCGTGCTCCCCTGCGACGCCAGTCTCCCCCGCGACCGGATGCCGTGACCAGTCGCCGGGACGAAGAACCCCTCCAGCGCTGCGCAGACGAGCGGCCGGACAGGCGCGTCCGGCACGACATGGCCGGCAACCCGTCCACCCGCGCACCCGCTCACCCTCGCTGGGTGACGAGCGCACCGGGTGGTCCTCCCTACGCTCGGGCATGACGCGGTGCCTGCCGTGGGCCGGGATGACCGACGGCGTCCGGGTGCCGCACCGCACACCGGACGAGGACCACGACCATGAGCAGCACCCCCACCGGGCCCACTCCACCCCCGAAGGGCCGCAAGGCCGCGGCAGCCGAGCCCGAGCTGCCGGCGCAGGCGGCGCACCCGGGGTCCGGCGGCCTCACCGAGGACGAGCGCGCCGAGCTGGTGCGCCTGCGAGCCCAGGTGGCGGCGACGCAGGGCCTGCCGCAGGGGGCGGCCCCGACCACGTCCGAGCCGCCCCGCCGGCACCGGGGCCGGTGGGCCGGGGCGATCGTGCTCCTCCTGGTCGCAGCGCTGCTCGCCCCGCTGTCGGCGCTGGCGAGCTGGTCGCGCTCCACGCTGCTCGACCAGGACCGGTACCTCGCCATGGTCGCGCCCCTGGCGAAGGACCCCGCGGTGCAGCAGGAGGTGTCGCTGCGCATCACCAACGCCGTCTTCGAGCAGCTCAACGTCAAGCAGCTGACGACGCAGACCCTCGATGCCATCGCCGCGCGGCCGCGGGTGGCCGGCGCCACCGAGAACCTCCCGGTCGAGCTGTCGACCTTCGCCGAGCCCATCTCGAACGCGATCTACGGCTTCACCGAGGACCAGGTGAGCAAGCTCGTGGCCTCCAGCGCCTTCCAGGACGCCTGGGTGGCCGCGAACCGCGAGGCCCATGCCGGCCTCGTCGCCGCGCTGACCGGGCAGACGGGCACGAACGGGGTGGTCGTCTCGAACGGCCAGGTGGCGGTCAACCTCGGCCCGTTCATCGAGCAGATCAAGCCCATCCTGGTCGAACGTGGGGTCCCGTTCGCCGACCGCATCCCGGTGGTCGACGCCCGGTTCGTGGTGCTCCAGAGCGAGGCGCTGGCCCGGGCCCAGACCGCCATCCGGCTGCTCGACGTTGCGCGCGTCGTGCTGCCCGTGCTGGCCCTCCTCGCCCTCGCCGCCGGAGTGGTGCTCGCCCCCAGCCGCCGCCGCGCACTCGTCATCGGCGCCTCGATGGTCGTCGGCACGCTGGTGCTGCTCCTGCTGGGCGTGCAGGTGGGGCGGGCGCTCTACCTCGACGACCTCGAGCAGGCGCTGCTCGTGCCGCGGGTCGCCACGGTGCTCTTCGACGACGTGACGACGCCGCTTCGGGTGTGGGTGCGCGCGTCGGCGATGCTCTTCCTGCTCATCGCGCTCGCGGCCTGGGCCGCCGGCCCGTCGAGCGCGGCGAGGACGGTGCGCACCGTGCCGGCCCGGTTGTCCGCGATGACGCGGACGCCCACCGGCGCGCTGGGCTCGGTGAGCAGGTTCGCCGCGCACAACGCCGTCGTGCTGCGTGCCGTCGTGGGAGCCCTCGCCGTGCTGGCGCTGCTCGTCGGCGACCGTCCGAGCGCGGGCGCGGTGCTGCTCATCGCGGTGCTCGTCGCGGTGGCCCTCGTGGTGGTCGAGGTGCTGCGCCGGTGGGGTGCCGCGCCCGTCGATGCCGCCGCACCCGACGATGCCGCCGCACCCGAGGGCGCGGCGCGACCGCCCGGGGCACCGGCCTAGCGCCGGCGGCGACCGAGGACCAGGTAGGCGGCGGGGAGCACGCCTGCGGAGTTGACCACCGTCAGGGCCAGCGCCCAGACGCCCTTGGGGCCGTTGACCTCGTCGACCGGGCGGTTCTTCAGGTCGGCCAGGGCCCACGCGCGCAACCCCGCGTCGATCACCCCGACCGTGATCATCAGGCGCTTGCGCGACGCCGGGAGCTCGTCCCACTTCTGCCGTGCCCCGTTCATCGTCGACCTCCTGTCATCAGGCGCCGTATCGGCACACGTGGAAGCGCTCGAGGCGGGCCTCGCCGAACGCGAGGTCGGACCACCGGCCGGAGTAGTGCAGCACCGCGACCGCGCAGGTCGGGAACCCCTCCGCCATCTTGCGGTGCCCCTCGACGCTGCCGTCGCCGTCGCAGAGCAGCTCGGCCAGCGAGGGGATGCCGGGGGCGTGGCCGACCACCATGAGCACGTCGGCGTCCTCGTCGGCCTCGTGGATGACCTCGAGCAGCCGCTGCGGCGTGGCGAGGTAGATGCGCCGGTCGAGGTGCACGTCGGTCTCCGGGCACCCGCTCTCCCAGACGCCCTCGGTCGTCTGCTGGGTGCGCTCGGAGGTCGAGCAGAGCACCTCGTCGATGCCGATGCCGTGCTCGACCAGCCAGTGCCCGGCCGCTGTGGCGTCGCGCCGACCGCGCTTGGTGAGCCGGCGCTCGTGGTCGTTGTCCCAGCCCTGCTGCTCCGCCTTCGCGTGTCGGAGGAGGACGAGGGTGCGGTCCTGGGCTGCGCGGGTCATACCCCGATCATGCACCCACCCGATCACCGCTGTCCCACCCCCGGCCGCCGACCCGGGGCAGCGCGAGCGCCAGGCCGAGGACACACACCACGGCGCCCGCTCCGGCGGCCCACCACGCGGCGTCGGCCGGGATGCCGAGGTAGACCGTGATGCCGAGGATCCGCGACAGGCCCCACGGCAGCAGGCCCACCTGGTCGTTCCACGCCGTGAGGGCGCGCTCGAGCCCGACGAGACCGACCACCGCTGCCGGCACGGCCAGCCCCGCGCCGACCGCGGCGATCACCGTGCCGGTCGCCTGTCGCCGGCTCCCCGTGGCGGCGGTGAGGGCCCACGCGGCCGCGACGAGCAGCCACAGGACCAGCGCCACGGCGAGGGTCACGTAGCCCGTGCGCTTGGTCGGCTCGGTCCAGAAGGCGTACCAGTAGCCACCCGGACCGGTCCCCGACATCGCCAGCAGGGCGAGCGCACAGCGGGCCACCACCACCCCGCCGAGCGCGGCGACGACACCCCACGGCACCCGCCCGCGCAGCAGGAGCCACCCGGCTCCGAGCAGCACCACCCACGCACCGAGCACGACGAGGAGGTGCGCCGGCGCGAGGAACGACGTCTGCACGGCCCGGGTGAGCACCAGCAGGGCGCCGGGGACGGCGACCAGCAGGAGCCGGGAGGTGCGCGATAGCCGGGGCCCGACGGCTGCAGCGCACCACGGGCGGGTGGCGGCGAGCCACGAGGCCGCCGCTGCCGACCGGGGTGGGACCGCCCGTCGGCGCATCGTGAGCAGGGCACCCGCGGCCAGCCACCCGAGAGCCAGCACGAGCAGCCCGCGGGCCAGCCAGGCCATCGCCGGGTCGCGCTCGCTGCGCTCGAGGCCGAGCGCCGCGGCCGTGAGGTTGTAGGCCGGGTGGTCGACGTCGCCCTCGTAGCGTTCGAGGTGGGATGCCGCGAGCGCGCGGTAGCGCTCCACGGCTGCAGACCACTGCGCGCGCGCCCGCGACGAACCGGTCGCGTGCCACTGACCCTGCCGCAGCACGAGCTCGCGGTACTCGGCGAGCAGGCGCAGCGTGTCGACCTCGTAGTCGAGGGTGCCGACGAACGCCTCGCGCGCCGCCGGGTCGCGCCAGGTCGTCGGGTCGGTGCCGGCCACCAGGGTGCGCATCCGCTCGGCGGCCGTGACCGCCCGGCGACCCTCGGCGATCGCCTCGTCGACCCGGTCGCCCGTCACCGACGAGATGACATCGAGCACGGCCGAGTCGCCGGTGAGGATGTCCCACTCGAAGATCCACATCATCGGCGGTGGCTCCAGGCCGATGGCCCTGACCTTCTGCTCCGCGAACGGGCCGATGTAGAGCCCCTGCGTCACGGCATCCCGGGAACCGGCCATCGCCTGCGACAGCGCCCGCACCGTCGCGGGGTCGTCGGAGAACCACCGTCGCGCCCAGTCGGCGGTGAGGGCGGCGACGTCCGCACCGGGGTCGCGCGCGAGCGCGCCGGCCAGCCAGGTGTTCAGCTCGTAGAGCTGCCAGAACCCGCTCTTGAGGTAGAGCGTCATCGGGCCGGCGCGCCACGGGCCGCCGTCCTGCGTCCACACCCACACCCCCTCGATGTGCGGGTTGGCTGCGAGCAGGCGCTGCAGCGCGTCGCGGTACTCCGCGCCGAGGTCGTTCGGGAAGGCGCCGTAGCTCTCGAACTCCCGCCGGCTCTGCAGCTCGACGATGCGGCGCTGGCCGCCGGTGAACAGCGTCTCGTTGAGCGCCAGGTGGCTGTAGAAGTCGCCGAGGGTGTACTTCGTCGACACCACCAGGGCCGGCGAGTCGATGCCGTCGAGCACCGCCGCGTACGAGTCGGGGTTGGTGTGCATGTCGCCGACCGCACCCACGCCGACGCTCCAGGAGCGGAAGATGACGTCACGGCCGGTGCGCTCACCCTGGTCGGAGAGGACGGTGAGCATGGCCCGTACGGCCTCCGGGGTCGTCACGGCGAGCGCGGAGTAGTAGTCCCAGCCGGCGACGTCGTAGACCCGCCCGGCCTCCCCGATCCGCACGAGCACGCCGTCGAGGGACGGGGCCGCGGCGTAGAGCTCGTCGAGGCCGGCGGCGTAGACGGCCCACAGGTCGGGGCTCGCGGTGTCGAGGGAGCCAACGTGCCGGGTGAGGTACTGCTCGAGTGGCGTGGTGAGGGTGAGCATGTCGGTGCGCAGCACCACCCGCATGCCGAGCTGCTGGGCGCGGTCCCAGAACGGCGTGAACGCCCGGCGCAAGGTCAGCGCGCGCGCCACGTGCTCGTCGCCTTCGGCGTAGACAGGTCCGTCGGGTGCGCCCGCCAGCGTGACGAACTCGATGAAGCCGGGGAACGCGACCGCGGTGTAGCCGTTGGCGAGGCTGTGCCGCAGGAAGGTGTCGTAGTCGGCGTACGCGCGCTTCAGGGCGGCCCGGTCCACGTACGGGGCGTCGGGGAGCACCACGTCGGCGAAGGCCCTCGAGGCGTGCGAGTAGTCGGTGCCGTCCGCCCACTCGGCGGGGTCCGGTGTGACACCCACGGCGCCGAGGTCGACCATGCGGAACGGCAGGCGCGAGCGCACCTGCGTGCCCAGCCGCTCGGTCACCGCGTGGCCGGTGCGCACCGCGGCGGCGAGGTCGTAGACCGCCCGCACCGCTCCGCTCTCGCTCTGCGCGTCCACCTGCAGGGCGTCGGGGCGGCCGCCCAGCCGGTAGGTGTCGTCAGCCGGGTCGCCGCGACCCACCCGCAGGGCGAGGGTGGCCCGGCCCTGCCGGCGGGGGGCCGACGACACGGCATCCGCGAGCTCGTCCAGCGCCACCCGGCTGCGCTCGGTGCGCGGTGCCTCGACGACCCGCAGGGTCGGTGGGGGCACCGAGGGGGCGACGTGTGCCACCGGGGTCGAGACGGCGGCCATGCCGTTCACCGGCTCGGCGCTGATGCCGAGCGCGCTGCCGAGCCCCAGGGCGACCGCGAGACCGACGGTGAGCAGCGCCACGACCGCTGCGACCGCGCGCCAGGCGGGTCTGCGCGCCGTCGTCACAGCGGGGAGGCTAGTGGTGCAGTCTGGGCGTCGGCCGTGGTGCGGCTGGCAGGTTGCCGAACCGGGGCCGTTTCGTCGTCAGGCGGTGAACGCGGACTCCTCGCCGGCCGCGGCCGGCGCTGCCGGGGCGGAGCTGCGGATGAGGTGGTCGAACGCCGACAGCGCGGCGGTCGCGCCCGCGCCGGCGGCGGCGACGATCTGCTTCCAGGGTGCGGTGGTGCAGTCGCCGGCGGCGAAGACACCGGGGATGCCGGTGGCGCCGCGCGCGTCGACGACCACCTCGCCGTGGGGCGTCATGGGGACGACGCCGTCGAGCCACTCGGTGTTGGGCAGCAGGCCGATCTGCACGAACACGCCGTCGACGGGCAGCAGCTCGGCGTTGCCACCGGCGCGCGGCGCGTGCCGCAGGCCGACGACCTTCGACCCGTCGCCGACGACCTCGGTGCTGGCGGTGCCGAGCAGCACGTCGACGTTGCCCAGGCTGTGGGCCTTGCGCTGCAGCACGTCGTCCGCCTTGAGCTCGTCGGCGAACTCCACGAGGGTCACGTGCGCGACCACGCCCGCCAGGTCGATGGCCGCCTCCACGCCGGAGTTGCCGCCTCCGACGACCGCCACCCGCCTGCCCGCGAAGAGCGGGCCGTCGCAGTGCGGGCAGAACGTGACGCCGCGGTTGCGGTAGTCGTCCTCGCCGGGCACGTCGAGGGTGCGCCACCGGGCGCCACTCGCGAGGACGACGGTGCGCGAGCGCAGCACGGCGCCGGAGGCCAGGTGCACCTCGTGCAGGCCGCCCGGGTCGGCTGCCGGCACCAGCCACTGCGCGCTCTGCGCGGTGACCACCTCGACGCCGAGCCCACGCACCTGGCGCTCGAGGTCGCTCGCCATCCGTGGGCCCTCGGTGTGCTCGACCGACGGGTAGTTCTCGATCGACATGGTGTCGAGCAGCTGCCCACCGAAGCGCTCGGCGAGCAGGCCGGTGCGGATGCCCTTGCGGGCCGTGTAGACGGCGGCGGTGGCGCCGGCCGGGCCGCCGCCGACGACGAGCACCTCGAACGGTTCGAGGGCGGCGAGCCGCTCGGTGTCGCGCACGGCGGCACCCTCGTCGAGCCTGGCGACGATCTCGTCGAGCGCCATCCGGCCCTGGCCGAACAGCGTCCCGTTGTGGAACACCATCGGCACGGCGAGCACGCCGCGCTCCTCGACCTCGTCGGGGAAGACGGCGCCGTCGATGGCGACGTGCGAGATGCCGGGGTTGAGCACCGCCATCAGGTTGAGCGCCTGCACCACGTCGGGGCAGTTCTGGCAGCTCTGGCTGAAGTAGGTCTCGAACCGGTGCTCCCCGCGCAGGCTGCGCACGGCATCCAGCAGGTCTGCGGCGGCCGTCGAGGGGTGCCCGCCGACCTGGAGCAGAGCCAGCACCAACGAGGTGAACTCGTGGCCGAGCGGGAGGCCGGCGAACTCGACCTCGACGTCGGTGCCGGTGCGCACCACGCGGAAGGAGGGCCGCCGGGTGGCGGCCCCCGTCCGCACGTGCGCGACCCGCCCACCGGACAGCGACGCCACCTCGTCGAGCAGGTCGGCGACCTTCTGCGACGCGGGCGAGCCGTCGAGGCTGGAGACCAGCTCGACGGGCTGGACGACCTTGGTGAGGTAGGCCGAGAGCTGCTGTGCAAGAGCGGGATCGAGCATCGGGGTCAGATCTTCCCCACGAGATCGAGCGACGGAGCGAGGGTGTCCTCGCCCTCCTCCCACTTGGCGGGGCAGACCTCACCCGGGTGGTTGCGGACGTACTGCGCGGCCCTGACCTTGCGGACCAGCTCGGCGGCGTTGCGGCCGATGCCCTCCGCGGTGACCTCGTGGAACTGGATGACGCCGTCGGGGTCGACGAGGAAGGTGCCGCGGTCGGCCAGGCCCTCGCGCTTGCGCAGGATCCTGAAGTCCCTGGAGATGCGGTGGGTCGGGTCGGCGACCATCGGATAGGTCACCTTGCGGACGGTGTCGGAGGTCTCGTGCCACGCCTTGTGGGTGAAGTGCGTGTCGGTGGACACCGAGTAGACCTCGACGCCGAGGGACTTGAGCTCGTCGTAGTGGTCGGCGAGGTCGCCGAGCTCGGTGGGGCAGACGAAGGTGAAGTCGGCCGGGTAGAAGAAGAAGATCGCCCACTTCCCCTCGATGTCCGCCGAGGACACCGGGACGAACGAGCCGTTGACGAAGGCCGTTGCCTCGAAGGGCTTCACGGTCGTGTTGACGAGGGACATGCTGTGCGTCACTGCTCCTTGGGTGGAGTGCTGGGTGGCTCCAGCCGGGCGTCGACGATGGCAGCCCGATATCTGGATCGGTTCAAGACTATCCCCCACCCCTGGGGTGGCCGACGGCGGGGTTCCGCACCGCGGAACGCCTGCGGCACACCGGCATCCGCAATGTGACTGACGTCTCACCCCCCGTCCCGACATCGACCAATAGGTCACAGCAGGGACAGCACCCCCGTCCCGACATCGACCAATAGGTCACAGCAGGGACAGCACCGCCGTCCCCCAGGTGACCTATTGGTCGATCTCGGGACAGGACGGGGGGCTACTCCTGGCCGAGCTTCGCCAGGATGAGCGCGCGGGCCGCGGCGGCGTCGCCGGCCCCCTTCAGCTCGCGCATCACCTGGCCGATGAGCGCTCCGACGGCCTGCACCTTGCCACCGCGGATCTTCTCGGCGACCTCTGGGTTGGCGGCGATCACGGCATCCACCGCCGCCTCGAGCGCGCCGGTGTCCTGCGAGAGCGCCAGGCCGCGGGCGTCGGCGACCTGCGTGGGAGTGCCCTCGCCCGAGAGCACTCCCTCCCAGACCTGCCGGGCCATGCCGTCGTTGAGCCGCCCCGAGGTGACCAGACCCTCGAGCTCGACCACGGATGCCGGGCCGACGCCCAGGCTCGCGGCGTAGGTCGGCACGTCGAGCCCCTCGGCGTTCGCCCGGCGCGCCACCTCGCCCGACCACCACTTGCGCGCGGCCGCCGGCGAGGCACCCGCGGCAACGGTCTCCTCGACCAGCTCGACGAGCCCGGCGTTGACGACGTCGCGCATCTCGAGGTCGGCGAACCCCCAGTCGGCCTGGAGGCGCTTGCGCCGGGCCGCCGGAGGCTCGGGCAGCGTTGCGCGCAGTGCCTCGACCGACTCCGGTGACGGCGCGACGGGCACGAGGTCGGGCTCGGGGAAGTAGCGGTAGTCGTCGGCATCGGACTTCACCCGCCCCGACGTCGTGACGCCGGTGTCCTCGTGCCAGTGCCTGGTCTCCTGCACGATCGTGCCGCCCGAGCTCAGCACGGCGGCGTGCCGGCCGATCTCGTGGCGCACCGCCCGCTCGACCGAGCGCAGCGAGTTGACGTTCTTGGTCTCCGAGCGGGTGCCGAGCGTGGTGGCGCCCTTGGGCATGAGCGAGAGGTTGACGTCGCAGCGCATCGAGCCCTGCTCCATCCGCACGTCGGACACCCCGAGCGCCTTGAGCAGGTCACGCAGCGTGGCCACGTAGGCGCGCGCGATCTCCGGGGCCCGCTCCCCCGCGCCGGTCATCGGCTTGGTGACGATCTCGATGAGCGGGATGCCGGCCCGGTTGTAGTCGACGAGGCTGTGCGTGGCGCCGTGGATGCGACCGGTGGAGCCGCCGACGTGCAGCGACTTGCCGGTGTCCTCCTCCATGTGGGCGCGCTCGATCTCGACCCGGTAGACCGTGCCGTCGTCGAGCTCGACGTCGAGGTACCCGTTGAACGCGATCGGCTCGTCGTACTGCGAGGTCTGGAAGTTCTTCGGCATGTCCGGGTAGAAGTAGTTCTTGCGGGCGAACCGGCACCACGACGCGATCTCGCAGTTGAGCACCAGGCCGATACGGATCGCCGACTCCACGGCCTTGACGTTGACCACCGGCAGGGCGCCGGGCAGGCCGAGGCACACGGGGCAGGTCTGGGTGTTGGGCTCGGCGCCGAACTCGGTCGGGCACCCGCAGAACATCTTCGTGGCGGTGTTGAGCTCGACGTGCACCTCGAGCCCCATCACCGGGTCGAAGGCCGCCATGGCCTCCTCGAACGGCACGGTCGCCTCCGCGTGCGTCGACGTGGTCATCGCTCAGCCCTCCTTCGTGGTCGTCGAGCCGGCGGCCGCGCCGAGCGCCGGGGCCCGGTCGAGGATCCCCCCGCCCCAGGCCGCGGTGAGCCGAGCCTCCAGCGCCGCGCCGACGGCATACAGCCGCTGGTCCTGCATGGCGGGGGCCAGCACCTGGAAGCCGGTCGGCAGGCCGTCCTCGGGGGCCAGGCCACTGGGCACCGACATGCCGGGGATGCCGGCCAGGTTGGCCGGGATGGTCGCGATGTCGTTGAGGTACATGGCCATCGGGTCGTCGAGCTTGTCGCCGAGCTTGAACGCGGTGGTCGGGGCGGTGGGGCTGACCAGCACGTCGGCCTGCGAGAACGCGGCGGTGAAGTCGTCGGCGATGAGGCGACGCACCTTCTGTGCCGAGCCGTAGTAGGCGTCGTAGTAGCCGCTGGACAGCGCGTAGGTGCCCAGGATGATGCGCCGCTTGACCTCGTCGCCGAAGCCGGCGTCGCGGGTGGCCGCCATCACCTGCTCGGCGCTGGGCGCCTCGATGCCCTCGGGGGGGACGCGCAGGCCGTAGCGCATCGCGTCGAACTTGGCGAGGTTGCTCGAGGCCTCGCTCGGCAGGATCAGGTAGTAGGCGGCCAGGGCGTAGGTGAAGCTCGGGCACGAGACCTCGACGACCTCGGCGCCGGCGTCGACCAGGTGCTGCACGGCCTCGTCGAAGCGGGTCTGCACACCGGCCTGGAAGCCCTCCCCGGTGAGCTCGCGCACGATGCCGATCCGCAGGCCGGTGACGTCGGCCCGGCGCGCGGCCTGCACCACCGGCGGCACCGGAGCGTCGATCGAGGTGGAGTCCATCGGGTCGTGCCCGGCGATCACCTCGTGGAGCAGGGCGGCGTCGAGCACGGTGCGGGTGCACGGGCCGGCCTGGTCGAGCGAGGACGCCAGGGCCACCAGTCCGTAGCGCGAGACTCCACCGTAGGTGGGCTTGGTCCCGACCGTGCCGGTGACCGCGGCCGGCTGGCGGATCGAGCCTCCGGTGTCGGTACCGATGGCCAGCGGCGCCTGGAACGACGCGACGACCGAGGACGACCCGCCGCCGGATCCGCCGGGGATTCGTTCGAGGTCCCAGGGGTTGTGGCTCGGGCCGTAGGCGCTGTGCTCGGTGGAGGAGCCCATCGCGAACTCGTCCATGTTGGTCTTGCCGAGGATCGGCATCCCGGCCTCGCGCAGCCGGGTCACCAGCGTCGCGTCGTACGGCGGCACCCAGCCCTGCAGGATCTTCGACCCGCAGGTCGTCGGCAGGCCCTGGGTGGCCATGACGTCCTTGACCGCGATAGGCACCCCGGCCAGGCGGTGCAGCGACTCCCCCGCGGCGCGGCGCCGGTCGACGGCGTCGGCCTGGGCGAGCGCGCCCTCGGCGTCGACGTGCAGGTAGGAGTGCACGTCGCCGTCGACGGCGGCGGTGCGGTGGAGGTGGGCCTGGACCACCTCGCGCGCCGAGACGCTCCCGTGTGCGAGGAGGTCGGCGAGCTCGGCGGCGGTGGACCGGGTGAGGTCGGTGGTCACGTCGTGGCTTCCTGTGGTCAGGGGGTCGCGGTCAGTCTTCGTCGAGGATGCGGGGCACGGCGAAGCGCTGCTGCTCGCTCTCGGGGGCGCCGGACAGCGCGGCCTCGGGCGACAGCGAGGGTCGCACGACGTCGGGGCGGGTGACGTTGACGATCGGCATCGGGTGGCTCATCGGCTCGACGTCGGCGATCGGCGCCTGCTGCACGGTGGCGACCGACTCGAGGATGACGCCCAGCTCGCCGACCATGCGGTCGAGCTCGGCGTCGGAGAGGTCGATGCGGGCGAGACCGGCGAGGTGCGTCACGTCGTTGCGGGTGAGGTCGGCCATGCCGGCCAGTCTATGGTCCCGGAACGACCCGGCCCGTCGGGGGCCGCCGCCCCCGGCTCGGGTGCCCGGACGGTCGCCGGGGCAGCCGGTCGATCACCCGGCTCCGGGTCGGCGAGCGGCTGGGAGGATGAGCCGGTGCTCACCGACACCGCGACGACCCAGGCCGTGCTGGACGTCGTCGGCGTCTTCGTCTTCGCGCTCTCGGGGGCCGTCGTCGCGGTGCGCCGGGGACTGGACGTGTTCGGCATCCTCGTACTCGCCTGGGTCGCCGGGCTGGGCGGCGGCATCATCCGCGACCTCTTCCTCGGCATCACGCCGCCGGTCGCGGTCACCGACTGGCAGCTGCTCGCGTCTGCTGTGGCCGCGGCCGTGCTGGTCTTCACGCTGCACGGGCGGTGGGAGGAGGCCGCGGCACGCACGCCCGACCTGCGCTGGCGGCGCGTGCCCTACGCCGTCCGCCTCCTCGACGCGGGTGGCCTCGCCATCTTCGCCGTGAACGGTGCGCTCGTCGCCCTGAGCACGGATGCCGGTGCGCTCGCCGCCACGCTGATCGGCGGGATCACCGCCGTGGGCGGTGGGGTGCTGCGCGACGTGCTCGCCGGGCGGGTGCCAGAGGTGCTGCAGCGCGAGCTCTACGCCCTGCCCGCGCTGCTCGGCGCGGCGCTGGTGGTGCTCGCCGACCACTACGGCGTCACCTCGCGATGGACGATCTGGGGCTCGGTGGCCCTGGTCTTCACGATCCGGGTGGTCGCCGTGGCCCTCGACCTCAACGCCCCGCGGGCGCTGCGCACCGAGCGGGCCGAGCCCAGCGAACCCACCGAACCCGACCGCAGCGCGGGGTGAGCGGCCGGCCGGACGTCACGGCACGGCATCCGCACCGGCACCGGGCTCAGTCAGGGGTGCCGGTCTCGAGGAGCCGCCGGAAGCCGGCCTCGTCGAGGATGGTCAGCCCGAGCTCGCGGGCCTTGTCCTCCTTCGAGCCGGCGTTCTCGCCCACGACGACGAAGTCGGTCTTCTTCGACACCGACCCGCTGGCCTTGCCGCCGCGGGCCAGGATCGCCTCCTTGGTCTCGTCTCGCGAGAACCCCTCGAGCGAGCCGGTGACCACCACTGTGAGGCCGGCCAGGGTCTGCTCGACGCTCGCGTCGCGCTCGTCGACCATGCGTACGCCGTCGGCGGCCCAGCGGTCGACGATGGCGACGTGCCACTCGTTGCCCGGCTTGTCGAACCAGTCGCGCACCGACTCGGCGATGACCGGGCCGACGCCCTCGACCCCGGACAGCTCCTCGACCGATGCCTCCCGGATGCGGGCCAGGTCGCCGAAGTGCTGTGCAAGAGCGCGGGCGGCGGTGGGCCCCACGTGCCGGATGGACAGCGCGACGAGGACCCGCCACAGCGGCTGCTGCCTGGCGGACTCGAGGTTGGCGACGAGCTTGTGCCCGTTGGCCGACAGCACCCGGCCGTCGACGACCGACTCCGCAGGGTCGGTCTTCTTCGCCGCGCGGGTGTAGAGGGGCACCTTCGCGATGTCGGCGGCGGTGAGCTCGAACAGCGTCGACTCGTCGTGGAGCACCCCGGACTCGAGCAGGGCGATGGACCCCTCCCAGCCCAGCGCCTCGATGTCGAACGCGCCGCGGGAGGCGAGGCTGAACAGCCGCTCGCGCAGCTGGCTGGGGCAGGACCGCGCGTTGGGGCAGCGGATGTCCTTGTCGCCCTCCTTCTCGTAGGCCAGCTCGGTGCCGCACGAGGGGCAGTGGGTGGGCATCTCGAAGGCGCGCTCGGTGCCGTCGCGCAGGTCGACGACCGGGCCGAGGATCTCGGGGATGACGTCGCCGGCCTTGCGCAGCACGACGGTGTCGCCGATGAGCACGCCCTTGCGCACGACCTCGGTGGCGTTGTGCAGGGTGGCCATCGAGACGGTGGACCCGGCGACGGTGACCGGCTCCATGACCCCGAACGGCGTGACCCGGCCGGTGCGCCCGACGTTGACCTGGATGTCGAGCAGCCTGGTGTTGACCTCCTCGGGCGGGTACTTGAAGGCGATCGCCCACCGCGGGGCCCGTGACGTGGCACCGAGCTGGCGCTGCACGGCCACCTCGTCGACCTTGACCACGACGCCGTCGATCTCGTGCTCGACGCTGTGCCGGTGCTCGCCGAAGTGGTCGACGAAGTCCTGCACCTCGGCGACGGTGTCGAGCACCCGGTAGTGGCTGCTCACCGGCAGCCCCCACCCCTTGAGCAGGTCGTAGGCGGAGCTCTGCGTGACGATGTCGAAGCCGCGGCGAGCGCCGATGCCGTGCACCAGCATCCGCAGCGGGCGGGTGGCGGTGACCCGGGGGTCCTTCTGGCGCAACGACCCCGCGGCGGCGTTGCGGGGGTTGGCGAAAGGCGCCCTGCCCGCCTCGACCAGGCTCGCGTTGAGGTCGCCGAACGCCTCGATCGGGAAGAAGACCTCGCCGCGCACCTCGACCAGCGCGGGCAGGTCGTCGTCGCCGTGCAGCTCGGTGGGGACGCCGGAGATCGTGCGCACGTTGAGCGTGACGTCTTCGCCGGTGCGCCCGTCGCCGCGGGTGAGGGCGCGGGTGAGCCGGCCGTTCTCGTAGAGCAGGTTGACCGCCAGGCCGTCGATCTTCAGCTCGCACAGGTAGTGGTGCTTCGCGCCGCCGGCGTCGCGCTCGACGCGGGCCGCCCACGCGGTGAGCTCCTCCGGGCTGAACGCGTTGTCGAGGCTGAGCATCCGCTCGAGGTGGTCGACCGCCGTGAAGTCGGTGGAGAAGACCGCGCCACCGACCTGCTGGGTGGGGCTGTCGGGGGTGCGCAGGCTGGGGTGCGCGTCTTCGAGGGCGTTCAGCCGGCGCATCAGCAGGTCGTACTCGCCGTCACTGATCGTCGGGGCGTCGCGCACGTGGTAGGCGAACTGGTGCCCGCGCGCCTCCTCGGCCAGGGTCTCCCACTCGTGCCGCACGTCATCGGCCACGACCTCGCTCGGGTGCTCCGCGGCGGGGTCGGTCAGGGTCTCGCTCACGCGCCCATCCTGCCGCAGCCCACCGACACTCCGGCCCTTCCCGCGCGGCCACCGGAGCCCGCGCCGGGGCCGTTGTCGCGACGGCCGGCGAGCAGCACGTCCCGGGTGACCTCGAGCTGGCCGAGGTGCTGGGCGAGCTCCTCGTAGACGTGCAGCAGCACCTCGCCCTGGGTGGTGTAGGAGATCGAGCCGTCGTCGTCGTGGGCGGGGTCGAGGGGTACGTCGTGCGGGGCCGCCGCTCGCGCGTCCTCGTGCAGCAGCGTTCGGGTGCGCTCGATGGCGGCCAGCGCCTCGGCGACGGTGCCGGTGGCGGTGAACTCGGCGTCGCGGTCGCGCGGCACGACGATGCCGAGGTTGACGGTACGCACCCAGCGGGCCGTCATCCCCGCGACGTGCGTGACGAGCGCGAAGGCCGAGTTCGAGCCGGGGATGCCGGGCAGCCTCGCGTTGACGAGGTCGTCGCCCAGCCCGGTGACGATGCCGGTATACCCGTCGAGCGCCTCGTCGCAGAAGCGGAGGTAGTCGTCGACGCCGATCATCCGGCCACCGTAGCCTCGCCGCCCGCGACAGCGGGGTTGCCGACGAGGCCGTCGTCACGCGCCGGGTGTCGTCCGCGCGGCGGAGGGCGCCGCCGCCGCACCGGTGCCGGTCAGCCGCCGAGCCAGTGCGTCGCAGCCGCCACGAGGGCCCCCACCCCGACCTCCAGGGTGGGGTCCTCGACGGGAGCGAACTGCGGCGAGTGGTTCGACGGCAGGCCCGCCACGACGCGCACCAGCTGCTCGGGAGTGGCGGCCCCGGCGAACGCCGCCGGGTCGGCGCCGCCCAGCAGCCAGTAGACGAGGGGCGCGCCGGCGGCGGTGGCGAGCACGCCGACGTCCTCGCTGCCGGTGACCGGCCCCGGGTCGATGACACGGCCGACCCCGACGACGGACTCCAGCGCTGTGCGGGCGCGTTCGCTCGCCGCGGGGTCGTTGACGACCGCCGGCGCCGACTCGAAGACCTCGATGTCCGGCGGGCGGGGAGCCCGCGACGCCTCGGACTCGGCGCGCACCACCCGCTCGATCGCCTCGAGCAGGTGCCGGCGCACGGCCTCGTCGTAGCTGCGGATGTTGACCAGCAGCTCGGCGTCATCGGGGATGACGTTGGCCTTGGTGCCGGCGTTGATCGCCCCCACGGTGACGACGGCGGTGTCGGTTCCGGCCACCTCGCGCGACACCAGGGTCTGCAGCCGCATCACGGTCGCCGCGGCCATGACCACCGGGTCGACGGTCGCCTCGGGCCGCGAGCCGTGGCCGCCGGCGCCGTGCAGCGTGACCCTCAGGGCGTCCGATGCCGCGAAGGCCGGTCCGCTGCGCAGCCCGATCATGCCGGCGGGCATCGGCGCCACGTGCTGGCCGAGCACCACGTCGGGTCGCGGGACGCGGTCGAACAGGCCGTCATCCACCATGGCGCGGGCGCCGCGCACGGTCTCCTCGGCGGGCTGGAACACGAGCACCAACGTGCCGCGCCACGAGTCGCGGCTCGCGCCGAGCCGGTGGGCGGCCCCGAGCAGGCAGGTGACGTGCAGGTCGTGGCCGCAGGCGTGCATCACGCCGTCGACCTGGCTCGCGTGCGGGAGCCCGGTCGCCTCGGTGACCGGCAGTGCGTCCATGTCGGCGCGCAGCAGCACGGTGGGCCCGTCACCGTTGCGCAGGATGCCGACCACACCGGTGCCGCCGATGCCATCGACGACGTCGAGGCCCAGCGCGCGCAGCTCGGCCGCGACGATGCCGGCAGTGCGGTGCTCCTGCGTCGACAGCTCGGGATGCCGGTGCAGGTCACGGTAGGTGTCGCGCAGGCGGGGCAGCAGGGCGTCCATGGGTCGCAACCTACTGCCGGGGGGCCTACTCGCGGTGGGCGACGACGTTGACGACCGTGCCGTCGGGGGCGCGCACGTGGAAGCGGCGCACGCCCCACTGCTCGGTGGTCAGGGGGTGCACGATCTCGTAGCCGGCGTCCTGCGCCTCGCGGTAGGCGGCGTCGACGTCGTCGGTGTGCACCGACATCGCGGAGTCCTCCGGCGAGGTGAGGTCGCCGGTCACGAGCTGGACGTGGGCGCCGGTCTCGGTGTCGGTGAACCGCGCCACCCAGCCGAGGTTGAACTCCTGCGTGCCCAGCCCGAGGAAGCCGGTGTAGAAGCCCTTGGCGGCGTCGATGTCCTCCACCGGGATGTTCGTGGTGATCCGGACAGATCGCATGTGCTCCCCCTGTCGACGACGGTGTCGGGTCGATGCTCGTCGGGTCGGTGCCTCCTGTCCACCGACATCGGTGGCGCCGGCGTCGTGCCGGTCGACCGGCGAGTCGATGCACCGGCACCAGCCGTGCGCACCCCCGCGCGGGGCGTCGATCACGGTGTGCAGCCAGGACATCCCCTGAGGACGGGAGGCGGCGGGTTGCTCCGGGGCGGGAGCAGCAGCTCAGTCGCGATGCCGGGTCGTCGATACGTCCCGGCGGGGGCGACGTGAGGCCGGTCGGCTCACCTGCTCCGGGACGGGCTGCGGAACCTGTCGCGGTGGTCACCGGGAGTGACCCCGACCAGCCGGCGGAACGAGCGGTGGAACGTCTCGATGGTGGTGTACCCACACTGCCGTGCGACGCGCTCCAGCCCGTGGTCGGTGCGCTCCAGCAGCCGGCGCGCGGCGTCGATGCGCACCCGCTCCACGTATGCGCCCGGACTCGTTGCGACCTCCCGGGTGAACAGCCGCTGGAACGACCGGGTCGCCATGCCGACGTGGTCGGCCAGCGCCGTCACGCTCAGGTCGGCATCGGGATGGTCGGCGATGTAGGCGAGCAGGTCGAGGACGGTCTGGTCAGCGGCCCGTTGCGCCGCCAGGTGGGTGCTGTACTGCTGCTGGCCGCCGGCCCGCTGCACGTAGACGACGAGGTTGCGAGCCGCCGCCGCGGCCATCTCGGTGCCGTGGTGGCGCCGCAGGATCTCGAGGGCGAGGTCGATGCCGGCGGTGACTCCGGCGGACGTCCAGACCTGGTCGTGCACGAAGATGCGGTCGGCGTCGAGCCTGATCTCGGGGTGGGTCACCGCCAGGGCGTCGGCCAGGGCCCAGTGGGTCGTCGCCTCCCGGCCGTCGAGCACACCCATCTCGGCGAGCAGCAGGGCGCCGGTGCAGATCGACCCGACCTCGATGCTGCGCCCGGTCAGCTCCGCGAGGTCGGCGACGAAGGCGGCATCGGCGGCGGCCGTGCCGATCGTCAGGCCCCCGGCCACCAGCAGGAGGTCGGGACGCAGATCGCGGTCGCTCACGGCCCGGTCGACGTGCAGCGTCGGGTCGGCGGACGTCTGCACCGGACCGACATGTCGCCCGGCCAGCAGGATGCGGTACGGCCGGGCGGCCCTCGCCGGCCTTCTCGGCCAGGGAGTTCGCGAAGTAGAACACGTCGGCCGGCCCGAACACGTCGAGGGCCTGGACCCCCTCCAAGACGACGATGACCACGGTCCGCTCCTGCAGGACGTCCATCGTGCGCGGCCGTCGCGGATGGCGTCCACGACGCAAAGGTGACGTTTCGGGCCACGTGCTGACCCCGGCGCGCCCAGAGGGCGGTTGGCACGAACCGTCAGTACTCGGACCTCGACGCCCGAGGAGAGCGGCGCCCAGCATGGATGACGCAAAGCGTCACAGCCGCGTCATCGCGCCACCACCGGCGCCCGTCCCGAGGAGTACCCATGACCACGACCATGACCACCCGACAGCGCCCTCAGCTCGCCGAGGGTGAACCGGGCCTGCGTCTCACCGGTATCGCCGCACTGGTGAAGGCGGCGACGTACGTCGTCGGCTTCGCGGCCATGGCCGCCTACCTCGCACCGCGGGGCTTCGTCGACGCCGCCACCAGGCCTGCCGAGTCCTTGGCCTTTCTGCTGCAGAACCAGTTCGCGATGTACGTCTGGTACCTGCTGCTCTCCGTGGTCGGCGGCTTCGCGCTGATCCTCCCCGTCGCCGGGCTGGACCAGCGGCTGGGCGCCTCGCCGTCACTGGTGTGACGCTCGACCAGTGTCGTCGGGTTCGTCTGGGCCGGGCTCCTGCTGGCCAGCGGGCTCGTCGCGCTGCTCGGACAGCGCGCCGTGGTCGCCCTGGCGGCAGACGACCTCTCCCTGGCCACGTCGACGTGGTCGTCGGTGAGCATCGTGCAGGACGCGCTCGGCGGCGGCATCGAGGTCGTGGGCGCGGTCTGGGTGCTCGCCGCGAGCCTGTCCGGCCTACGCGCCCGCACGTTCGGCCGCGGGCTGGGTGCGCTCGGCATCGTCATCGGCGCCGCCGGCGTGGCGACGCTCGTACCGGCGCTGGCCGAGGTGACGACCTCGCTGTTCGGGATCGGCTTCATCGTCTGGTTCTCGTGGGTCGGCGCCGTCATGCTGCGCGTCCGCCGATGAGCGCCACACCCCACGGGAGGCCTCGACGACAGGAGAACACCATGACCGGACAGACGACCCGCCGCTCGTTCGAGCAGAGAAGTCCGTGGGCGGTGGCGATCAGCGTCGTGCTCGCCTACGGCTGGTACGTGGTGGCCGTGGCAAGCGGCGACGCGACCCGTGCCGGAGCCGAGGTCGCCTACCGACAACCGATGGTGGTGATGGTGGGCGCCCTGGTGGTGATGCTGGCGACGAGCCACCTCGTTCTCGCGGCCACCTCACCGCGGCGCGTGGGCCCGGGCACCGGCCGGGATGCCGCCGCACCAGCCCTGCGGGGCCGATCCGCGGCGGCGTTCGTGCTGGCCGGTGGCGCGGTGGCGACCGTGGCCATGGCGCTGGCGCAGGTCGGCCAGGCCTGGATCGCGAACGTGGCGCTCGGCGCCCTCGTGCTGTCCGAACTGACGGCTCAGGCCGTCCGGATCGCCGGTGACCGATAGAGGCGGGCGCCCCGGCACGACGGCTCCCGTCGGTGGGAGGCGGTGCAGCGCCGGTGCGGAACGCCTCGGCAGGCTCGGAGGGGGCACAATCGGAGCGGGCCATCGGTGATGGCCTCCCTCGATGCAACCTGGCGGTACGCGCCGAGAAGCCGAACCTGCTCCACTGGACCTCGACCCGGCCAGCCGAGTGCGACAGCGCCATCTGCGACCACGGAGGCACCCCCATGCCGCGACACCGGATCTTCGACACCAGCTTCGCCAGCATCTACCCGCACTACGTGGCCAAGGCCGAGCGCAAGGGTCACGGCAAGGACGAGGTCGACCGCGTCATCTCCTGGCTCACCGGCTACGACGCCACAGGGCTGGACCGGGTGATCGCCGACGAGGTGAGCCTCGAGACGTTCTTCGCGCAGGCTCCCCGGCTGAACCCGAATGCCGCGCTCGTCACCGGCACGATCTGCGGGCACCGCGTGCAGGAGATCGAGGACCCGCTCATGCAGAAGATCCGCTACCTGGACCTGCTCGTCGACGAGGTCGCCAGGGGCAAGAAGATGACCTCGATCCTGCGCGGCAGCACGGCGGATGCGTAGTGCCGCCGGCAGGTGCACGAGTCCCCCGATGGGATGCCGCACACCGGAACGGCGACCACGCCGGCCGTGGCTTCTGCGTCGACTCGGGGCCCATGCGAGCAGCTCCGTGCAGAGCGCGCACCACCGACTGTGGTCAGGGCCGCGGCGTTGCCCCTGCCTTCTCCCGCATCGGGTTGCAGTGGTGAGCCGATGCTGTCCTACGCGGCGGTGTGGCTGGCGGTGTGGACGGTGGCCAGGTACGCCTCGGTGAAGGCGCGGTAGCCCGGGTCGTCGGGGTCCACGGCGGTCTCGGCCTGGTGCTCCCACTGCTGCCACGCGTCGTCGAGCAGGTGCAGGTCGTGCCCGGCCAGGCGCCGGTCGGCCTCCTCGCTGTGGGTGGCCGCCGCGACCAGCTGCAGGAACCGCTGTCTGGTCAGCGGTGGCGGGTCGTGCACGGCCCGTTCCCGTCGCAGCCGTTCCAGGTGCCGGTCGTAGGAGCCGACGCCCAGGTCCCACACCACGTACCGGCCCCGCTCATCGGGTCTGCTGCGCACCGTCGCCCACAGCCGTCGGGTGTGCACGTAGCTGTGGTGCCGCTGGCACAACAACGCCGCGTTGTCGAGGTCGGACAGGCCACCATCGACCCAGTGCAGCACGTGGTGCGCCTTCGCCCAGGCCCCCGCGGCGGTGCACCCCGGGAAGGTGCACCCCCGGTCACGGCGCCACAACCTCCTGCGCTGCGCCCGGGTGAACAGGCGCACCACCCGCCCCAGGTCCAGCTCCTCCCCCGCCGTGCCCAGCACGTACGGGACCAGCGCCGCGTCACACGCCAGCCGCCGCAATACTTCCGGCGACAACAAGGTACCGGTCGCGGTCGACCCCAACACCTCCCCCGCCCCGGTCCGCTGCTCCAGGTCGGTCAGGGCGATGGACACGTGCAGCGCCGCCGCCGACCCCGCCGCACCATCCGCGCCCTGCCCGTGCGCGTCCAACGCCGACGAGCGGCGGCACACCTCGGCCAACGCCTCCACCCGCCGCTGCCCCGCCGGGCGCAGATCCCGCTCCCCGGTCTCCTCGTTCGGAACCGGCGCCGACAACGGACCGATCGCCGCCTCCAGCACCGCCGCCTGCTCCGGGGTCACCACCAGCTGGTACTCGGTCAGGTCCCCGGACGCGACCAGCGGCTGCGACAACCGCGCCACCGACGCCAGGCGGGCCTGCAGGTCGTCGAGCTCCCCCGCCGCGCCGTACTTCGCGATCATCGCCGGGCGCAGCCTGCGCATCTGACCCACACCCCACCCCGTCCCCAGGTCCAGCAGCGCCCGGGTCACCGTCGGCACCGCGTCCGGCTCCAGGCGCGGCACCAACCGGCCCACCTCACCCAACGCTGCCACCCCCAACCCCGGCGACACCGACGCGTCCTGCACCCCGGCCCACACCATCCCCAACGCAGAGCACGGGTCCGGCTCCGCCGTCGCATCCGGCGCCAGCGACCCACCCGCACGACCAGCACCCGCCACCTGCGTGGCCAACCTCGCCACCGGGCCCGCACCCCCCTGCCGCAACGACGGCGCATGCTCTCGCACCCACCCCTGCGCGTTCAACCCGGCAACGGCCGGCACCCCCCGCCGCACCGCCTCCGCCGCCACCACCGCCCGACCCGCCCCACCCTGAGCCACCACCGCGTCGAGCTCACCCATCAGCTCACCCAGCTCGGCATCCGACGCCTCACACACCACCGACGCCAGGCCGGCCAACGCCTCCCGGGCAGCCCGCACCACGCAGCGACGCTCCGCCAGACCCATCCCCCGACCGTCCATACCCCCAAGCATAACCGAACACACGTTCGATTCACAATCGATCCCCGCGGTGCATCGCAGAACCGGCTTCGCACACGACCAGCAGGCCCAACCCAGGGCACCAGCCTGCATGTGAACGACCCGACCGACCCCAACTCGGCGGTCCAACGTCTGGCGCGGCGACGTCCGGTCAGGTCAGGATGGGGCAGCCGCCACCGCCGCCGGACGACAGGGAGCCCCCACCATGACCAACCTCGCGACGAACCTCACGACCACCGCCGCGAAGTACCCAGAGCAGGCCGCCCTCCGGGTGAACGGCCAGGGCATCACCTACGCGCAGCTGCACGGCATGGCGGCCAAGGTCGCAGGAGCCTTGCGCGCCAACGGCATCCAGCCAGGCGACCGCGTGGCGATCATCCTGCCCAACGTCCCCGCCTTCCCCGTCGTCTACTGGGGCATCCTGCTGGCCGGCGGCATCGTCGTGCCGATGAACCCCCTGCTCAAGGCCGGCGAGATCGACTACTTCTTCTCCGACTCCGGCGCGAAGATCGCCTTCGTCTGGCCCGACTTCGTCGCCGAGGCGACCAAGGGCGCCACGAACAGCGGCACCCGGATCATCGAGTGCGGCCCGGTCGGCCCCGTCGAGGGCAGCCTCGAGGGCGGTGACCCCATCGCCGAACCCCACGAGCGCGCCGACGACGACACCGCCATCATCCTCTACACCTCCGGCACCACCGGCCGGCCCAAGGGCGCCGAGCTCACCCACAGCAACGTCCACCTCAACGCGACACGGTCGTGCACCTCGATCCAGGAGATCACCCCCGACGACATCGTCATGGGCTGCCTGCCGCTCTTCCACGTCTTCGGGCTCGTCGTCGGCCTCAACGCCGCCACCATCGTGGGCGCGAGCCTGGCCCTCATCCCCCGCTTCGACCCCGCGGCCGCCATCGAGGTCATCGAGAAGGAGCGGGTCACGATCATGCAGGGCGTCCCCACCATGTACGCCGCGATCCTCAACCACCCGCAGTCCGACGGCATGGACGCCTCGGCGCTGCGCGTGTGCGCCTCCGGTGGCTCGGCGATGCCGCTGGAGGTGATGCGTTCCTTCGAGGACAAGTTCGGCTGCATGATCCTCGAGGGCTACGGCCTGTCCGAGACCAGCCCGGTCGCCAGTTTCAACATGCCCGACCGTGAGCGCAAGCCCGGCACCATCGGCGTCGCCATCCCCGGCTGCGAGATGAAGTGCGTCGACCTCGAGGGCAACGAGGTGCCCGTCGGCGAGGTGGGCGAGATCGCCATCCGCGGCGACAACGTGATGAAGGGCTACTGGAACAAGCCCGAGGCCACCGCCGAGGCGATCCCCGACGGCTGGTTCCGCACCGGCGACCTCGCCACGATGGACGACGAGGGCTACTTCACGATCGTCGACCGCAAGAAGGACATGATCCTGCGCGGCGGGATGAACGTCTACCCACGCGAGGTCGAGGAGGTCATCTACACCCACCCCGACGTCGTCGAGGTCGCGGTGGTCGGGATGCCGGACGAGCTGATGGGCGAGCAGGTGGGGGCGGCAGTCGCCCTGCGCGAGGGCGCCACGGCCAGCCCGGAGGACATCATCGAGTTCACCAAGGAGCGGATCGCCGCCTACAAGTACCCGCGCAAGGTGTGGGTCGTGCCCGAGCTGCCCAAGGGGCCGACGGGCAAGATCCTGCGCCGCGAGGTGCACGCCCCGGCGCAGGGGTGAGCGCCCGGCGCCCGCACCGGATGCCGTCCGCCTCCCTCGCGCCCGGCGTGTCGCCCGAGCGGCCCGAGCGGCCCGAGCGGCGCGGTCGCCCCGGCGACCGCTGGCGCCCCGCCGGACTGGCGCTGCTCGCGCTGTGGTCGGCGGTCTTCGCCCTCGCGGTGGTGCTCTGGGTGCGGGTCGCGTTCTTCGCCGGCGCCACCGACGACCCGCACGGCTACCTCGCGCTGTTCGGGGCACCGTTCGCGCTGTTGGCGGCCGGCCTGCTGTGGTGGGCGTGGTGGTCGGCTCGGGCCCTGCAGCAGGGCCGGCGCGAGGGGTGGACCCTGCTGCTCGTGCTCGGCGGTGTGGCGGTGGCACAGTCGGTGATGACCGCACCCGCCGTCGTCGGCGCGCTCGGGACGGCCGGCACCACGGCCGGCACGAGCGGCGACTCCCGCGCGGGCGCCGGCCCGCCCCCGGAGATGGTCACCGGGATGCTGGTGGCGATCACCCTGGGCCTGCTGTCGGTGGTCGTGGCGGTGGTGGCGCGCCGCCGGTGGGGGGCCGCCGACGCCGAGGCAGTCGAACCCGCCGAGGGCTCCACGCCGGCGCCCGGCCGGGTCACCGACCCCCAGGTCACCGACCGCAGCCTGTGGTCCTGAGCGCTCACCGACCGGACGGCAGGACCTGCTCCCGCTCGCGCACGGCCACCGACTCCGGCGATCGCGGCCGCCGGTTGATGACGTACGCGGCCCCCAGCACGATGACGAAGCCCAGGACCTGCCACGGCCCGAGCCGCTCCCCCAGCACCAGCACGCCGAGCACCACCGACACCACCGGGATCAGGTAGGTGATCGTCGACCCGACGACCGGACCGGCGCCACGCACCACGTCGAACTGCAGCATGTAGGCGAACCCGGTTCCGACCAGCCCCAGCACGAGCACGCAGACCAGCGGCAGCCAGAACCAGGTGCCGGCAGCCGGCGCGTGGTACGACCACACCGCGGCCAGCCCCGCCGGCTGCAGCGCAGCCCACCCGAGCGTCACCGGCACGATGAGCACCAGCGCCGTGAGCAGGGTGGCTGCCGGCTGCGAGAGGCCGCCGAGGTCGACCCCGCTGAGGAAACGCCGGTTGTAGGTCCAGCCGATGCCGTAGCTCGCGCCGCCGGCCAGAGCCATCGAGAAGCCGACGAGGTCGGGCCGGTCGACCGAGGTCCACGGCTGCATGATCGTGACGACGCCGAGGAACCCCACCCCGACCGCCACGAGCCGCCGCCCGGTGACCCGCTCCCCGGGCAGGATGGCGATGGTGGCCAGCACCGTCGCGATCGGGGTGGCGGCGTTGCCGATGCCGGCCAGCGCCGAGCTGATCCGCGTCTCGGACAGCGCGAACAGCGTGAACGGCAGCGCCCCCAGGAACAAGCCGCACACGAACAGGTGGCCCCACACCCGGCGACCCGTGGGCAGGTGACCGCCGCGCACCAGCAGCAGCACGCTGAGCACGGCCGCACCGGACAGGATGCGCAGCCCCGAGATCTGCACCGCCGAGAGCGACTCGAGCCCGACCTTCATCAGCAGGAAGCTCGAGCCCCAGATGAGCACCAGGGCGACGTACTTCACCTGCCACGGCACGCGGGTCTGCGTCACGGCGGCACCTCCTCCCCGAGTCGGCGCGCGGTGTCGAGCGCCGCCCGCAGAACGGTGCGGGCCCCCTGGGGTGTGAGCCCGGCAAGGCCGCAGGTGGGCGAGACGACCAGCCCGCGCAGCGCCTCGCTGGTCAGGCCGGAGCGCTCGAAGCCGTTCAGCACCAGCGCCCGGGCCTCCACATCCGCGCCCGACCCGCCGGCGCCCGACCCGCCGGCGCCCGACCCACCGGTGGCCGACCCGTCGGTCGCCAGGCAGCCGACCCAGATGCCGGTGCCGGCGTCCAGGGTGGCCGCCACCGACTCCCAGCGCGCCGGCGTGGCAGCGGTGAGGTCGATGGCGAGCGCCCCGGCCCCCGTGGCGCGCAGTAGTGGCAGCGGTGCCGACGGGGAGCAGCAGTGCACGACGGTCGGCCCGGCGTGCGCCGCCAGCACCGACTCCAGCCCGCGCATGACCACCTGAGGGTCGACCGCGCGCACCCGCCCGAACCCCGACGACGTGGGCAGCGACCCCTCGAGCACGGCCGGCAGCGACGGCTCGTCGACCTGCAGCACGACCTCGGCCCCCGGCACGAGCCGCCGCACGTCGGCGACGTGGGCCTGGATGCCGTCGGCGAGCGACGCGACGAGGTCGGCCACCGCGCCGGGGTCGGCCACCACGCGCTCACCGCGGTTGAGCCGCAGCGACGCGGTCAGCGTCCACGGCCCGGCCACCTGCACCTTCAGCGGCCCGGCATAACCGTCGTAGGCCTCGGCGAGCTCGTCGAGGTCCTCGCGGTGGAACGACGCCGTGCGCGCGGCATCGAGCCCCGGCCGGTCGACGAACCGCCACCCGCTGGGCTGGAGGTCGACCGGCAGGTCGACGAGCAGCCCGGCGGCCCGGCCGATGATGTCGGCGCCCGGCCCGCGGGCCGGTGTCTCGGGGCAGTGCGGCAGCCCCACCCCCTCGCCGTCGACGAGCAGGTCGCGCACCGTGCGCACCGCCTCGCGCGCCGACGTGCCCGGCCACGACCCGATGCCGGTCGCGCGCACCGCGGCCAGCGGGGCGCTCGGCGCACCGACCGGCGGTGGCGCGCCCCCGGCATCCGGAACCGACGTCACGGTGTCCACCGCTCGACGAGCGCGGTCACCGAGGCGGGCACGGGCGTACCCGCCTCGGCCGACCACGCCGACGGCTCGGGTGCGCCGGCCACGACGCGCATCGGCACGACCCCCGACCACGCGGCGGTCTCCTCGTCGGGCACCGACGGCCCACCCGAGCGCTCCTTGAGCAGCCACCGGCCGGGCGTGATCGCAAGCTCCATGGCCAGGGTGGCGACCTCCTCGCGGCGGTTCACGGCACGCACCTCCGCGGTGCGGCCGGGGATCAGCCGCTGCGAGAGCAGCTCCAGCGCGAAGCGGCGCTCGGTGTCACCGAGCGGGGTGAGCTCTCCGGAGACGACGGCCGAGCGGTAGTTGGCCGACGACTCGAAGGTCGTGTGCGCCACGACGAGCCCGTCGACGCTCATCACGCTGAGCACTGCCGGCGCCCCCGCGGCCACCTGGCGCAGCGCCCCGGCCCCGGTCGAGCCGTGCAGCAGGATGCGGTCGCCGTCGCGGGCGAAGAGCATCGGCACCACCCAGGGGCGGCCGTCGACCACGGTCGACAGGGTGCCGGCGAGCACCTCGTCGAGCAGCGCGTCGAGCGCCTCGCGCTCGGACCGGCCGCGCTCGGCATGCCGGCCCAGGCGCTCGGCAGCCACCTCACCGCCCACCCGGCCGGCGTAGCCCGGCCCGGGGCACCCGGCATCCGAGACCACCCGCTTGGTGGATGCCGGGTGCCTGGCCAGCGCGTCGCCCACCCGCGTGGGGCGCGGCATCAGCGCGCCCCCGCAGTTGGGACAGGTGCGCTCGAGGTGCTCGGAGCACCCGGCGCAGAACGTGCACTCCAACGAGCACACCACCGCACCCACGTCGTCGGCCGGCAGGTCGACGTCGCAGCACTCGCACCCCGGTCGCATCTCGAGCCCGCTCACCGCGTCATCCTCTCGCGTCGCCCCCGCGGGGGCGTCATCGGTCGCGTCAACGGCGTCGCCCGGACGGGCCGCACGCCACCGGCACCCAGTAGACCCGACGAACTGGCCCTCGACGAGATCCAGTGGGTGCCAGTTCTCGAGAGCCAGTATCGTCGCCGGATGCCGCGCACGTCCCGACCCGTCGACCTCGTCCTCGACGTGGCCGACGGCCCCGCTCCGCTGCGGCACCGGCTGGCCGACGCGGTGGTGGCCGAGCTGCGCGCCGGGCGGCTGCGCCCCGGTGACGCGCTGCCCTCCACCCGCTCGCTGGCCGCGGCGCTGGGCCTGTCCCGTGGTCCGGTGGTCGCGGCCTACGACGAGCTCGTCGCGGCCGGGTTCGTCGCCACCCGCGCCGGGTCGGGGGCCGTGGTGGCGCCGGGCGCCGACCTGGCCGCCGTCGCCGGCGCCGTCACCCACGTGCACACACCACGAGGACCGGGCCCCGCTCCCGAGCGACGTGCCGGTACCCCGCCCCGCTGGGACCTGCGCCCCGGGCGGCCCGACACCTCCCTCGTCGACCCCGCGGCCTGGCGCCGGGCCTGGCGGGCCGCCGGGTCGACGGTGCCCGGCAACGACGCGGGTGCCGGCCCCGCGCACGAGCGCCTGCGCCACGTGCTCGCCGAGCAGCTGCGCCGCAGCCGCGGCGTGGCCGTCGCCCCCGACGACCTGCTCGTCGTGCCCGGAGTCGGGGCCTCACTGCGCGCGCTGCCCGCTCCGCTCGGGCTGGTAGGCGCCACCGTGGCGCTGGAGGACCCGGGGTACGTCGAGGCGTGGACGGCGTTCTCGGCCGAGGGCGTCCGGGTGGCCGCCGTGCCCGTCGACGCCGACGGCCTCGACCCGGCCCTGCTCCCGCGGGATGCCGTCGCCGCCTACCTCACGCCCTCGCACCAGTACCCGCTGGGAGCCCGGATGCCGGTGACCCGCCGGGTGCAGCTGCTGGCGTGGGCGCGGCGCACCGGCGCGGTCATCGTGGAGGACGACTACGACGGCGAGTTCCGCTACGACGTCTCGCCCCTGCCGGCGCTGCGCTCGCTGCCCGGCGCGCAGGAGCACGTGCTGTACGTCGGCACGGCATCCAAGCTGGTGGCGCCGTCGCTGCGCGTCGCGTGGATGGCACCACCGCATCGGCTGCGCGACCGGCTGCGGCTCGTGCTGGAGTCGCGCGGGCTGGTCGTCAACGAGGCCACCGGCCTGGCCCTCGCGGAGTTCGTCGCCTCGGGCGCCCTGGCCACCCACCACGCCCGTGTCTCGCGCACCTACGCCGCCCGGCGGGCGGCCCTCGTCGCAGCCGTCACCCGGCACCTGCCCGGCACGCGGCTGGAGGGGGTCGATGCCGGGCTGCACGTCGTGCTGCGCCTGCCCGACGACGTCGACGACCTCGCCGTCGTGTCGCGCCTCGCCGACCGCGGCCTGGCCGCCGGCCCGCTGTCCTCCTACGCCGTCGAGGCGACGGTGCGCGGCCTCGTGCTGTGCTACGCCGGCCTGCCCGAGACCCAGGCCGGCCCAGCCGTGCGGGCGCTGGCCGACGTCGTCGGCCCGGGCGGCGCACCCGTGCGACGAGGATCACGTCTGCGCTGACGTGTTCTGGCCGACGTGGGTCCGAAGCCGTGCCGCGCTACAACTACAGTGCGTAGCAGGTCCATCCGGGAACGGCGCCGGGACCCCCTCCGGCGCCAGCCCGCGAGACCGTGCGCAGAAGGACGTTCGCGTGGCACAGCTGCTCATGACCGGCTTCCCCGGTTTCCTCGGTTCCGCCCTGCTGCCCAGGCTGCTCGCCCGGCGCCCGGGCACCGACGCGGTCTGCCTGGTGCAGCCCCAGCACGCGGTGCTGGCCCGCTCCCGGGTCAAGGAGCTCGAGATCACCGACCCGCACACGATGGGCCGGATCCGGCTCGCCGAGGGCGACATCACGCTGGCCGGGCTCGGGCTCGACCCCACCGAGCGCGAGCGCCTCGACGACGTGCGCGAGGTCTGGCACCTCGCGGCCGTGTACGACCTCGCCGTGGCGCCACAGGTCGCCCGCCGGGTGAACGTCGACGGCACCGCCAACGTGCTGGAGTTCTGCCGCCAGCAGCCGCACCTGCGCCGCCTGCAGTACGTCAGCACCTGCTACGTCAGCGGCCGCTACGACGGCGAGTTCCCCGAGGACGTCCTCGAGGCGGGCCAGGCGTTCCGCAACCACTACGAGGAGACCAAGTACGAGGCCGAGCTGCTCGTGCGCACGGCGATGGCCGTCGGCCTCCCCGCCACCGTCTACCGCCCGGGTATCGTCGTCGGCGACTCGCAGACCGGCGCCACCCAGAAGTACGACGGCCCCTACTTCCTCGCCACCTTCCTGGCGCGCCAGGCCTCGCTCGCGGTGGTCCCCGCCGTTGGCGATGCCGACCGCGTGCGGGTCTGCCTCGTGCCCCGCGACTTCGTGGTGGGCGCGATGGACGAGCTGTCGGTGCTCGACGCGTCCCTCGGGCGTACCTACGCCCTCGTCGACCCCGACCCACCGACCGTGCGCGAGGTCGTGACGACCTTCGCCCGGCACCGCAGCACCAAGGTCGTCTGGATGCCGTTGCCGCTGGCTCCGGTGCACGCCCTCGTCGAGCACGTCCCCGGCATGGAGCGCCTGCTCGGCCTGCCCGCCGAGGCCCTGGACTACTTCGCCTCCCCCACCACGTATGCGACGCTGAACACGACGCACGACCTCACGGCATCCGGCCTGACCTGCCCGCCGTTCCAGAGTTATGCCGGGCTCCTGCTCGACTTCATGCAGGCCCACCCGGAGTACGACGCCCACGCGATGACCTGAGCACCACCCCTGGAAGGACACCATGACCCGCACGAGGACCCGACGCGCCGACCCACCCCTCCTGGTCGTCGAGGTCAGTCTGGGCGCGTCCGCGCGCGACCACGACGTGACCGTGGACTTCCTCGGTCGCCGCGTGCGTCTCGTGCGGATCGGCACGGACGGCGACGTGCGCACCGCCGAGACCCTCGTGCGCCGCTGGGACCCGCTGGCCGACACCGTCGCCGTCAACGGCGCGGCCGAGGCGCTGGCGACCGGTGCACTGAGCATCGAGCCGGCCGAGGCGATCCGCCGCCTGAAGGCGGCCGCCACCGAGGGCAACGCCACCGACGGGCGGCGCCTGCACGAGGTGCTGCAGGAGTGGTCGGTGCGCTGGGTGCAGAACGAGATGCCCGGCTACTTCTCCAACGCCCGCACCATCGTGCTCGGCGCCGACCACGCTCGCACGGTGCGCGTGCTGCGCGAGTTCACCGACAACATCCACGTGAGCCCGCCCGCCGTACCGGGCAGCTGGGCCGGCCGGCTCAACCCCGCGCCCCTCCTCGGCGCCGCGGCCGGCGCCGCCACGTGGCCGCTGCGCCAGGTCAACGCCGCGGTCCGCGAGGACACCCTCCTGCCGGCCGAGCTGACCAACCGGTCCTGGCTGGCGCACCGCCCGGAGAACAGCGACGTCGTGGTCGCCAGCTACCACGAGCTCGTGACCTCCGGCTTCACCGACCTGCACGGCAAGGCGGTCATCACCTCCGCCGTGACCGACGACCAGCTCGCCGAGCTGGCGGCGCGCGACGTCGACCTGGTCGTCGACACCACGCCGCAGCCCTACGACGTCACCATCGACGTGGCCACGCTCGAGGCGATGATGCGGGCCACCGTGCGGGCCCCCGGTGGCGCCCCCGAGCGGCTGCGCGACGACGACCTGCTCGAGATGATCCTCACCGAGGGGCTCCAGCCGCGGCTGCTCCAGCCGAACGGGCCGCGCCGCAAGAGCCGCTTCGCCTTCGTCATCCACCCGCTGTCGAAGAAGTTCTTCACCAAGATCGAGCCGCTGGGCACGATCGTGCGGGTCTCGCCGCCCGTCGTCACCGACGTGGTCGAGAAGGCGATGGCCTACCTGCCGCCGACGGTCTACAGCCACGTCACCGGTGTCACCTCGCCGACCGGCGCCGAGGCCGAGGGCTGGCTCATCACGGTGGGCGGCACCCCGAAGGAGATCCTCGCGCACGACCCGGAGTTCACCTACGACAAGCTGCTCGCGGCCGCCGAGGTCGCCCGGGGCCTGGGGGCGCAGGTCATGGGCCTGGGGGCCTTCACCAAGGTGGTCGGCGACGCCGGGGTGACGGTGGCGCGCAAGTCGTCCCTGCCCATCACCACCGGCAACAGCTACAGCGCCTCGGGCGCCCTGTGGGCCGCCCACGAGGCGGTCGACCGGCTCGGCCTGCTCGAGCGCGGCGACGACGGCATCATCCGCGGCCGCACCATGGTCGTCGGGGCGACCGGCGCCATCGGCTCGGTGTGCGCGCGGCTGCTGGCGCTGGCCAGCGACGAGCTGTGGCTCGTCTCCCCCGAGACCGCCAAGCTGCTCGCCCTCAAGCAGGACATCGAGCGCGAGCACCCCCGCGCCGTCGTGCACGCCGCGGCGACGCCGGGCGAGCACCTGTCCGACATGGACGTCATCGTCACCGCCACCTCGGGTGCGGGCAAGCGGGTGCTCGACATCATGGACGTCAAGCCCGGCTGCGTCATCACCGACGTCGCCCGCCCCCTCGACCTGTCGGCGGAGGACGTCGCCAAGCGCCCCGACGTGCTGGTCGTCGAGTCCGGCGAGATCGAGCTCCCGGGCGCCGATGTGCGGATGCGCGACATCGGCCTGCCCGAGGGCGTGGCCTACGCGTGCCTCGCCGAGACCGTGGCCCTGGCCCTCGAGGGCCGCTACGAGACCTTCACGGTGGGCCGGGCCATCGAGTGGGAGAAGGTCAAGGAGATCTACCAGCTGGGCCTGCGGCACGGGATGCGGCTGGCCGCGGTGTCCGGCGTCAACGGCGTCTACACCGACCAGGACTTCGCCCGGGTGCGGGAGCTCGCCCTGGCGGCCCGGAGCCGGCCGCGCGGCGGCGCAGCGGCCAGCGCCACCCCGGCGTAGGTCTCGCGACGACACCTCCGGCTAGGGGTGGAGGTGTCGCCGCGAGCCCTGGGCCGGCAGCGGGCCAGGTGAGCGGCGTCAGAGCACGTCGTGGCCGGGGTGCGCCTCGGTGGGGATGGTGCCGAGCCGGCCGGCCTGGAAGTCCTCGAACGCCTGCACGAGCTCCTCGCGGGTGTTCATGACGAACGGGCCGTACGCCGCCACGGGCTCACGGATCGGTCGACCGCCGAGCACGTAGAGGTCCAGGCTCGGGCTGCGGCTCTCCTGGCTGTCGTCGGCGCCCACCTCGATGAGGTCACCGGCACCGAGCACGGCCAGCTGTCCCATCCGGATCGGGCGGCGGTCGGGGCCGACCGTGCCCTTGCCGTTGAGCACGTAGACCAGGGCGTTGTAGTCGGGCGTCCAGGGCAGCCGCACCCGGGCGCCGGGGGCCACCGTCGCGTGCAGCACGGTGATCGGCGTGTGGGTGATGCCGGGGCCCTGGCGCCCGTCGAGCTCACCGGCGATGACGCGCACCAGCGCACCACCGTCCGGGCTGGAGAGCAGGGCGACGTCGCCACCGCGGATGTCCTGGTAGCGCGGGTTCGACATCTTCATCGAGCGGGGCAGGTTGACCCACAGCTGCAGGCCGTGGAAGAGCCCGCCGGACACCACGAGAGACTCCGGCGGCACCTCGATGTGCAGCAGGCCCGAGCCGGCCGTCATCCACTGGGTGTCGCCGTCGGTGATCGTGCCCCCGCCACCGGTGGAGTCCTGGTGCACGAAGGTGCCGTCGATGATGTAGGTGACGGTCTCGAACCCGCGGTGGGGGTGCCAGGCGGTGCCCTTGGGCTCACCCGGGGCGTACTCGACCTCGCCCATCTGGTCCATGTGGATGAACGGGTCGAGCGCGGCGAGGTCGACGCCGGCGAACGCGCGGCGCACGGGGAAGCCCTCGCCCTCGAGACCGGAGGGGGCGGTCGTCACGGAGCGCACCGGGCGCGACACGGCCCCGGCGGCGGGCTCGGTGACCCGCGGCAGGGTCAGGATGTTGTCGACGGTCACGGCCGGCATGGGATCAGCTCCTTCGGGGTGGTTCATCCTCCGAGATGGGAGGTGCCTCGTCCAACAGTAGTTGACCCTTCAATCATTCCCACCCCTCTCCACCCCGACTTGACTGCGATTCCGTCCCACCTCACGGGCAGTTCCAGGGGCCGACGTCCTGGGCGAACACCGCAATGGGTCGCGGTCTTGGGGAGGAGCCGCACGAGGTCGCGCAAGAGCCCGGATGCCGGCGCCCGCCGTGCGCTCAGCTGCGGCCGGTGCCGCGAATCGTCGCCGAGCCGACCACCCGCGAGCCCTCGTAGAGCACCACCGACTGGCCGGGAGCGACGCCCCGAACCCGCTCGTCGAGGGCGACGCGCACGGCATCCGTGGCGGGGTCGACGCTCACCGTGGCCGGCACCTCGGCACCGTGGGCGCGCACCTGGGCCCCCAGCCGCACCTCTCCCACCGGCGCCGGTCCGCACCAGCGCAGGTGCGAGCCCTCGACGAGGTCGACGCCGAGCAGGTCGGCGGTGCCGATGAGCACCCGGTTGGTGGGCGCGTCGACCGACACCACGTAGCGGGGCCGGCCGTCCAGCGCCGACCGGTCGATGCCGAGCCCGCGCCGCTGCCCCACGGTGAACCCGTGCGCGCCGGCGTGCGACCCCACCACCGCGCCCGACGCGGCGTCGACGAGCTCGCCGGGGCGCTCCCCGAGCCGGCCGGTGAGCCAGCCGCGGGTGTCGCCGTCGGGGATGAAGCAGATGTCGTGGCTGTCGGGCTTCCTCGCCACCGAGAACCCGCGCGCCGCGGCCTGCGCACGCACCTGCGGCTTGGTCGAGTCACCGAGGGGGAAGAACGAGCGGGTCAGCTGCTCGGCGTCGAGCACGCCCAGCACGTACGACTGGTCCTTGGCGGCGTCGACGGCCCGGTGCAGCTCGCGCCGGCCGTCGGGGTGCTGCACGACCTGCGCGTAGTGGCCGGTGGCCACGGCGTCGAAGCCCAGCGCCACCGCCTTGTCGAGCAGCCCGGCGAACTTGATCCGTTCGTTGCAGCGCAGGCACGGGTTGGGCGTGCGCCCGGCCGCGTACTCGGCGACGAAGTCGTCGACGACGTCGCGCTCGAAGCGGCTCGCGAGGTCCCAGACGTAGAACGGGATGCCGAGCCGGTCCGCCACCCGGCGGGCGTCACCGGCATCCTCGAGGGTGCAGCAGCCGCGCGCCCCCTCGCGCAGCGTGGCGGCCGAGCGCGACAGCGCCAGGTGCACACCGACCACCTCGTGGCCGGCCTCGAGCATCCGGGCCGCGGCGACCGCCGAGTCGACCCCGCCCGACATCGCGGCGACGACCCGCATCAGAGCAGGCCCCCCGCCCGCCTGGCCCGTTCGACCACCGCCGGCAGGGCGGCCAGGAACGCGTCGACGTCGGCCTCGGTGGACGTGTGGCCCAGCGAGAGCCGCAGGGCGCCGCGCGCCTCGGCCTCGGGGAGCCCCATCGCCAGCAGCACGTGGCTCGGCTGGGGCACCCCGGCCTGGCAGGCCGACCCGGTGCTGCACTCGACCCCCGCGGCGTCGAGCAGGTAGAGCAGCGAGTCGCCCTCGCACCCCGGCACCACGAGGTGGGCGTTGCCGGGCAGCCGCCGGGTGCCGTCGCCGGCGGTCCAGCAGCCGCTGACCCGGATGCCCAGACCCAGCCCGAGGGCTCCCTCGAGCAACCGGTCGCGCAGCACCATCACCCGCTTGGCCTCGACGTCGCGCATGGCTACGGTCTCCTCGAGCGCGACGGCCAGCGCCCGGATGCCGGGCACGTCGAGGGTGCCGCTGCGCACCTGGCGCTCCTGCCCGCCGCCGTGGGCCAGGGGCACCAGCGTCGCGTCGCGCCGGGCGAGGAGGGCGCCGACGCCGAGCGGGCCGCCCACCTTGTGGCCGGAGACCGTCATCAGGTCGGCGCCGGAGTCGTCGAAGCGCACCGGCAGGTGCGCGACCGCCTGCACGGCGTCGGTGTGGAACGCGATGCCGTGCTCGTGCGCCACCGCGGCGAGCTCGGCCACCGGCTGCACCGTGCCGACCTCGTTGTTGGCCCACATGACGCTGACCAGGGCGACGTCGTCGGCCCGCTCGTCGAGCACCCGGCGCAGGTCGTCGGCGGCGATGTGGCCGCAGCGGTCGGGCTCGAGCCAGCTGACCAAGGCGCCCCCGGCGACGAGGAACTCCACGGGGTCGAGCACGGCGTGGTGCTCGATGCCGCTGACGACCAGCCGGGTGCGCGCCCGGTCGGCGGCGAGCCGGGCGGCGTAGGTGCCCTTGACCGCGAGGTTGTCGGCCTCGGTGCCGCCCGAGGTGAACACCACCTCCGAGGGCCGCGCCCCGAGGGCCGACGCGATCCGCTCGCGCGACTCCTCGACCACGGCCCGGGCGGCCCGGCCGGAGGTGTGCAGCGACGAGGCGTTGCCGACCTGCAGCGACTGCCCCGCGAGGGCCTCGACCGCGGCCGGCAGCATGGGGGTGGTCGCCGCATGGTCGAGGTAGGCCGTCACGGTGGTCGAGTCTACGTGGGCGGCGCCGACCCGGCGGCCTCGGGAGACGCCGTTGGCGGCGGCCCCGACCCCCGCCGGTGTGCGGTCACCAGCAGGGCCGCTCCGGCACCGGCGAGGAGCACCCCCACGGCCAGGAAGGGCCACGGGCTCCACTGGTCGGTGCAGGCCGTCGCGTCGGCCGTGGTGGTGCAGACGGTGCCGGGGCCACCGCGGTTGAGCCACGCGATGTACAGGGGCGCCGTCGACAGCCCGACCAGGAGGCCGGGCACGCTCGGCCGGCGCAGCGCGGGCACCGCGAGGGCCACCGCGACGAGCAGCGAGGCCGACACCAGGAGGAACAGGCCGATGGTGGCCAGGCCTGCGACGCCGAACGCGACGAGCGCCCCCACGACGACCCAGACGGCAGGGGCCCACGGTGCAGCGGGCCGGCCGCCGCCCGTGGGCCCCATGAGCGGTCGCCCCCGCTCAGCCCTTGCGCTTCTTGACCTCGGCCGAGGCCTGCGGCAGCACGGTGAACAGGTCGCCGACGATGCCGAAGTCGACGAGCTCGAAGATCGGCGCCTCCTCGTCCTTGTTGACGGCGACGATGGTCTTCGAGGTCTGCATGCCGGCCCGGTGCTGGATGGCGCCGGAGATGCCCGCCGCGACGTAGAGCTGCGGGGAGACCTGCTTGCCGGTCTGGCCGATCTGGCTGCTGTGCGGGTACCAGCCGGCGTCGACGGCGGCGCGGCTCGCGCCGACCGCGGCACCGAGCGAGTCGGCGAACTCCTCGATCGGGCTGAAGTCGCCGCTGGTGCCACGCCCACCGGACACGACGATCGCGGCCTCGGTGAGCTCGGGGCGGCCCGTGGACTTCTTCGGCTGCGAGTCGGTGATGCGGGCGGCCTTGGCCGTGTCGCTGAGGGTCACCGCGAACGCCTCGACCGCGCCGGGCGCCGGGGAGGCCTCCAGCGGAACCGAGTTGGGCTTGACGGCGATGATCGGGGTGCCGGTGGTGACCGTCGCGGTGACGGTGTACGACCCCGCGAAGACCGACTGGGTGGTCTCGACGCCGTTCTCACCGGCCCGGACGTCGATGGCGTCGGTGATCAGGCCGGAACCGGTCTTGATCGCCAGGCGCGCCGCGACCTCCCGACCGGTGGCGCTGCTCGGGATGAGCACGGCGGCCGGCGACACCTTCTCGACCAGTGCGGCCAGGATCTCGGCGGTCGGGGCGACGAGGTATGCCGCGGCGTCCGCGTCGTCGACGACGTAGACCTTGTGCGCCCCGTACTTGGCCAGGGTGACCTGGGCCCTCTCCGCGCCGGGGCCGACGTGCACCGCGGAGGGCTCGCCGAGGCGGCGGGCGATGGTCAGCAGCTCGGCAGTCGCCTTGCGCAGGCGCCCGTCGGTGTGGTCGACGAGAACGAGTACTTCAGCCATGGGATTTCCGTCCTACCTGTCAGTCGTCGTGGGGCTCAGAGGAACTTGCGGCCGGCGAGGAACTCGGCCAGCTTCGTGCCGCCGTCACCTTCGTCGGCGACGACCTGGCCCTGCTCGCGTGGCGGGCGCTTGGCGAAGGCGACGACCGAGGTCCATGCGGCCTCGAGGCCGACGAGCGAGGGGTCGATGCCGAGGTCGGCCAGCCCCCACTGCTGGACCGGCTTCTTCTTGGCCGCCATGATCCCCTTGAACGAGGGGTAGCGCGGCTCGTTGATCTGGTCGGTCACCGACACCAGGGCCGGCAGGCGGGCCTCGATGGTCTCGGATGCCGTGTCGCCGTCGCGGCGGATCGTCACCGTGCCCTCGCCCAGGGTGAGCTCGGCGGCGTAGGTGACCTGGGGCAGGCCGAGCCGCTCGGCGAGCATCGCCGGCACCACACCCATGACCCCGTCGGTGGACGACATGCCGGTCATGACGAGCTCGGGAGCCCCACCGGTGGCCTTCTTCACGGCCTCCGCGAGCACGAGGGAGGTCGCGACGGCGTCCGAGCCGTGGATCGCGGCGTCGTTGACGTGCACGCCCGCGTGGGCGCCCATCTGCAGGGCCTTCTTGATCGCGTCGGCGGCGGCGTCGGGGCCGACCGTCAGCACGGTGACCTCGCCCTCGCCCGCGGCCTCGACGATCTTCAGGGCCTCCTCGACGGCGTACTCGTCGAGCTCGGACAGCAGCCCGTCGACGCCCTCTCGGTCGACGGTGTTGTCGGAGTCGCGGAACGTGCGCTCGGACTGTGCGTCCGGAACGTACTTGACGCAGACGACGATGTTCATGCGTGCCTCGTCCTCTTCACTGGTGGTGGATGGGGGGCCCGGCCGTCCGGCGCGGGGCGTGCCGTCGATTCTCTCAGCAGGTAAGCGCTTGTTCACCATCGGTGCAGCGTGATGCCCGCCACCTCGGCAGGAAGGTGACCCTCACCCGGGTGGAGCCTGTGGGTCAGGCGCCCTCGAACGGTGCCGGACCCTTGGCCTTGTCGACGAAGTGCCGCATGCCGGTGGCGCGGTCGCGGGTGGCGAACAGGCCGGCGAACAGCATCCGCTCGATCTCCAGGCCGCTGTCGAGGTCGACCTCGAGGCCGCGGTCGATGGCTTCCTTGGCGGCGCGCAGCGCGTAGGCCGGCCCTGCGACGTAGCGGGCCATCATCGAGCGCGCGGTGGCGTAGACCTCGGCGGCGGGCACCACGGCATCCACGAGCCCGATCTCGAGCGCCTCCTGCGCCGCCACGAACCGGCCGGAGAACACCAGGTCCTTGGCCCGGCTCGGCCCGACCAGCCGGGCCAGCCGCTGGGTGCCTCCGGCACCCGGGATGATGCCGAGCAGGATCTCGGGCTGCCCGAGCCGGGCGTCGTCGGCCGCGACGCGGAAGTCGCAGGCGAGCGCGACCTCGCACCCACCCCCGAGGGCGTAGCCGGTGATGGCGGCGACGGTGGGCTTGGGCAGGCCGGCCAAGGACCGGGTGAAGTCCTGCAGCAGCGCCGAGTGGTCGACCATGTCGGTGTAGGACATGGTCTCCATCTCCTTGATGTCGGCCCCGGCGGCGAAGACCTTCTCGCCGCCCCAGACGATGACGGCCGAGACGTCCCGCCGCTCGCCGGCCTCGCGGCAGGCCGCGACCAGGCCGTGCTGGATCTCGGCGTTGAGGGCGTTCATCGGCGGCCGGTCGAGGCGGATGGTGCCGATGCCTCCGTCGACCTCGAGGCGCACGAGGTCGGTCATGACGGGTCGCCCTCCGGTGCGTCGCCCTCGGCGGTGGGGTCGAGCCCCAGCACCCGCTGGTGCCAGATGTGCACGCCGGACAGGATCACCTGGATCGACACCTGCAGCAGGATGCCGACGTCGGCTCCCGGGGTGACGAGGTGCTCGCCGATGACCACCAGGGTCGAGCCGGCCACCCCGGTCTTGACGACGTTCATGTTGAGGTTGAGCTCGTTGCACGTCTCGTGAAGGTGCAGCCGGTCGCCGAGCAGCTCGTCCTGGATCTGCCACTGGCCGAAGACCCGCATGATCTCGACGTCGCCCTCGGTACACCGCACGAAGAGCTGCTGCTCGTTGACCGTGAACGCGACGTCGCCGTCGGTGTCGAGGTTCGGCTGGAGGCCGAGGTCGACGAGCACGTCGAGGACCCGGCCCCGCAGCGGGTGCTCGTCCGGGGGCGGGGGGAAGTTGGGCAGCGACGTCGGATCAGTCATGGGTCCAACCTAACCACTCACTAGGCTCGCCTCCATGTCACGGCCGCCCCACCCCACGCCCCTGCCGGGAGCGCTCAGCCGCGACCTCGCCCCGCCCCCGGGGGTCACCCTGGTGGAGGGTGGCGCCGACGTCGCGGTCTACGCGGGTCACGCCGACGGCGTCGACGTCTGCCTGTTCGAGCCCGGCGACACGCAGGGCACCACCGAGCGGCGGGTGCCCCTGCTGGAGCGGGCCCACGGCTGCTGGTTCGGGTTCGTCCCGGGCATGGGCCCGGGCCAGCGCTACAACCTGCGGGTGCGCGGCGAGTGGGGGCCCGACACCGGCCTGCGACACAACGCCGCCAAGCTGCTGCTCGACCCCTACGCCCGGGCGCTCGAGGGCGAGGTGCGCTGGGGCCCCGAGGTCTACGGCCACGTCGTCGACGCCGGCTGGCACGGCGACGGCGACCTGCGCTCCGACCTCGACAGCCGGGGCTGCGTGCCGCGCTGCGTCGTCGTCGACCGCGCGTTCGACTGGGAGGGCGACCGCCCGCCGGGCCGCACCCGCAGCGAGACCGTCATCTACGAGGCGCACGTGCGCAACCAGACGATGCTGCATCCCGACGTGCCCGAAGAGCTGCGCGGCACGTATGCCGGGCTCGCCCACCCCGCCTCGGTCGCCCACCTGCGCGAGCTCGGCGTCACCGCGGTCGAGCTGCTGCCGGTGCAGGCCTTCACCTCCGAGCCGCACCTGGTGCGGCGCGGCCTGACCAACCACTGGGGCTACAACACGCTCGGGTTCTTCGCGCCGCACCCCGGCTACGCCGCCGCCACCGACCCCCAGGGCGTGGTCGACGAGGTGAAGGGCATGGTCAAGCTGCTGCACCGCGAGGGCATCGAGGTCATCCTCGACGTGGTCTACAACCACACCGCCGAGCAGGACCGCACGGGTGCCACGTTCTCCTGGCGCGGCCTTGACCAGCGGGCCTACTACCGCCTCGACGAGCGCGGCCGCGACATCGACGTCACCGGCTGCGGCAACACCCTCGACCTGCGCCACCCGGTGGTCTGCCGGATGGTGCTCGACTCCCTGCGCTACTGGGTGCAGGAGTTCCACGTCGACGGCTTCCGGTTCGACCTCGCCGTGGCGCTGGGCCGCGGCCGCGGCGACGACTTCGACCCCGACCACCCGTTCCTCGTGGCGCTGCGCACCGACCCGGTGCTCTCGAGGGTCACCCTGATCGCCGAGCCGTGGGACCTCGGGATGCACGGCTGGCGCACCGGCCAGTTTCCCCCGCCGTTCCTGGAGTGGAACGACCGCTACCGCGACGCGGTGCGGCGGTTCTGGGTCGGCGACGTGCGCGCCCAGCGCTCGGGCCGGCCGTCGCACGGCCTGCAGGACCTCGCCACCCGCCTGGCCGGGTCGCGCGACCTGTTCGGGCACCGCGACCGCGGCCCCACCGCGTCGGTCAACTTCGTGGCCGCGCACGACGGCTTCACCGTGGCCGACCTCACGTCCTACGACTCCAAGCACAACAAGGCCAACGGCGAGCACAACCGCGACGGCAGCGACGGCAACACCTCGTGGAACCACGGTGTCGAGGGCCCCACCCACGACCCCGACGTCACGGCGGCCCGCGCCCGCACCATGCGCAACCTGCTGGGGACGCTGCTGCTCTCCACCGGCGTGCCGATGCTCAACGCCGGCGACGAGATGGGGCGCACCCAGGGGGGCAACAACAACGCCTACTGCCAGGACAACCCGACCAGCTGGCTCGACTGGGACCTCGCGCCCTGGCAGCACGACCTCCTCACCACCACCCGGCACCTGGCGCGGGTGCGCCGCGAGCTTCCGGCGTTGCGCCAGCGGGTGTGGGCCCTGGGGCTCCAGGTGGACGACGACGGCAGCCGCGACATGGAGTGGTACGCCGCCGACGGCAGGCCGATGGGTCGCCGCTGGGACGACGGCACCCGGGTCGTGCAGATGTGCGTCGCCGGCGCGTGGCGGGGCGCCGACTGCGCGCTCCTCGTCGTCAACGGCACCGACCGCCCGCTCGAGGTGTCGCTGCCCGCGGCGCCCGGCGTCACGGCATACCGGCTGCTCTGGGACAGCGACGACGAGCGGCCCCGTCCGGCGGGGCGGCCGCAGCCACCCGGGCCGGTGACCGTTCCCGGCACCAGCCTGCGCGTCTACGCCACCGCCGACGCCACCTGAGCCGGGCCGCGCGGCGCGGTGCGGGGTGCGACGAACGACGAGGTCGCAGACCTAGACTGGCCGCCATGGAGGCGGCAGCTGCCCCACACCGGCAGCCCGCAGCGGGACGGTGCCCCCGCGACCGTCGGCACCAGTTGGGAGCACTACCGCATGACCGCCACCGTGCCCGCGCCCACCGGCTTCGAGCCGCTCGACCCGGCCATCCGCGAGCAGTACGACCGTGACGGCTTCGTCGTCATCCCGAACGCCCTGGCGGAGGAGGACCGCGCCTACTTCGAGGACGCCGTCGACCGGATCTACGCCGAGGAGGAGGCCGCCGGACAGCTGCGGCCCGACCGCTCCGTCCACGTGATGGGCTGGATGCACCGCGACCCGCGCTTCGTCGAGCTGCTGAGCTGGCCGCGGACCTTCCCGTACATCTGGGGGACGATGGGGTGGAACATCTACACCCACCACAACCACATCGACGTCAACCCGCCGAAGGACGAGCCGCCGTTCTGGAACTGGCACCAGGACGGCTACCGGCAGAACTCCGACATCGACATGCACGTGCGTCCGATGTTCATGACGAAGATCAGCTACGCGCTGACCGACCTCTCCGAGCCGGGCTACGGCAACACCAAGGTCATCCCCGGCAGCCACAAGAGCAACACCCTGGCCGGTCGCCCCGAGAAGCCCGGCGACCCGATCATGGAGCCCGAGGGCGCCGTCGAGGTGCTGCTCAACCCCGGTGACGCCTTCATCTTCGACCGCCGCCTGTGGCACTCCCGCTCGATGAACACCAGCGAGCGCATCCGCAAGCTGATGTTCATCGGCTACACCTACCGCTGGATCCGCCCGCTCGACGAGGCCGTCGCCGACCAGTCCTCCGACTGGTTCAAGGGCCTCACCCCGCTGCAGCAGCAGCTGCTGGGCTACGGCCCCGACCACGCGTCGTTCTGGGGCATCAAGCAGAGCGGCTGGATCGACGACGAGATCCCGCTGCGCGCCGAGCTCAAGGAGCGCGGGCTGCTCGACCGCGACATCCCCTTCCTGCGCTGACACCCCCCGCTACTCCCCGACTTTGTAGGTGAGTAGCCGAGCAACGCGCTGCTGGAGCGGCGTTTCGCGAGCGTCTCACCTACAAAGTCGGGGAGCTGCGGACGAGGCCGGGGCCGGCCACCAGCTCGTTGGCAGTCCGCAGCACCCCGGGCGCGGTGACCGCGGCGACGTCGAGGGTGCGCAGGATCTCGGCGCCCCGGATGCCGTCGCCCCCCACGGGGCCGCCGCTCCCGTCGTCGCCCGGGTGGGTGCCCGGGATGCCGGCCGCGAGGTAGCGCACCCGGAAGGTCGCCGACTCGCCGGGCAGCAGGGTGACCATCCCGCGGTCGGTGTGCAGGCCGGGGTGCACCTTGTCGACCAGCAGCGTGACCTCACGCAGCAGCACCCGGGCGGTCACCGTCACCTCGGCCACCTCCTCCCCCACCACCACGTCGACCTCCGCCCGCGCCGGCGGCAGCTCGCCGTGCCGGGGCTCGACGGGGAACCACAGCCCGCGACAGCCGAGGGCCTCGGCGACGAGCAGCTCGCCCGCCGGCCTCCCGAAGGCGGCCACGGAGGCCGGCACCGCGACCGACCGGGTGGCGCGGGCGGCAACCGTGACCGGCATCCGCTTCCTCGCGAGCACCGTGCCGTCGAACCCGCGGCGGGTCAGCACCAGCCTGCCGTCCCACGGCTCGTCGGTGTCGTTGCCGAGCGCCACCCGCAGCCCGCCGGCCTCCGGCTGGATCGTGACGACCCGCGGTGCGAAGGCGTCGCGCAGGGCGAACCAGACCGGCTTCTCGTGGCCGTCGCCGTCGACCGCCGCCCACGAGGTGGCCGGCCAGCAGTCGTTGAGCTGCCACACGACCGCGCCGGAGGTGTGCGGCGCCAGCGAGCGGAACCAGCCCAGGGCGCACGCCACGGCATCCGCCTGGTTGAGCTGCATGGCCCAGTGCCACGTCTCCAGGTCGTCGGGCACCCGGTGGTGCGGGAGCAGCCCGCGGGCCAGCTTGCCGTTCCCGTCGACCGCCTTCTGGTGCACGATCATGCCGGGCGACTCCGGTGTGAGCGGGTCATCGTGCACGGCCCGGGTGAGGGTCGACCAGGCCGGCGGGCCCTGCCAGCCGAACTCCGCGACGAAGCGCGGGCGCACGTCGCGGTAGGTGGTCCAGTCCAGCGAGTTCCACTGCTCCCACAGGTGCACGGCGCCGTGCGCGGCGGCGTTGGGGTGCTGCCCGTGCGGGCTGAACGGGCTGCCGGGCACGTACGGCACGTGCGGCGCCAGCTCGTCGACGATGCCGGGCAGCATCCGGAAGTAGTACAGCGCCCCCCAGGTGCGCCCGTCGAGGCGCTCCTTCCAGCCCCAGTCCTCGTGGCCCCAGAGGTTCTCGTTGTTGCCGCAGAGCAGGGCCAGCGAGGCGTGGTGCGCCAGCCGGGCGACCTGCTGCCGGGCCTCGGCCTCGACCTCGCTGTGCAGCGGCTCCTCCTCCGGGTAGGCCGCGCAGGCGAAGAGGAAGTCCTGCCAGGTCAGCAGGCCGAGCTCGTCGCAGAGGTCGTAGAAGTCGTCGCACTCGTAGATGCCGCCGCCCCAGACCCGCACCAGGTTGACGTTGGCGTCCTTGGCCTGGATCAGCCGGCGCGCGTACCGGGCCCGGTCGACCCGGGTCGGGAACGCGTCGTCAGGGATCCAGTTCACGCCCATGACCAGCACCGGGCGGTCGTTGACGACCAGCTGGAACGGGGTGCCCCCGGCATCCGGTGCAGTGTCCCAGCGCAGCGTGCGGAACCCGACCCGCCTCGTCGTCGCGTCGAGCGCGGCCCCGCCCGCCGCCAGCTCGACCTGCACGTCGTAGAGGGGCTGCGCGCCGTGGCCCGCCGGCCACCAGCGCTCGGCGTGCTCGAGCCCGACCTCGAGGATCACCTCGTCACGCCCGGCGGGCACCGCCGCGGAGGCCGTCGTGCCCGCGACAGCGAGCGTGAGCGTCAGCTCCGTGGTGTCGGTGCTGTCGGTGCCGGCGCCACGGGCCACCCGCACGGTCGCCGTCACCCGGCCGCCCTCACCGGCCGGCTCGGCGTGCACGCGCACCTCGTCGAGCCGGGCGGTGCTCCACGACACCAGCCGGGCCGGGCGCCAGATGCCGCTGGTGAAGGTGGCGAGGCCCCAGTCCCAGCCGAAGCTGCACGCCGACTTGCGGATCGCCTCGAACGGCAGCGGGTAGGGCCGGGGGCGCGCCCCGAGCGCGGTGCTCAGCGCGTTGGCGTACCGCACCGGGCTGCGGAAGGCCACGGTGAGGGCGTTCCCGCCGGCCCGGAGCCGATGCGTCACGTCGAGCCGGTACTGCCGGTGCTGGTTGGCGACCTCGGCCACGACCTCCCCGTTCAAGGACACGGTCGCCACCGTGTCGAGCCCCTCGAGCACCAGCTCGTGGCGCTGCGCCCCGGCGAGGTCGCCCTCGGTCAGCTCGACCGTGGTCTGGTAGGTCCAGTCGACGAGGCCGATCCACGCGAGCAGCGCCTCGTTGTCGTCGAGGTAGGGGTCGGGGACGAGCCCGGCCCGCAGCAGGTCGAGGTGCACGACCCCGGGCACCTGCGCCGGCAGCACGGCATCCCGCAGCGCCTCGGGCACCGGGCCGGCGGCGGCCCGCACGGTCCACCCGGTGTCGAGGGGTCGGGACAGCAGGTGCGACGGCGACGGCCCTGCGGTGACCACGGCGCGGCGGGTCGTCAGGGCGTCGCGGTCTCGGCCGGGTCGGACGAGCCGGTGGCAGCCGTGGCGCCCGGGGCCAGCCAGCCGGCCCGGTTGACCCGGTGCAGCAGCACGACGGCGATGATGCCGACGACCACCAGGGCGAGCAGGCCGAGGACGTAGAGGAGGGCGAGCACGGTGGTGATGCCGACCAGCCCGACGAGCTGCAGGCCACCCGCGACAGGGGCCGCAACCCGGATGCCGTTCGCCCAGCGCCGGTGGTCGCTGTCCCCCTCGGCGGGGTCGAGGTCGCGGACCGCCGTGACGAGCTGGTGCAGCACGACGACGTTGACCGCGATGCCGACGAACGCACCGGTCCACTCGATGGGGATGCTCGCGTCGGTGAGCGGCGTGCCGGTGATGACCGCTGCCGGGACACCGACCAGGGCTGCCGCCCGGGCCCGCGCGAACCCCGGGTGCAGGGCCGGGCCGCCGGCCAGCCCGATGAACAGCCAGATGTAGCCCACGACGTCGGGCAGCACGTCCCAGCCGAGGAGCGGGAGGTCGAGCACGACGACGAGGAGGCCCCAGGCGGCCCAGCTGAAACGCGGCATGGCGCACACCCTAGGCCGGTGCGGCCCGCGGCGGGTCGACCTTCCGCCCGCCGGTGCGATCGGGTAGACAGGCGGCAACCGCGGTGCGCCCACCGCCACCCTGCAGGAGGTCGGATGCCGTTGCGTGACGTCGGGAAGGCCGCCCAGTCCGCGATCTACCGGGCCGGCACCTTCGGCCGGCGCCCCGAGGTGCCCACCGACGGGGCGGCGCTCGAGGAGGCGGCCAGGCGGGCGATGTCCCGCCGTGGCTTCGCCTACGTGGCCGGGTCGGCGGGCGGGGAGTCGACGGCTCTGGCCAACCGGGAGGCCTTCGGGCGGTGGCGGGTGGTGCCCCGCCTGCTCGTCGACACCAGCGAGCGCGACCTCGGGGTCGAGCTGTTCGGGCGGCGGCACTCCTCACCCCTGCTCGTCGCGCCCATCGGCGTGCTGTCCGCGGCGCACGCCGACGCCGACCTCGCCGTCGCCCGGGCGGCGCGCGAGCAGGAGGTCACGCCGATCCTCAGCACCCAGGCGTCGGTGCCGATGGAGGAGGTCGCCGCGGCGCTCGGCGGCACCGGCCACTGGTACCAGCTGTACTGGAGCAGCGACGACGACCTCGTGGCCAGCCTCGTGCAGCGCGCGCAGGCGTGCGGCAGCGAGGCCGTCGTCGTCACGCTCGACACGGCCTACCTCGGCTGGCGCCCGCGCGACCTCGACCTCGGGCACCTGCCCTTCGCCCGGGGCGAGGGCATCGCCCAGTACACCTCCGACCCGGTGTTCCGCCGGCTCGTCGCGCAGCGGGTCGCGGCCGCGGAGCACTCCGAGCCACAGCCTCAGCCGCGACCGACCCCGGCGGCGGTGCGCACGCTGGTGTCGCTGAGCCGCAACCATCCCGGTGACACCCGGCGCAACCTGTCGGCGCCAGAACCCCGGGCGGCGGTCGAGACCTTCCTCGACGTGTTCTCCCGGCCCTCGCTCAGCTGGGCCGACCTGCCCCGGCTGCGCGAGCTGACCGCCCTGCCCGTCGTGCTCAAGGGGGTGCTGCACCCCGACGACGCGCGGCGGGCCGTCGACGCGGGGGTCGACGGCATCCTGGTGTCGAACCACGGCGGCCGGCAGGTCGACCGCTCGGTGGCGGCGCTGGACGCGCTCCCCGGTGTCGTGGATGCGGTGCGCGGTGCGGGGTCGGCCATGCCGGTGCTCTTCGACAGCGGCGTCCGCTCGGGCGCCGACGTGTTCGTCGCGCTCGCGCTGGGCGCGGATGCCGTGGGCATCGGCCGGCCGCACGTCTACGGGCTGGCGCTGGCGGGCGCCGCGGGGGTCGCCGAGGTGCTGCGCAACATCCGGGCCGAGCTCGACCTCACGATGGCCCTGACCGGCTGCCGCACCCTGGCCGACATCACTCGCGACCGGTTGTCGGAGGTGACGTAGGCCTCAGGCGTTGGCGACCAGGCCGAGCTCGCTGGGGCGGGCCAGCCCGTCGTGCTTGGGCAGCACCCGCACGGTGTAGCCGAACGCACCCGAGGAGCGCAGCACCAGGTCACCGGCGAACTGGTGGCGCCCGTGCTCGTAGGACTCCACGTGCGCGAGCGGCACCGACGAGACGTCGTGCAGCTCGTCGCCGTGGTGGTTGGTGCGCCCGTGCACGACCTGCACCTCGACGTCGTCGGGGGTGAGGTCGCCGAGCGAGACGTAGCTGGTGACGTGCAGCGTCTCACCGAGCTCGGGGCTGTCACCGACGCCGGAGGACTCGACGTGGTCGACGTGCACCTCGCGCCAGGCGCCCCGGGCCTTGGCCTTGTAGGTGGCCAGGTCACGGGCACCGGCGTAGTCGCCCTCGCGCAGCGCCCACCCGGACCGGGCCGCGGGCACGTAGAGCTTCTCGGTGTAGTCGCGCACCATCCGGCTCGCCCGCACCTTCGGCCCCAGGGTGGTGACCGTGTGCAGCATCATGGCCAGCCAGTTCTGCGGGACGCCGTTCTCGTCGACGTCGTAGAACCGCGGGGCGACCTGACGCTCGACGAGCTGGTAGAGCGCGCGGGCCTCGATGTCGTCACGCCGCTCGGGGTCCTCGACGCCGTCGGCCGTGGGGATGGCCCAGCCGTTCTTGCCGTCGTACCACTCGTCCCACCAGCCGTCGAGGATGGACAGGTTGAGTGCGCCGTTGAGCGCCGCCTTCATCCCGGACGTGCCACACGCCTCGAACGGGCGCAGCGGGTTGTTGAGCCAGACGTCGCAGCCCGGGTAGAGGTGCAGCGCCATGGCGATGTCGTAGTTGGGCAGGAAGACGATGCGGTGGCGCACCTCGGGGTCGTCGGCGAACTTCACCAGCTGCTGGATCAGCTGCTTGCCGGTCTCGTCGGCGGGGTGCGACTTGCCGGCGATGACCAGCTGGACCGGCCGGGTCGGGTGCAGCAGCAGCTTCTTGAGCCGCACCGGGTCACGCAGCATCAGGGTCAGCCGCTTGTAGGTGGGCACCCGGCGGGCGAAGCCGATGGTGAGCACGTCGGGGTCGAGGATCTCGTCGGTCCAGGCCAGCTCGGCCGGCGACGCCCCACGCTCGAGCCACGACTGCCGGGTACGGCGCCGGGCCTCCTCGACGAGCTGGAGGCGCAGCTCGCGCTTGGTGGCCCACACGGCATCGCGCGGGACCGTGGCGAACGCCTCCCACGACTCCTGGGTGTCGAGGTCGGTGACGTCGGCGTGGGTGCGGGCCAGCTCGAACACCAAGCGGTCGACCCAGGTGGGTCCGTGCACGCCATTGGTGATCGAGGTGATCGGCACCTCGGTGTCGTCGAAGCCCGGCCACAGGCCGTCGAACATCTCGCGGCTCACGACCCCGTGCAGCTGAGAGACGCCGTTGGCACGCTGGGCGAGCCGCAGGCCCATGACGGCCATGTTGAACATGCCGGCCGAGCCGCCCTCGTAGGTCTCGGAACCGAGCTGCAGCAGCCGCTCGACGGGCACGCCCTCGACGGCCTGCGCCCCGCCGAAGTAGAGCTCGATGAGCGAGGCGTCGAAGCGGTCGATGCCGGCCGGCACGGGCGTGTGGGTGGTGAACACGGTGGCGCCGCGCACGGCCTCGAGCGCCTCGTCGAAGCTCATCGCCTCGGCACGCACGAGCTCGCTGATCCGCTCGACCCCGAGGAAGCCGGCATGCCCCTCGTTGGCGTGGTAGACGTCGGGGGCCGCGGCGCCGGTGAGCTGCGACCACAGCCGCAGCGCGCGCACGCCGCCCATGCCGAGCAGCATCTCCTGCTGCAGGCGCAGCTCGCCGCCACCGCCGTAGAGGCGCTCGGTGATGCGGCGCGCCGCCTCGTCGTTCTCGTGCACGTCGGAGTCGAGCAGCAGCAGGGGCACCCGCCCCACCTGGGCGCGCCAGACGTGGGCGTGCAGCTCGCGACCGCCGGGCAGCTCGATGGTGACGCCCGCGGGTGTGCCGTCCGCGTGGCGCAGCAGCGACAGGGGCAGGTCGTCGGGGTCGAGGACGGGGTAGTCCTCCTGCTGCCAGCCGTCGCGGTTCAGGCTCTGGCGGAAGTACCCGGTCTTGTAGAACAGGCCGACGCCCACGATCGGCACCCCGATGTCGGAGGCCGCCTTGAGGTGGTCGCCAGCGAGGATGCCCAGGCCACCGGAGTACTGCGGCAGGGCTGCGGTGATGCCGAACTCCGCACTGAAGTAGGCGATCGCCGAGGGCACCCCCTCGGCCTGCTCGCGGCCCCACCGCTGGTACCAGCGGTCCTGACCGAGGTAGCGGTCGAGGGCCGCCTTCGCGGTGTCGAGCCGCTCGACGAAGTCCGGGTCGGCGGCCAGCCGCTCCAGCTCGGCGGGCTCGACCGCCGAGAGCATGGCGACGGGGTCCTCACGCACCGCGGCCCACCGGGCCGGGTCGATCGACGCGAAGAGGTCGCGTAGCGGAGGGTGCCAGCTCCACCGCAGGTTCATCGCGAGGTCGCCCAGGGCGGCGATGCGGGTGGGCAGGACAGGACGCACGCTGAACCGACGGATGGCTTTCACGAGGGGTCATCGTAGGGCACGTGGGTAAACGCTTTCATCTCGATCTTTCACGCGGTTGACGTGATCTTGCGGTGCGAGATCCGGGGTGCCGCGGGTCGTGTTCCGCCCCGGTGATCGCCGGTAGGTTCGTCGTTGTGTCTGTTGCCCCTCACACCCGCGCCCCCCAGAACCCGATCGGCCGCATCCCCGTCCTCGACGTCAGACCCTGCGTCGACAACGGCGCCCGTCCCGCCAAGGCGGTGGTCGACGAGCAGTTCGACGTCAGCGCCACCGTCTTCCGCGAGGGCCACGACGCGGTCAACGCCTCGGTGGTGCTCACCGACCCCAGCGGCGCCGAGACCGTGCTGCCGATGACCTGCACCAACCCCGGGCTGAACACCTGGGTGGCCACGGTGGCCGCCCCCTCCACGGGCTGGTGGTCCTACCGGGTCGAGGGCTGGTCGGACCCCTACGGCACCTGGGAGCACGACGCCACGGTGAAGGTGCAGGCCGACGTCGACACCGAGCTGATGCTCGATGAGGGCGCCCTGCTGCTCGAGCGCGCCCGCGACGAGGTGCCGCGCACGGCCGCGCAGCAGGCCGTGCTCTCGGATGCCGTGCTGGGCCTGCGCGACACCACCCGCCCGGCCGCCGTGCGCCTCAAGGCCGGCACCGACCCCTCCGTGGAGGCCGAGCTGGCCGCCCGGCCGCTGCGCGACCACGTCACGCCGTCGGCCGACCTCGCCCTGCTGGTCGAGCGCGAGCTGGCCCTGTCCGGCGCCTGGTACGAGCTCTTCGCGCGCAGCGAGGGCGCGACCTACGACGAGGACGAGCACCGCTGGACCACCGGCACGCTCCGCACCGCCGCCGAGCGCCTGCCGGCCGTGGCGGCGATGGGCTTCGACGTCGTCTACCTCACGCCGATCCACCCGATCGGGCAGGCGGCCAAGAAGGGCCCGAACAACACCCTCGACGCCCGCCCGGAGGACCCCGGCAGCCCGTACGCCATCGGCTCGGCCGACGGCGGCCACGACGCCATCCACCCCGACCTCGGCACCTTCGACGACTTCGACGCCTTCGTGGCGCAGTCGCGCCGGCTCGGGATGGAGGTGGCCATGGACCTGGCGCTGCAGTGCTCGCCCGACCACCCGTGGGTCACCAGCCACCCCGAGTGGTTCACCACCCGCGCCGACGGCACCATCGCCTACGCCGAGAACCCGCCCAAGAAGTACCAGGACATCTACCCGCTCAACTTCGACAACGACCCGGCCGGCAGCTACGCCGCCGTGCGTGACGTCGTGCAGGTGTGGATCGACCACGGGGTCACCCTGTTCCGGGTCGACAACCCCCACACCAAGCCGGTGGAGTTCTGGCAGTGGCTGATCGCCGACGTCGCGAAGGACCATCCCGAGGTGATCTGGCTCGCCGAGGCGTTCACCAAGCCGGCGATGATGCACACCCTGGGCAAGGTCGGCTTCCAGCAGAGCTACACCTACTACACCTGGCGCAACAGCGCCCACGAGCTGCGCGAGTACCTCACCGAGCTGTCCGGTGACGCCGCGGCCTACATGCGCCCCTCGTTCTGGCCCACGACGCACGACATCCTCACGCCGTACATGCAGTTCGGCGGCCCGGCCGCGTGGAAGCTGCGGGCGGTGCTCGCGGCCACCCTGGTGCCGACCTACGGCATCTACGCCGGCTACGAGCTGATGGAGCACGTGGCACGCCCCGGCGCCGAGGAGCAGATCGACAACGAGAAGTACGAGTTCAAGAACCGGCGCTGGGAGGACTACGAGCCCGGCGGCACCAAGGCCGGCCGCTCGCTCGCCGGCTGGCTCACCATGATCAACGACATCCGGCGGGCGCACCCGGCGCTGCACCGGCTGCGCGACATCTCGTTCCACCACTGCGACGACGAGAACTTCCTCGCCTACTCCAAGCGGCGCCGGCTGCCCGACGGCACCGACGACGTCGTCGTGGTCGTCGCCAACCTCGACCCCCACTCGACCCGCGCCACCACGCTGCGCCTCGACATGGCCGCACTCGGCCTGGAGCCGGGTGACAGCTTCGAGGCCCACGACCTCGTCACCGACGAGCGCTGGACCTGGCAGCGCGACAACTACGTGCGACTGGGGCCGGAGGTCGAACCCGTGCACGTCGTCGCGGTGAGGAGGCCCTGGTGACTGCGATCCTCGGCATGGGTCACTCCACCCCGGGGCTCGGCGCCAACCAGCCCGGGCTGCGCCACGACCCGGAGTGGTTCCGCACGGCGGTCTTCTACGAGGTGCTCGTGCGCGCCTTCGGCGACAGCACCGGCTCGGGTGAGGGCGACTTCGCCGGCATCGTCAACCGACTCGACTACCTGCAGTGGCTCGGCGTCGACTGCCTCTGGCTGCCGCCGTTCTACGCCAGCCCGCTGCGCGACGGCGGCTACGACATCTCCGACTACACGCAGGTGCTGCCCGAGTTCGGGACCCTGCCGGAGTTCCGCGAGCTGATCACCCAGGCGCACGCACGCGGCATCCGGATCATCACCGACTTCGTCATGAACCACACCAGCGACCAGCACCCGTGGTTCCAGGCGTCGCGCAGCGACCCCGAGGGCCCCTTCGGCGACTTCTACGTGTGGTCCGACACCGACGACAAGTACACCGACGCCCGCATCATCTTCGTCGACACCGAGACCTCCAACTGGACCTTCGACCCGATCCGTCGGCAGTTCTTCTGGCACCGGTTCTTCAGCCACCAGCCCGACCTGAACTTCGAGAACCCCAAGGTGCACGAGGCGATGTACGACGTCGTGCGCTTCTGGATGGACATGGGCATCGACGGCTTCCGCCTGGATGCCGTGCCGTACCTCTACGAGGAGGAGGGCCACAACGGCGAGAACCACCCCAAGACCCACCAGTTCCTCGCCGAGCTGCGGGCGATGGTCGACACGGAGTACCCCGGGCGGATCCTGCTCGCCGAGGCCAACCAGCCCCCGCACGACGTCGTCGACTACTTCGGCACGCAGGAGGCGCCGGAGTGCCAGATGTGCTTCCACTTCCCGGTGATGCCGATGCTCTACTACGCGCTGCGCGAGGAGAAGGCCGCGCCGATCATCGACGTGCTCGCCGACACCCCGGCCATCCCGACCGGCGCGCAGTGGGGCACCTTCCTGCGCAACCACGACGAGCTGACCCTCGAGATGGTCACCCCGGAGCAGCGCGCCGCGATGTACGGCTGGTACGCCCCCGACCCGCGGATGCGGGCCAACGTCGGCATCCGGCGGCGGCTGGCCCCGCTGCTGGACAACTCGCGCCCCGAGTTCGAGCTGATCCACGCCCTGCTGCTGTCCCTCCCCGGCTCGCCGTGCCTCTACTACGGCGACGAGATCGGGATGGGCGACAACATCTGGCTCAACGACCGCGATGCCGTGCGCACCCCCATGCAGTGGACCCCCGACCGCAACGCCGGCTTCTCCACCGCCGACCCCGGCAAGCTCTACCTGCCGGTCATCCAGTCACTCGTCTACCACCACAACCACGTCAACGTCGAGGCGCAGATGGCGAGCGGCTCCTCGAGGCTGCACTGGGTGCGCGGCATGCTTGCCGTGCGCCGCGAGCACCCGGTGTTCGGGCTCGGCGACTTCGAGGTCTGCGAGTCGACGCACGAGCGTGTGCTCGCCTTCGCGCGGATCAACCGCCGCGAGCGCGACACCGAGGACCGATCGGCCCTGGCCGTGCTGTGCGTCAACAACCTGTCGTCGCGCCCGCAGTCCACCACCATCACGGTGCCCGAGGAGCTGGCTGGCTGGGAGACCCGGGACCTGTTCGGCGGCAGCGGTTTTCCCGACATCGCAGCCGACGGCACCATCACCGTCACGTTGGGCTCGCGCGACTTCTTCTGGTTCGCGCTGCAGCCGCCCAGGGGTGATGTCCGTGGCTGAGATCCACACCGGGGCCTCCCTGAGCCCCACCAAGATCGAGCTCGTCTCGGGCTGGATGGGTGAGCAGCGCTGGTACGCGGCCAAGGGGCAGCAGCCCGAGCTGCGCCTGCTGGCCACGTGGCGGCTCGACGACCCGGCGGGCGAGGTCGGGGTCGAGACCCTGGTCCTGGCCGACGAGGCCGGGCCCGATCCGGTGGTCTACCAGGTGCCCCTCACCTACCGCGGTGAGCCGCTCGGCAGCGCCGACCACGCGTTGGTCGGCACGATGGAGCACTCGGTGCTGGGCCGCCGGTGGGTCTACGACGGCCCCCACGACCCGGTCTACGCGGCGCAGCTGCTCGAGCTCGTGCAGGGCCGCGTGCACGCCGCCTCGTCGAAGGTGTCCGGGGCCGTCGAGGAGTCGGTGGCCGGGATGCCGCAGCCCAGCTGGGGCTACGAGGTGCACGTACGCAGCTCACGGGTGCTGTCCGGCGAGCAGTCCAACACCTCGGTCATCCTCGACTGCGACCTGCCCGACGGGCACCACACCCCGCTCATCGTCAAGGTCTTCCGGATGCTGTCCCCCGGTGAGAACCCCGACGTCGTGCTCCAGGGCGCGCTCGTCGACGCCGGCTCGCGCCGGGTTCCGGCCGTCGTCGGGTCGGTCACCGGGCACTGGCCGCACCCGGGCACCGAGGGCGACCAGCCGGCATCCGGGCACCTGGCCTTCGCCCAGGAGTTCCTGCCCGGCGTCGAGGACGCCTGGCGGGTGGCGCTGCACGCGGCGGAGGCGGGCACCGACTTCACCGAGCCGGCCCGGGCGCTGGGCGAGGCCACCGCCGAGGTGCACCGCACCCTCGCCGAGACGCTGGGCACGACGCCGACCACGCCCGAGCAGGCGGCGACGATCGTGGCCGAGATGCGGGCCCGCTTCGAGGCCGCCGTCGCCGAGGAGCCCGCGCTCGAGGAGGTCCGTGGGCCGGTCGACGCGGTGCTCGACGCGGCCGCCGCGGCGAGCTGGCCTGCGCTGCAGCGCATCCACGGCGACTACCACCTCGGCCAGGTACTGCACTCCCCCGAGCGTGGGTGGGTGCTGCTCGACTTCGAGGGCGAGCCGCTGCGGCCGCTCTCGGAGCGCTCGCTGCCCGACCAGTGGGTGCGCGACGTCGCGGGGATGCTGCGCAGCTTCGACTACGTCGGCGGCACCCGGGAGCAGGCCGGCGGGGCCTCCGCCCGCGGCTGGGTCACCTCGGCCCAGCAGGCCTTCCTCGACGGCTACGCCGCCCGCGCAGGTCAGGACCCCCGCTCGCTCGGCGCCCTGCTCGCCGCGTTCGAGCTCGACAAGGCGATGTACGAGGTCGTCTACGAGGCCCGCAACCGCCCCGGCTGGGTCGCCATCCCGCTGGGCGCCGTGCGCCGCCTCATCGCCCACTTCTCGCAGCACCCCACCACGCAAGGAGACTCGTTGTGACCCCCACGCCCAGCCCCGAGGTCGGGGGCGCCATCACCGCCCTCGTCCAGGGACGCCACCAGCAGCCGCACGACCTCCTCGGCCAGCACCTCGAGCCCGGCGGACTGCGGATCCGGGTGCTGAAGCCGCTGGCGCAGTCGGTGCGGGTGCGCTTCGAGGACGGTGCCGAGCTGGACCTGGCGCACGAGGCCGAGGGGGTGTGGACCGCGGTGCGCGCCGACGCGACCCGCACCATGGACTACCGGCTGCTCGTGGCGTGGGCCGACGGCATCGAGCACCTGCAGGACGACCCCTACCGGTTCGCGCCGACCCTGGGCGAGGTCGACCTGCACCTGGTCAACGAGGGCCGCCACGAACAGCTGTGGACCGTGCTGGGGGCGCGGCTGCACGAGTACCCGGGGCCGATGGGCCACGTACGGGGGGTGGCCTTCGCGGTGTGGGCACCGCGGGCCAAGGCCGTGCGGGTCATCGGTGACTTCAACGACTGGGACGGGCGCATCCACCCGATGCGGCTGATCGGCTCCTCCGGGGTGTGGGAGCTGTTCGTGCCCGACGTGGGGGTCGGCAACATCTACAAGTTCGAGATCCGGGGCGCCGACGACGTCGTGCGCACCAAGGCCGACCCGATGGCCCGGCGCACCGAGACACCGCCCAACACCGGCTCGGTCGTCGACGACTCCGGCCACGAGTGGGCCGACACCGCGTGGATGGACGGGCGCTCCGGGCGCGACCCGCACGACGGCCCGATGAGTGTCTACGAGGTGCACCTGGGCTCGTGGCGCCAGGGCATGTCCTACCGGGACCTGGCCGAGCACCTGGTCAACTACGTGGCCGACCTCGGCTTCACCCACGTCGAGCTGCTGCCGGTGATGGAGCACCCGTACGGGCCCTCGTGGGGGTACCAGGTCACCGGCTACTACGCGCCGACCGCGCGCTTCGGCCCCCCCGACGACTTCAAGTACCTCGTCGACCGGCTGCACCAGGCCGGCATCGGCGTCATCCTCGACTGGGTGCCGGGGCACTTCCCGCGCGACGCGTTCGCGCTGGCCCGCTTCGACGGCCTGCCGCTCTACGAGCACCCCGACCCGCGCCGCGGCGACCAGCCCGACTGGGGTACCCACGTGTTCGACTTCGGCCGGCTCGAGGTGCGCAACTTCCTGGTGGCCAACGCGCTGTACTGGCTCGAGGAGTTCCACGTCGACGGGCTGCGCGTCGACGCCGTCGCCTCGATGCTCTACCTCGACTACTCGCGCAAGGACGGCGAGTGGATCCCCAACGTGCACGGCGGCCGCGAGCACCTCGAGGCCATCGGACTGCTCCAGGAGGCCAACGCGACGTCGTACCGGCGCGTGCCCGGCATCGTCACCATCGCCGAGGAGTCGACCTCGTGGCCTGGGGTCACCAAGGAGACCTCGAGCGGCGGGCTCGGCTTCGGGCTGAAGTGGAACATGGGGTGGATGAACGACACCCTGCGCTACCTCAAGGAGGAGCCGATCCACCGGCAGTACCACCACAACCTGCTCACCTTCTCGTTGATGTACGCGTTCAGCGAGAACTACCTGCTCCCGATCAGCCACGACGAGGTCGTGCACGGCAAGGGCTCGCTGCTGACCAAGATCCCGGGGTCGCGCGAGGACCAGCTGGCGACGCTGCGGGCGTTCCTGGCCTACATGTGGAGCCACCCCGGCAAGCAGCTGCTGTTCATGGGGTGCGAGTTCGCGCAGCCCGGCGAGTGGGCCGACGGCCGCTCGCTCGACTGGTGGCTGCTCGACCACGCCGCCCACTACCGGGTGCACGCCCTGGTCAAGGAGCTCAACCGGGTCTACGGGGAGCACCCCGCGATGTGGGAGCTCGACTCGCAGCCGGCCGGCTTCCGCTGGCTCGACGCCGACGACAACACCGGCAACGTGCTGTCCTACCTGCGCTTCGCCCGACCCGACCAGGAGGGCGATGTCGTGGCCACCGTGGTCAACTACAGCGGCGACGACAAGGCGTGGGTGCGCGTCGGCGTGCCCCGGGGCGGACGCTGGGAGGTCGTGCTCGACACCAGCGGCTTCGACGAGGGCAGCAGCCCCAGCCAGGCCGGCACGGTGCTGGAGTCGGAGGCGTCGCCGTGGCACGACCAGCCGTACTCCGTGACGGTGCGGGTCGCCCGGCTGGCCACCCTCTACCTGGCGCCGGTCCCGAGCTGACGCCCGCCGCCCGGCATCCGCCCGTCGTCCGCGAGCGTCCCCACATCGACCAATAGGTCACAGCAGGGACACCCGCCAGCGTCGGCGGGCTCCCCACATCGACCAATAGGTCACAGCAGGGACACCCGCCAGCGTAAGCGGCGTCCCCCGAGTGACCTATTGGTCGATCTCGGGACGGTGGGCGCGAGGCTCAGATGAAGAGGAGCTGCGCTCCCTCGGTGAGCTCGATGAAGTCGCTGGCCGAGATGATCGCCTCGACGCCCTCGTAGAGGTCGTCCTCGGTGAGGTGGTTCATGTCGGCCGACATCCGGCACGCCCACAGGTGCGCACCGGAGGCCGAGAGCAGCTCGAGGAACTCGGGCACCTCGGGCACGTCCTGCTCGGCGATCTGCTTCTTCAGCATGGCGGTCGCGGCGGCGGTGGCACCGGGAAGGGCACCGAGCATGTGGTGGATGCCCATGCCGCTGTGGCCCGGCGGGTGCATCGCCGTGTTGCCGACGAAGGAGAACTTCAGCTCGCCCATCGTCGCCTTGTTGATCATGTCGAAGCCCCAGAAGGTGAAGAACAGGTGGGTCTCCACCCCCTCGCCCAGTGCGGCGTTGGCGAGGATGAGGCCGGGGTAGGCCATGTCGAGGCTGCCCTTGGAGCAGATGATGGCGAGCTTGCGCCCCTCGCTGGCCGGGCTGTCGAACGACGGCACGATCGTCGCGGCGACGTCCGGTGCGGTCTCGGTGGTGGTCATGGTCAGACACATCCCTTCGGCTTGGGCAGCCCGGAGACGTAGGCCATCTTCTTGGCGGGCTTGCCCGGGAACAGCACGAACAGCTGCTTGACCGGGGTCCCGGTCTGGGTCGACACCCGGCGCAGGGTCGCTGTCTCAGCCTGGGCGGCATAGTCGTCGCGCAGGAAGCGGATGAGGGCCCAGTGCGCGTCGGTGAGCTCGAGGCCGATCAGCTTGGCGAGCTCGGGGGCGAGCGACTCGTCCCACTGCGCGGGCTCGGTGAGGAAGCCCTCCTCGTTCACGTCGACCGGTCGGCCGGCGATCGTGGTGGTGGTCATGGTGGTCTGCCTCTCCTAGCTGGTCTTTACGGGGTTCTTGCCGGTCATCGACATCTCGGCGGGCAGCCCCAGCGGGCGGCCGGGGAGCAGGGCGTTCCAGTAGATGTAGCGGAACGCGAGCTTGCCGAGGTGGTTGGCGCGCGACTCCCCCAGCAGCGTCATCGGGCCGACCTTGGGGAACGGGAAGTGGCCGGTGAGCGGCTCGGTGTCGTAGTTGAAGTCGAGGAGCAGGGCCTTGCCGTGCCCGGACTCGACGAAGCAGTTCGCGTGCCCGTCGAAGGAGCGGGTCATCGGCCTGCCCGCCACCAGGTCGAGGAAGTTCTCGACGAAGACCTCCACCGAGAAGTGGGCCACGGAGCCGGCCTTGGAGGTGGGCAGGTTGCCGGCGTCGCCGAGCGCCCAGATCTCCGGGTGCTCGGTCGACTGCATGGTGTGCTTGTCGACGGGCACGTAGTTGAGCTCGTCCGCCAGGCCGGAACGGGCGACGAAGTCGGCGCCCATGTTCAGGGGGATGGTCACGAGCAGGTCGTACGCGACCTCGCGCTCGTCGTACGAGACGATGACCTTCCGGTCCTGGTCGATCCGCTCGATCATGAAGTCCGGCTCGACCGTCACGCCCTTCTCCTGCAGCATCGACCCGAGCGCCTCGCTGGCCACCGGCTTGGTGAAGGCGCCGTCGAGCGGGGTGACGTAGACGATCTCGGTGCGCTCGCGCAGCCCACGCTGGGTGAGGAAGTCGTCGGCCAGGAAGGTGAACTCCAACGGCGCGACGGGGCACTTGATCGGCATCTCGGTGATGTGCACGACAAGCCGGCCGCCGCTGAAGGCCGCCAGCTGCTCGCGCAGGGCGAGGGCGCCGTCGTAGGTGTAGAACTCGCCGATCTCCCGGTGCCACTGCGGGCCGAGCGTGCCCGGCACCTGGTCGGGACGCGGCGTCGTGCCGGTGGCGATGACCAGCTGGTCGTAGGGCAGCTGGCGCCCATCGCCGAGGTGCACGACCCGGGCGTCGGCGTCGACCCGGTCCACCTCGGCCATCACCAGGTCGATGCCCGAGCCGATGAAGGGGTGCTTGTGACGTCGCACCTGCTCCGGGCTGTTCGTGCCGAAGGCCATGAACAGGTAGCCGGGCTGGTAGTCGTGGACGTCGTCGCGGTCGACGACCGTGATCGTCCAGTCCTGAGCGGGTAGCGCCCGGCGGAGCTTGTTGACGACCATGGTGCCGGCCGTACCCGCGCCGAGCACCACGAGGTTCTTCGAAATGGTGGTCATGACTCTAGATATACCCCTATGGGTATCGATCTGTCGGTGACGCCGGCCACCGCTCCGGTGTGATCCGGGCGACACCTCTGACAGGATCGGTGGCATGAACGCGCCCCGTGCCGGACAGCCCGCCCAACCCGCCGACCTCGTCGACGTCGCCGCCCTCGTCACGGCGTACTACACCCGTGAGCCCGACCCCGAGAACGTCGACGAGCAGGTCGCGTTCGGCACGTCGGGCCACCGGGGGTCGAGCCTGAGGACGTCGTTCAACGAGACGCACATCCTCGCCACGACCCAGGCCATCTGCGAGTACCGGCGCGAGCAGGGCTTCGACGGGCCGCTGTTCATCGGCCGCGACACCCACGGGCTGTCCGAGCCGGCCTGGGCCACGGCGCTCGAGGTGCTGGTCGCCAACGACGTCACCGTGCTCGTCGACTCGAGCGACCGCTACACCCCGACCCCCGCCGTCTCGCACGCCATCCTCACCGCGAACCGCGGCAAGGTCACCGGCGTCGACGGGATGCCGGCGAACTCCGGTCTCGCCGACGGCATCGTCGTCACCCCGTCGCACAACCCGCCGAGCGACGGCGGCTTCAAGTACAACCCGCCGCACGGCGGGCCGGCCGACTCCGATGCCACCAAGGTGATCGCCGCCCGGGCCAACGAGCTGATCCGAGCGGGCCTCGACGGCGTCAAGCGGATGCCGTTCGCGCGCGCCCGTGCCGCGGCATCCGGCTACGACTTCCTCGGCACCTACGTCGACGACCTGCCGAACGTGCTCGACATCGACGCCATCCGCGAGTCGGGGCTGCGCATCGGCGCCGACCCGCTCGGCGGGGCCTCGGTCGACTACTGGGGCGCCATCGGCGAGCGGCACGGGCTCGACCTCACGGTGGTCAACCCGCTCGTCGACGCCACCTGGCGGTTCATGACGCTCGACTGGGACGGCAAGATCCGAATGGACTGCTCCTCCCCCTCGGCGATGGCGAGCCTCATCGCGCAGCGTGACGTCTACGACATCGCCACCGGCAACGACGCGGATGCCGACCGACACGGCATCGTGACCCCGGATGCCGGCCTGCTCAACCCCAACCACTTCCTCGCCGTGGCGATCCAGTACCTCTACGGCGGCGCGCGGCCGCAGTGGCGCGACGACGGCTTCATCGGCAAGACGCTGGTGTCGAGCTCGATGATCGACCGGGTCGCCGACGACCTGGGCCGCCGGCTCGTCGAGGTGCCCGTCGGCTTCAAGTGGTTCGTGCCGGGGCTGCTCGACGGGTCCGGCCCCTTCGGGGGCGAGGAGTCGGCGGGGGCGTCGTTCCTGCGGCGCGACGGGTCGGTCTGGACCACCGACAAGGACGGCATCCTGCTGGCCCTGCTCGGCTCGGAGATCCAGGCGCGCACCGGCAAGAGCCCGAGCGAGCACTACCGCTCCCTGGTCGAGCGCCACGGCGAGCCGGCCTACGCCCGCGTCGACGCCGCGGCCAGCCGCGAGGAGAAGGCCAAGCTGGCGGCCCTGTCGCCCGCCGACGTCTCGGCGCAGTCGCTGGCCGGCGAGCCGATCACCGCCAAGCTCACCGAGGCACCCGGCAACGGTGCGGCGATCGGCGGGCTCAAGGTGGTCACCGAGTCGGCCTGGTTCGCCGCTCGGCCCAGCGGCACCGAGGACGTCTACAAGATCTACGCCGAGTCCTTCCGCGGGCCCGACCATCTCGCCCAGGTGCAGGCCGAGGCCAAGGAGGTCGTCTCCGCCGCCCTCGGCGGCTGACCCGGCCCCGTCGAGAGTGGAGAACACGCCGTGCGCCCGTCGAGGCGCACGGCGTGTTGCCTTCCCTCGACCGCTCAGCGCACCCGCACCCGCACCCGGGAGGAGAAGGTTCCTCCCGAGCCGTCGTCCCAGCCGACGAGCACCGCGGGCCGGCCGGTGAGCGCCCGGTCGAGCGGCGCCCGCACGGTGGCCAGGCCCGAGCGGGTCCGCGCCACGTGGGTGACGACCTCACCGGCCACCCCGGCGGCGTCGACCACCACCACGTGCGCGGTGCCGCCGTCCTGCACCCGCAGGCGCACCTGCACGGCATCCCCGCGCAGCCTCGCCGTCTCGGCCCACGCGCGCTCACCGGTCGGTGCGGCCGGCATCCCCGCGAGGGCGACGTTCGTGCGCACCGCCTGCTGGATCGACTGCGGCGAGTCGAGCGAGGACAGTGCCTCGGTCGGGATCACCGGGTCGGCGGGCGTCGTCGGCCGGCCGGCCGGCGGCTGGTAGCCGTCGAGCACCGCACGGCCCCAGCGGTAGGGGTCGCCCTGCACACCGCCCCACACCGACCAGCCGATGCGGGTCTGGCCCGTCTTGTCCTGGGTGTCGGAGTCGTACGCGAGGATGTTCAGCCCCATCCGCTGCGGGTCGACCGCATTCGGCAGCAGCGCCATCGGGATCGCCGTCTCCACGGTGTAGCCCGTGTACGGCTCGGTCACCGTCGCAGCCACCGTCATGCCCGGTGCGGGTGCGTGCTGGGGTGCGAAACATGGCTGATTCCCCCCGTGGTGTGGTGCCCGTGGTGGGCGGCGGTCGGTCTAGACGTCGGAGAGCTTGGCGATGGTGGCGGCGGCGCGGCGCACCGCACCGGGCGGCACGTCCGCGACGAGGTCGTCGAGGAAGGCGAAGCGGCGCTGCACGGAGCGGGCGGCCGCGTGGGTGGCCGGCTGCGCGCGCGCCCGGTGCCACCAGTCGGCGATGTCGCCCCAGCCCGGGGCGGCGAGCGAGCCGCCGAACTCCTGCACCGCCAGGCTCGAGCACAGCGTGGCGAAGTTGATCCGTTCGAGCAGCGGCCAGCCGGCGAGGGTGCCGACGAGGACCCCGGCGTCGAAGACGTCGCCGGCCCCGGTGGCGTCGATGGCGTCGACACGCAGGGCCGGCACCGACGCCTCCTCGCCCGAGGAGGCGTCGATCGCCAGGGCACCGTCACGGCCGTTGGTGACGACGGCGAGCGGCACCAGGTCGGCGAGCGCGTAGAGGGCGTCGTGCGGCGAGTCGGTGCGCGTGTACGCCATCGCCTCGACGGCGTTCGGGAGGAAGCCGTGGCAGAACGAGAGCTGGTCGAGGACGGTCGGGGACCAGGCGCCGGTGGGGTCCCAGCCGACGTCGGCGAACAGCAGCGCGCCGGCGTCGTGCGCGCGCTCGGCCCAGGCCCGTTCCGGGTGGCCGACACCGAGCGGTTTGTGCCCGTCGAGGTCGATGAGCACCGATCGGGCGTGCGGGGTGCTGCCGAGCATCGTCGTGGCGTCCTGGGGGGGCTCGTGCCCGTGGGTGATCATCGTGCGGTCGCCCTCGAGCGACACCGACACGGTGACCGGCGTGTGCCACCGGGGGTAGCGGCGCGACATCGACAGGTCGACGCGCTCCTGCTCCTCGAGCACACGCCAGCAGAAGTCGCCGTAGTCGTCGTCCCCGAACGCAGCACCGAGAGCGCTGCGCAGCCCCAGCCGGGACGAGGCGACCGCGAGGTTGGCGATGCCGCCGGGGCAGGACCCCATGCCGTCGGCCCACACCTCGGTGCCGGGCCGGGGCAGCTCGTGCAGGCCGGTGAAGACGATGTCGAGGAACACCATCCCCTGCACGAACACGTCGACCTCGGGGTCACCGGCACGGCGCACCGGTGCGAGCGGGTCGAAGGTCGTCGGCACCTCGCCATGGTGGACCCGGCAGGAGTGCCTCGCAAGGCGAACGTGCGCACAAATGCGTGTTTGGTGCCGCAATCCATGCTCACGGATGCCCTCGCATGGCTGGTTCTGCCCACCGTTGGTACCGTGACGAGCGTGAAGGTGCAGCGCCACAGCGAGATCGTCGCCCGGGTGCGTGCCGACGGCAGCGTGTCGGTCGCCGACCTGTCCACGGCCCTCGACGTCAGCGCCTCCACCATCCGTCGCGACCTGCACCAGCTCGACCGCGCCGGCGTGCTCACCCGCGTGCACGGCGGTGCTGCGCTCCCGACCCGCCTGGTCGACGGCCCCGACAGCACCCGGCCGTTCGCCGACGTCGCCCGGGCCCACACCCCGGAGAAGTCGGCGGTGGCGCAGGCAGCGGCGGCACGCGTGCACGACGGCGAGGTACTCGCCCTCGACATCGGCACCACCACCGCGCTACTCGCCCGTGAGCTGCGCGGCCGGGCCGTCACCGTCGTGACGAACAGCCTCGCCGTGCTCGACGAGCTGCGGTACGACGAGGCGGTCGAGCTGATCCTTCTCGGCGGCCTCGTGCGGCGGTCCTACCACTCGCTCGTCGGCGTGCTCACCGAGGATGCCGTGGGCCAGGTCGGCGTCGACCGCGCCTTCCTCGGCACGAGCGGCATCAACCCCGAGGGTTCGGTCATGGACACCACGTTCGTCGAGGTGCCGGTCAAGCGGGCCCTGATTGCCGCCGCCCGAGAGGTCGTGGTGCTCGCCGACGGGCACAAGGTGCCGGGCTCGGGCACGATGCGGGTCTGCGTCGGTGCGGATGTCGACGTGCTCGTGACCACTGCCGACGCGGACCCGGTGATCCTCGAGCAGTGCCGGGCGCACGGCATCGACGTGGTGCTCGGATGAGGCTGGCGATCCTGGGCGGCGGCGGCTTCCGGGTGCCCTTGGTGTACGGCGCGCTGCTGCGCGACGCCTCCCCCGAGCGCGTGACCGAGGTGGTGCTCCACGACGTGGATGCCGGCCGCCTGGCCACGATCGCGAGGGTGCTCGAGCAGCTCGGCGCGGGCCACCCCGACCCGCCGCGGGTCGTCGCCACCGGCGACCTCGACGCTGCGCTGGAGGGGGCGGACTTCGTCTTCTCGGCGATCAGAGTGGGCGGGCTGGCCGGTCGCACCCGCGACGAGCGGGTCGCGCTCGACCTCGGCGTGCTGGGCCAGGAGACCACCGGGCCAGGCGGCGTTGCCTACGCGCTGCGCACTGTCCCGGTGGCCCTCCACATCGCCGAGCGCACCCGACGGCTCGCCCCCGACGCGTGGTTCATCAACTTCACCAACCCGGCGGGCATCGTCACCGAGGCCATGCAGAGGGTACTCGGCGACCGGGTCATCGGCATCTGCGACTCGCCGATCGCGTTGGCGCGCAGGGCGATCGGGGCACTCGGTCTCGACCCGGCATCCACCCAGATCGACTATGTCGGCCTCAACCACCTCGGCTGGCTGCGCGCCCTGCAGGTCGACGGGGTCGACCACCTCCCCCGGCTGCTCGCCGACCCACAGGCGCTGCTGCGCCTCGAGGAAGGCCGGCTGTTCGGGCCGGCGTGGCTGCGCACCCTGGGGTCGCTGCCCAACGAGTACCTCTACTACTACTACTACACGCGGGAGGCGGTGGCGTCGATCCTGCAGGCGCCGCAGACCCGCGGTGAGTTCCTGCTCGACCAGCAGTCGGCCTTCTACGACACCGTCGCCGGCGACCCCGAGCACGCCGCCGAGGAGTGGCGCCGGGTGCGTGAGCAGCGCGACGCCACCTACATGCGCGAGGCGCGGGCCGAGGGCGAGCAGCGCGACGACGCCGACGTCGCCGGGGGCGGCTACGAGGGCGTGGCGCTCGCCATCATGGCGGCGATCAGCCGGGGCGAGCCGTCGACGATGATCCTCAACGTGCGCAACGGCTCGGCGCTGCCCGGCCTGCCGACCGACGCGGTGATAGAGGTGCCGTGCACGGTCGACCGCGAGGGGCCGCACCCCGTGTCGTTGCCGCCGGTGGAGGGGCACCAGCTCGGGCTGCTGCAGCAGGTCAAGGCGGTCGAGCGGTGCGTCATCGAGGCGGTGACGACCGGGTCGGCGGATGCCGCGCTGCGCGCCTTTGCGCTGCACCCCCTCGTCGACTCGGTGACCACGGCCGAGCGGCTCCTCGCGGGCTACCGGGCTGCCTCCCCCCGGGTCGACTCCCTCCTGTCCTGAGGTGGCGCCACGGTCTTCGAGCTCGGCCGGCTCGCCGGGTCGCTGGGGGTGCTGAAGACCGGACTCCCGGCCCACGCCCGTGGGCGGCCGCGCCGACGACCGACCCCTCAGGGAGCCGGCGAGTCCGCGCCGAGCAGGCGCCGCTCGTCGCCGACCCACATCCCGAGCAGTCCACCGAAGTGCGCCTCGAACCGCTCCCACTCGTGCGGCGGGTAGGTCTGCTGGATCGTGGAGTGCAGCAGCGACGCGAAGTCAGGGCCGTCGATCCACTCGAGCACCATCTCGTCGACGTGGGGCAGCGAGGTCTCGCAGAACGAGCGGTAGCGCTCGGTCTCGAAGTAGTCGTCGGCCAGCGCCTGGTAGGCGGCGAGCTTGCCCTGGTAGTCGAGCACCTCGTCGTCGGCCACGGCGAACCACGGGCCGGTGTCGACCTGGGTGCGCGGCGAGCGCCCGGTCACCACGCAGTAGGCGGTCCACCGCAGCAGCGCCTTCATCGCCCACGGGAAGTAGTAGTGCAGCGAGGTGACCGCGACGTCGGGGCAGGCGTTGGCATAGTCGATCGGGTGGACCACGCCGTCCTTGACGAGCATCTCGCAGGAGTTGAACTCCCACCGGAAGAACGCGTTCACGGTCTGCGAGATGGTGATCGCCTCGCGGCCGGTCTGCTCCGACAGGAAGCCGTGGGCCACGGCGTAGCGCTCGTGCATCGGCTCCTCGGGACGGAACTTCATCACCATCGTCTCCGGGCCGATGGTGAGCGAGCGGGCGAAGTGCTCGTAGTCGGGCACCGACGCCTGCAGGTGCATGAGCATCTCGCCGGAGTCGTCGTACGACCGTTGCAGGTCGTCCCGGTCGCGCACCTGCGACACCCCGCGCCATCCACCGCCGTCGAACGGCTTCATGTAGAGCGGGTAGCCCAGCGGCTCGGCCACCGAGTCGAGGTCGAACCCGCGGTTGTAGCGCGCCGACGTGTACGCCCAGCGGGCGTTGTCGACCGGGTGCTTGTAGGGCACCAGCACGGTCTCGGGCACGTTCATGCCGAGCCGCATCAGGGCGCAGTAGGCCGAGTGCTTCTCCATCGACTGGAAGGTGAACGGGCTGTTCAGCAAGTAGACGTCGTCCATCAGCGCCACCTTCTTCAGCCACTCGCGCGGGTGGTAGTACCAGTGCGCGAGGCGGTCGATGACCAGCTCGTGGCGGGCCTTGTCGCGCAGGTTGAACGGCTCGATCGTCAGCCGCTCGGTGGTGAGGGTGTGCTGGCCGCCGTCGGGCGCGCGCAGCACCCCGAGCCGCCTGGCCAGCGACTCGAAGGCGGTGGGCCAGTCCTCCTCCGCGCCGAGCAGCAGCCCGACCAGGTGATCTGTCGTGGGGGCCATGCGGTCTCCTTCTCTGCTGGGGCGGGTCAGACGAACCGGGGTAGGTGGTGCGCGAGCTGGCGGTGCCACCACGGCCAGTCGTGGGCGCTGTCATAGCCCCACATGTCGAGCTCGTGGCGAATCCCCTTGTCCTGCAGCAACTGTGCGAACGCCTGGGTCGACGGCAGCGCGCGGGTGGGCGACACCTCGAAGGCACCCTGCCCCACGACCAGCAGCACCGAGACCCGCTGGCGGACCCAGTCGAGGTGGCCGCCCGCCATGTTGGCGACGTATGCCGTGGGGTTGGCGAAGTAGGTGGCGTCGCCGAGGTCTCCCCAGCCGTTCCAGCTGGACGGGTCGTAGCTCCCGGACAGCCCGATGGCCAGCGGTGCGACGTCGGCGCGCTGGAAGGTCAGGTGCACCGCGTGGTAGGCGCCGAGCGAGACACCGACCGTGATCACCCGCTGGTCCCAGCCCACCTGGTCGAGCACCCAGGGCAGCACCACGTCGGACAACCAGGCCGTGTAGGTCTGGCCGCGGCGGGCGCGCTCCTCGGTGGGGAGGTTGCTGTCCGACCACGACCAGCCGTCGAGCGAGTCGACGCAGAACAGGCTCATCCGGCCGGCGTCGATGAGGTGGCGCACCGCGTCGACCGTGCCGTTGTGCTCGGCGTCGCGGGCCGACCCGGCCTCGGACGGGAAGAGCAGCACCGGCCGCCCCCAGGTTCCGTGGCGCACCACCTCGAGGTCGCCGTCATGACCCGGCACCGGCAGGCGCACGCTGGTGGTCTCCATGCGACCCCACCCTGCCGTCCGGCATCCAGCGTTGCAACCACGGCCCACCTTCACTGCGAGAAGCCGCGGGATGCCGGGGCGGAGCGGCGTGTTGCCCGGCTCCTCCCCTACGAAGTCGGGGAGGACCAGACGGACTGGAGGACCTCGGTGAGCCCGGGGTCGAGAGCGTCGCGCCAGGCCGTGTAGTTGTGCAGGTCGGCGACCTCGCGCAGGGTGACGTGGTGGCCGGCGCGGCGCAGGGCGGCGGCCATGTCGCGGTTGTTCGCGGTGTTCTCCTCGAGGGCACCGCAGGTCATGCCGACCACCAGCGGGTGCTCGGCGTGCCGCATGTCGAGCACGCTCTGCACCAGGCGCGAGATGCGCCCGAAGTAGCGGTAGCCGCTCTCGGAGTCGTCGTGGCGCACCTGGAAGAACGACCCCGACTGCGAGTAGACCCCGCCCACCCGCGGCGCGGCGAGCAGGCCGAGCAGCAGGGCGGTCAGGCCGCCGAGGCTGGCACCCACGACGACGACCGGGGCGTGCACGGCGTACCGCTCCCCCAGCCGGTCCAGGCCGGCCTCGGCGATGGTGCGTAGGTAGCGGGGTGAGCCCGAGTACCACGCGTCACGCATCAGCGGGTGCGCCAGCGCCACCCGGTGCGGCGGCAGCCGGCCGTCGGCGACGAGCGCGCCGCAATAGGTGGTGATGCCAGCGAGCTGGTCGTACTCGGCGCCGTCGTGCACCAGCAGCAGCGGCGCCGGCTCGTCGTCGGCGAGGTCGAGCGGGCTCCACACCGTGACGGGCACCTCGTCGGCCGTCTCGCCGGCCAGGGACATGGCCTCCATCCGGCCCTCGACGGCCGGCGCCGCCAACCACCACGGCGGGGCGTAGCCGGGCAGCTCGAGCACCGACCGGTCGCCGAACGCCGTGCGCACCCTCACCGGGTTGGCCGGGTCGAGCACCACCTCCACCGCGTCGCCGCGCGCCACCGCGAAGCGGTACTCAAGGCGCAGCAGTGCCGGGCGCGCAATGTCGAGCACCCACCCGCTGCGCTCCCGCCGGAACTCGCGCCGGCCGCCCACCACCCGGTCGCACTGCAGCGTCACGGCGGTGACGTCGGGATCGGCCAGGTCGAGGTGGAACCGGACGTGGTCGTCGAGGAGCTTGGGGCGCACCGGTCAGAAGAGCGCGCTCATCAGGGCCTGGCGGCCCTTGCGCACCCGCTCGTCGGAGCTGCCGACGACCGAGAAGAGCTCGAGCAGGTGGGTGCGGGCCCGGTTGCGCTCCTCACCCGAGGTGCTGCGCACGAGGTCGAGCAGGCGGGCGAAGGCATCCTCGACGTGGCCGCCGAGCAGGTCGAGGTCGGCCACCAGGATGGCGGCCTCGACGTCGGCGGGGTCGGCTGCTGCCGCCGCCCGGGCGGCGGCGAGGTCGACGCCGGAGGTGCGCTGCATCAGCCGCACCTGGACCAGGCCCACCTCGGCGTCGGTGTCCTTGGGGTCCTGCGCCAGCGCCTGCTGGTAAGCAGCGACGGCAGCATCGAGGTCGCCGCGCTCGATGGCCTCGAACGCCTCCTCGTGCAGCGGCGGCAGGGGTGCCTCGTCGTCGATGCCCTCGACGGCCTCGAGCTGCACCCGGCCGGTGATGCCGTTCTGCACCGCGGCCTGCAGCAGCTGGTCGAAGACCGCTCGCACCTCCTCCTCGGGCACGATGCCGGGGAACAGCGGCACCGGCTGGCCCTGGAGCAGGCCGAAGGTGGCGGGCACGCTGGGCTGCCCGAACGCCTGCTCGAGCAGCGGCTGGAACACCGAGAGCAGCTGGGGCGAGGTGGACAGGTCGGCGCTGAGCACGAGTACCCGGCCCTCGAGCGACGCGGCGACCCGCACGACGGTGTCGAACAGCTCGCGGGTCTGCGGGTAGGCCGAGCCCCACAGCACCAGCACGCCGGGCACCTGCAGCGTGCGGTTGAGGGCTTCCTGGAGGTTCGTGGCGTCGACCTCGACCACCAGGCCACCGGGCACGGCGCGCTGCTGCTGGGTCGGGTCGGCGGGCAGGGTGCCGGCCGGCATCCCCGGCCCTGCGGTCGCGGCGGTGGGTGCCGTCATCCCGGCGACGGAGGACAGGTCGACGGCGCCGCGGGTGCCCGCGGGTGGGGTGGTCTCGCTCATGGTCCCGATTCTGTCAAAGGGGCGGTCGGTGGGGGCTCAGCGGGCCCGTCCCGAGACGAGCAGGTCGCTCGCGCCGACGACCTCGGCCTCGCCGGTCTTCGGCTGCACCAGGACGATCGGCTCCAGGCTGTTCAGGACGAGCGACTTCGTGACCTTGCGGGCGCCGACCAGCTTGGCGTACTCGGGCGGCAGCACGAGCTCCTTGGCCCCGGGCTTGGGGGCGAACGTGTCGGTGCGCTTCATCATCGTGAAGGTGACCGCCCCACCGTCGGCCAGGCGAAAGGTGATGGCGTCGTCGAGGCGGGGGCTGTGCGTCTGGCGCAGGGTGCCCAGCGCGCCGAGCGTCTTGGCCTGGGCGGCCGCCGCCGTCTTCAGGCCGGTCGCGAACTGGTCGTCGGTGGCGACCACGTCGGTGGCCTTGCCCTTCGGCTGGGCCAAGGCGGCGGCGTAGGTCTTGACGGCGTCGGCCGGGGCGACCGGGAGGCCGTTCTTCTCGGTGGTGTCGAGCAGCGGCGCACCGGCCAGCTTCTCGCCGAGCGCGGGGAGCTGGGCCCCACTGAACATCGGCACGCTGGCCGCGATGCGGAACGGCTGGTCGGGCTTGGCGGAGGTCATCACGTGCAGCCACTGGGTGCTGGTGGCCTCGTCGAGCGTCGCGGCCAGGATGGCGCGCGGCCACTGGCGACCCTGCGACTGTGCCACGATCGCCGGCGCCGGCTCGGGCGCGAGCTCGGGGGTCCCACCGGTGGGGACAGCGCGGGCGGCCTCGGCGTCGGCCAGGGTCAGCGCGTCGCCGGTGAGCACCTCGGCCCGGGCGGCTGCGGCGGCCTTGGCCTTCTTGGCGTCCTTGGCGTCCTTGGCGTTCTTCGCGTCACCGGCAGCCGCCGCGTCCTTGGCCGCCAGCAGGCGGGCGGCGATCGCAGTCGCGCCCTGCGCGTCGAGCGGTGCGGCGGCGGTCTGCTCCACGGGGGCGGCGCGCAGGCCGACCAGGGCGTCCTGGGCCTCCTGTGTGCTGCACCCGGCGAGCGCGAGCGCGCCGAGCAGGGTGGTCGAGGCGGCCAGCCGGCTCAGGGTGGCGGCGGTGGTCATGGGGCGCGGGGTCATCGGGGCGCTTCCTGGGGCTCGTGGGGGTCGGTCGGGTCGGTGGCCGCCGGTGCGGCGGCGTTGGCGGGTGCGTCGGCATCGGCGCGGTCGGCACCGTTGGGGCGGATGCCGTCGGCGTCCGGGCCGTCGTCGGCGTCCGGGCCGTCGTCGGCGTCCGGGCCGTCGTCGGCCGAGCGCGGGCTGCGCACCGTGGTGGCGCGCGGTGGGAGCGTCGGGTCGCTCCCTTCCCCGGCTCCAACGGCCCGGCCAGGGTCGGGAGTTCCGCCCGGCGCCGCCGGGGCGGACGCGACCGAGCCCTGCGGCCGCCGGCGGCGGGCGGTGAGGAGCACCGCGCCGGCGACGAGCAGGAAGAGCCCGACCAGGGCCACCACGACCGCCTCGACGAACCACGACTTGTCGGTGACCGACATGGTCAGCGTGCTCAGTCGGCCGTCCTGGGCCTTCACGACGAGCGTCTCGGGGGCCTCGGACTGCTTCACGGTGAGCGTCACCGGGCCTTCGGCCTCGTCCTGCTGGCGCCACAGGTCGGCAGCGCCCAGCTCGGGCGCCGCACCCGAGCCGGTGCTCGCGGTGTCGAGCGACCAGTCGCTCACCGTCACACCGCTCACGGCCAGGTGCTCGGCACTGCCCACGACCGCGTCGGCGTCGGAGGGGTTGGCCAGCGCGATCCACATCGAGCCGCCCGCGGTGGGTGTGGCGGTGACGACCACGTCGGACTCGACCCGGTTGAGCACGTCGGGGCCGATCAGCACCGGGTCGGCCGTGGCGGGCCGCACCACGAACTCGGCGGTTCCGGAGGTGCCCAGTTGGGCGGCGAACCAGACGCCGACGGCGGTGAGCGCCAGGCCGACGAGCGCCAGGAGCGCGCCGACGACGCGCTTCACGATGGTGGCCATTGCAGGTGGTGTCCTTGCTGTCATCGGGGGTCCTGGACGCACGTCCGGGCGCAGGGCAGGCCATCCACCATGACAAACCGGACCCCGTGCCGACAAATCCCGGCCAATACCACGTGACGTTCACCACGTCGCGGTGGGGGTCGCCGACGGGTCTGCGAGCCCGCCGGATGCCGTGCCCCGCCCGTCCCCCGGCGGCGCCTCAGGCGTCGAAGTCGCGTGCCCCGACGCGCACCTCGCGCAGCAGAGCGAACAGGGCCGCGTGCTGCTCCTCGTCGAGCATGGACAGGCCGAAGTCGACGGCCTCGAGCTCGGCGGTGACGGCCTCCATCGCCGCGCGCCCGGCATCCGTGATGACGGCGAGCGCACCGCGCCGGTCGTTGGGGTTGGGCACCCGCTCGACGAACCCCTGGGCGGCCAGCCGCTGCACGATGTTGGTGGCGCTGGTCGGGTGCACCATCAGGCGCTCCCCGATGCGCGACATCGACAGCCGGCCCTCACGGCTGAACGCCAGCAGCACCAGGGCCTCGTAGCGCGCGAAGGTGAGCCCGTGCCGGCCGGCGATGCCGTCGAACTGGCCCAGCAGCAGCTGCTGCACCCGCATCACCGAGGTGGCGGTCGCCATCGAGACCGAGCGCGAGTCCTCGCCCCAGCGCTCGCGCCACAGCTCGCTCGCCCGGGCGATCGGGTCGAACGGCAGGCGCACCGGCTGGCTCACACCTCGCACCGTAGCCGAGCCCGCGAGCGCACCCCTGGTGACGGGAGGGCTCTCGCAGCCGTCGCCACGGCGGGGGTGGTCGGCGTCAGCGCACGAGGAGCGTGCGGCGGAGCACCTCGACCAGCGCGTCCTGGTGCCGCTGGAACGCGCCCAGCAGCGTGCGCACGGCCCGGCGCCCACGCGGGGTGAGGCGCACGAGCACGGCCCGCTTGTCGCTGTCGAGGGCACCGGCCTCGCGCACGAGGAGACCGGCCGCCTCCAGGCGATCGAGCAGGCTGGTGGTGCCGGCGGGGCTCAGCCCCAGCTCGTCGGCCAGCTGAGTGGGGCGCGCCCTACCGTGCCCCAGCACCGTGAGGGCGTGCTGCTCGATGCGCCCGTCGGCGCCGAACCGGCGCATCCGGGGCCGCAGGTCGCGCCCGAAGGCCGAGCCCCACGCCCCCATGCTCCAGAACAGGTCGAGCATCCGCGGGGCGGTTTCCGGTGCGGTCGGGACGACGGGGTCGTGCCCGAGCAGGACGAGGAACTCCTTGACGAGCGGCTCCGCCTCGCCGAAGAAGTCGACCATCGCCCGCTCGAGGCGGCCGATGCCGCGCCGGCCGTCGGGGGTGAGGTGCAGGGAGGCCCGCCGGTGGTCGACCGGCTGGGTGCGCCGCTCGACGAACCCACGCTCTTGGAGGCGCGCGAGACCACGCGCGACGGTGCTGCGCGGCATCCCGATCGCGGCGACGACGTCGGACGGGCCCATCCCGTCACCGGCCAGCACGGCGAGCAGGATCTGCAGGTCGGTGTTGTCGGTGCCCTGGTCGCCGAGCCACCGGTCGGTGACCCGGTTCAGCCCACGTGAGTAGCGGTGCGCCAGGAGCGCGGCCCGCAGCGAGGCGCCGTCGGCGTCGTCGAGGCGCAGCGCGGTCATACCCCTACCGTAGTGAGGCCGCAAGGCCGTGTGAAACCTTGGTCGGCGAGGTGTCGGTCCGGGACGCCGGGCGGGGCCCGGCCCTGACCGCCAGGTGGTCAGGTACGTCGAGCCGATTGCGCAAGCGCTCTCGCAGTCCCTAGCGTTCGGTCATGAGCACAGCGACGACGGTGACCTGGTCGGACCACGACGCGGTCCTGTTCGACCTCGACGGCGTCCTCACGCCCACCGCGCAGGTCCACATGCGGGCCTGGGCGGAGATGTTCGACGCCTTCCTGTCCTCCTACGACGCCCCCGGCGCCGACACCTCCCCCTACTGCGACGCCGACTACTTCGCCCACGTCGACGGCAAGCCCCGCTACGACGGGGTGCGCGACCTGCTGACGTCACGCGGCATCCGGCTGCCCGAGGGCGACCCGTCCGACCCGCCCCAGGCCGACACCGTGTGCGGCCTGGGCAACCGCAAGAACGACGCCTTCAACGAGGTGCTCGACCGCGACGGCGTGGTCGCCTACCCCGGCTCGGTCGCCCTGCTCGACGCGCTGCGCGACCTGCGGATGCCGCTCGCGGTGGTCTCGTCGTCGGCGAACGCACCCGCGGTGCTCGCGGCCGCCGGCCTCGCCGACCGGTTCGTGACGGTGGTCGACGGTCGGGTGGCCACCGAGCTGGGCCTGCCCGGCAAGCCCGCCCCGGACACGTTCGTGCACGCGGCCACCGAGTGCGGCACCGTGCCGGGCCGCTCGGTCGTGGTCGAGGATGCCGTCTCCGGCGTGCGGGCGGGTGCCGCCGGCGCGTTCGGGCTGGTCATCGGGGTCGACCGCGGTGCGGGGGCCGACGTGCTCGCCGCCGCGGGGGCCGACCTCGTCGTGCCCGACCTCGGGGACCTCGCGTGACACGCCGCCACGCCTCGGCCGACCCCCTCGACCGCAGCAGGTTCCCCGTCGACCCCTGGCGCCTGGTCGAGTGCGACCCGGACCGGGCCGACCTCGGCGTGACCGAGACCCTGTTCACCGTGGCCAACGGCTACATCGGCATGCGAGGCAACCCCGAGGAGGGGCGGCACGCGTTCGAGCACGGCACCTACGTCAACGGGCTGCACGAGACCTGGCCGATCCGTCACGCGGAGGCGGCCTACGGGTTCGCCCGTACCGGGCAGACCATCATCAACGCCCCCGACGCGAAGCTGATGAAGCTCTACGTCGACGACGAGCCGCTCGTCATCGGCACCGCCGACCTCGAGCACTACGAGCGCACCCTCGACTTCCGCGACGGCGTCCTGCGGCGCTCGCTCATCTGGCGCACGCCGTCGGGCAAGCGGGTCAAGGTCGAGTCCACCCGGATGGTCTCGATGACCCAGCGCCACCTGGTGCTGCTGACGCTCGAGGTGACGATGCTCGCCGGAGACGCTCCGCTCGTCGTCTCCTCGCAGCTGCTCAACCGCCAGGACGGCGTCGACGAGTACCACCTGCAGGCCGACACCAGCGGGGTGCACGCCGACCCGCGCAAGGCCGGCGCCTTCGAGGGTCGGGTGCTGCTGCCGCGCATCCACATGGCCAAGGACGACCGGATGATGCTGGGCTACAAGTGCGCCAACTCGGGGATGACGGTGGTCGTCGCAGCCGACCACGTGGTGCGCACGCCGGACCCCCACGAGGTGCTCGTGGGCGACGAGCCGGACCTGACCAAGATGGTCTTCCGCATCGACGCCCGTGAGGGCAGCACGCTGCGGATCGAGAAGGCGGTGGCGTACCACACCTCGCGCGGGCTGCCCGTGCGCGAGCTGTCCGACCGCTGCCGGCGCACCCTGGACCGCACTGCCCGCTACGACCTCGACCACTGGCTGGCGGAGCAGCGCGGCTGGTTCGGCGCGTTCTGGGTAGCCAGCGACGTCGAGGTCGCCTCGGACGGCCCGCACCACGCCGCCATCCAGCAGGCCATCCGGTTCAACCTGTTCACGCTGGCCCAGGCCACGGGCCGGGCCGACGGGCACGGCGTCGCGGCCAAGGGCGTCACCGGCTCCGGCTACGAGGGTCACTACTTCTGGGACTGCGAGGTCTACGTCGTCCCCTTCCTCAGCTACACGCGCCCCGACCTGGCCCGCAACCTCATGCACTTCCGCAGCCAGATGCTGCCGGCCGCGCGCGACCGGGCCCGCGAGCTGAGCCAGCGCGGGGCGCTGTTCCCGTGGCGCACCATCAACGGCGAGGAGGCCTCGGCCTACTACGCCGCCGGCACCGCGCAGGTGCACATCGACGCCGACGTCGTGCACGCCCTCGTGCAGTACGTCAACGCCACCGGCGACGTGGGCTTCCTGGTGCGCGACGGGCTGGCCATCCTGGTCGAGACCGCCCGGCTCTACGCCGACCTCGGGTTCTGGCGCAGCAACGGCGAGCGCTCCTTCCACATCCACGGCGTCACCGGGCCCGACGAGTACACGACCGTCGTCAACAACAACCTGTTCACCAACGTCATGGCCCGCTACAACCTCGAGCAGGCCGTGCAGTGGGTGCAGTGGGCGCGCGAGCAGGAGCCCGACGAGTACGCCCGGATCGCCCAGAAGCTGCAGCTCAGCGACGACGAGGTCACCGAGTGGGCTGCCTGCGCGGCCGGCATGCACATCCCCTTCGACGAGGGCATGCAGATCCACCCGCAGGACGACTTCTTCCTCGACCGGGAGGTCTGGGACCTCAGCCGCACCCCCGAGGAGCTGCGGCCGCTCCTGCTGCACTACCACCCGCTGGTGATCTACCGGTTCCAGGTGCTCAAGCAGGCCGACGTCGTGCTCGCGCTGTTCCTGCAGGGCAACCGCTTCACCGCCCGGGAGAAGCGGCTCGACTTCGAGTACTACGACCCGATCACCACGGGCGACTCGACGCTGTCGGCGGTCGTGCAGTCGATCATCGCGGCCGAGGTCGGCTACCACGAGGTGGCCCACGCCTACTTCCTCGACGCCCTGTACGTCGACCTCGCGAACCAGCACGACAACACCGTCGACGGGCTGCACGTCGCGTCGACCGGTGGGGTGTGGTCGGCGCTGGTCAACGGGTTCGGCGGGATGCGCGACCACGAGGGACGGCTGTCCTTCGACCCGCGCCTCCCCGACGGCTGGAGGTCGCTCACCTTCCGGGTCACGTGGCGCGGCACCCGGTTGCGGGTGACCCTGACCCCGACGGCGCTGTCGTTCGACGTCGAGGCCGGCGAGCTCCCGGTGCCGGTCGACGTACGCGGCACGAGGTATGCCGTCGACGAGCGGGAGCGGGTCGTCATCGAGCTCGACGGGCACGGCCCGCGCACCCCCGGCATGCTCGGCAACCGTCCGCAGACCGGCGGGACGCGCGCCGACGGCAGCCGGATCACGGCCGGAGTCCCGTCGGCGATCCCGCTCGAGGGCGAGGAGCTTCCCGAGGCCGGCTCGGTCGACCTCAGCCCGGTCGAGCCGATGGCGGTCGGCCCGGACTGACCGGTTTCACCTCGACCCGCCCCGGCCCCCCGTCGTGAGCGCACCGACGAGGTGGTCGGCAGCGGCGTAGGGGTCGGTGCGCCCGGCGACGACGTCGTCGGCGAGCGCCTCGAGGCGGCTGTCGCCGGGCAGCCCGCCCACCCGGGCCCGTAGCGCCTCCAGGGCCAGCCCCTCGATCTCCCGGGCCGCCCGGCGGGCGCGGCGGGCGCGCAGCCCCTCGGTGCCCAGCCAGGCGCGGTGGGACCCGATCGCCGCCAGCAGCTCGTCGGTGCCCCGTCCGTCGGTGGCGACGGTGCGCACCACCGGAACCCTCCAGCCCCCCGGGTCCGCCCCGGCCCCGAGCTGCACCGCGTGCCGCAGGTCGCGCACCGTGCGGTCCGCGCCCTCGCGGTCGGCCTTGTTCACCACCAGCACGTCCGCCACCTCGAGGATGCCGGCCTTCGCCGCCTGGATGCCGTCGCCCATGCCCGGCGCCAGGAGCACCACAGTGGTGTCGGCCGTGCCGGCCACCTCGACCTCGGACTGCCCCACCCCGACCGTCTCGAGCAGCACGACGTCGCAGCCGGCGGCGTCGAGCACCCGCAGGGCCTGTGGCGCCGCCCAGGAGAGCCCGCCGAGGTGCCCGCGCGAGGCCATCGAGCGGATGAAGACGTCGGGGTCGGCGGCATGGTCCGACATCCGGATGCGGTCACCGAGCAGCGCACCACCGGAGAACGGCGACGACGGGTCGACCGCGAGCACCCCCACCCGGTGCCCGGCCGCCCGGTGGGCCGCCACCAGCGCGTTGGTGGTCGTCGACTTGCCCACGCCCGGGGCACCGGTGAGGCCGACGACGTGGGCCCGACCGGCATCCGGTGCGAGCAGCGCCATCACCTCGCGCAGTGCCGGGTGTCCGTCCTCGACGAGCGAGATCAGCCGCGCCACCGCACGCGGACGCCCCTCCCTCGCCGAGGTGACGAGAGAGGGGACGTCGACGGAGCGCGGCCCGATCGGGGTGCCCGGTCAGCCCTGCGCCGGAACCCTGACGACGAGGGCGTCGCCCTGACCGCCGCCGCCGCAGAGCGCGGCAGCGCCGACCCCGCCGCCGCGGCGCTGCAGCTCGAGCGCCAGGTGCACCACGATGCGGGCGCCGGACATGCCGACCGGGTGGCCGAGGGCGATGGCACCGCCGTTGACGTTGACCTTGTCGCCGTCGAGGCCGAGCTCCTTGGTGGAGGCCAGCCCGACCGCGGCGAACGCCTCGTTGATCTCGACCAGGTCGAGGTCGGTGGGGGCGATGCCCTCGCGCTCGCACGCCTTGGCGATGGCGCGCGCCGGCTGGCTCTGCAGCGTGGAGTCGGGGCCGGCGACGACGCCGTGGGCGCCGATCTCGGCGAGCCAGGTGAGGCCGAGCGACTCGGCGCGCGACTTCTTCATGACGACCACGGCGGCGGCGCCGTCGGAGATCTGCGACGCCGAGCCGGCCGTGATGGTGCCGTCCTTGCTGAACGCGGGGCGCAGGCGACCGAGCGACTCGGTGGTGGTGTCGGCACGGATGCCCTCGTCGGTGCGGAACTCGAGGGCGTCGCCCTTGCGCTGCGGGATGGTGACCGTGACGACCTCGTCGTCGAACAGGCCGTCCTTCCAGGCGCGCGCGGCGAGCTGGTGGCTGCGGGCCGAGAAGGCGTCCTGCTCCTCGCGGGTGAACGCGAGGTCGCCGGTGTTGGCCGCCTCGGTGAGCAGGCCCATCGCCTGGTCGGTGAAGGCGTCCCAGAGGCCGTCCTGCGCCATGTGGTCGTGCATCACGACGTCGCCGTACTTGAACCCGTCGCGGCTCTTCTCGAGCAGGTGGGGGGCATTGGTCATCGACTCCTGGCCACCCGCGACCACGACCTCGAACTCTCCGGCGCGGATCAGCTGGTCGGCGAGCGCGATCGCGTCGATGCCGCTCAGGCACACCTTGTTGACGGTGAGCGCCGGGACGGTCATCGGGATGCCGGCCTTCGCGGCGGCCTGGCGGGCCGGGATCTGGCCCTCGCCCGCGGTGAGCACCTGGCCCATGATGACGTAGTCGACGTCCTCGGGGGGCACGCCGGCCTTCTCGAGGGCGCCCTTGATGGCGAAGCCGCCGAGGTCGGATCCGCTGAATCCCTTCAGCGAGCCGCTCATCCGGCCCATCGGGGTGCGGGCGCCGGCGACGATGACGGTGGGGTCGGTGGACATGGCTGGCCCTCCAGGATCGAGTTCGGGGAATCTCCCCGACTCTAGTCACGGGCGCGCTCGATGCCACCCCTGCAGGCCGGTGACCCTCACCACCCGCGGGTCGCCCGGTTCCGCCCGCGCTCCTAGGCTTGGCGCCATGACTGCCCTGCCGACCGACCTGTTCACCGCCATCGACCACGTCGGCGTCGCCGTGCCCGACCTCGACGACGCGATCGCCTTCTACGAGTCGACCTACGGCATGCGGCTGCTGCACGAGGAGACCAACGAGGAGCAGGGCGTGCGCGAGGCGATGATGGCCGTCGGCGACTCCGGCTCGTGCATCCAGCTGCTCGCGCCGCTCACCCCCGAGTCGACGATCGCGAAGTTCCTCGACCGCAGCGGACCCGGCATCCAGCAGCTCGCCTACCGGGTCGCCGACCTCGACGCCGTGAGCGCCACCCTGCGCGAGCGCGGGATGCGCCTGCTCTTCCCCGAGGCCAGGCGGGGCACGAGCAGCTCGCGGGTGAACTTCATCCACCCCAAGGACGCGCGCGGCATCCTCGTCGAGCTCGTCGAGCCGGCGGCCGACCCGGCGCACTGACGCCGCAGCTTGCGCGCCGCCACGGTGATCACGCGGAGCCTCCCCTCCCGGCCACGTCCGCGGCCACCAGCAGCGGCGCCAGCACCAGCGCCACGAAGGCCGGGATGACGAGCCCGGAGTCGTTGGCGACGAAGGCCACCGCGCCCATCACCACCGCCCCCTGCAGCACCACGACGCCGTCGGGCACCGGCCGCCACCGGCTGCGCCGGGCCGCGAGCACGAGCACCACGGTCGCCACGGCGATCGCGAGCAGGGGCCCTGAGCCGAGGTTGGCTAGGTTCTGGGACAGCTTGCGCCCCACCACGGCTCCGGCCTCCCCCGAGACCACCGACTCGACGAAGTCGCCGAGGTGGGTGCGTGAGCCGGCCGGCCGGAGCCAGTCGGCCCCGGCCACGAGCGCCACCAGCGCACCCGCCCCCACGACAGCAGCCAGCACGCGGCGCCAGGTCAGCCGCACCCCGGCCGTCGTGGCGACGACGAGCAGGCCGCCGAGCAGCAGCCCCGGTGGGCCCCCGAAGTCGGCCCCGAGCGAGGGCAGCGCCTCGATGGCCAGCGCCGCGGCGAGCACGACGAGCGCCAGGAGGGCCGACCCGCGGCGCGACCGACCCACCGCGGCGACCCAGCCCACGACGACGAGCACGGCCAGCCCGTAGAGCGCGAAGCTGGTGTTGCCCAGCCCGTAGAACCGCCCGCCGACGACCGGGTTCTGGCCGAACACCGACCCCAGCTGCAGCCCCGACCCGGTGACCACGTCGCCGGCGAGCACGAGCAGGGTGACCACGGCGACGCACCGCAGCGCACCGAGCACCTGCCACCGCCCGGCCCACCACGCGGCCGCCGTGAGCAGGACGACGACCGCTGCCAGCGCACCACCGAAGGCGACGGAGGGCGCCCCCGCCCACCACCACGGCACGAGGTTGGCCAGGAACGTCGAGACCGGGACGGTGGCCACCGCCACGCCGGCGACGCGCAGCGCGCCCGGCAGGGCAGCCGCCGGGCTCCCCCGGCGCCACCAGAGCACCACGACGGCCAGCGCCCACGCCGCGAACGCCGCGGCCAGCCACCCGGTCACCTGGGGGCTCACCACCCGCAGGGTCGCGGCGCGGATCTCGAAGCCGACCCGTCCCGCGAGCAGGGCGGCCGGCGAGCCGGTGCTCGGCGCGACGGTCAGGGGTCGTCCGGTCACCTCGACGTCGGGCGCACCGACGCGGGTCAGTGCGGTCGCCGTGAGGTCCTGCAGCTGCACCACCCCCGGCTGCCGGGTCGAGGTCGAGGTGAGCAGGCCGCGCGGGTACGACGGCCCGGCGGCGACCACCGCCCGCGGTCGCACGGCCGACGGCCCGTCGCCGACGCCGGCCACCACCACGTCGGCCCCGGGATCCACCGCACGCACCCGCGCGACCAGCGCGTCGAGCTGCTGGAGGGCCGCGGCTCGGGAAGGTCCGGACGGCGGCAGCGTGCCACCGTCGACGATCACCACCGGGCACTGGAACGACGTCGGCAGCGTCGCCCGGTAGGTCGCCACGACGCCGTCGGGCTCGGCCCCGGCGATCGCCGCGCCCGGTCCGACCGTCTCGACGCAGGCGCCGGATGCCGTCACCCCGGCCCCGAGCGTGCCCGGCGAGGCGTCGTACGAGTCCGCCGCCGCGGCCGCCAGGTACTCCTCCCAGCGCGGCACGCGGTCGCCGGTGACCGGCAGGGGCGCACGGCAGGGACCCTCGACGTCGGCGGCCCGTCGGCCGGCCGACAGGGTCAGCCAGCCGTCGACGGCGCACGAGCGGCTGCGCACGGCCCGCACCGTCATCGCGCCGAGGGCGCCTGTGGACGCCAGCTCCCGCAGCGTCGGGAGGTTCCCTCCGTCGACGTCGGACCACGCCAGCCCCGGCGCCCCGACCACCACCCACCGGGGCGACCCGGCGGCATCCGCGGTGGTGGCCCCGGTCGTGCTGGCGCCCGCCGACGGCAGGCCGAGGAGCAGGCCGAGCACGAGCAGCGCCCCGAGCCAGGACCACCGCCTCACGCGTGCACCAGCTCGTGACGGGCGATGACGACCAGCGCGGCCGTCCAGGCCAGCGGCGCCACGGCGGCCGGGCGGCCGTCGAAGAGCACCTTCTCGGGAAAGGACCCGGCGTCGGTGCGGTGCTCGCCGAGCCAGCCGAGAAGGGCCTCGGCACGGGCGCGCTCGCCACTGGCCGCCCAGGCGGCGGCGAACAGCGCCGTCTCGGGAGTCCAGCTGATGCCGTCGTCCTTCCACTGCACCCCGGGCGAGACCCCGCCGGCGGGGCGGGCCATGGCGTTCTGCGCACGACCCATGGCGTGCAGCACCGCGTCGTCGACCGGTCCCGGTACGCCGATCGGCGCGGCGAGGAAGGTGACCGCGGCATCGGCCGCCGGGTCGTCGAGCAGCCGCGGGTAGCCCTTGGCGCCGAACTGCGCGTGCACCTGGGTGCCGAGCGATTCGGCAGCGGCATGGGTGCGTTCGGCGAGCCCGGTCTCACCGACCAGCGGCAGCACCGCGGTGGCGCTGCGCAGCCCGGCGAGCACCGACGCCGCCGTGCCGAGGGTGACGGACCGCTCGACGAGCTCCCAGTAGTCGGACGACGCCATCGGCAGCCGGGTGTCCGCGTCGAGCGAGGCGAGCAGCCGCTGCGTGCTCAGCAGGAACATCGGCCGCAGCGGGGCCAACAGCTCGGCCGCCCGGTCGGGAGCGGCGAGTGCGAGCTGGTGGGCGCCCCACACCGACCACGCGGACCCGTCGAGCTGCGCCACCCGGTCGTCGGGAGTGCGGCGCGTGTGCAGGTCGTAGCGCGCCTCGAACCAGCCGTCGTGGCGCTGTACCTCCTGCAGGAAGGCCAGCTGCTCGGCCGCGTGCTCGGGGTGCCCCGTGCGGGCCAGCGCGGTGGCCACGAAGGACACGTCGCGCGGCCACGCGTACCGCCACCGCTCGCTCCACCCCGCCACGCACGCCGGCAGCCCCACCGACAGGGCCCGCAGGTCCAGCAGCGCCGAGCGCAGCACGTCGTCACCGCCGTCGAGCCCGCGGCGCACCCAGGGCGCGCAGCCCTCCACCCACGCCTGCTCGTCCTCCACCAGCATGGTGCTCAGCGGCCGGTCGGCGAGCACCCGGGTGCCGGGCACGACGGCATCCGGGTGGCCGGTGGGCACCAGCTCGCGCACGCCGGGCGAGGAGAAGGCCACCGTCTCGCTGTACAGGGGCACCTCGGCGCGCTTGATGCGGTACTCGATGCTCCACCACGCGAGCGCCCCGTAGGTGAGCACGCCACCCGTACCGAGCACCAGCTTCCGGCGCGAGAGGGGGGTGGGGGCCACGACGGAACTGTATGCCGCCCGCCTGACCGCCGCCCCGGCCGGCCGTGAGCCGGATCACGCCGTGAGGGCCGTCATAGGGCCCCGTCCCGCCGGGGCGAGGAGACTAGGTTCGCCGGGCGGGCTCGCCACCGCCGATCGAACACGCCCTCACCGCCGAAGGAGCACGACCGCATGGACCAGATCCGCGAGGCCATCCTCTCCGGGGACCGCAGCACGCAGACGTATGCCGAGATCGACGTCCCGCCCACCTACCGTGCCGCGACGGTGCACAAGGACGAGGTCGAGATGTTCGCCGGGGTGGCGACCCGCGACAAGGACCCGCGCCGGTCGCTGCACGTCGAGCAGGTGCCGACCCCCGAGCTCGCCCCCGGTGAGGCGCTCGTCGCCGTGATGGCCAGCGCGATCAACTACAACACCGTGTGGACCTCGATCTTCGAGCCGGTGTCGACCTTCTCCTTCCTCGAGCGCTACGGGCGCACCTCGGAGTTCGCGAAGCGCCACGACCTGCCCTACCACGTGGTCGGGTCCGACCTCGCCGGCGTGGTGCTGCGCACCGGCCCCGGGGTCACCAAGTGGAAGCCCGGCACCGAGGTCGTCGCGCACTGCCTGAGCGTCGAGCTCGAGGACGCCGAGGGCCACGACGACACGATGATGGACCCGCAGCAGCGGATCTGGGGCTTCGAGACCAACTTCGGAGGCCTGGCCGAGCTGGCGATCGTCAAGGCCAACCAGCTGATGCCCAAGCCGACCCACCTGTCCTGGGAGGAGGCCGCCGCACCGGGACTGGTCAACTCCACGGCCTACCGCCAGCTGATCTCCAAGAACGGCGCCCACATGAAGCTCGGCGACCGGGTGCTGATCTGGGGCGCCTCCGGCGGCCTGGGCTCGTACGCCACCCAGATGGCCCTGGCCGGCGGCGCCACCCCCATCTGCGTGGTCTCCTCCCCCGAGAAGGCCGCGATCTGCCGGGCGATGGGCGCCGAGCTGATCATCGACCGCTCCGCCGAGGGCTACCGGTTCTGGAACGCCGAGGGCACCGCGCAGGACCCCAAGGAGTGGCAGCGCCTGGGCAAGAAGATCCGCGAGCTCACCGGTGGCCACGACGTCGACATCGTCTTCGAGCACCCCGGCCGCGAGACCTTCGGCGCCAGCGTCTACGTGGCCCGCAAGGGCGGCACCATCGTCACCTGCGCCTCGACGTCGGGCTACATGCACGAGTACGACAACCGCTACCTCTGGATGAACCTCAAGCGCATCGTCAGCTCGCACTTCGCGAACTACCGCGAGGCGTGGGAGGCCAACGAGCTCGTCGACCGCGGCCTCATCCATCCGACCCTGAGCCGCACCTACGCCCTCGAGGACGTCGGCACGGCGGCTCTCGACGTGCACCGCAACCTGCACCAGGGCAAGGTCGGCGTGCTCACGCTGTCGCCGCAGGAGGGCCTCGGGGTGACCGACCCCGACAAACGCGCCCGGTTCGAGGAGGCCATCAACCGGTTCCGCGACGCCTGAACCGGTGTCCGAGGGGGCACCCCGGGCCGCCAGTAGGGTGTGCCGGGGAGGTGGCGCGTGAAGACGTCCAGGCTGTGGAGCCCGGTGACCCGGTGGATCGACTACCGGCGCCGCCAACTCAGCGCCCTCGAGCAGAGCAACCGGATCGCCGCCCTGGTGCACGACGACCTCGCGGCCGACTCCGAGCCGCTCGGGGCCGTGACCCCCGTGGATGCCGGACCCGACCCCTCGGCGCCGGCCGGCGGTGGCGCGCCGGCCGGGGCCCGGGCCCGCACCGCGTCGGACGCCGGCCCAGCCGCCGCCGAGGCGCGCTCGGGTCGGGGCTCCGGCTACGGCGTGGTCGGACTCCCCCTCAACCGGCACTCACCGTTCTACCTGGGCTTCTTCGGCGCCACCGGGGCGCTGCTCGCGATCGGCCTGTGGCAGATGGTCGGCCGGCTCACGACGACCCTGACCCTGCTGCTCGTCTCGATGTTCCTTGCCCTGGCCCTCAACCCGGTCGTCGACGCCCTCGTCGAGCGCGGGGTGCGCCGGTCCGGGTCCGTCGCCGTGGTCTTCACCGGCCTGCTCGTCGTCTTCGTGCTCATCGGCTTCCTCGTCATCCCGCCGGTCATCGTCGAGGGCACCGACCTCGCCCAGCAGGCCCCCGGCTACGTCGAGGACCTCCTCGGCAGCAGCTGGGTTCGCGAGATCGACCGCAACTACGACGTCATCGACAAGGTCCGGGCGGAGCTGCAGGCGCGGATGACCGACCAGCAGTTCCTCGAGGGGGTTCTCGGCGGCATCCTCGGAGCGGGGCGGGCCGTGCTCAACGGGGTCTTCCAGGTGTTCACCGTGCTGGTGCTCACCTTGTACTTCCTCTCCTCGCTGCCCCGGGTCAAGAGCGCCGCGTACGCCGTCGTGCCGGCCAGCAGGCGCCGGCGCGTCGAGTCGCTGTCCGAGGAGATCTTCCGCCGGGTCGGGTCGTACGCGATCGGCCAGACCGCCATCGCCACCCTGAACGCGCTGCTGTCCTACGTGATGATGCGCATCGTCGGCATCCCCTACGCCGCGGTGCTGGCCGTGACCGTCGGGCTGCTGGGGCTGATCCCGATGATCGGTGCCACGCTCGGTGCCGCCGTCGTGGTCGTCGTGGCCTCCTTCGACGAGCCGAGGAAGGCGCTCATCGTGCTCGTCTACTACATCGTCTACCAGCAGCTCGAGAACTACGTCGTGGCCCCCCGCGTCATGCAGCGCACGGTCTCGGTCCCCGGGCCGGTGACGATCGTCGCGGCCCTGGTCGGCGGGGCCCTGCTCGGTGTGCTCGGCGCCCTGCTCGCCATCCCGGTCGCCGCCGGGCTGCTGCTGCTCTACGAGGAGGTGCTCGTGCCGCGCCAAGGCCGCGCCTGACCCGGTCCGGTGGGGCCCACGCGGGCGTCCGGATGCCGCGCACCGACCCACGTGCAGCAGACGACGAACCGGGCACGGCTGGGAGAACGAGGGGCGTTCGGGCGCCCCTCAGCCGGTGTAGTACCCCGCCAGGTCCGCGACCAGGTCGATCGTGCCCGAGGCGTTGTACAGGTTCACCCGGTTCCCGGCACCCACCGCCACCGTCACCAGGTTCGGCACCGTCTGCCCGGCCACCACGTTCAGGTTCGACGCCTCCGGCCGGGTCGTGCCACCGGGGTACACGGTCAGGTAGCTCGCCGACGTCGGCCGCGTCGCCGTCACGTTCATCGTCACCGCCGTCACCCCGGCCGGCAGCCCCGGCACGCTCAGGCTCACCGTGCCCCTGGGACCCACCTTCGCCCGCGGCGCACCCACCCCCGTGCGCGTGTCCAGCACCCGCCTCGGCGACACCGCCGTGAACCCCGCCCCGGCATCCCGGGTGAAGTACCCCGCCAGGTCCGCGACCAGGTCGATCGTGCCCGAGGCGTTGTACAGGTTCACCCGGTTCCCGGCACCCACCGCCACCGTCACCAGGTTCGGCACCGTCTGCCCGGCCACCACGTTCAGGTTCGACGCCTCCGGCCGGGTCGTGCCACCGGGGTACACGGTCAGGTAGCTCGCCGACGTCGGCCGCGTCGCCGTCACGTTCATCGTCACCGCCGTCACCCCGGCCGGCAGCCCCGGCACGCTCAGGCTCACCGTGCCCCTGGGACCCACCTTCGCCCGCGGCGCACCCACCCCCGTGCGCGTGTCCAGCACCCGCCTCGGCGACACCGCCGTGAACCCCGCCCCGGCATCCCGGGTGAAGTACCCCGCCAGGTCCGCGACCAGGTCGATCGTGCCCGAGGCGTTGTACAGGTTCACCCGGTTCCCGGCACCCACCGCCACCGTCACCAGGTTCGGCACCGTCTGCCCGGCCACCACGTTCAGGTTCGACGCCTCCGGCCGGGTCGTGCCACCGGGGTACACGGTCAGGTAGCTCGCCGACGTCGGCCGCGTCGCCGTCACGTTCATCGTCACCGCCGTCACCCCGGCCGGCAGCCCCGGCACGCTCAGGCTCACCGTGCCCCTGGGACCCACCTTCGCCCGCGGCGCACCCACCCCCGTGCGCGTGTCCAGCACCCGCCTCGGCGACACCGCCGTGAACCCCGCCCCGTTCGGGACGAAGGTCGGCGTCACGGGCCCGGCCGGCGCCGACGCCGGACCGGTTCCGACGCTGTTGGTCGCCCTCACCGTGACCGTGTACGCGGTGCCGTTGGTCAGGCCCGGGACGGTGCAGCTCGACCCGGTGGAGGTGCAGGTCCGCCCGCCAGGGCTGGCCGTCGCCGTGTACCGGCTGATCTCGGCGCCTCCATCACTGGCCGGAGCGGACCAGGACACCAGCGCCGAGCCGTCGCGCGCCACCGCCGTCACCCCCGTCGGCGCACCCGGGACGCTCGCCTCGCTCGCCGTCGTGACGTCGGTGACGGTGAGCCTGCGCGGATGGGCGTGCGACGTCGCCTCCGTGTTGCCCAGGGTGTCGGTCAGCGGGTTGATCGTCACGGTCCACGTCCCGGTCGCGGCCGTCGCCGGGATGCTGACCGTCCGCTGGTACGTGCCGTCCGTGGCGCTTCCCGACGTGCGGGTCATCGCGCCCGCACCGAGCGTCTGCGCGGTGCTGTCCGACGAGAGCACCAGCCTGGGGGCCACGGCACCGGTGGCATCGGTGACCCGAGCCGTCACGACGACCTGGGCGGGGCCGGCGTCCACGTCGACGGTGCCCGGTGAGAAGTCGAACGCCGCCAGTACCGGCGCGGCGGTGTCCACCGGTGGGACGGTCGGTGCGAACGACCACTCGAGCCGGGTCCCGCCCACGCTGGGCGCCTGGCCACCGCCCCAGCCGTCGACGGCGATCCGGTAGGTCACCCCGGCGGTCACCGGGCGGGCCGCGATCCCGCTGGTCAGCAGTGCCCCATGGTCGTCGTTGGACGCCACGGTCGTGAGGCCGGCGGCGCTCGACCCGGTGTAGAGCCCCAGCAAGGTGTCGATCCCCGAGCCGCTCGTGGTCAGGGCCAGGGTCCCGTTCGCAGGGGCCGTCCACCGGTACCAGATCGAGGCGCCCCCGGGGTCACCGGCGTGGCTGGGCTCGCCCGCCTCCTTGGTCGCGGTGCCGTTCGACCCGGTGACGCTGCCGGCACTGCCCGTGATCGGCTGCGCCGACGCGAAGGCGTCGTTGCCGGCGGTGGCCGTGGCCGCCCAGGCACCGGTCAGGGTGGCAGGCATCGTGGCCGCGCAGGCACCCTTCGCCGTCATCCGCGCCGTCGTCGCCGCTGCGCTGGTGAGCCGGGTACTGGGTGCGGTCGAGCTGGTGAGAACCCGGTGGTCGCTGAAGCCGTGCCACGCGTCCCCGGGGCCACCGCGGTAGCTGGCGTGGTTCAGGCCCTCGAGGCCGTCGGCCTCGACGACGTCGACGAGCCGGTCGGTGTCGGTCGCGTTGCTGGTGCGGCCCTCGTGCACGTGGTAGACGACCAGCCCGCAGCCCGGCAGGGCGGTGTCGAGGCCGGCCTTCTGGCGGTTCTCGACCAGGAAGTACTCACCCACTCCTGTCGTGGAGTACTCCGGGCCGTTGGGGTCGCCGAGCATCCGGTAGATGGTGTCGGTCGTGGACACCTGCGGCAGGTAGAGGTCCGCCGTCGCGGAGACCTCGGTCGGCGTGACCCAGCCCTGCACCGAGCGGCTCCACGCGTCGGGAAGCACGGGGGCGTCACCCTGGGTGCTGCTGCCCGCCTTGGTGCCCCAGCTGCCCGACGCCATCAGGCTCCACTCGCCGACCCCCTGGGAGCTGCCGTCGGTGTCGTAGAGGTCCGGCCAGCCCAGGTCGTGGCCGAACTCGTGCGCCATGATCCCGATGGTCGCCTGGTGTGCACCCGCGCGGTTGGACGAGAAGCAGTGCGACTCCCCGAACTGGGTGTAGCCGCGGCTTCCCACCGTGATGCCGTCCACGACGGGAGCACCGGTGTTGATCGCCCAGCGGTGCCCCCACACCGTCGGCGTACACGCGCTGGTGCCCCCGTAGGAGGCCTCGTAGCCGGCAGCGATGACGGTGAGGTGCAGCTCGGCCGGCTCGATGATGTGGTTGCCGTTCGTGTCGTAGCTCGCGTAGTCGATGAACGGGTCGGCGGCCCGGATGGCGCCGGCCGTCACGTCCCACGCCCCGTTCTGGAGCTGGTTGTAGTAGTTCGGGTGCTTGATCGGGAGGGTGACCCACCCGATCACCCCGTCATTCGCGGGGCCGGATGCCTCCGTGGCCGGGGTGAGGTCCAGCCGGCCCGAGCTCGCGCCCAAGTAGAAGGAGCGCACGCTGTCGGTGGCGCCGAAGAAGCGCGCGCTCCAGTCGGCGGGCGCCGTCCCCACCGAGTGTTGGTCAGTGAACTGGGCCAGGATGACGAGCGTCTTCTGAGCCCCGACGAAGCCAGCGGCCGGCGCGGCCGGGTCGACCGGTGCGGCGGCGGCATCCTGCTCCGGGGCGAGCCCGCGTGACGCGGCCGGTGCGGTGGCGGCGGCGGAGACCTTGGCGCTGCCCGCCGCGGGCTGCCCTTCGGCGTCGAGGCCGGTGGCGAACCGCCACGTCCCGTCGCTCGCCTCGGCGATGGTCGACCCCCGGACCGTCCACCAGCTGCGTGCCGCGTCACCGTGCTGCTCGGCCTGGAAGCTCGTGCCGTCCGGCTGCACCAGAGTGCGCGGGGTCGGGTCCACCGGCGCGCCACGCACCTCCCGAGGTGGACCGAGCACCCGGCCGGTGGCCGCCGCGGCCACCGGGACCTGCGGGCTCGGGGTCGCGGCGCGGGCGGTGCTCGCCGTGCCTGCGGTCGTCCCCACCACCAGGGCCATGCCCACCCCGAGTGTCCCCAGCCGTACTGTCCAGGTCCCAGCCACGACCGTCGCCTCACACGTCGCATGGGCCCCCTCGCGGAGGCTCCCTGCACCCACAGCGTCGGCCCTCGACCGCCCCCGTGCACCGGCTTCGGCGACAGTGCTGGCAAGGTCACACCTGCGGGGCGCGCCCGCGCGCCGGCCTGCGTGCCGTCAGGTCAGGGTCGGGCGCCGTGCCGCGCGGCCCAGCACCGGGTGTGCCAGTGCCGGCGCTCGTCGATGCCGCCCACGCCCTGCGCGGGCCACGCCACGACGTGCGCGGTGCCGACCGCGATGCCCTGGTGGCACCCGGGGCACCGGTACTCCCGTGACGACGAGGCGCCGGTGAGCCGCCGCACGTGCCAGGACTTCCCGGCATACGACTCGGTGGCCACCTCTCCCGAGCCCGACAGCGGTCGCGCCTCGAGGTCGCGACGACGACGGTTGGCACGGGGCATGGGGCCATTGTGACCGAACCCGCGGGTCGTCCCGGGCCGGGGCCGATGCCGTCAGCCGGTGACCCTGCTGCTCGTCGGGTCGTACATCGGGCGCAGCGACACCCGCGCGGTGTGGCGCGTGCCCGCCACGTCGACCTCCCAGGCCCCGTCGGCCAGCCACTGAGGCGTCACCGGCGCGTCGCCGCCGACGAAGGCCAGGCCGACGGCCCCGCCGAGGGTCCAGCCGTACGACGCCGAGCGCAGGGAGCCCACGACCACACCGTCGCGAAGCACCGGCTCGGCGTGGAACAGCAGGGGCTCGGGGTCCTCCAGCAGCACCTGCACGAGCCGGTGGTGCGGCGTGCCGCGCTCCTTGGCCGCCAGCGTCGCCTCCCGGCCGCGGAACCCGCCCGGTTTGTCGAGCGCCACGGCGAACCCCAGCCCGGCGGCATACACGTCGTCGGTGTTGTCGATGTCGTGGCCGTAGTCGCGGTAGCCCTTCTCCATCCGCAGGCTCGACAGGGCGCGCAGCCCCACCGGCCGGATGCCGTGCGCCTCCCCCGCCGCGAGCACCGCGTCCCACACCTCGATGGTGCGCTCGGCCGGGGCGTAGAGCTCCCAGCCGAGCTCACCCAGGTAGGTGATCCGGATGGCGAGCACGTCGACCCCCGCGAGGGTGACCCCGCGGGCGGCACGGAACGGGAAGGCCTGCGTCGACCAGTCGACGCCCGGTGCCGCCGCGGCCAGCGTGTCGCGGGACAGCGGGCCCTGCACGGTGAGCAGCCCGAGGTCGGTGGTCACGTCGTCGACCGTCACCGCGGCATCCCCCACCGCCTGGCGCAGCAGGGCCAGCGCCCGGCCGTGCGCGGTGTCGGACACGACCACGAGGAAGTCGTCCAGGGCCAGCCGGGTCACGGTGAGGTCGGCCAGGATGCCGCCGTCGTCGCCGAGCCACTGGGTGTAGGTGATCACCCCGTCGGCCCCGTTGACGGCCCCGGCGCTGAGCCGGTCGAGCACCGCACCCGCACCGGGGCCGCGCACCGCCAGCTTCGCCATGAACGACATGTCCATCAGGCCGACGGCCTCGCGCACGGCGCGGTGCTCGGCGGCCCACTGCTGGAACCAGCGCTGGTGCCCCCAGCCCGGCTCGGCCTGCGCCACCTGGCCGCGCCCGGCGTAGAAGGCGGCCGACTCCCACCCACTGACGTCGCGCAGCCGAGCACCTTCGGCCACCAGCCGGTCGTGCACCGGCGAGCGGAACTCGCCTCGCGCAGTGGCGAGCTCGATACCCGGGGTGTGCGCGGCATACACGGTGCCGAGGATCTCGGCGGTGCGCTCCGCGCGGTGCCGCGGGTTCAGCTGCCAGTCGCGGAACCGGGCCACGTCGACCCCGGTGACGTCGACGTCGGGCCGCCCGTCGACCATCCACTGCGCGACCACGCGGCCCAGCCCGCCGGCCGAGAGGATGCCCACCGAGTTCAGGCCGGCGCAGACGAAGTACCCGTGGATGCCGGGCGCCTCACCGACCGCCGGCGCGAGGTCGGGGGTGAACGACTCGGGCCCGCAGAAGAAGGCGCGGATGCCGACCGTCTCGACCACCGGCACGCGCGAGATGGCACGCTCGACGAACGGCCCCATCCGGTCCCAGTCGGGGGCGATCTCGCCGAAGGAGAAGTCGGCCGGGATACCGTCGACCGACCACGCGGCCGCCCGCGGCTCGAACAGGCCGACCATCATGCCGCCGCCCTCCTCGCGGTAGTAGCCGTAGGCGGCGGGGTCCTCGAAGATCGGGGCCTGCGGGCTCATCCCGTCGATCGGCTCGGTGACGAGGTAGTAGTGCTCGGCCGCCTGGTTCGGCACGACCACGTCGTTGCGCTCAGCGAGCTCGCGGGCCCACATCCCGGCGCAGTTGACCACGAGCTCGCACTCGACGTCCCCGGCATCAGTGCGCACGCCGACCACCTCCTCGGCCAGCCCGCGCGGGCGGGTGACCACCTGCTGCACCGACACGCCCTCGGCCACCCGCACCCCGAGGTTGCGGGCGCCGCGGGCCAGGCTCATCGTGAGGTCGACCGGGTTGACCCTGCCGTCGCCGGGCACGTGGAAGCCGGCGAGCAGGTCGTCGGTGCGCGCCAGCGGGAACAGGTCGGCCATCTCCCTCGGGCCGATCTCCTCGACCTCGAGGCCGATGTGCCGCTGGAACGCCGCGACCCGGCGGTACTCGTGCAGCCGGTCGGCATCCGCCGCGGCCTCGATCAGCCCGACCCGCTTGAAGCCGGTCGCGACGCCGGTCTCCTCCTCGAGCCGCGCGTACAGCTCGCGGCTGTAGAGGCGCAGCGCGGTGTTGGTCTCGCTGGTGGAGCCGAAGCAGGTCATCAGCCCGGCGGCGTGCCAGGTGGTGCCCGAGGTGAGCCGGTCGCGCTCGAGCACGAGCACGTCGGTGACGCCGAGGTGCGCCAGGTGGTAGGCGATCGACGCGCCGATCACCCCACCGCCGATGACCACCACCCGCGCCCGCTGCGGGAGGGACGTGCGGCCGGACGGCGTGCTGGGTGCTGGCGTGCTCACCCGCCCAACCTATCGACGGTCGACAGTAGAGAACGCGCCGCCCGGAGTCGAGCCGGTGCGGCGTGTTCTCTACACTCGACCTGCCCTGATGCCGGTCAGGGGTAGGTGCGGAACCCGCGCCCCGTCTTGCGGCCCAGGTAGCCGGCGGTGACCAGGTGCTCGAGCAGCGGTGCCGGCGCGTAACCCGGCTCACGGAACTCGGTGTAGAGCTCGCGCTCGATGGCCAGCGACACGTCGAGCCCCACGACGTCGAGCAGCTCGAAAGGCCCCATCGGCAGGCCACAGCCGGTCTTCATCGCGATGTCGATGTCGTCGGCCGAGGCATAGTTGGCCTCGAGCATCCGCACGGCGTCGTTGAGGTACGGGAAGAGCAGCGCGTTGACGATGAAGCCCGAGCGGTCGCCACAGGTGACGGCCACCTTGCCGACCCTGGCGCAGAGGTCCTGCACCGTGGCGGTGACGTCGGGGGCGGTCGACACGGTGTGCACGACCTCGACCAGCTTCATGATGGCGGCGGGGTTGAAGAAGTGCATGCCGATGACGTCGGCCGGCCGCGAGGTGACCTTGGCGCAGTCGATGATCGGCAGCGACGAGGTGGTGGTGGCGAGGATGGCGCCGGGCCGGCAGATCCGGTCGAGGTCGCGGAAGAGGTCCTGCTTGACGGCGAGGTCCTCGGCGATCGCCTCGACGACGAGGTCGACCTCGGCGAGCGCCTCGCGGGTGGTCGCGCCGGTGACCCGGCCGAGCAGCGCGTCGGCGGCCGCCTGCTCCATCCGGCCCTTCTCGACCGCCCGGGCGCAGCTGCGACCCAGCGCGCTGATGACGCCGGCGACCTTGTCGCCGGAGCGGGCCACGAAGGTGACGGCGTACCCGGCCTTGGCGAACACCTCGACGATGCCGGTCGCCATGGTGCCCGACCCGACCACGCCCACCGACGCCACCGGCCGCAACTCCACCCCGGGAGGAGGGCCGCCCGACGGGGTGTGGGCGTCGGCCACCACCTGCGGCGAGCCCGGCTCCGCATAGGTGTAGAAGCCGCGGCCCGACTTGCGGCCGAGCAGCCCGGCGCTGACCATCTGCTTGATGATCGGGCTCGGCGCGTGCAGCCGGTCGCGGCCCTGCCGGTACATCGTGTCGAGGATCTCGTAGGCCGTGTCGAGGCCGATCAGGTCGAGCAGGGCCAGCGGGCCCATCGGGTAGCCACAGCCGAAGCGCATCGCCGCGTCGAGGTCCTCGCGGGTGGCGTAGCGGCTCTCGTACATCGACACCGCGTGGTTGAGGTAGCCGAAGAGCAGCGCGTTGGCGATGAAGCCCGCCTTGTCGCCGACGATCACCGGCTTCTTGCCCAGCCGGTCGGCGAGCGCCTTGACGTCCTCGAACACGTCGTCGGCGGTGATGACGGTACGGATCACCTCGACGAACTGCTGCACGGGGGCCGGGTTGAAGAAGTGCATGCCGAGCACCCGCTTGGGGTTCGAGGTCGCGACGGCGATCTCGGTGACCGGCAGCGAGGAGGTGTTGGTGGCGAGCACGGCATCCGGGGAGACCACGGCGTCGACCTTGCCGAACAGCTCCTTCTTGAGGTCGAGCTGCTCGGGCACCGCCTCGACCACCAGCTGGCAGCCGGCCAGGTCTGCCACGTCGGTGGTGTACGCGACCCGCGCATGGAGCGCGTCGTGCTCGTCCTGGGTCAGCTTGTCGCGAGAGAGGGCACGGCCGGTGCTGCCCGCGAGCACGGCCTTGCCGCGCTCGATGCCGGCCTCGTCGACCTCGACGGCGATCACGTCGATCCCGTTGCGCGCGAAGACCTCCACGATCCCCGCGCCCATCGTCCCGAGTCCGATCACACCCACACTGGTGAAGTCACGCGTCATGGCCGAGATCCTTCCAGAGCGGTGCTCGCCCCACGACACCACCAGGGCGTGACGCTCCTTACCTCCAGGCGCGGTGCGACCGACATCACCACCCCGGATGCCGTGACGCCTTCCCCTGCGCGGCTCACCAGTCGTGGCCCGCGGCCACCAGCTCGGCCTCCAGGGTCAGCCGCTGGCGCGAGTGCAGTGGCGGGAGCCCGACGTCGTGGGTGGGGACGTCGACCCGCTCGCACAGCTGCAACAGCAGCTGGTCATAGGCCGCCAGCACCGCCCGCAGCCGGGCGGCCTGGTGCGGCGCGTCGCCCTCCTCGACGCGGCGGATCTCGAGCTCGAGCCGGCGCAGCTCGAGGCCGATGAGCACCGGGGGCAGGGGCTGCGGCACCGGGCGTCCGAGCACGCGACGGCGCCAGAGCCGCAGGCGCTCGGCGCGCGGGCTGACCCGCCGGGCGAGCGGACGCAGCAGGCGGGGCGGATCGCCCCCGGTGAACCAGTTCAGCGCGGCCCCCTGGGCCAGGAACCAGAACCCGGGCAGCACGACGAGGATCCCCGTCCACAGGGCTGCCCTCATTGGCCTCACCTCTACCACGACCGCGCACCGGCTCCTACCCAAAGTGTGCGCCCGGACTCCCGGGCAGGCAACGGATGCGCGCACCGCGGCAGTAGGGTGGTCGACCGTGCGCCTCGTGATCGCGACCTGCAGCGTCGACTACGACGGGCGGCTCACCGCCCACCTGCCGCTGGCGACCCGGCTGCTCCTGGTCAAGGCCGACGGCTCGGTGCTCGTGCACTCCGACGGCGGGTCCTACAAGCCGCTGAACTGGATGTCGCCGCCGTGCGCCATGGCCGAGGTGGAACCCGACGAGGGCGAGGCGGCCGAGGGTGTGACCGCCGTGTGGGTCGTGCAGCACGCGAAGACCGAGGACCGGCTGCGGGTGCGGATCCACGAGGTGCACCACGACAGCGCCCACGAGCTCGGCGTCGACCCGGGCCTGGTCAAGGACGGCGTCGAGGCCCACCTGCAGAAGCTGCTCGCCGAGCACATCACCACCCTCGGCGTGGGCTGGACCCTCACCCGCCGCGAGTACATGACCCCCATCGGCCCGGTCGACATCCTGTGCAAGGACGCCTCCGGCGGCACGGTCGCCATCGAGATCAAGCGCCGCGGCGACATCGACGGCGTCGAGCAGCTCACCCGCTACCTCGAGCTGATGAACCGCGACCCGCACCTCGCACCGGTGGCCGGCGTCTTCGCGGCCCAGCAGATCAAGCCGCAGGCGCGCACCCTCGCCCAGGACCGCGGCATCCGCTGCGTCGTGCTCGACTACGACGCGCTCAAGGGCATCGACAACAGCGAGCACCGCCTCTTCTGAGCGTCCCGGGACCGGCCGACGAGGTTCTCGGCGCCCAGCGCGCCGGCTCGCGCGGTCGGCGGTCCGCTCCACCCCTGCGACCTCCTCGCGTCGGGTGCTCACCTGGTGGCCCGGGGCCGCAGGTCACGGCCACGGGTTCGGTCAGCAGTGGTGTACTGCTCGGATCTCCACCACCGGATGGGCCGCGGTGAGCACGTGGGCGGCGTCCACCAGGGCTTGATGGTCGTCGCAGGAGACCACGAAGAAGCCCGACGGCTGCCCGGGGTGTTCTGGTGCGGACCGCTTCTGACGATCACGCGACCGCTCGGCGCGCGCTCCACGGTGCATGCCTGGGAGCTCGGCACCAGGGCGGACCCGCCGTCACGCTGCCACCGTGGGACTGAAGGCGCCGGTGGAACTCGAAGTCCTTGTCGAAGATCTCCTGCCGCTCCTGCGGGGTGCGCCTGGTGCGCTCTTCCTCGTGGTCGGCCGGAAACATGACCACGTACTCGGTCACGGCGCCTCCTCCCCTGCGAACGCACCATCCCTGCGAAGGTCCCAGGTCGACAGGCAGAACGGGTGCCCAGCAGGGTCCGCGTACACCGTGCAGTGATCGTCGTTGGGCTGGACGTGGAGCCGAGTGGCGCCTGCCGCAAGAACCCGCGCCGCCGTCGCCTCGCGGTCATGGACGAGGAAGTCCAGGTGCAGGTGCGCCGGCACCGCTGCGCCGGGCCAGGTGGGTCGCCGAAAGTCGTCCACCTGCTGGAACGAGATGAAGCCGTTGGGTCCCCTGACCACGGCCCAGCGCGGGCTTCCCGTGGCGGAGCCGGCGGTGATCTGCGCGTAGAACTGCGCCAACGCGATGGCGTCAGGTGCGTTGACGGTGGTTCCGGTGAGGCTGATACGGTCCGACATCAGCTGACGGGGTGCTGCTGGTACTCGGGGGTGAGCTCGGTCCAGCGTTGGTGCCAGGCCAGGGCAGGGGCCTGCGCGGACCAGCCCCCGACGTGTGGGCTGCGGCCGGTGGCCAGCGAGGTGGCGAGGTCCTCGAGGTGGACCTGCCAGCCGGCCCCGAAGAAGTGCAGCGCGCGCAGCGGCAGGCCGCGCTCCTCGACCACCAGCCTGGTGCCGCTCCCTTCCGGGGTGAGCCAGGCTTCGATCTCCGCCTCCTCGTCGGTGCCGGGCTGCGTGGTGAGCAACAGGTGGTGCGGAGCCTGGCAGACGTCGATCCGCACCGGCCCGTTCCAGCTGCTGGTGAACACGGCGTGCGCCGTGCCGCCCTCCCGAAGATCCCCGGACACCTGGGCGACCCATCGCGCCAGCCGTTCCGGTGTGGTGCATGCCCGCCACAGGTCGTCGAGGTCGGTGTCGTACACGTCCTCGACCCGAACCGCTCCTCGGGTCTCGTCGACCACCCGCATCGTTGCCGTCGTCCTCATCGTCTCGCTTTCCTTCCTCGTGCGATCTCGGTGTGCAGGGCGCCCAACCGGTTCTGCCACAGCGCGCGGTAGTCGTCGAGCCAGTCGTCCACCTCCGCGAGCGCGTCCGGCCGCAGGCTGTAGATGCGCCGTTGCGCATCCCGACGAACCTCGACCAGCCCGGCCTCGCGCAGCACCCGAAGGTGTCGGGAGACGCCCGGTCGGGCGATGGGCAGGGCCTGCGCGAGCTCTCCGGCAGTGGCCGGGTGATCTCGCAGGATGCCCAGCACCGTGCGCCGACTCGAGTCGGCCAGGGCCTGCATCACCGCGTCCATTCGATGAATGTACCCGTTCTGTTACGTACCCACAAGGCTACGCTCTGGTCGACAGGCGTGAGAGCAGGTGGGGCAGTGGCTGCCGGTGCACCTGTTTCGCTGCTGCTCGCCGCGACTCAGCAGGAGGGAACGAGATGACCGAACACGATCCGGCCCAAGCACAAGGGGTCACCTGCCGTCGGGCAGCTCCCGTGGGTCGGCTGACCCTGCCGATCGGTCTGGGCACGAACACCTTTGCCCGCATCACCGACGCCGACGAGTCCTACTCGATCCTCGACTCCTTCGCCACCTCCGGCGGAGTTCTCGTCGACACGGCCGACACCTGCTCCGACGGATCCTCGGAGTCGATCCTGGGAGCGTGGATGCGAACGCGCGGAAACCGCGACCAGCTGGTCGTGTCCACGAAGTGCGGCAACCACCCCCCGTTCGACGGGCTGTCTGCGCCCGCCGTGCACGGCGCCGTCGAAGCTTCGCTCCGTCGGCTGGGCACCGACCACATCGACGTCTCGCAGGCCAACGGGTTCACCGCCCCGTCGGTTCTGCAACCGCACTACAGCCTCGTGCACCGGCAGCCGTTCGAGGACGAGCTGGCTCCCCTGGCGACCCGAGCCGAGCTGGCGGTTCTTCCCTACCGGGCACTCGGCGGCGGCTTCCTGTCGCCAAGTACCGGACAGAGGCGGACACCCGTGGACGACCCGGGGGCGCCGGGGTGCGGTCCATGATCACACCGGAGGGGCTCTCACTCCTCGGCACTCTCGCCACGATCGCCCACGACCACGAGGTGGGCACCGCCACCGTCGCCCTGTCATGGATGCTGCACCAGCCCACGGTCACGGCACTCTTGGTCTCGGCCACCTCCACAGACACCGCTGGGCGAGCTCGTGCTCGCTCCGGACGTCGAGCTGGACCATGACGAGCTGGGCCGTCTCGACTCGGCCACCGCACGCCTCCCCTGACGCCCCAACCAGCCCCCGTTGATCGGCCGGTCCCGGATCCCCGCCAAGACCCGCCGAGTGTCCACGATGTCCAGAGACGGCACGCGTGGCCCGAGCAGCCACCGGAGCAACCGACCTTCAGCCCCGGTCACCGCGGGCCAGGCTCGAGCCTCCAGCCGTCGTCGCCGATGTCGAGCAGCACGGGTGCTTGCGGTGCATCCGTGGTCGGCCTCGTGCGGCCGAGGTGCCCGAGCGCGACCGCCAGCTGGTCGGGGGTCACCGGCACGACGACCCGCTCGCCGCGGTGCAGGTCGGCGAGCGCCTGTAGCTCGTCCACGACGTCGGCCTCGGCGCCGAGCCGGGATGCGATGACCGCACCGGGCCCACCCGCATCGTCCGGCACCGCGCCCACCGGCACGAGCACCAGGGTGGCGGCGCAGTGCAGGGCCATGCCCGGCACGCTACGCGCACCTTCGACAGCGGCGGCGTCCCGGCATACCGAGGAATGCCGCGGGTAGGGCTCTGGTTGTGGCCCACCGGCACCCCCCGGTGGGGCCCGTTCCATCCGTCGGACAGAGAGGACATCTTCATGACCAGCACGACCGACACCAGCACCACGACGAACACCAGCGAGCAGCGCAGGGTCGCCTTCCTCGTCGCCCCCGAGGGCATCGAGCAGGTCGAGCTCACCGGGCCCTGGGAGGCCGTCGAGCAGTCCGGCGCCACGCCGGTGCTCATCTCGACCCAGGACGGTCAGGTGCAGGCGTTCAACCACCTCGACAAGGCTGACACCTTCGACGTCGACGTCACGGTGGCCTCGGCCGAGGTCGCCGACTACGCCGCCCTCGTGCTGCCCGGCGGCGTCGCCAACCCCGACAACCTGCGCACCGACGAGGACGCCGTGGCGTTCGTGCGCCAGTTCGTGCAGTCGGGCAAGCCGGTCGCCGCGATCTGCCACGCTCCGTGGACCCTCATCGAGGCCGACGTCGTGCGCGGCCGCACGCTCACCTCGTGGCCGAGCCTGCAGACCGACCTGCGCAACGCCGGCGCCACCTGGCAGGACCGTGAGGTCGTCGTCGACGACAACCTCATCACCAGCCGCAACCCCGACGACATCCCGGCGTTCACCCGCGAGCTCGACGCCGCGCTGTCGGCAGACGTCAACGCCTGACCCGCGCGGCACGCCGCTGGCCGCCCGGCGCCCGCCCCGCTCAGACCGTGGCGGGCGCCGCCGCGTCGGCACCCAGCCCCCGCGAGGCCCGGATGACCTCGACGAAGCGCACCATGATGTCGTTGAGCCCGAAGTCCTTGGGCGTGAACACCTCGGCCACTCCCAGCGCCTTGAGCCTGACCGCATCGGCCTCGGGGATGATGCCGCCGACGATCACCGGCACGTCGCCGGCACCCGCCTCGCGCATCAGGTCGAGCACCTCGGGCACGAGCTCCATGTGCGAGCCGGACAGGATCGAGATGCCGACGAGGTGCACGTCCTCGGCCACCGCCGCTCCCACGATCTGCTCGGGTGTGAGCCGGATGCCCTGGTAGACCACCTCGAAGCCCGCGTCGCGCGCCCGCACGGCGATCTGCTCCGCACCGTTGGAGTGCCCGTCGAGCCCCGGCTTGCCCACGAGCAGCCGCAGCCGCTCGCCGAGCTCGTCGCTGGTGCGGCTCACCATCGCCCGCACGTCGGCCAGCGCCTCCGACCCGGCGCCCACACCCACCGCACCGCTCACGCCGGTCGGGGCCCGGAACTCACCGAACACCGACCGCAGGGCACCGGCCCACTCCCCCGTGGTCAGCCCCGCCCGGGCGCACTCCAGGGTCGCCGGCATCAGGTTCGTGTCGGTGCCCGCATCGGCGACGAGGCGGGCCAGGGCGGATGCCGCGCGCTCGCGCCGCTCGGCGTCGGCGTCGCGCTCCTCGCGCCAGCGCCGCACCGCGGCCACCGCGGCGGCCTCGACACCGGCATCCACGCCCTGGATCGCCGCCTCGAGGTCGGCCGTCAACGGGTTGGGCTCGGTGGTCTGGAACCGGTTGACCCCGACGACGACGTCGTCGCCGGCCTCGATCCGCTGGCGACGGCGCGAGTGCGAGGCCACGAGCTCGCTCTTCATGTAGCCACCCTCGACCGCCGGCACGGCACCCCCCATCTGCTGCACCCGCTCGATCTCGGCCCGCGCTCCCTCGACGAGCTCGGCGACCTTGGCCGCGATCACGACCGACCCCTCGAACAGGTCGTCGTACTCGAGCAGGTCGCTCTCGTAGGCCAGCACCTGCTGGATGCGCAGCGACCACTGCTGGTCCCACGGCCGGGGCAGGCCCAGCGCCTCGTTCCACGCGGGCAGCTGCACCGCGCGCGCCCGCGCGTCCTTGCTCATCGTGACGGCAAGCATCTCGAGAACGATGCGCTGCACGTTGTTCTCGGGCTGGGCCTCGGTGAGCCCGAGCGAGTTCACCTGAACGCCGTAGCGGAAGCGCCGCTGCCTGGGGTCGGTGACGCCGTAGCGCTCGAGGGTCAGCTCGTCCCAGAGCTGCACGAAGGCGCGCATCTTGCACATCTCCTCGACGAAGCGCACCCCGGCATTGACGAAGAACGAGATGCGGGCGACCACCTCGCCGAAGCGCTCCTGTGGCACCTGGCCGGAGGCTCGCACGGCATCCAGCACCGCGATCGCGGTGCACATGGCGTAGGCGATCTCCTGCACCGGTGTCGCGCCGGCCTCCTGCAGGTGGTAGCTGCAGATGTTGGTCGGGTTCCACCTGGGGATCTCGGTGACCGTGTAGGTCACCATGTCGGTGATCAGCCGCAGCGAGGGCCCCGGCGCGAAGACGTAGGTGCCGCGCGAGAGGTACTCCTTGATGATGTCGTTCTGCGTCGTGCCGGCCAGCGCCCGAACCGCGGATGCCGGGTCCTCGCCCGCCGCCTCGGCCTGCTCCTCGGCGGCCACCTGGTAGAGCGCGAGCAGCCACATCGCGGTGGCGTTGATCGTCATCGAGGTGTTCATCCGTGCCAGCGGGATGTCGGCGAACAGGGCCCGCATGTCGCCGATGTGCGAGATCGGCACACCGACCTTGCCCACCTCGCCGCGGGCGAGCACGTGGTCGGGGTCGTAGCCGGTCTGGGTCGGCAGGTCGAACGCGACCGACAGGCCGGTCTGGCCCTTGTCGAGGTTGCGCCGGTAGAGGGCGTTGCTGGCGGCGGCGCTGGAGTGGCCGGCGTAGGTCCGCATCACCCAGGGGCGGTCACGCTCTGGGCGGGTGGCGTCGGGGCTCTCGGGCATGCGGTGAACGCTAGCCGCGGTGCCGTGGTGCGGGTAGCGACCGGCGCGGTGAGAGTGCCCACACCAGCCAGGAGCCGCGAGGTCGGCGCGGGCTCAGGGCGAGGTCAGCCGGCCGCGCCGGCCAGCGCCGGCTCGTCGCCGGCGGTGGCGGGCAGGGCGCCGAGCATCGAGTGCAGCCGGGCGCGTCGCAGTAGCCGCCGGGTGCGCTCGTCGGCGGCGACGATCCGCAGCGGGCGCCCCGCGCGTCGAGCCCGTCGCTGGCACTCGACGAGGAAGCCGAAGCCGGTGGCGTCGCCCACCACGGCCTCCCCCAGGTCGAGCAGCACCGGCGTGCTCCCCTCGCCGATCAGCCGATGCATCGTCAGGCGCAGGTCGGCGACCGTGCGCACGTCGAGGCGTCCCCGAAGCGCCACATGACAGCCACCGGCATCGTGGTGCTCGGTGATCGTCACGATGGCATACCCCCGCTCGGCCACAGTGTCCCCCTCTTCCCGTCGTCGTGGGTCCATTAGACCCAGTGCGGCACCTCCGCGTCTCCCACCTTTCGGTAAAGACACGGCAAAGAATGGACAATGTCACCTTCATGCCAGCGCCGAGGTCGATTCGCGCGTCTGCGAGGCTGGTGCCATGGTCAACCTCACCCGCATCTACACCCGTACCGGCGACGACGGGAGCACGTCGCTGGGCGACCTGAGCCGCACCCGCAAGACCGATCCCCGGCTGGCCGCCTACGCCGACACCAACGAGGCCAATGCGGCCCTGGGCCTGGCCATCGCCTGCAGCGACCTTCCCAACGACGTGCGGGTGGTGCTCACCCGAGTGCAGAACGACCTGTTCGACATCGGTGCCGACCTGTCCACCCCGCTGCAGCGCTCCTACGAGTACCCCCCGCTGCGGGTCAAGGAGGAGTGGGTCGGCGAGCTCGAGACCGACTGCGACCGCTACCTCGAGCGGCTCGAGAAGCTGCGCTCGTTCATCCTGCCCGGCGGCACCCCAGGCGCGGCACACCTGCACCTGGCCCTCACCGTGGTGCGACGCGCGGAACGGTCGGTGTGGGCCGCGCTCGAGGCCTACGGCACCGAGCCGGGCGAGGCGCGCGGCGAGGGCGGGGTCAACCCGGTCACCGCCACCTACCTCAACCGCCTCTCCGACCTGCTCTTCGTGCTGGCCCGCTGCGCCAACCTCCCCGGCGGTGATGTGCTGTGGGCGCCCGGCGGCGGCCGCGAACAGGCCCCGAAGGCCCCCGACGCCTGAAGTCATCGACTTCGTGCGACTTTACCTACGGTCTTCGAGGCGACGGGCCTGCGCAACCGCAGCCACGTCGCACGAAGTCGAGAGAGGGGCGTCAGGCGACGTTGACGTTGAAGCCCGGGGGGCTGGACTCCAGCCAGGCCCGCACCGCGGTGTAGGCGGCAGGCACGAACGCGAACTCGCACGCCTGGCTGCCGGCGCGCCCCTGCACCGACACCGGGTCGGCGAGCCCGGGGATCGGGTCGGCCAGCGGCACCGCCGTGCCGAAGTCGAGCTCACCGCGCTGCCACGACACCTCGGCGCGCAGCGAGGGGCCGACGATGCTGAACCACTCGAAGCGGTCCGAGCTGAGCCGGGCCAGGCCCAGCCGCCACCGGCCCGCCTCGCCCTGGCGCCGCGCGCAGAGCATGACCGGGCGGCCGTCGCCGGAGATGAAGCGCCGGCGCGCCCACACGAAGGTGAGCGCGCCGGCGACCAGCACGACGACAAGGGCGAGGACCAGCTCGGCCGTCACGAACGCGGTCATCCGAGCGGTCCCCTGCCCTCGATGTCAGGAGCCCATGCCGCTGGCGTCGACCGACTCCGCGATGATCGTCACCCGGTCGTGGTCGACCGAGAGGAACCCGCCGTCGATCTCGGCCGTGCGCCACGACCCGTCGGCGTTGACCCGCACCTCGCCCTCGTCGAGCACGCACAGCAGGGGCGTGTGACCGGGCAGGATGCCGAGGTCACCGTCGATGGAGCGCGCGCTGACCTGGCTCGCCTCACCCTCCCAGACCCTCCGGTCGGCGGACACGATCTCGACCTGGAGCGGCATCAGAGGTTCTTCTGGATCTCGGCCCACTGGCGCTCGACGTCGTCGAGGCCACCGCACATGTAGAAGGCCTGCTCACCGACGTGGTCGTAGTCGCCGTCGCAGATCTTCGTGAAGGCCTCGACGGAGTCGGTCAGCGACACCGTGGAGCCCTCGATGCCGGTGAACTGCTTGGCCACGTAGGTGTTCTGCGACAGGAACCGCTGGATGCGACGCGCCCGGTTGACCAGGATCTTGTCCTCCTCGGAGAGCTCGTCGATGCCGAGGATCGCGATGATGTCCTGCAGCTCCTTGTTGCGCTGGAGGATCCCCTTGACGCGCAGGGCCGTCGTGTAGTGCTCCTCGGTGATGTACCGGCGGTCGAGGATCCGGCTGGTCGAGGTGAGCGGGTCGACGGCCGGGTAGATGCCGAGCGAGGCGATCTCGCGCGAGAGCTCGGTGGTGGCGTCGAGGTGCGCGAACGTGGTCGCCGGGGCCGGGTCGGTGTAGTCGTCGGCCGGCACGTAGATCGCCTGCATCGAGGTGATCGAGTGACCACGCGTCGAGGTGATCCGCTCCTGGAGGGTGCCCATCTCGTCGGCGAGGGTCGGCTGGTAGCCGACGGCGGACGGCATCCGGCCGAGCAGCGTGGAGACCTCGGACCCGGCCTGGGTGAACCGGAAGATGTTGTCGATGAACAGCAGCACGTCCTGGCCCTGCACGTCGCGGAAGTACTCCGCCATCGTCAGCGCGGACAGCGCCACGCGCAGGCGGGTGCCCGGCGGCTCGTCCATCTGGCCGAACACGAGGGCGGTCTGGCCGAGCACGCCGGCCTCCTCCATCTCCACCATCAGGTCGTTGCCCTCACGGGTGCGCTCGCCGACACCGGCGAACACCGAGACACCACCGTGGTCGCGCGCGACGCGGGCGATCATCTCCTGGATGAGCACCGTCTTGCCGACACCGGCACCGCCGAACAGGCCGATCTTGCCGCCCTGCACGTAGGGGGTGAGCAGGTCGATGACCTTGATGCCGGTCTCGAACATCTGCGTCTTGGACTCCAGCTGGTCGAAGGCCGGCGCGGTGCGGTGGATGCCCCAGCGCTCCTTGGCCTCGAAGGTCTCGCCCTCGGCGAGGTTCATGACCTCACCGGTGGTGTTGAAGACCTTGCCCAAGGTGTTGTCCCCGACCGGCACGGTGATCGGGCCGCCGGTGTCCTGCACCGCGGTACCGCGAACCAGGCCGTCGGTGGGCTGCAGGGAGATGGCGCGCACCATGTTGTCGCCGATGTGCTGCGCGACCTCGAGGTTGAGGTGACGCTTGACTCCCCCGATCTCGACCTCGGTGGTGAGCAGGTTGTACTGCTCGGGCATGCCGTCGACGGGGAACTCCACGTCGACGACCGGGCCGATGATGCGCGAGATGCGGCCGACGCCGCCGACCTCGTGGGTCTCGCTCCGCTCGCTGACAGATGCAGTCATGGTCTCTCTCTCGCTCACTTGCTCTCGGCCAGCGCGCTGGCGCCGCCGACGATTTCGCTGATCTCTTGGGTGATCTCGGCCTGACGCGCCTGGTTGGCCAGGCGGGTGTACTTCTTGATGAGCTCCTCGGCGTTGTCCGTGGCCGACTTCATCGCCCGCTGGCGGGCGGCGAGCTCGGAGGCCGCGGCCTGGAGCATGCAGTTGAACAACCGGGCGTTGACGTACTTCGGCAGCAGCGCGTCGAGCACCTGCTCGGCACTGGGTTCGAACGAGTACAGCGGCAGCAGGTCGTCGGCCCCCGGGGCCTCGCCACCCTCGACGACCTCGAGCGGCAGCAGCCGGATGACCTCGGGCTCCTGGGTCACCATCGACACGAACCGGCTGAAGACGATGTGCACCTCGTCGATGCCACCCTCCTCCGCCGGAGTGGTGAAGTCGCTGACCAGCCGCTGGCCCACCTCGCGGGCGGTCTGGAACTCGGGCTTCTCGGAGTTGCCGCTCCAGTCGGCCGCGCTCTCGCGGTGGCGGAACCGGTAGAAGCCGATGACCTTGCGGCCCATGAGGTAGGGGACGACCTCCTTGCCCTCCTCGCGCAGGGCCGCGACGAGGCGCTCGCTCTCCTTGATGACCGAGGAGCTGTAGGCACCGGCCAGCCCGCGGTCGGAGGTGATGATGACGACCGCGGCGCGCTTCACGTCCTCCTTCTCCGAGGTCAGCGGGTGCTCCTCGTTGGAGAAGGTCGCGACGGCCGAGACCGCACGGGTCAGGGCACGGGCGTAGGGGCTGGACTCACGCACCGCCTCCTGCGCCTTGACGACGCGGGCCGCGGCCATGAGCTCCATCGCCCGGGTGATCTTCTTGGTCGAGCTGACGGCACGGATGCGGTTCCGGTACTCCCGGATCTGCGCTCCCATAGGTTTCCGCCTTCCTGGGGTGTGCGTGGTGCTGGGTGCCGGTCAGCGCCTCTGCTTGACGATCTGCTCCTGCTCGGACTCCTGCGCCTTGGCGGCCGCGTCGTCCTCCTCCAGCTCGCTGGCGCGGATGCCGTCGGCGCCCGTGCCCTGGAAGAGCTTGTGCTTGAACGAGGTGACCTCGGACTCCAGCGCCTGCTCGGTCTCCTCCTCGAACTTGCCGGTCTCGCGGATGGCCGCGAGGAGCTCGTTCCTGCTGCGGCGCAGGTGGTCGAGGAAGTCGGCCTCGAAGCGGCGGATGTCCTCGACGGCCACGTCGTCGAGCTTGCCGGTGGTGCCGAGCCAGATCGAGACGACCTGCTCCTCGACGGGCATCGGCGACGCCTGGCGCTGCTTGAGCAGCTCGACGAGGCGAGCGCCCTTCGCGAGCTGGGCACGCGAGGCCGGGTCGAGGTCGGAGGCGAACATCGCGAACGCCTCGAGGGCGCGGTACTGCGCGAGGTCGAGCTTGAGCCGGCCGGCGACCGACTTCATCGCCTTGATCTGCGCGGCGCCGCCGACGCGGGACACCGAGACACCCACGTCGATCGCCGGGCGCACGTTGGCGTTGAACAGGTCGGCCTGCAGGTAGATCTGGCCGTCGGTGATCGAGATGACGTTGGTGGGGATGTACGCCGAGACGTCACCCGCCTTGGTCTCGATGATCGGCAGACCGGTCATCGAGCCCGCGCCGAGCTCGTCGTTCAGCTTCGCGCAGCGCTCGAGCAGCCGGCTGTGCAGGTAGAAGACGTCACCCGGGTAGGCCTCTCGGCCCGGCGGGCGGCGCAGCAGCAGCGACACCGAGCGGTAGGCCTCGGCCTGCTTGGACAGGTCGTCGAACACGATGAGCACGTGCTTGCCCTGGTACATCCAGTGCTGGCCGATGGCCGAGCCGGTGTAGGGCGCGAGGTACTTGAAGCCGGCGGAGTCGGACGCCGGGGCGGCGACGATGGTGGTGTACTCCATCGCGCCGGCCTCCTCGAGGGTGCCGCGCACGGCCGCGATGGTCGAGCCCTTCTGGCCGATCGCCACGTAGATGCAGCGCACCTGCTTGGCCGGGTCGCCGCTCTCCCAGAACTCCTTCTGGTTGATGATCGTGTCGACCGCGACCGTGCTCTTGCCGGTCTGGCGGTCACCGATGATCAGCTGTCGCTGGCCCCGGCCGATCGGCGTCATCGCGTCGACGGCCTTCAGGCCGGTCTGCAGCGGCTCGTGCACCGACTTGCGCTGCACGACGGTGGGCGCCTGCAGCTCGAGCGCACGGCGCTCCTCGCTGGCGATCTCGCCCAGGCCGTCGATCGGCGTGCCGAGGGGGTTGACCACGCGGCCGAGGAAGTTGTCGCCGACCGGCACCGACAGCACCTCGCCGGTGCGCTTGACCTCCTGGCCCTCCTCGATGGCGGAGAACTCGCCGAGGATGACCACGCCGATCTCGTGCACGTCGAGGTTGAGCGCCAGGCCGAGGGTGCCGTCCTCGAACTGGAGCAGCTCGTTGGTCATCGCCGAGGGCAGGCCCTCGACGTGCGCGATGCCGTCGCCGGCGTCGGTGACGCGGCCGACCTCCTCGCGCGCGGCATCGCCGGGCTCGTAGGACCGCACGTAGCTGTCCAGGGCGTCCCGGATCTCGTCCGGACGGATCGAGAGCTCCGTCATGTTCTGATCTTCTCCTCGGTCACCGGCCCCCGCTGGGGCCGAAGTCTGTGGTCGGTGGTGCGTGTGGAGTTCGGTGGTCGCGCGAGGGGCGGCCGGATGCCGGTCAGCCCCCGGTGACGTGCCGGCGCGCCTCGTCGAGACGGCGCAGGATCGTGCCGTCGACGACCTCGTCGCCGACCTGGACGCGGATGCCGCCCATGACCGAGGGGTCCTGGACGAGCTGGAGGGTGACCGGCTTGCCGTAGTGCGCCTCGAGGGCGCTGGCCAGCCGGGCGTGCTGCTGCTCGGTGAGCGGCGCGGCGACCGTGATGAGCGCGGTGAGCTCGTCGCGGCGCACCGCGGCGAGCCGGAGGTACTCCTCGAGGACCCGGTCGAGGCGTCGGCCGCGAGGCACGCGCACCGCCTGCTCGACCAGCCGGACGGTCTCCGGAGCGGCCTTGCCCTCGAGCAGGCCGTGCACCAGCGTGGCCTTGCCGGACCCGTCGGTGTTGCGGGCGGACAGGGTGTCTCGCAGACCGGGGTTGCCCGCGACGATGCGCTCGAAGCGGAACAGCTCGTCCTCGACCCGGTCGATGCGGCGCTCGCGCTCGGCCGCGGCGAGCAGGGCCTGCACGGCCAGGCTCTCGAGCATGTCGCCGAGGTCGCGCTCGGCCGACCAGCGCTCGCCCGCGACGTCGGCGACGAGGCCGGTGGTGGTGGCACCGATCTTGCCGCCGAAGAGCGCACGGGCCAGGCCCGACTTGTCGGACCCGTCACGCGACGGGTCGGCGAGGGCCCGGCGCAGCGAGGCGTTGGCGTCGACCACCCCGGTGACCGCGAAGAGCTCCTCGGCCAGGTCGTCCCAGGCCGGGTCGCCTTCGAGGGCGGCGTCGAGCGCCGCCTGTGCAGCCTTGGCCGAACCCCGTGACGAGCCGCGCATCAGGCGTCCTGACCCGCGGGGGTGACCTTCTCGGGCGTGACCTCGCCGGCCTCGAGCTCCGCGAGGAACCGGTCGACGATGCCGTTCTGGCGCACCTCGTCGTTCAGCGACTCCCCGACGATCTTGCTCGCGAGGTCGGTCGAGAGGGTGCCCACCTCCTGGCGCAGCGAGACGACGGCCTGCTGACGCTCGGCATCGACCTGGCGCTTGGCCGACTCGGTGATGCGCGCTGCCTCGGCCTGGGCCTGGGTGCGCATCTCCGCGACGATCGAGGCGCCCTGCTCGCGCGCGGACTCCCGGATCTCGTTGGCCTCGGTGCGGGCCTCGGCGAGCTGGGCGTTGTACTTCTCCAGCGCCGCCCTGGCCTCGGCCTGGGCCTCCTCGGCCCGCTGCATACCGCCCTCGATGGCGGCGGCGCGCTCTTCGTAGAGCAGCTCCATCCGGGGCACGACCTTGGACTTGTACACCCAGTAGAGGATGCCGAAGGCGATGAGGCCGACGATCATCTCCGCCGGGTGCGGCAGCAGCGGGAAGCCCGAGGGATAGCCGGTCTCCTCGGCCATCGGGAGGGATGCGAGTACCACGTCGGTTCCTTACGTCTGGATCAGGAAGGGTCGGGTGACGCCCGGCGTCAGCCGCGGAAGACGAACGCGAAGACGAGACCGAGGATGGCGAGCGCCTCGGTGATGGCCATGCCGGTGAAGGCGATGGTCTGGAGCATGCCGCGCGCCTCGGGCTGGCGGGCCACCCCGTTGATGTAGGCGGCGAAGATCAGGCCGACGCCGATACCGGGGCCGATGGCGGACAGGCCGTAGCCGAGGAAGGCGATGTTGCCGGTCATGACATTCCTTTCGGGGTGGCGCCGGGTCCTGTCCCCGGCGTCGTGGGGGTTCTTCAGTGGGGCGTGCAACCGGGCGGGCCCGGGGTCAGTGGTGCTCGCTCACCGCGTCGCCGATGTACAGCGCCGCGAGGAGGGTGAAGACGAATGCCTGCAGGAACTCGATGAGGAGCTCGAAGAAGGTCATCAGGATCGCGAAGGCGAAGGAGAGGATGCCGGAGAACTTGAGGAAGATCGTGTCGCCCTGCAGGAGCAGGTACTCCCCGCCGAGGACGAAGACGAGCAGCATCAGGTGGCCGGCGAGCATGTTGCCCATGAGTCGCAGCGCCAGCGTGAGCGGCCGGATGATGAAGTAGGTGAGGAACTCGAGGAAGAACAGGATGGGCTTGAGCCAGCCGGGCAGCCCCGGGGGGACCAGCGACTTCATGTACCCGACGACGCCGTGCTTCCGCCGCAGCGCGACCGTGTGGTAGACGACGTAGACGATCAGCGTGAGGACGATCGGGAACCCGAGCCGGCTGAAGGTCGGGAACTGGATGAAGGGGATGATCCCGGCGACGTTGTTGACCAGGAGCATCGTGAAGAGGGTGAACAGCAGCGGGATGAAGGGCTTGAAGTCCTTGGCCCCGATGACGTCGCGCGCGATCGTGTTGCGCACGAAGCCGTAGGCCTGCTCCGCCATCCACTGCCGCTTGCCCGGGACGAGGCTGAGCTTCCCGCTGACGCTGACGAAGAACCAGATGAGGAACCCGACGGTGAGCAGCAGGACCAGGGCGGGGCGGGTGAGTGCCATCGCGCTGTCGCCCCCCACGACCGGCCACCAGAAGTTCGCGACGCCGGGGGTCTCGAAGCCCCCGCCACCATCAGCGGCGGGGATGCCGACCTGCAGCACATGTGCGGGAACCACGCTCAGGCTCACAGCCTCTCCTCGGGGAGTTCACGGGCAGCCTCGACGGGCACCCGGGGGAACGGGACGTACGCTACCGGACCCTCACGGGTCGCGGCGACGCAGGGCTTGGGGCGAAAGACGCTGCTCACCGGGTCTCCTCGTGCGGCGCCGGCGGCTCGTCGTAGACCGGGATCCGGGCCCGGCGCAGGGCGATCATCGAGAAGACCTGCCAGACCAGCGTGACGACGAGGACCACCAGCCCCAGGGCGATGCCGTCGACCCAGTCGGCGTCGATGAAGGCGATGATGACGAGCAGCAGGAAGATGATCTGGCCGAAGTAGACGGTCATCGCGACGGCGAAGAAGGCCGTGGGGCTCGCGCTGCGGACCAGCCGGCTCAGCAGGAACATGCCGGAGGCGAAGAAGACGGTCGCGACCACGAGCCCGATGAGTGCGCCGGCCAGGGCGTCGAGGCCGCGCACGGCCACCAGCACCACCACCGTGAGCAGTCCCGCGAGCACCGACGGGAGCAGGGCTGCGCGGAGCATCGCCCCGAACGGCGCGCCGGCGTGCGGCGGGCTGCTCGTGGTGGGGTCGGTCATCGGCGATCGGCCTCTTCGGGGTCGTGACGGATGTGGTCCGGGACGGCTTGTGAAAGTTATCACAAGCGCTGGGCGAGGCCCAAACGCGGTCCACCGGACGGCATCCGGGGCCCGGCCCGCCGGTCAGACGCGACGGGTGACGATGACCCAGATGGTGCGGGCGATGATCTCGAGGTCGAGCACCGGCGACCAGTTGACGAGGTACTGCAGGTCGTAGCCCAGCTTGTACTGCGCGTCGGTGTGGTAGCGCCCGTGGATCTGGGCGAGCCCGGTGAGGCCCGGCGGCACCTCGTGTCGGCGCGTGTACCCGGCGATCTCCTTCTCGAAACCCCTCGTCAGCTCCGGGCGCTCGGGCCGCGGGCCGACCACCGACATCCGCCCGGTGAGGATGTGCAGGATCTGGGGCAGCTCGTCGGCCCGGGTGGCCCGCACCCACCGGCAGGCGGGGATGACGCGCGGGTCACCGTCGGTGGCGAGCCTGGCCACGCCGTCGGCCTCGGCGTCGGGGCGCATGGTGCGGAACTTGACCATCTCGAAGGTCTCGCCGCCCACCCCCACCCGCACCTGGCGGAAGAGCAGCGGCCGGCCGGCCAGGGCCAGCTGGTAGAGCGCGACCGCGCCGAGCAGGAGCACCCACACCGGCGCGGTGACCAGCAGGAGGAACAGGTCGAGCAGGCGCTTGAAGTGCCGCTGCGACGCCGGCATGGTCTGCGGCAGCAGCAGCACGAACGGCAGGCCGCCCACCTCGCGCAGCCGGTCGAGCCCGAACAGCGTCTCGCGCCCGGTGACCCGCAGCAGGGTCGTGACGTTGAGCCGGTCGAGCCGGCCGATCGTGCGGGGGTACCACTCGTCGAGCCAGCCTGCGGTGAGCAGCAGCACGTCGGTGGCCCCCGTCTCCCTGGCGACCTCCACGACGGCCCGCGGGTCGTCGACCTCGGCGACCACCACCAGCTGGGCCAGGTTGGCCACCAGGTGCGCCCGCGCCAGCTCGAGGTCGTCGGCGTCCCCGGCGAGCAGCACCTGGGGCAGGCCCTCGCGCCGGGTGCGCAGGGCGTGCACGACCCCCCGGTTGATGGCCACCGCGATGCCTGCGACGACGATCACGGCGACGAGGTTGGGGATCGGGAAGGGCAGCGCCCGGGCGATGTCGGACCCGCGCTGGCGCAGCAGGCCACCCAGCGCGAGGTTCAGCAGCGCCACGAAGCTGCCGGCGGCCAGCGACAGCCGGGCGGCCCGGGGCAGCACCGCCGCGCCCCCGAGCCGGGGCTCGCGCTCGTAGAGGCCCCCGAAGTAGAAGGCGAAGACGAAGATCAGGGTGGAGACGCTGAACGAGAGCAGGTAGGCCCGCAGCGGGTACGTCGGCCACGGCGGGGCGCCGTAGCGCACCACCATGCTGAGCACCGACAGCCCGAAGACGGCCAGGGCGTCGAGGAGCATGACCATCCGGAACCCACGACGGTTGAGCCGTCGCAGGAGCGGGGTGACGGGCCCCTGCCCCGGGCTCGCGTCGGTCACGGGCGCGCGCGTCTCAGCCGCGGTCATCCGGGCGCGGGTAGGCGGGGAAGCGCCCGACGAGCTCGGACACCTGCCCGCGCACCTCGCGTGACACCGCGTGCTCGGGGTCGGCGTCGCCCTCGACCACCGCCCGGGCGATGAGGTCGGCGATGACGCGCATCTCCTCCTCGCCCATCCCCTGCGTGGTCACGCACGGCGTGCCGACCCGGATGCCGGAGGCCACGTTGGGCTTCTGCGGGTCGAACGGGATGGCGTTCTTGTTCAAGGTGATGCCGGCGGCGTCGCAGCGGGCCTCGGCATCGACGCCGGTGACCATCACCGGCTGGAGGTCGTGCAGCGACAGGTGGGTGTCGGTGCCGCCGGTGGTGGGGCGGATGCCGCGCTCGCCCAGGGCCTGCGCCAGGACCTGGGCGTTGGCGACCACCCGGCGGGTGTAGGCCGCGTACTCGGGTGTCGCGCACTCCTTGAAGTTGACCGCCTTGGCCGCGATCGAGTGCATCTGCGGCCCGCCCTGCATCATCGGGAAGACGGCCTTGTCGATGGCGGCGCGGTGCTCCTGCGTGCAGACGATGGCTCCCGAGCGCGGGCCGCGCAGCACCTTGTGGGTCGTGAACGACACGACGTCGGCGTACGGCACCGGGCTGGGGATGGCCTGCCCGGCGACCAGCCCGATGAAGTGCGCGGCGTCGACCCAGAAGATGGCGCCGACCTCGTCGGCGATGGCGCGGAACCGCTCGAAGTCGATCAGCCGCGGGATGGCCGAGCCACCGGCGAGGATGACCTTGGGTCGGTGCTCGCGGGCGAGCTGCTCGACCTGGTCGTAGTCGATGTCCTCGGTGTCCTTGTCGACGCCGTAGTGCACGGCGTCGAACCACTTGCCGCTGAACGACACCTTGGTGCCGTGGGTGAGGTGTCCGCCGTGGGGCAGGCTCATCGCCAGGATCTTCTCTCCGGGCTTGAGGAAGGCGCCGTAGACGGCCTGGTTGGCGCTCGCTCCCGAGTGGGGCTGCACGTTCGCGTGGTCGGCCCCGAACAGCGCCTTGCACCGCTCGATGGCGAGCGTCTCGGCCGTGTCGACCTCGCTGCAGCCGCCGTAGTAGCGCCGCCCGGGGTAGCCCTCGGCGTACTTGTTCGACAGCGTCGAGCCGAGCGCGGTGAGCACCTCCGGGCTGGAGAAGTTCTCGCTCGCGATGAGCTGCAGCCCGCCGCGCAGGCGGTCGAGCTCGGAGAGCAGCACCCCCGCGATGTCGGGGTCGAAGGCCTCGAGGGCGCCGAAGTCGGATCCGTAGAACGTGTCAGTCATCGTCGGTGCTCTCTCGCTGGTCGGGGTGCTCGGCCGGCTCGGTGGTGTCGGCCGGCTCGGTGGTGTCGGGGGCCTCGGGGGGCGGTTCGGGGTCGGTCGGCTCCGGTGCCTCCGGCGCCGGGGGCGACTCGGGCGCGGCCGGTCCCTGCGCCCACCCGTGCGGGTCGGCGAAGACCGGTGCCTCGGCCGGCTCTGTGGCGGCGCCCAACTCTAGGGCGTCGGCGCGCACCCGCTCGACGACCTCCATCACGTCGGCCTCCGCGAGCGCACCGACGCGCAGGAAGACCGGCTCCTCACGGGTGCAGTCGACGATGGTCGACGCCAGCCCGCCGGTGACCGGGCCGCCATCGAGGTAGAACTCCACGGCCGCGCCGAGCTGGCTGGCGGCCTCGACCACGGTGCGGGATGCCGGGTGCCCGGTGCGGTTGGCGCTGCTCACCGCCATCGGGCCCACCTCGCGCAGCAGCTCGAGCGCCACCGGGTCGTCCGGCATCCGCAGCGCGACGGTGCCGCCGGTCTCGCCGAGGTCCCAGGCCAGCGAGGGCTGCGCGCGCACCACGATGGTGAGCGGCCCGGGCCAGAACGCCGCGACCAGGGCGCGGGCGTAGTCGGGCACGTCGGTGGCCAGGCCGTCGACCGTGCGGGCGTCGGCCACGAGCACCGGTGGCGGCATGTCGGAGCCGCGGCCCTTGGCCGCGAGCAGCGCGCGCACCGCAGTGGCGGAGAAGGCATCGGCGCCGATGCCGTAGAGGGTGTCGGTCGGGAGCACGACGAGCGAGCCCCCTCGCACACCGGCGGCGGCCTTGGGGATCGCGTCGGCCCGTCCGTGGTCGGTGGTGCAGTCGAAGACCGGGCTCATGGGAGTCAGCCTAGGGTTCGCGATCCGCCCGCACGGACACGGCTCACCGCGCGCGCACGGCGACCGTCGTGCGCGGGCGACCCGCGAGGTCCACGTGGTCGACCGTCTCGGCCCACCAGCCCGTCGCCCGCAGCGCGCGCGGCAGGGTGGTGCCCTGGCCGTCGGCGTGCTCCATCACGAGCACCCCGCCGGGCCGCAGCAGCACCGCGGCCCGCGCCGCCACCGCGAGCGGGGTCGCGAGCCCGTCGGCCGACCCCCCGTACAGCGCCACTTCCGGGTCGTGGTCGCGCACCTCGGGGTCGACCGGCACGGCGCCCACCGGGATGTACGGAGGGTTGCTCACGACCACGTCGACCTCGCCCGCGAGGTCGTCGAACGCCGTGGTGGCGTCACCGAGGCGCACCTCGACGTCGAGGCGGAGCCGGTCACGGTTCGCGACCGCCCAGCCGTGGGCGAGGTCGGACAGCTCGACGGCCAGCACCCGGGCGCCGGGCAGCTCGTCCTTGACCGCGAGCGCGATGGCCCCCGAGCCGGTGCACAGGTCGACCACGACGGCGTGGTCTCCGAGGCCCGAGGCCGCGTCGATCGCCAGCCCCGCCGTCCCCTCGGTCTCCGGCCGGGGCACGAACACCCCCGGCCCGACGGCGAGGGTGAGCCGGCGGAAGTGCGCCACCCCCGTGAGGTGCTGCAGGGGCACTCGGGCCGCCCGCTCGGCGACCAGCGCGGCGTACCCACGGGGTTCCGCCGCCCCCAGCACCATCGCCCGGCGGACCTCGCCGGGCTCGGCGCCCATCGCGTGCGCGGCAAGCGCCACGGCATCCGCCTCGGGCGAGGCGATGCCGGCCGCGGCCAGCCGTGCGGTCGCCTCGCGCACCGCCGCACGCAGGTCGCTCACCGGTCGGCGATCGCGGCCAGCCGGGCGGCCTCGTCGGCGTCGACGCAGCTCTGGATGACCGGGTCGAGATCTCCGTCGAGCACGGTGTCGAGGTTGTAGGCCTTGAAGCCGGTGCGGTGGTCGCTGATCCGGTTCTCGGGGTAGTTGTAGGTGCGGATGCGCTCGGAGCGGTCGACGGTGCGCACCTGGCTGGCGCGGGCGTCGGCATCCGCGGCGTGCCGCTCGTCCATCGCCATCTGGTGCAGCCTGGCGCGCAGCACGCGCATCGCGGCCTCGCGGTTCTGCAGCTGGCTCTTCTCGTTCTGGCAGGAGACGACCACGCCGGTGGGCACGTGGGTGATGCGCACGGCGGAGTCGGTGGTGTTCACGCTCTGGCCGCCCGGGCCGCTGGAGCGGAAGACGTCGATGCGCAGGTCGTGGGGGTCGATCGACACCTCGACGTCCTCGGCCTCGGGCATCACCCAGACGCCGGCGGCGCTGGTGTGGATGCGGCCCTGGCTCTCGGTCACCGGCACCCGCTGCACGCGGTGCACCCCGCCCTCGAACTTCAGCCGGGCCCACGGGGCCTGGCCGGGCTGCGGGTTGCCGCGCGCCTTGACCGAGACCCGCGCGTCCTTGTAGCCGCCGAGGTCGCTCTCGGTGGCGTCGAGCACCTCGGTGCGCCACCCGCGGCGCTCGGCGTGCCGCAGGTACATGCGCAGCAGGTCGCCGGCGAACAGGGCCGACTCCTCGCCGCCCTCTCCCGCCTTCACCTCGAGGATGACGTCCCGGTCGTCGTCGGGGTCGCGCGGGATGAGCAGCCGCCGCAGCCGGTCCTCGGCCGCGGCCAGGGTCGCCTCGAGCGCGGGGATCTCCGTGGCGAAGGAGGGGTCCTCGGCCGCGAGCTCGCGGGCGGCGCCGAGGTCGTCGCGGGCGCTGACCCAGGCGTGGTGAGCGGCCACGGTCGGGCCCAGCGCGGCATACCGCTTGCCCAGCTCGCGGCTGCGGTCGGGGTCGGAGGCGACCGTGGGGTCACCCATCTGGCGCTCGAGGGCAGCGTGCTCGTCGACGAGGGCCTGCGCGGAGTCGAGCACGGGAGTCTCCGATGGTCGGGAAGGGGGTGAGGCGAACGCGACGCGCCGGCCCACCCGGGAGGGGTGGGCCGGCGCGGTCGAGCCGGCTACTTGGCGGCGACCTTCTTGCCGTAGCGGGCCTCGAAGCGGGCGACGCGGCCGCCGGTGTCGAGGATCTTCTGCTTGCCCGTGTAGAACGGGTGGCACTGCGAGCAGACGTCGGCGTGGATGACGCCGTTCTTCGCGGTGCTGCGGGTGGTGAACGTGTTGCCACAGGTGCAGGTGACCGTGGTCTCGACGTAGTCGGGGTGGATGTCCTTCTTCACGATGTCTCCTCGGATGCCTCCGGGTCGGCGGGCTCAGCACGGTGCTGCAAACCCTTGGCGCCCCGCCTGCGCCCCTCGTGAGGGAGGCGCTCAGGAAACGCATCTGATGCCGTGAACCGGTCCAGCGGTCAAGTGTGCCAGAGCAGGCACACGGTGACCTAAACGCCGGGGGACCAGCCGGCATTCCTGCCCCGTCGCACCGCTCGGCCACCACGGCCGACGGCATCACTGCGCGAGCCGGGGTGGCGCGGGTCCGGGAAGCCCGCCGGGCCGCCCCCGCGGTGTCGGGGGGGTTTGGGTACCGTCGCGGGATGCGCTTCGGAGCCGTCATCCCGTATGCCGACGAGCAGACCTTCACCGAGCTGGCCACCGTGGCCGAGCACGCCGGGTGGGACATGGTCTTCTCCTGGGAGGCCGTCTGGGGCCAGGACGCCTGGGCCACCCTGGCGGCGGCGTCCATGGTCACCGAGCGGGTGCGGCTCGGCACGCTGCTCACCCCGGCCTCGCGTTACCGGCCGTGGGACCTCGCCTCGCGGGTCGGGTCGGTCGACCGCCTCTCCGACGGGCGGGTCACCCTCGGGGTCGGGCTCGGCGCCCTGCACGGCAACTGGCTGGCGTTCGAGCCTGACGAGGGCCGGGCGGTGCGGGCCGCCAAGCTCGATGAGGTACTGGCCATCTACGCCGGGCTGATGGGCGGCCAGCCGTTCGAGTTCGCCGGCGAGCACTTCAGCGCCCGGCCGGTGCCCGAGCTGATCCCGCCGCCGCCGGTGCAGCAGCCGCACCCGCCGGTGTGGGTCGTCGGGGCGTTGGTGCCCGGCCGCGCCCGCCAGCGTTCGCTCGAGCGTGCGGCCCAGTGGCAGGGGGTCTTCCCCGCCGTTGCCGCGGGCCAGTCCGGCCAGTCGGGGCTCACTCTCGACGCCCTGCGGGAGGTGGTCGAGCGCGTCGGCACCCTGCGGGCCGACGCCGGCCTGGGCATGCGCGACTACGACGTGGTGGTCGAGGGCGACAGCCACGGGTCCTTCGGCGGGGTGCGGCCACCGGTGCAGCCCTGGGCCGACGCCGGCGCCACCTGGTGGGTCGAGTCGTGGTGGGACCTCCCCGACTCCCCCGAGGGCGTCGCCGAGGTCCGCCGCCGCCTGGCGCTCGGCCCCCGCAGATGACCTCGCCGGCGGAACGAGGAACGTCGCCGTCGGCGCGCCGGACGGCGGCGGGCGGGCGCCGCCCGGAATCCGGCGTCACCGCAGCCCCGGTGGTCATCCGGGTCGCGACCGCGGCCGATGCCGCGGCCCTGGTGACGTTGCGGGCGGTGATGTTCGAGGCGATGGGCACGGCATCCGCGGCGATCGCCGACCCCGGGTGGCGCAGTGCGGCGCACGAGTGGTTCGCCGTCCGGGCCGCGGCACCCGGCGCGCGCATCGTCGTCGCCGACAGCGACGGGCGGGTGGTCTCCGGGGCCGTCGGTGAGGTGACCGCGCTCATCCCGGGCCCCCACACGGTCAACGGCTCGGTCGGCCTCATCTCGAACGTCGCGACCCTGCAGGCGTGGCGGGGGCGGGGCCTGGCCGCGGCCTGCACCGACGACCTGCTGCGCTGGTTCGTCGACGAGACAGACGTGCGCCGGGTCGACCTGTTCGCCACCGGGGCCGGGGCGCGGATCTACGCGAAGCGGGGTTTCACCGTGCGTGGCTTCGAGGCGATGGTGCTTCCACTCCCCCGGTGACCGCCTCCCCGTCGACAGTAGAGAACACGCCGCCTCCCCCGAAGGGCAGGCGGCGTGTTCTCTACTGTCGTGCGGCTCGACTCAGCTGTCGTCCTCGTCCTCGAGCCGGATCGTGGCGGTCTGCTGCACCTGGGTGAGGAACTCATAGTTCGTCTTGGTCTTGCGCAGCCGGTCGAGCAGCAGCTCGATGCCCTGCTGGGAGTCGAGCGCGCCGAGCACGCGGCGCAGCTTCCACATGATCCGCAGCTCCTCGGGAGCGAGCAGGATCTCCTCCTTGCGGGTGCCCGAGTTGTTGACGTCGACCGCGGGGAAGATGCGGCGGTTCGCGAGCTGCCGGTCGAGCTTGAGCTCCATGTTGCCGGTGCCCTTGAACTCCTCGAAGATCACCTCGTCCATCCGCGAGCCGGTCTCGACGAGCGCGGTGGCCAGGATGGTGAGCGAGCCGCCGTTCTCGATGTTGCGCGCGGCGCCGAAGAACTTCTTCGGTGGATAGAGCGCGGCCGAGTCGACGCCACCGGAGAGGATCCGCCCGCTCGCCGGGGCCGCGAGGTTGTAGGCACGACCGAGCTTGGTGATGGAGTCGAGCAGCACGACGACGTCGTGGCCCATCTCGACCAGCCGCTTGGCCCGCTCGATGGCGAGCTCGGCCACGGTGGTGTGGTCCTCGGCGGGCCGGTCGAAGGTCGAGGAGATGACCTCACCCTTGACGGCGCGCTGCATGTCGGTGACCTCCTCGGGGCGCTCGTCGACCAGCACGACCATGAGGTGACACTCGGGGTTGTTGGTGGTGATGGCGTTGGCGATCGCCTGCATCACCATGGTCTTGCCGGCCTTGGCCGGGGCGACGATGAGGCCGCGCTGGCCCTTGCCGATCGGGGCGACGAGGTCGATGATCCGAGTGGTCAGCAGGTGCTGCTCGGTCTCCAGGCGCAGGCGGTCCTGCGGGTAGAGCGGGGTCAGCTTGCCGAACTCGGGGCGGCGGCGGGCGTCATCGGGGCTCTGGCCGTTGATCGTGTCGAGGCGGGCCAGCGGTGTGTACTTCGCCCGGCTGTTGCGCCCGCCGACGCTCTGCTGCATCGGCTCCTCGCCCTCGCCGGTCGCCTTGATCGAACCGGTGACGGCGTCGCCCTTGCGCAGCCCGTGCCGCTTGACCAGCTGCAGCGGCACGTAGATGTCGCTGCTGCCGGGCAGGTAGCCGGTGGTGCGCACGAAGGCGTAGTTGTCGAGGATGTCGAGGATGCCGGCGACGGGCACCAGCACGTCGTCCTCGGCGATCTGCGGCTGCGACTCTTCGACCTGGCCCTCACCGGGGCCGCCCGGGGTGCGGCGCTTGTCGCGGTTGCGACCGCGGTTGCGCCGGCGGCGACCCCCACGACCGTCCTCGTCGTCGTAGCCGCCCGAGCCCTGGGTCGCGGCGCGGTTCTGGTTCTGGTTCTGGTTCTGGTTCTGGTTCTGGCGGGTGCCGTCGGCGCGCTGCTGCCCGTCGCCACGGTCGCTTCGGTCGTCCCGCTCGCCGCCATCGGCCTCCCGGGGCTCGCTGCGCTGCTGGCGTCCGTCGGTGCGGTCCTGGTGGTCCTGTCGGTCCTGCTGGTGGTCGGCGTCGGTGCGCTGCTGCCGGTCCTGGCGGTCGCGGCGCTGGCGGCGCTCGGTCTCGCGCTGCGAGGTGCTGTCCTCGCGCTCGGCCCGGTCGGCGCCACTGCCGCGCTCCTCGCGCACCGGCTGGTCGGCGCTCTGTGCGCCGGCGGTGCCCTCGGTGCCGGCGGTGCCCTCGGTGCCGGCGGCGCCGGCGGAGTCGGGCGTGCGGTCGGCGCGGGTGACCGAGCCTGCGGCGCGGCCCGAGCGGCGCGGCGGCGCGGCGCTGGCCGGGCCGCTCTCGCCGTTCTGGCGCGCCTTGATGGCGGCGACGAGGTCGCCCTTGCGCATCTTGGCGGTGCCGCCGATGCCCATGCTCGAGGCGAGCCCCTGGAGCTCGGCGAGCCGCATGGCGGTCAGCGCTCCGGAACGACGCGGGCTGGCGCCCGACGTCGCCTCGAGAGTGGTGGTGTCTGTCACGAAGGATCCTTCCCCTCGCTCGTGGATGGCCTCGAAGTGGCCGATCATGTGGGAGCCCACGCCGGACGCGCAGCGCATGGCTGGACGGCGGCCCTGGTCGTGGTGGGCGACGTGCGGCAGGCATCGGGGGAAGCACCCGGCATCGGCTGCGGTCGCGAGGCACACAGTAGCACCGTGGGCTGTGCGTGCCGCGCGACCGCCGCACCGTGGCACGGTGCCGCACCGGGGCCGCACCGGGGCCGCACCGGGGCTGCTCAGCCGCGCGAGAGCACCTCGACACAGGCGCCATGCGGCGGGATGCCGGGGGTCAGCACCCGCCAGGCGTCGCCGCCGAACGAGCGCACCTCGTCGACCCGGGTGCGCTGGGCCAGCACGAGCACGGACGGCCCGGCGCCGGAGATGACGGCGGCGTGGCCGGCCCCGCGCAGCGCGTCGACCAGCTCCATGGAGTGGGCGTACGAGGGGCGCCGGGCCTCCTGGTGCAGCCACTCGCGGGTGGCCGCGAAGAGGTGGTCGGGGGCGGCGCCGAGCGCATGGGTGAGCAGCGCGGCGCGGGCCGAGTTGGCGGCCGCGTCGGCCAGGCGCACCTGCTGCGGCAGCACCGAGCGCGCCTTGGCGGTCGACAGCTGCACGTCGGGTGCGAAGATCACCGGCTCGACGTCGGGGTGCACGGGCAGGTGCACGGTGGTGGTGCCGCCCCCACGGTCGTCGGTCCACGACAGCGTGGCGCCGCCGTGCACGCTGGCCGACGCGTTGTCGGGGTGACCCTCGAGCCGCGACGCCAGGCTGTTGGCGAAGGCCAGGTCGACGGTGTCGCCGGGCTGGCCTCTCGAGACGTCGTGCAGCGCCTGCGCCGCCACGATGCCGGTGACGATGGCCGTCGCCGACGACCCCATCCCCCGGCCGTGCGGCACGGCGTTGACGCAGGAGAGTGACAGCCCGTCGGGTGGCTCGACGCCCAGCTCGGCCCAGGCCACCTGCATGGCACGGTGCACCAGGTGGGTGGCGTCCAGCGGCACGGCGCCCTCCCCCTCGCCGCTGACGGTGACGACGAGCCCCGGCGTCCCGGTGACGGTGGCGCGGCAGCGGTCCCAGACGCCGAGGGCGCAGCCGACCGAGTCGAACCCCGGGCCGAGGTTCGCGCTGCTCGCGGGGACCCGGACCTCGACGGCGGCCCCGACCCGCAGCCGGTCCCCGCTCACGTCACCCCTCGAGGCCCAGTGCCGCCGCGACGCTGAAGGCGTCGACCGGCACGCGCACGGGCTGGATGTCGGACCCGTCGGCCGTGCGCAGGGCCCACTGCGGGTCCTTCAGGCCGTGCCCGGTCACCGTGCACACCACCGTGGCGTCGGGGGGCACCGCCCCCGCCCGGTGCGCCTTGAGCAGGCCGGCGATGCTCGCCGCCGAGCCGGGCTCGACGAAGATGCCCTCGGTCGAGGACAGCAGCCGGTGCGCCTCGAGGATCTGGTCGTCGGTCACCGACTCGATGCGACCGCCGGACTCGTCGCGTGCGGCCACGGCCTGGCGCCACGAGGCGGGGTTGCCGATGCGGATGGCGGTGGCGACGGTCTCGGGGTGGTCGACCGGGTGGCCGAGCACTATCGGGGCCGCGCCGGCCGCCTGGTAACCCCACATCTGCGGCGTTCGCGTGGCGACCGGTGCAAGCACCTCCCCACCGAGACCCTTTGTTGCGCAGGCATATTCGGTGTAGCCCTGCCAGTACGCCGTGATGTTGCCGGCGTTTCCCACCGGCAGCACGTGGATGTCGGGGGCGTCGCCGAGCGCGTCGACGACCTCGAACGCCGCGGTCTTCTGCCCTTCGATGCGGGCCGGGTTGACCGAGTTCACGAGCTCGACGGGGTAGGCCTCGGCCAGCTTGCGCGCCACGGTGAGGCAGTCGTCGAAGTTGCCCTCGACCTGGATCAGCGTCGCCCCGTGTGCGACGGCCTGGCTCAGCTTGCCCATCGCGATCTTGCCGTCGGGCACGAGCACGGCACAGGTCATCCCGGCCTTGGTCGCGTACGCCGCGGCACTGGCGCTGGTGTTGCCCGTGCTGGCGCAGATGACGGCCTTGGCACCGTTGCGCTTGGCCACCGACATCGCGGTGGTCATGCCGCGGTCCTTGAACGACGCCGTCGGGTTGAGACCCTCGAACTTCACGAGCACGTTGGCCCCGGTCAGCTCCGACAGGCTCTCGCACGGGACGAGCGGCGTGCCGCCCTCGAGCAGGGTCACGACCGGCGCGCCCTCCAGCATCGGCAGTCGGGCGGCGTACTCGCGGATGACTCCGCGCCACTGGTGCGCCACTGCTCAGGCTCCTTCCACGCGCATGACGGAGGCGACGTCCTGCACGGCCTCGAGGTCGGCGAGCGCGTCGACCGTCGACGCGAGCGCGGCATCCGTGGCCCGGTGCGTGACGACGATGAGCTTGGCGCGCTCCCCGTCGCCCGGGGCGACCTGCTGGCGCACCGTCTCGATCGAGACGCCGTGCTCGGCGAACACGGCCGCGACCTGGGCGAGCACGCCCGGGCGGTCGGCCACGTCGAGGCTGATGTGGTACCTCGTGACGGACGAGCCCATGTCGACCACCGGCAGGTCGGCGTAGGCCGACTCCCCCGGCCCGCGACCACCGGCCACCTTGTGCCGGGCCACCGCGACCACGTCACCGAGCACGGCGGACGCCGTGGGGTCGCCACCCGCTCCGCGCCCGTAGAACATCAGCTCACCGGCGGCGGCCGCCTCGACGAACACGGCGTTGAACGCCTCGCGGACGCTGGCCAGGGGGTGGCTGCGAGGGATCATCGCGGGGTGCACGCGCACGCTCACCGCGGACGCGCCGTCGGCACCGGCGACCCGCTCGCAGATGGCGAGCAGCTTGACCACGCAGTCCATCTCGCCGGCGGCCTGGATGTCACCGGCGGTCACCTCGGTGATGCCCTCACGGTGCACGTCGAGCGAGGAGACCCGGGTGTGGAAGGCCAGGCTGGCGAGGATGGCGGCCTTCGCGGCGGCGTCGAAGCCCTCGACGTCGGCGGTGGGGTCGGCCTCGGCATAGCCCAGCGCCTGGGCCTGCTCGACGGTCTCGGCGAAGCCGGCTCCGGTGGTGTCCATCTTGTCGAGCACGAAGTTGGTGGTGCCGTTGACGATGCCGAGCACGCGGCGCACGTCGTCGCCGGCCAGCGACTCACGGATGGGGCGCAGGATGGGGATGGCGCCGGCCACCGCTGCCTCGTAGTAGAGGTCGACGTCGCACTTGTCGGCGGCGGCGTAGAGCGTCGGGCCGTCCTCGGCGAGCAGCGCCTTGTTGGCGGAGACGACCGACGCGCCGTGCTCCATGGCGCGCAGGATGAGGCCGCGGGCCGGCTCGATGCCGCCGATCACCTCGATGACCACGTCGGCGCGGGTGACCAGCTCGTCGGCGTCGGCGGTGAAGAGCGAGGGGTCGACCGGCACATCGGGTCGGGGCCGCTGCGGCCGGCGCACCGCGATGCCGACGAGCTCGAGCGGGGCTCCCGCGCGGGCGGCGAGGTCGTCGGCGTTCTCGACGAGCCGGGCGGCGACGGCGGACCCCACGACGCCGCAGCCGAGCAGCGCGACACGCAGGGGGGCACCGGGTTCGTGCGCCATGGTGGGGTCCATCTCCTCGCTGTGGGTGCTCACGCGTCCGCCACGTCGAGGGCGAGCAGGTCCTCGATCGTCTCACGCCGCACGAGCACGCGTGAGCGGCCTCCACGAACGGCGACGACGGGCGGGCGCGGGGTGTGGTTGTACTGGCTGGACAGGCTGCGGCAGTAGGCGCCGGTGCCCGGGACGGCGATGAGGTCACCCGGCACGAGGTCGGCGGGGAGGTACTCGTCGAGCACGACGATGTCGCCGCTCTCGCAGTGCCGCCCGACGACCCGCGAGAGCCGGGGCGGCGCCTCCGACCGGCGGCTGGCCAGCGTGCACGAGTAGTCGGCCTCGTACAGCGCGGGGCGCGCGTTGTCGCTCATCCCGCCGTCGACCGAGACGTAGGTGCGGGTGTGGCCACCACCCACCTCGACGTCCTTGACGGTGCCCACCTCGTAGAGGGTGAAGGTGCTCGGGCCGACGACCGCGCGGCCCGGCTCGACCGAGACGCGCGGCACGCGGGTGTCGTCGCCGTCGCCGACCGCCTTGAGCTCGCGCCCGACGATGTCGGCCATCTCGTGCGCCAGGGTCGCTGCCGGCAGTGGGGTGTGCTGCGAGGTGTAGGCGATGCCGTAGCCACCGCCGAGGTCGATCTCGGGGCAGTGGTGGCCGTGCTCGTCGGCGATCTGCGCGTGCAGCCCGACGAGCCGGCGGGCTGCCATCTCGAAGCCGCCGGTGTCGAAGATCTGGCTGCCGATGTGGCTGTGCAGCCCCCGCAGGTCGAACACGTCGGGGCGGGCCAGCAGCGCACCGGCCGCCTCGAACGCCTGCCCACCGGCGAGGCTGAAGCCGAACTTCTGGTCCTCGTGCCCGGTCGCGATGAACTCGTGGGTGTGCGCCTCGACCCCGACCGTCACCCGCACCATCACCGGCGCGACGACGCCGAGCTCGGCCGCCACCGCGGCGACCCGGTCGATCTCGTGGAAGGAGTCGACCACGATGCGCCCGACCCCGTAGCCGAGCGCCTCACGGATCTCGGCCGTCGTCTTGTTGTTGCCGTGGAAGCCGATCCGCTCCGGCGGGAACTGCGCCCGGCGCGCGACCGCCAGCTCGCCGCCGGTGCACACGTCGAGGTGCAGGCCCTCGTCGGCCACCCAGCGGGCGACGGCGGTGCAGAGGAACGCCTTGCCGGCGTAGTAGACGTCGGCCCCCGCCAGCGGCTCGAAGGCCGTGGCGAAGCCGTCGCGGAACTCCGCTGCGCGAGAGCGGAAGTCGACCTCATCCAGGACATAGGCCGCCGTGCCGTGCTCGCGTGCGAGGGTGAGCACGTCGACGCCGCCGACGGTCAGCCGGCCCTCCTCGTCGCGGTCGACGGTGCGCGGCCAGAGCTGCGGCAGCAGCTCCATGACGTCGGTGGGGAACGGCAGGTAGAGCGGCGGGCCGCCGTAGCCCTCGGCGTGGAGGACGCCGGCCTCGTGCGAACGCATCGGTCAGGCTCCCTACATCCGCTCGGGCGCGCCGACGCCGAGCAGGTCGAGCCCGTTGGCGAGCACCACCCGGGTGGCGTCGTTGAGCCACCGGCGGGTGCGGTGCAGGTCGGTGACCTCCTCGTCGACGCTCACCGGGCGCACCCGGCAGGTGTCGTACCACTTGTGGTAGCGGCCGGCGAGCTCCTCGAGGTAACGGGCGACCCGGTGCGGCTCGAGCAGGTGCGCGGCCTGCGCGACCACCCGCGGGAAGTCGCCGAGCACCGCGAGCAAGGAGGCCTCGGTGGGGTCGGTGAGCAGGCCCGCGTCGAAGCCGTCGGTGCGGTGCACGCCGTCCTCACCCGCGAGCCGCGCGACGTTCGCGGTGCGGGCGTGGGCGTACTGCACGTAGAAGACCGGGTTGTCGTTGGTCTGCTTGCGCAGCTCCTCGCCGTCGAGCGACAGCGGGCTGTCGGAGGGATAGCGCGCCAGCGAGTAGCGCACGGCATCCTTGCCGATCCACTCGATCAGCTCGTCGAGGTAGATCGCGTTGCCCAGCCGCTTGCCCATCCGCTGGCCGGCGATGGAGATCAGCTGGCCGATCTTCACCTCGATGTTGTGCTCGGGGTCGTCACCGGCGCACGCCGCGATGGCCTTGAGCCGGTTGATGTAGCCGTGGTGGTCGGCACCGAGCAGGTAGACCTTCTCGTCGAAGCCGCGGTCCTTCTTGCTGAGGTAGTAGGCGGCATCGGCGGCGAAGTAGGTGGGACTGCCGTCGGTGCGGATGAGGACGCGGTCCTTGTCGTCGCCGAAGTCGGTGGTGCGCAGCCACACGGCGCCCTCGGCGTCGAAGACGTGGCCCTGCTCGCGCAGCCGGGCGACGGCCTGCTCCACGGCATGGCCCTCGTGCAGGGCGCGCTCGGAGAACCAGACGTCGAAGTAGACCCCGAACTCGTCGAGGGTGCGCCGGATGGCGGCGAGCTGGGCGGTGTAGCCGAGGTCGCGGGCGACGGCGACGGCCTCGTCGTGCGGCAGCTCGAGCAGGTCGGGGCGCAGGGCCAGCACCTCCGCCGCCCGGTCGGCGACGTACTCGCCCGGGTAGCCATCCTCCGGCGGCTCCTGGCCGGCGGCCCGAGCCAGCACCGAGGCCCCGAACTTGTCCATCTGGGCGCCGGCGTCGTTGATGTAGTACTCGGCCGCCACCTGTGCCCCGGCCGCGGTGAGCAGGCGGCGCATCGAGTCGCCCAGCGCCGCCCACCGGGTGTGGCCGATGTGGATGGGGCCGGTGGGGTTGGCCGAGATGAACTCGAGGTTGACCACCCGCCCGGCCTCGGCGGTGCTGTGCCCGTAGGTGGCCCCGGCCTCGACGATCGCGCGGGCGAGCTCGCCAGCGCTCGCGGCCTCCAGCGTGATGTTGAGGAACCCGGGCCCGGCGACGTCGACCGCCTTCACCCCGGGGACGTCGGCGAGGTGGGTGGCGAGCGCCGTCGCCAGGTCGCGTGGCGGGACGCCGGCGCCCTTGGCGAGCTGGAGGGCCACGTTGGTCGACCAGTCCCCGTGGTCGCGGTTGCGCGGACGCTCGACCCGGACCTCCGCGGGCACGGTGACACCGAGGTCACCGGCGTCGACGGCGGACTGGAGCGCGGCACGGATCGCGGCCGAGAGCTGTTCGGGGGTCACCGCGTAATTCTATGGGCGGCGCTTCGGGGCCCTTCCGGTGGTCGCGAGCCGTGAGACGGCGGCCACGAGCTCGTCCGGGTCGAACGGCTTGGAGATGAACCCGTCGAACCCCGCGCCGCTCGCCTCGGGGGCGTCGTGGACGACGACAGAGCCGGTGACGAGCAGCACCGGCACCGGGTCGAGGCGGTGGTGGGAGCGGATGGCGGCGATGGCCCACCAGCCGTCGTACGGGGCCATCTCAGAGTCGAGCACGATGACGTCGGGGGCGGGACGCTCCGGGTCGATGAGGCGCGCCATCGCCTCGTGCCCGTCGGCCGCCTCCTCGACGGTGAAGCCCGCCAGCTCGAGGTTGATGCGCAGGAGACGCCTGATCGGCTCCATGTCGTCGCAGACGAGCACTCGGGGTGCCGGACCGCTGGCGCCGGTCCCGGATTGCATGGACGCCAGACTAGGCTGCTACCCTCGCGGAGCGCTGGAAACCGCGGGGAATCCACCCTGAAGAATCTGACGCACGGCCGACCCAGGCCCCCGTAGCTCAGGGGATAGAGCACCGCCCTCCGGAGGCGGGAGCGTAGGTTCGAATCCTACCGGGGGCACCACCAAGAACGCCCGCTGAACTGCACCGACAGGGGCAGGAGCGACGGACGAGCCGGGGCCCGACTCATCCGTGACCGGCTGCGAGCCGGTGGAGGCTCGGGCGGATGGTCGAGGCGGTCGCCGGGCGGCGTGCCACGGCTTGCCCCGGGGGCAGACGGTGAGGAGCGTCGCGGTCACGACGGCTGTCGCCCCGAGTGCCACGGTGGGTGTGAGCGTCTCGCCGAGGACCGCCCAGGCGCAGGCTGCTCCGAAGACCGGCTCCAGGGTCAGGACGACGGCTGCGGTGGTGGCGTCGACCCGACTCTGGGCCCAGGTCAACAGCACCAGGGCCGCGCCGGTGCCGATCGCGCCGAGCCCGGCCACCAACACCGCGTGCGCGGCGCTTCGGGGAACCGAGAGGGCGCAGCCCTGGAGGGCGGCCAGGGCCCAGGCGAGGGTGGCGACGGAGGCGACCTGGATGAGCGCGAGCGGGAGCGCCTCACCGGGTCTGCCCCATCGTTGCAGGGCCACGAGGTGGACCGCCCACGCCAGTGCCGCCGCGAGTGTCATGAGCTCGCCGACGCCGATGCCGACGCCACGCAGGGTGATCAACGCCAGGCCGGTCGTTGCGAGCAGCACCCCGGTGACGGAGTGGCCCGACAGGCCGGCGCCGCCCCAGAGCACGGCGACGACCGGTGCGAAGACGACGACGGTCCCGGTCAGGAACGCCGAGGTGACGACCGGGGTGGTCTCCAGGGCACAGGTCTGGAGCAGGAAGCCGGCCGCCAGCAAGGTCCCCAGACCCAGACCCCGGATGAGCGTCGAACGAGTGACGTTGCGACGTGTTCCGGGCAGTGTGGCGGCAAGGGTCACGGCGGCGACGGCGAAGCGCAGCGCCACCTGCTGGACGGCGGCGACGCCCTCCAGGGCGGCGCTGCTCGCTGACAGGGCGCCGCCCCAGATCAGCGCGACGGCGACCAGTGCCGCCACCCCCCGACGGTCCCGCGTGCCGGCCACGTGAGCTCGTCCCTCACACCACGACGTGCGGAGCCGGCGACGACGCGAACGGGCCCGGTGCCCAGATCGTCTCGTGGCCCTCGCGCACCTGGGACGCGACGACGACGGCCAGGAGGAGCAGGCCGATGACGACGAACAGGGCGATCACCGCCTGGAGGACCCAGTCGGTCGGCTGGGCGACGCGGAGTCGGCGCGGGGCGAGGTGGCTGCTCATGCCCACCACGCTCCGCGATGTGCCGCCCATCGGGAAGCGGGCCACCACCCACCTCGAACGAGGGTTATCCCTGCAGACAGCAGGCCCTCGGCGCGGGACACTCGTGGGGTGCGCAGTGGTCCCATCCGCACCGCCGCCCTACTGGCCCCGCTCGCGGTGCTGACCGCCTCGGGTCTGGTGCCCACCTGCGTCGCCCTCGTGTCCGACGGCTGGGGAGCCGTGGCCACGCTGGCCGTCCAGCTCATGTTGACCTTCGCGGGCGTCCTGCTCTGGCTCGATCCCGAGAACCGCGGTCACGCTGCCCGCCTCCTCGTCGCGGGGTTCCTGGTCGGCGTCGGCATGCTCGAGAGCTCGACGTTCGAGCAGATGTCCGGGTACTGGCTACAGGTCGGGTGGTCGTCCCAGCTGCTCGTCATCCCGGTTCTCCTCCCCCTCCTCATCGCCTACCCCCAACCGCATGCGGAGGGCACGGCCGCCCGGCTGCTCGTCGTCGGCGCGTGGCTGTGGGCGGCCCCTCTCAGGGTGGCGGCCGCCCTCTCCTGGAGCCCTGAGACGAGCGGGCTCGAGATTCCCGCCCAGTGGCTCGCCGTGGGTGCGGGCGAGCTGACGCGGGAGATCCAGCTCCTGTCGTTCGGCGTGCTCGTCGTGCTGGCGACCGGCCTGGGTGTCCTGGAGGGTCGCCGGTGGCGGTCCGCGCGCGGGGCTGCGCGCACGGCCACGCGCCTGGTGGCCGCGTCCGGGATCCTCCTCGCGGTCGGCGTGGTGCTTCGCGAGGGTGCCCGGCATGTCATCCGGGCCGGCTGGGTGGACGCCGGCGCCGACCTCCAGGCCCGGCTGGACCTGGCCGTCGACCTGATGGCCTTCGCCGCGGTCCTGGCCCTCGTCACCGTGGCCCTGCGGTCGGCCGCCCGCCGAGGGATCGTGGTCGAGCGGCTGCTCGCCGCCGCCGGCGACCCTTCGGCGGTGGAAGACGTGCTTCGAGACGAGCTGAGCGACCCGACCCTCGTCCTGGCATTCCGGGTGGAGGATGCGTGGGTCTTCGCACGAGGCGGCCCGACCCCCGGGCGCGGCGCCGAGGCAGGACGGGTGCAGCGCGCCCTCCTGGATGCGGACGCCCGGCCGGTCGCACTCCTCGACGCGGACGAGCAGGTGGGACTGGACCCGGCCCAGCTCCGGGTCACCCTGGCCGCGGCGACCCTGGTCCTGCAGAACACCCGGCTGGCCGCCGAGCGCTCAGCCCATCTCGCGGAGCTGGCGGCCTCGCGCGCGCGCATCGTCCAGGCCGGGGTCGAGCAGCGCCGACGGCTCGAACGCGACCTGCACGACGGAGCACAACAGAGCCTCCTCGCGGTGGCCACCACCCTGTCCCGGGCGTCGCTCACCGACGGGGAGGGAAGCCTGCGCACCGTCGTGGACGACGCCCGGGCGCAGCTCACCGCCGCCCTGGCCGAGCTGCGGTCCCTGGCGCGCGGCATCCACCCCGCGGCCCTGAGCCAGGGCGGCCTCCCCGGGGGCCTGGCCGGCTTGGCCCCGGGTGTGGAGGACGTCGAGGTACGGCTGGGGCCCGAGATCGCCGCGGGCACACCGCTGGTGCCGGCCGCGGAGTCCACCGCCTACTTCGTCGCCGCCGAGGCCCTGGCCAACGCGCTGCGGCACGCCGCGGGCAGCGCGGTCAGGATCGAGGCCGACCTCCAGGACGCGGCCCTGGTGGTCACCGTCCTCGACCACGGCCCCGGTGGAGCCGTCGCACGCCCCGGTGGTGGACTGGCCGGGCTCGCCGACCGCGTCAGGGCTCTGGGCGGGACCCTCGAGGTCGACAGCCCGACCGGGGCGGGAACGCGGGTGCGAGCCAGGCTGCCCGAGGCGTTGGCGGCGGCCACCCCATGACGACACCGCACCGGTCCGGTCCCGATGCCGAGCGGATGCCGCCACTCTCGGTGGTGCTCGCAGACGACTCCGGAATCTTCCGGCAGGGACTGGCCTCGCTCCTGGCGGCTGCCGGGGTCACCGTCACCGCATCGGTGGCCTCCGTCGAGCACCTGGTGGCAGCGGTGTCCCGCAACCAACCGGACATCGCCGTCGTCGACGTCCGGATGCCACCGACGAACACCGACGAGGGCATCCGGGCCGCCGCCCAGCTGCACGCAGCGTTCCCGGGGATGGGAGTGCTCGTCCTGTCGACGTACGTCGAGGCTCGCTGGGTGACGCACCTGCTGGACGCCGTGCCCGAAGGCGTCGGCTACCTGCTCAAGGACCGGGTCGAGGACGTCGCCGCGCTCCTGGGCGTCATGCAACGGATCGCCGCGGGCGGGATCGCCCTCGACCCCGAGGTCGTCACCGTGCTGATGTCCGCCCGCCGCCATGCCCAACCCCTCGCCCGGCTCACCCAGCGCGAGCGGGAGGTGCTGACGCTCATCGCCGAAGGACAGTCGAACGCGGGGATCGCCGACACCCTGTCCCTCTCGGTGAAGACGGTGGAGGCCCACGTCGCATCGATCTTCCGCGCCCTGGACCTGGACAGCACCACCAGCGACAACCGCCGGGTCAAGGCGGCACTGGCCTTCCTGGCCGCCGCAGGGCCCGTCGTGCCCTGAGGTTCACGGCCCGCTGGTCGGCGTGTCCGTGCGTGCTGCGAACCTCATGACCACGTGGCCGGGTAGGCCGGCACCGGCAGGTCCAGGGGGTGCACCGTGCCGTCGCCGGTCCGCAGCGCGATGTGGAGCACACCCCCTTCGCCCATCGCGTCGACCCCGCCGACCAGGGCAGTGACCGGACTGGTCTCGGCAGGGGGGAGGCCCTGCAGGACCGCGTCGACCAGCGGGTGAACGCCTCCCGACGGGGTCTCGAGCCACGCCATGGACGTGCTGCCATCGGGCAGCGTCAGCTCGGCCGGCTCCAGTGGGGCGTCCGAGTCGTTGGTCACCTCGAAGTCGACCGCCAGAGCGCCGTCCAGGTTCTTCGGGCACCCGGGGTCGGTTCCCTCGAGGCAGGTCACGTCGACGAACACACCGACGACACGGCCGGTGACCGGCGTCGTCCCGGCACTGTCGTCGGCCGCCGGGGTGACCCACCGTCCGATCGGGAACTCGTTGCGGGTGAACGAGTCCAACATCCACTCGTCGCCGTCCGCCCGGAAGGTCAGGTCGGTGAGCGCCCGGACCGGTGGACCCTCCGGGTCACCCCAGGTCACCGGCCCGGCGAACGTGACGGAGGTCGTGTCGACGGTTGCCCGTCCGGGGTCGGCGTGGGCATGCGGGAACACCGTGTCCGCGGCCTCGCCCGAGGCCCGCAGCAGGTGGTCGGTGTGGGCGAAGAATGCCGCCGCAGGCCCGGTCGACAGGTCGCGGAGCCCGGCCGGGTCACCGGCCACGAACCCGGCGGCGACCTTGTCGAAGGCAGCGCGGGCCGTCGCCGCAGCCTGGCCGCTGGGCGACTCGGACGGTTCTCTCCCGGCATCCGCACAGCCGGCGAGGAGCAGCACGAGGGCGATCGGCGCCCAGCTGTGACTGGCTCGGTACTGATGGGTGATGGTCATGTCGCGCCTCCTGGTCACCATCAAGACAACCGCTCCCGGCAGTGCCGGACATCGAGGATGACCCTGCACTTTCCGGGCGCTGCATAGGGGTCAGCCCCACCCCCGGCAACGAGCCGGCGGTCGTCCGTCCACTGTCTCCCCGAGCGGAGGATCCGGCCAGCGATTGGGGGCTGTCCCTCTGGCAGTCCCGCGCCGACTGCACGAGCATGGCTGGATGGCCAGTGCAGCTGCCGGGACCGCGAGGGGGGCGATGGCGCCGCGAGCCCAGGTGGTCATCCTGGCCACCGGGGCGCTGGTCGGCGTCGCGATGGCCGTCGTCACGGCCCGCAACCTGCCGGTCCCACCCCCGGCCTACGACGTGGTCCCGGTGCTCTTCGCCGGCGGGGTCGCGGTCCTGGCCGGCGTCCTCGTGGGCCGCTGGCGACCGGGCAACGCGAGCGCCTGGCTGCTGGTCGCGATGGGGCTGGTCACGATGCTCGCGCTCCTGGCGTTCTCCAACCACGCGCTGCCGTTCACCGTGGGCGGCCTGTTGGCAGGGACCCAGGTCGCCGTGGCGCTCCAGCTGCTCCTGTCACTGCCCGATGGCCACCTGGAGACCGGGCTCGACCGCTCGCTGGTCGCCCTCGTCTACGGCACCACCGTCGCGTCGAAGGTGCTGCCGAACCTCTTCCTCGACTGCACCAACCCGTTCGGATGGGGCTGCCCGGGAAACGCCCTGCTGGTGCGCGACGACCCCGACCTCGTGGTGCTGCTGGACCGGATGGTGGGCGTGGTCGGGGCCGGCGTGGTGGCCGTGGTCGGCCAGCGGATGTTCGTCCGGTGGTGGCGTGCGAGGCCGACCCGCCGCAGGGTGCTGGCCGCGCCGTACCTGGCGGCGGTGCCGGTGCTGGTCATGACGGTGGTGGGCCTCCTCCGGCCGGTGGAGCGCTTCGGCGCGGTTGCCGTGCTGCTCGAGCCGCTGCTGCTCAGCCTGTTGCCGGTCGGAGTGCTGCTCGGGATCCTCCGCAGCCAGGCGCGCTCGGGCGTGGTGGGGTCGCTGGTGACCGCGGTCGAGCCGCACACGGCGGCAGCGCGCGATCGCCTCGAGCCGCTGCTGGCCGCGGCACTCGGCGACCCGTCGGCACGGCTGCTCTCGCTCGAGGAGGCCTCGGCGACGCAGGCCGACGGTCGGGCACGCACCGCGGTCGCCGCGGCGGGGCGCACGCTGGCGGTGCTGGAGCACGATCCCGAGCTGGTCTCGGAGCCGGAGGTGCTGTCCGCGGTGCTCGCCACGGCGAGCCTGGCCCTGGAGAAGGAGCGCCTCGGCGCGCTGGCACGCGCTCAGCTGGCCGAGGTCGCCGAGTCACGGCACCGCCTGGCGGCCGCCCAGGTGGAGGAGCGTCGTCGGCTCGAGCGCGACCTCCACGACGGCGCCCAGCAGCGACTGGTCACGGTGCGGTTGCTGCTGGCGCTGGCCGAGGAGCAGGGCCCGGGCAGCGACCTCGTCAGGCAGGCCACGGCCCTGGTGCAGGAGACGATGGCCGAGCTGCGGGACCTGGCACGCGGCGTGCACC
>CAVVFG010000017.1:0-94478 GCA_963747405.1 uncultured Actinomycetota bacterium
ACGAGCGCAAGGTTCTTCAAAGGTCGTGCCCGTATTCCTGTTGGCAGTAAGCCAGCCGCAGGGGGCTGGTTGACAGCAGGAGGCAACCGCATGTCCGAAGAGACCACGCAGAACGAGGGTTTGTCCCGGCGCACGATGTTGCGCCTGGGCGCGGCCGGAGGCCTGGGGGTGGCACTGACCGGCGCCACCGTCGCAACGCCCTACCTCGCGAACAAGGGGCTGCTGTCGCCCGATGGCGCGTTCGGCGCCACCGGGACGGCGCTGTCCGACTCGTTGTTCTACGTCGAGGCGTTCCCGACCAGCCCGCTGATCCTCGCGCCGTTCGTCGACCCACTCGTGGTGCCGAAGGCGCTGCGGCCCGAGCCGCCGGGCACGTACAAGGCCTGGTCCAAGCCTCCGGGACCCGGGGTGGGCGAGCAGAACTCGCTCGGCAACCAGCAGCACCAGCTGTGGCCGGGGCGGACTCCCTGGAGCTCGACGCTGAACTCCTACCCCGACCCGCTGGTGTACAAGATCGACGTGCAGGTCGACACCCACGCGTTCACCACCTCACGCGTGCTGCCGATCGACAAGAACGGCCGGCCGACCGAGTCCTTCGACGCCGCCGGCAACACCTACGCGGCGGGCACGCAGCGGACCTTGCCGCGCAGCACCATCTACGGCTTCAACGGCATCTTCCCGGGGCCGATGATCAATGCCGAGTACGGCCGTCCCGCGCTGGTGCGCTTCATCAACCGCCTGGACGAGAACCCGGAGAACCTCGACCGCCAGGACTTCGGCTCCCCGGACTACTCGTTCCTGACCCACCTCCACAACGCGCACACCGCGCCGGAGAGCGACGGCAACCCGCACTACTCGTACAAGTACGGACCCAAGGACGGCGGGTTCCCCACGGGCATGTGGGTCGACCAGCTCTACCTGAACTGGCCCGCCGGCGGAGACGACCGCGAGAAGCAGAGCTTCTTCTGGTTCCACGACCACCGCATGGACCACACCGGCTCCAACGTCTACAAGGGCCTGGTCGGGCTCTACCCGATCTACGACCCGAAGCGGATGCCGGGCAGCAAGGGTGGCATGGACGCCGGCGACGAACGACAGGGCCTGCGGCTCCCGGGCGTTCGGACCAGCCACGGCGACGGATCCTTCGATGTCGAGTACGACATCCCGCTGGCCTTCTTCGACTGCCGGCTCGACGACGGTGTCACGGTGCACAAGGACGTCCACGACGCCGAGTTCCCAGCCGCGAACAACCCGTCCACCCACCCGGAGTGGTGGGGCAAGACGTTCTACAAGCACTTCCCCAACCACGGCTTCGTCGGCGACATCTTCACCGTCAACGGCACGGCCTTCCCGGTGTTGGAGGTCAAGCGTCGCAAGTACCGGTTCCGCTTCCTCGACGCGTCGGTCGCCCGGATCTACGACTTCCAGCTGATGAGCTCGACCCAGGGCCCGAAGACTGCCGTGTCGCTGGGCTACGGGGGCGACGAGCTCGAGGGCCAGTACCGCATCCCCGACGGTCAGCAGTGCATGAAGTTCACCCAGATCGCCTCGGACGGCGGGCTGCTGCCCGTCCCCATCCCCCGCGACAACTTCGAGCTCTGGCCGGCCAAGCGCCGTGAGGTCATCATCGACTTCACCCGCTACCAGGACGGCACGCCCACCACCAAGGGTGACGTCATCTACCTCACCAACACGATGAAGATGCCGGACGGCCGGATGTGGGCCAGCGCCTCGCGCTTCTCGCCCGATCCCGACTACAAGGTGCCGGTGCTGAAGTTCGTCATCGGCGACGACGCCCCCGACAACAGCCGCATCCCCAGGGCCATGCGCCCGCTCCCGCCGCTGCCGTCGAACTGGCAGTCCCTGATGGACGACCGGCTCATCTTCGAGGTGCAGCGCGGCACCGGTGCCGGTGAGACGGAGTGGCTGATCAACGGCATGGCGTTCGACCCCTCGACCGTGGCCACCAGCCTGAAGAACAAGGCCGGCAAGAGCCCGCTCGCCCAACAGAAGAAGAACAGCTTCAACCTCTGGGAGATCCGCAACGGCGGAGGCGGCTGGGTGCACCCCTTCCATCTGCACATGGAGGAGCACCGCACCGTCATGCGAGAGGGCAAGGACGTCACCAAGCGCGCGGATGCCGGTCACCCCGACGACCTCTCCCGCGAGGACGTCGTGGCCCTCGACCCCGGAGAGTCGGTGATCATCTACCGCGGCTTCCGGGACTTCACCGGCCCCTATGTGGCGCACTGCCACAACCTGGCCCATGAGGACCACGCCATGATGTTCGGCTGGGAGATCACCTGATGTCCGCCGACGTCGCCGCCGCGGGCGTCGAGGATCGGGTGTCCACCGCTCCCGCGCCGTCCGGTGTGCCGTGGCGCACCGTGCTGCCGCTGGCCGTGGTGCTGGCGCTCGCGAACGTGTTCTGGATCGTCTCGCTGCGTGGGGCAGTCGGCGCCATCGAGCGGACCCAGACACCCTTCGAGAGCTGGGTGCGCGAGTCGGCGCTCAGCCTGCCGCTCTTCGTGCTGGCAGTGCTCGGCGGCCTCGCCCTGGCGCTGCGCTGGTTCGGGCCGTCGGGGCACCGGCCACGGCAGGTGGCCCTCACCGGCCTGCTCGTCGCCTCCGCGGCGACCCTGGCCGGGGTGGCCGTGCTCGCCGCCAGCACGTTCTACGACTTCCTGCTCCAGCTCGACCAGGAGTCGATGATGGGCGCGATGAAGCAGAGCTGCTCCACCGCCTGTCAGGCCGCCCAGGACGAGGCCACCTTCTGGCTCCAGCTGAGGTCCTTCGGGTGGGGCACCCTTCTCCTGCTCGGCACGAACGTGGTGCTGGTGGCCTGGGCCGTCGCGGCCCTTGGTGGCCGGCTCCGGGTCAGCACTCCCCGCCCCGCCGGATCGCGAAGCCTCGGCCGCACCGACGCCTTGCGCACGCTGCTGGTCCTGGGGTTGCTGGGCAGCGCCGTCATCCATGCCGCGGTCGTCCCCGAGCACCTCACCGAGTGGTCGGCAGCCGGCTCGTTCTTCGTGCTGCTCGCCACCACCGAGGCCTTCGTGGCCGGCGTGCTGCTGCTGGAGCCGCGCCTGCAGGTGCCTGCGCTCCTCGCCGCGGCGGCGGTCTCCGCCGGGCCCCTGCTGCTGTGGTTGTGGTCGCGCAGCACCGGGCTTCCCTTCGGCCCGGAGCCGGGCGAGCCGGAGGCGATCGGCCTGGCCGACTGCGCCGCGTGCCTGCTCGAGGTGGTCACCCTCGTCCTCGCGGTCGTGCTGCTGCGCCGGGTGACCACCGCCCGACCCGCAAGCGGGTACCCACGCCACGTGGCCGCGCTCGCCGTCGTCGCAGTCGTCACGGTGACCGTGGTCGGCGTGGCCGGCACCCCGCTCGGCTGGACGTCGGTGCTCATCGAGGGCTCGGGCCACTCGGGCCACGACGGTGCGCCCTCAGACGAGCACGACAGTCACGGCAGCGAGTCCTCGTAGGAGCGCGGGTCCTCGGCCGGCTCGATGTGGCAGAGCACGTCGATGTCGGGGACCTCCACCATCAGCGCGTCGGTGATCTCCTTGGGCAGGCTGACGTCCATCAGGCCGGCAGACGCGCTGCGGACCAGCCGGGAGCCGGTGACCAGAATGTTGAGCCCGACCGCGAAGGCCATGACCGGGTCGAGCCGCTCCCAGCCGGTCAGCCAGACGACCAGCACCTCGACCGACCCGGTGATCCACCACACGAAGGTCTCCAGCGCGATGGTCAGCAGTGCGGCGCCGATCGACAGTCACTCGAACGGGTCAGGTCCACGGGTGCGGGGCGGATGCAGGCCACGGGCTGGGACACGCCGCCATTGCCTTCCGCACGGCGCGGCCGCGTTCGGTCCTCCTCACCTGTCGGAGGTGATCCCGCTGACACGTGGCCGAGCCACGGCTCAACGGGTGACAGGCTGGGACCAGCCGGGATCGACCGGGACTGACGAGAGGTAGACGACGTGAGCGGACGCCGTGCGATGGGTGCTGTCGACGCCATCTGGCTCTCGATGGACAGCCCAGAGAACCTGATGGTGATCGAGGGCATCATGACCCTCGACGGCCCGGTCGACTGGCAGCGCCTGACCGACGTCCTCCAGCACCGACTGGTCGACCGCTACCCGGTGTTCTCGCAGGTCGTCGTCGACGCCAAGAACCCGCTGGGCATGCCGCACTGGGAGGACGACCCGGACTTCTCGATCACCCGCCACCTGCACCACGCGACGCTTCCCGAGCCCGGCGACGAGGCCGCGCTCCAGGCCTTCGTCGAGCGCAAGATGCAAGAGCCCATCGACCGTACCCGCCCGTTGTGGCACTTCTACGTCATCGACGGGTACCACGGCGGCTCGGTCGTCGTCTCGCGCTTCCACCACGCCTTGGCCGACGGCATCGCCCTCGCCGAGGTGCTGCTCTCGCTCACCGACGCCGAGCCGGACGACGACCTGCTCCCGACGCCACCTCAGCACACGCGCTCTCGCGAGCTCCAGGCGCCGCCGACAGGCCTGCTCGAGGTGGCGGGACGGTTCGCCCGTCCCCTCACCGCCCCCGTGTCGGCGGCCGTACGCGGGGCCCGCCAGGTGCTCGACGAGATCCCGGCGGTACTCCACCCGTCGTACACCGCGGAGGCGCTCACCACCGCGTGGCAGACCGGCCGGATCGCCGACAAGCTGCTGCTGAGCCGCGTCCCCGACTCGCCGCTGACCGCGGCCCCCGGTGTCTCGAAGCGAGCCGTCTGGAGCGAGCCCCGCCCACTGGTCGACATCAAGCTCGTCGGCCGGGTCGCCGGCGCCACCGTCAACGACGTGCTCGTCGGTGCGGTCTCGGCCGCGATCAGCCACTACCTCACCGACCGCGGGCACGACCCCTCCGACATGACGACGATGGTGCCGATCAACGTGCGCGGCGGCCAGCCGCTGCCGCGCGAGCTCGGCAACAAGTTCGCCCTGGTCATGCTGCCGCTGCCCACCTCGCGGCTCGCGCCGCTGGAGCGCCTGGCCGAGGCCAAGCGCAGGATGGACTCGATCAAGCACTCCCCCGAGGCGCTGCTCACCTTCGGCCTGATCACCGCCATCGGCCGCACCAACACCATGATCGCCAAGCAGTTCGTCGACTTCTTCGCCGCGAAGGCGATCGGTGTGACGACGAACGTCGCCGGCCCGCGCACCCGGCGCCACCTCGCGGGCACCACGATCACCGGCATCCTGGGCTGGGTGCCCGGCTCGGGTCCGCAGACGCTGGGCGTCTGCATCATCAGCTACGACGGCGTCGTGCGGGTGGGCTTCAAGGCGGATGCCGCAGCGGTCACCGACCCCGAGAAGCTCGTGCACGCCTTCGACTCGGAGATGGACACCCTCGTCCGGCTCTCTGCCGCCGTCTGACCGAGAGGTTGCCATGCCCACCGACACCGCCAGCGCCACCGTCGTCGTCGCCGCACCCCTCGACATGGTGCTGGAGCACCTGCGTGACGTCGAGGACACCCCGCACTGGGTGCCGGACATCAAGGAGGTGAAGGTGCTGACCCGCAACGACGACGGCACGCCGCTGACCGCAGCCGTCGCGGCCTCCACCGCCGTGGGCACCGACCGCTACACGATCGGCTACCAGCACTCCCCCACCGGCATGTCCTGGCACCTGATCGAGGGCCGGATGCAGACCGGCCAGGATGCCGAGTACGAGCTCCGGGCACTCGACGCCACGAGCACCGAGGTCGGCTTCAGCCTGACCATCAGCCACAACCTGCCCCTGCCCGGCTTCATCCGCAGCCGCACCATCAAGGGGCTGGTCGCCAACAACACCGGCGGGCTGGTGAAGCACTTCGCCCGCTGACCGGCATCCGGCTCAGCTGTCGAAGCCGACCCCCGCGGCGTCCAGGCCGCGAAGCCACAGGTTGCGCCGGCCGGTGCGGTCCTCGGCGGCCAGGCTGGCGCGCGTCGCGCGAACGGCGGCGAAGCGGATCGGCTCCGGTGGGAAGGGCATCGGCTTGCGGCGCACCATGCCCAGCAGGGTGACCTCGCTGTCGCGGCCGTCGACGAGGTCGAGCGCGACGCGGGCACCGAACCGGGTGGAGGCGACCCCGAGTCCGGTATAGCCCACGGCGTAGGCGAGCCGCCCCCCGAGCGCGGTGCCGAACACCGGGGTGAAGCGCGAGGTGGTGTCGATGACGCCGGCCCAGCGGTGCGTGAACCGCAGCCCGGCGAGCTGGGGGAAGATGTCGAAGAAGTGCTCCGCCAGCAGGTCGTGCGAGGCCGACTGCTCCAGACGCGGGTCGATCCTCCCGGGAAAGTGGTAGTTGGCGTCGTAGCCGCCGAAGAGCACCCGGTCGTCGAGGGTGCGCCGGTAGTAGTGGAACTGGTTGCCGGCGTCGGTAAGGCCCTCGCGCCCGCGCCAGCCCACGGCATCCAGCTGGGCCGAGGAGAGCGGCTCGGACATCAGCACGTGGTCGTAGACCGGCAGGGTGTAGAGCGCCAGGCGCTTGAGCGGGCCGCGGAAGGCACCGGTGCCGAGCACCACCTTGTCGGTGCGCACGCTGCCCCACTCGGTGCGCACGACCACGCCGGTGTCCTCGCGGTCGAAGGCGGTGACCGTGGTGTCCTCGTGCAGCCGCACGCCGAGCCGCTCGGCGGCGTCGGCCAGCCCCCAGACCAGCATGCCGGGGTCCACCAGCCCGACGGTCGGGTCGACCCAGCCGGCCAGGTAGCGCGGCGAGTCGACGCGGGCACGGGCCTGGGCGGCGTCGAGCAGGGTGGCGTCGACCCCGTGGGAGCGGTGCAGCTCGTAGCCCTCGCGCACCGCGTCGACCTGGTGCTCGCTCAGCGCCATCGTGATCTCGCCGGGCACGTGGTAGCCGGCGTCGACGCCGTGGGCCGTGAGCGTCGCCTCGAAGCCGGCGCGGTTGTCGTCGGCGAGCCGCTCGAGGGCGGCGACCTCGCCGGGCCAGCACGCGAGGCCCTGCGCCAGGCCGTGGGTGAGCGACGACGACACGAAGCCGCCGTTGCGGCCGGATGCCGCGATGCCGAGCCGCCCGCGCTCGAGGACCACCACGTCGCGCGACGGGTCGTCCTCCTTGGCCTGGATGGCCGCCCACAGCCCGGTGAAGCCGCCGCCCACCACCACGAGGTCGGCGCGGTGCCCGGAGCCGGTGAGAGCCGCCCTCGGCGAGGGCCGCTCGGCGCGGTCGGTCCAGAACACGTCGGGCGTCGCGTCGGCGAGCGAGATCCGCACAGCCGCGGGATCGGCAGTCATGGCGTCATTGTGCCGGGTGCGAGGCTGCCGCCATGCGCCTGCTCAGCACCGACGTCGCCACCGCAGCCCTCGACCACGAGCCGTTGCCACCCGAGGGGGTCGTCGACGGCGCCCCCACAGCTCGATCTCGCCCCCGGGGTGGCCGTTCGGCTCACCGCCGGGGAACGCACGGTGTGGACCGTCACCGAGCGGGTACGCACGGGCTGGATGGCGTGAAGGCCGTCGGCTGAAAGGTCTCAGTTCGGTTCCGGAATGGATCGGGCTGTACCTGTGCGTACCCCTGGGCACCGTTCGTCGCTAGGTTCGCTGCATGAGTGAACCCCTCGTGGTCATGGACGGCGTCAACAAGCACTTCGGCGATCTGCACGTGCTCAAGGACATCAACCTGACCGTGGGCAAGGGTGAGGTGGTCATCCTGATCGGCCCGTCGGGGTCCGGGAAGTCCACGCTCTGCCGCACCATCAACCGCCTGGAGACCTTCGAGTCGGGCTCGATCACCATCGACGGCCAGCAGCTTCCCGAGGAGGGCAAGGCGCTCGCCGCCCTGCGCGCCGACGTGGGCATGGTGTTCCAGTCCTTCAACCTCTTCGCCCACAAGACGATCCTGCAGAACGTGACGTTGGGTCCCATCAAGGTACGCAAGCTCTCCAAGTCGGACGCCGAGAGCAGGGCCGTGGAGCTCCTCGAGCGGGTCGGCGTCGCGCACCAGAAGGAGAAGTACCCGGCCCAGCTCTCCGGCGGTCAGCAGCAGCGCGTGGCGATCGCCCGGTCCCTCGCGATGGACCCCAAGGTGATGCTCTTCGACGAGCCGACGTCGGCCCTGGACCCCGAGATGATCAACGAGGTGCTCGACGTCATGGTCGAGCTCGCGAACAGCGGCATGACGATGATCGTCGTGACCCACGAGATGGGGTTCGCCCGCAAGGTCGCCAACCGCGTGGTCTTCCTCAGCGAGGGCCAGATCGTCGAGGAGGCGGCACCGGAGCAGTTCTTCACCAACCCCACGAGCGACCGCGCGAAGGACTTCCTCAGCAAGATCCTCACCCACTGACCAGCCGTGCACCGGCTCCAGCACTCCCCGGGACCCCAGGGTCCACCCCACCACAGGAGGAACTGACCATGACGACACGACGGATGATGGTCGCCGCCGCGGCCGTGCTCGCGCTCGGACTGAGCGCGTGCGGCTCCGACGACAGCGACAGCGGCAGCGGCTCCGGCAGCAGCGGCAGCAGCGGAGGGAGCGGCAGCGACAGCCTCAAGGTCGGCATCAAGTTCGACCAGCCGGGCCTGGGCCTGAAGCAGGGCAGCGAGTTCACCGGGATGGACGTCGACGTCGCGAAGTACGTCGCCGACCAGCTGGGCGTGGCCGCCGACAAGGTCGAGTTCGTCCAGGCCCCCAGCGCGCAGCGCGAGACGCTCATCGAGACCGGTCAGGTCGACCTCGTCGTCGCCACCTACTCGATCACCGACGCGCGCAAGGAGAAGGTGTCGTTCGCCGGCCCGTACTTCATCGCCGGCCAGGACCTCCTCGTGCGCTCAGACGACACGAGCATCACCGGCCCGGACACCCTCGAGGGCAAGAAGCTGTGCTCGGTCACGGGCTCCACCTCCGCCTCGAAGGTGAAGGAGAAGGTCCCCGGGGTCAACCTCCAGGAGTTCGGCACGTACTCCGAGTGCGTCGCGGCCCTCGCGTCCGGCGCCATCGACGCGCTGACCACCGACGACACGATCCTGGCCGGCTACGCGTCGCAGCCGCAGTACAAGGGCAAGCTCAAGGTCGTGGGCAACACCTTCTCCGAGGAGAAGTACGGCATCGGCCTGAAGAAGGGCGACACCGAGATGTGCCAGAAGGTCACCGACGCGATCAACAAGATGATCGCCGACGGCGAGTGGCAGAAGATCGTGGACGCCAACCTCGGTGAGGCCGGCTACAAGCCGGGCCCGGGCAACCCGCCCACCCCCGACGCCTGCGCCTGACCCGACGAACCGCGCGGATGCCGCCCGCACCCCACCTCGGTGCGGGCGGCTCCCCGCACCGGCTCACCACGAGAGGTGACGCATGGGCGACATCCTGAGCAACTACGGCATCCTCGGCGCCTTCTGGGTGACCATCGAGCTGTCCATCCTGTCCGCCATCGGGTCGCTCATCATCGGCACTCTCATGGCGGTCATGCGGGTGTCCCCGGTGGCGGTGTTCCGCCTCATCGGCACGAGCTACGTCAACATCTTCCGGAACACCCCCCTCACCCTGTTGATGTTCTTCAGCGTGCTGGGAATGTCCTACATCCTGGGTCTGCAGATCAGCGACCAGGCGACGACCAACTCGTTCTGGTGGGCCGTGATCATGCTGTCGGTCTACCACGCGGCGTTCGTCTGCGAGGCGCTGCGCAGCGGGGTCAACACCATCCCCGCGGGGCAGGCCGAGGCGGCACGCTCGATCGGACTGACCTTCGGTCAGTCGATGCGTGAGGTCCTCCTCCCCCAGGCGTTCCGGGGCTCCATCGCCCCGTTGGGATCGACGCTCATCGCGCTCATCAAGAACACCACCGTCGCAGCCGTCATCCTCGGGACCGCCGAAGCCGCCGGGCTCCTCGCGAAGATCACCGAGGACGAGGGTGCGAGCCTGCCCACCTTCTTCCTCTTCGCCCTCGGCTTCGTCATCCTCACGCTCCCACTCGGCGTGCTGTTCACCAACCTCTCCCAGCGCCTGGCGGTGAAGCGATGAGCGAGTCCGTCCTCTTCGACGCTCCGGGCCCGCGCGCCCGTCGCCGCCACGCCATCCTCACGGCCGTCGGGGTCGTGGTCGTCCTCGGTGTGCTCTGGCTCGTGATCCGCAAGATGAGGACCGCGAACCAGCTCGAGGGCTACATGTGGGAGCCCTTCGTCACCGACCCCGAGGTCTGGACTCAGTACCTCCTCCCCGGGCTCTGGGAGACGCTCAAGGCGGCCATCCTCTCGGTCATCTTCGCCGGTCTCTTCGGCATCGTGTTCGGCATGGGGAGGCTCTCCACGAACAAGTGGATCCGCTGGGCCTGTGGCGGGGTCGTGGAGTTCTTCCGCTCCGTGCCCGTGCTGCTGATGATGATCTTCTTCTTCATCGGCTGGTTCGCCACGGCGTCGTGGATGCCGAACGAGTACGCCCCGCTCGCCGCGGTCGTGCTGGCGCTGACCCTGTACAACGGATCGGTCATCGCCGAGCTGGTCCGCTCGGGGGTCTACTCGCTCCCCAAGGGGCAGGCGGAGGCGGGCCTGTCGATCGGCCTCTCGCCGGGGCAGACCCTGCGCTCCATCCAGCTCCCCCAGGCGCTGACGGCGATGCTCCCGGCCCTCGTGGGCCAGCTCGTCGTCGTGCTCAAGGACACCGCGCTCGGCACGGTCGTGCTCTACCCCGAGCTGCTCACCGCGGCGAAGACGGTCGGGTCCGCCTATGCCAACACCGTGCCGGCGTATCTCGTGGTCGCGGTCATCTTCATCGTCATCAACTACAGCCTCACGAGGGTCGCCCGCTTCGTCGAGCAGTGGCTGCGCAAGCGCGGCACGACCTCCGGGAAGATGACGACCGAGGTCCCGAACATCGTCCAGGGTGGAGCCGAGCCCGGCGCCCCCGCGACCGCGGGCACGACGATGGTCACCCGGCGTCGCCCTCGCTGACGTTCCCCGGACCGCAGCAAGGGCGGTGACCACGACCGCCCGCATGCCATCGACCAGGGCGATGCCGAACGAGCGCTGGTCTCGAGCAGGACCCGACGCCACACAGCCCGTGTTACGGTCCAGCCGTGTTCGGCCGCCTTCTCATCCTGGTCCTCTCCGTTCTTCCCAAGCGCGCGCTCAGCCGGGGGGCCGGGTGGCTGGCGACGCGCACCATCCCCCTGCGCTGGCGCGGCCCCGTACACCGGGGCTACAGCCGAGTGTTCGGGGCTCAGCCGGCCGAAGCGGCTCTGCCGCTGGAGGACTACGCGACACTCAACGCGTTCTTCACCCGCAGGCTGAAGCCGGGACTCCGACCCGTGGCCGCGGAGGCGATCGTCTCCCCCGTCGATGCGACCGTCGGTGCGTACGGTGACGTGGCGTCCGACACCCTGGTGCAGGCCAAGGGGCGCGACTACTCCTTGGCCGCCCTGCTCGCGGACCGTGAGCTCGCCGGTGCCTTCGCAGGTGGCACCTACATCACCCTCTACCTCTCGCCCAAGGACTACCACCGCATCCACGTGCCGCTACCAGGACGGATCACGGCAGCCACCTACGTCCCGGGGGACCTGTGGCCCGTGAACGTCGCGGCGGTGACCCACGTGGCCGACCTCTTCACCCTGAACGAACGGATCGTGGTCGAGATCGCCGGCGCGCGCGGTGGCCGGGTGGCGGTCGTCCCAGTGGGCGCGACGATGGTCGGAATGACCCGCCTCGCCTTCGACGACGACCTGCACACGAACGCACGCCGCCGCGAGGTGCAGCACCGTCGCTACCACCCGCCCGTCGCGGTCGAGGCCGGCGACCCGCTGGGCCACTTCGAGTTCGGATCCACCGTCGTGCTCGTGTGTTCGCCCGAGGCCGGCAGCATCAGTCCGCTTCGACCCGGAGACACCGTGCGCATGGGTGAACGGCTCGGGCCTCTCTGCGCCGTTGAGGGCGTCGATGCCGTGGCAGGCACCTGAGCGCCACCACAGTGTGGCGCTCGACCCCGACCCTGCACCGCGAAAGCCGCTGACGACTCCGCGCGCTGGTGCGCGAGGGGCCAGGGCGTGCCGGCCGCGACGAGCTGCTCGACCGCGCGCGAGCCGATGCAAGAGTCACCGCGCAGACGAGCACGCGCATCCTCCGAACGTGGGCGAGTCGTCGTAGGGTCGGAGGGCATGGAGCAGCGAACGGACGGTGTTTCGGGCGAGGTTGCGGCGGGGCCGGACTGGGCGGTGGCGCTGGCCAGGGTGCGGATCCCGCTCTGTTTCGCCGCCCTGCTCCTGCTGCTCGTGGCGTCCATCGCGAGCCTGCCGATGTGGCTGAGCTGGGGCGCGGTGCTCCTCATGCTCGTCGGCTTCGCCGGGTACCTCCGCCTCGGCACGGTGACCGCGCCGCCAACCGTGCTGCGCTACCCGGTGAGGGGGCGCTGGGTGGCGGTCAACAGCCCGGCGACGAAGGTGCCCAGCCACGGGCTGCACGCCTACGGGCAGACCTACGCGGTCGACCTCGTCCACGTCCCGGCCGGCGAGTGGTCGCCCCAGCTCGGGTGGGGTGGGCCGCACACCCGCCCACCCGAGGCCTACCCGGGGTTTGGCCAGCCGGTGCTGGCGCCGGCCGACGGGGTGGTCGTCGCGGCGTGCTCGACCCGGTCCGACCACGGCGCGCGCACGTCGTGGCCCGGCGTCGGCCTGATGGTGCTCGAGGGGTTCGTGCTCGAGCTGACCGGGCGGATCCTCGGCAACCACGTGGTGCTCGAGGTCGCCCCGAGCCGTTACGTCGCCCTCGCCCACCTGCGCCGCGGGTCGGTCCGGGTCGCGGTGGGCGACTGGGTGAGTGCCGGCGACGTGATCGGCGAGTGCGGCAACTCGGGCAACACCAGCGAGCCGCACGTGCACGTGCAGGTGATGGATCACCGGCGGTTCCAGCTCGCGGCCGGGCTGCCGATGGAGTTCACCGACGTCGTCGACGACGACGGGGCGCCGGTGCGGATGCCGGCCGGCCAGCGGGCGGGGACTTCCCGCTAGTCGCGGTCGGGGGTCAGTGCGCGGTGCGGGCCAGCATGTCCTGCACGAACAGTCGCCAGAGGTCGGCCGGCGTGTTCGCGATCATCAGGGCTGCGCGGCGGCGCACCGTCATGCCGACGCGAGGTCCGCGAGCACAGCACCGGCGACGCGGTGTCCGGAGACGAGCGCTCCCTGGATCGACGCGGTGTCACGGTGGTCGCCACACATGTAGACCGACGGCGAGACCCGTGCCGGCGACGTCGTGCGCAGCGGAGGCGGTTGAGCCGGCAGGGCGTGGCGGATGTCGTGGCGGTGCACGAGCTGCCACCGCGTGGTGTCGACGCCGTAGACCTCGCCGACCTGCCGACGCACCTCGGCCTCCGAAGCGGCCGCATCCGCCCGGGCCGGCAGGAGGCACGTGGCCTGCACGAGGTGCCGGCCCGGGGGCGCCAGCTCGGGAGCGGCATTCGTCATCACCGCCGTGTTGACGACCGGCCCCCGTCGCCGACCGTCGACCGCGATCATGGTCGATGTCGTCGGGCGCTGGCCCGCCTCGAACCACCACGTCTGCAGGCCCCGGGTCCGCGGCGGAGACACGTCGAGCAGACCGCCGACGGCCTCCGGGCCGACCGCCACCACGGCCGCCCGAGCGGCCAAGCGCTCGCCTCCGGCCAGTCGCAGCACCGCGCCGGACACCCCGGCGCTCACCTCGACGACCGCCTCACCCAGCCGGAGGTCGGCCCCGGCCCGCACGGCCGCCGCAGCCAACTGCTCGGGCAGCGCCCGGATGCCGCGTGCCGGAACGCCAGGCACACCCAGCGCGAACATCCGCACGAGCAGCTTCGTGAAGGCCTCCGAGGTCTCTCCCCGGTCCTCGGCGACCACCCCAGCGAGGAAGGGCTCGATGACCTCAACGCGCAGCGGGCCGGCAAGGCCCACCCGGTCCAAGCCCTGGCTCAACGGCCGATCCGGGCCGTCGACCACGCGGCGCGGCGCGGCGAGCACCGGCCCCGCCCAGCGCACTATCGCGGCCACGGCCCGAGGGGTGAGCAGACCGCTGCGCAACGTCGCCAGCAGACCCGCCGGGTGCCGCAGCGGGTGCGACAGCTCGGCGAGGCCGCGCTCGCGGCGGACGAGCACCCCGGCACCGAAGGGCCGCAGCTCGAGGGCGTCGAGGTCCACCCACCGGCGGACCGCCGGATACGCCGGGTTGAGCACCTGGAACCCCCGGTCGAGGAGAAAGCCATCCACCACGTCGGTGCGCTCTCGGCCGCCGACGGCCTGCGCCGACTCGACGACGACGACCGAGCGCCCCGCGTCGGCAAGCCGCCATCCGCAGCGAAGGCCCGCGAGCCCACCGCCCACCACGACCACCTCGGTGTCCACCACGTTGCGACCATAGACGGTGGCGGATCGGCGTCGCGAGATCGAGGGTCGCCTCGACTGTCCCTCAGGGTTGCGAGCGATTGCCCCAGGACGGTATGTCGAGCACGCGGTGTTCTTCGCCGACCAGGAAGTCGCCATGGAGGGTCGGGATAAGTTGTTCGTTGTGCACAGGGTCGATGCTGGCACGACGCCGCTTGCTGGCGGCCAACGCCCAGCTGAGGAGGGTCAGGGCGCCTTCCTCCCGGTTGAGCAGCACCAACGGTGAACGATGCATGGTCGCTGCGCCCGAAGACAAGAAAACCCCAAACTGGCGGTTACGCAAGTCAGGGGCTCTTGGGGGTGCTCCCCCGGTTGGACTCGAACCAACAACCTGCCGATTAACAGTCGGCTGCTCTGCCAATTGAGCTACAGGGGAAAGACTGCCGCGGGATCGCCGCAGCAGCGCCCGGCAACGATAGCAAAGGCGGCACCCAGGTCCGAAAACGGGGCATACCCCGAGGGGCTCAGCCCAGTCCCACCTGCTCGCGCACCCGCGCCAGGCCGGCTTGCACCTGCTCGGACACCCCCGGGTCGGTGCTGCGCACCCCCGGACCGAGCAGCACCTGGCTGAGCAACGCACGCGTGGTGAGGTCCTCGCGCACGACCACCCGGGCGGTGCGCCGGTTGCCCAGGTCGAGGGCCTCGGAGAGCACGACCGACGCCTGCACCCGCTCGCGCAGCGTCTCGGGCAGCGACCCCGGATCGGCCAGCACGAAGCGGGCGGGCCGCTCCCCGTCGACCCAGGTGACGCGCAGCGAGCCGTCCTCGCCGCTCCACAGGCCGGCATCCACGAGGTGCCACGGCCGCGACAGCATGACGGTGAGGCCGTCCCGGCCAGGAGCCACCGCATAAAGGCGGTGCCGGCCGGCGACGACCGTGACGCCGCTGCCCTCCTCGACCGCCCAGGCGAGCAGCTTCTCGTGCTCCTCGGGTGCGATCGCCGCGGCGACCTCGGACGGCACGGCGGGGCGGCGCAGGCCCGACCACTCGAGCCTCACGACGAGAGCCGTTCACGCAGCGCCACGCGCTCGAGCTCGAGGCGGTGCAAGGCCATGGTGCGGTCCCGGAGGTCGGCGGGGTCGGAGTCGGGGTCGTTCTGCACGCGGCGTACCGAGGCCATCGCGTCGGCGATCAGCCGGCCGAGCTGCGCGTCGCGCACCCCGACCACGAGCGAGTCGAGGTAGCGCTGCGGTGGCAGGCCCGAGGAGGAGTCGAAGCGGGTCGGCAGCGGGGCCACCGACAGCTCGGAGACCAGACCGCGTACGGCGAGCGGGGCGGCCTCGCCCACGGCGGCCACCCAGGCGGCGGTGGACGCGCGTCGGGCGGTGGGGGTGGCGATGCGGATGCCGTCGAGCACGGCGCGGTGCGCGGGCGCCGTGAAGGCCTCGGGGGGCAGCGCCTCGACGACCTCGTCGGCGAACTGGCCGGGGTACTGGATGAGCGCCTGCAGCAGCTGCCGCTCGGTGAAGACGACCGGGTCGCGCAGGTCGGGCACCGGAAGCGGCGCGGCCTCTCCGGGCGCCGGCTCGGGCACCTCGTCGGTTCCCGCGGGGTGACGGGAGAGATCGACGGCGTCGTCGTGGCGCACCCGGCCGGCCTTCTTCACCTCGGTCGCCATCTGCTCGACCTCGATGCCGAGCCAACCCGACACCGTGCGGGTGTACTCGGGACGCAGGCTGGTGTCGCGGATCGAGCCGATGATCGGGGCGACGGCCTTCATCGCCTGCACCCGCCCCTCGGCGGTGTCGAGGTCGAAGCGGCGGATGGTGGTGCGCACGGCGAACTCGAACATCGGCACGGCATCGTCGACGAGGGCGCGCACCGCGGCATCCCCCTTGGCGATGCGCAGCTCACAGGGATCCATGCCGTCGGGGGCGACGGCGACGAACGACTGCGCGGCCCAGCGCTGGTCCTCGCCGAAGGCCTTCATCGCGGCCTTCTGGCCGGCGGCGTCGCCGTCGAAGGTGAAGATGACGCGGGCCTGGGGGCCGTCGGTCTCGTCGCGCATGATGCGGCGCAGGATCTTGATGTGGTCGACGCCGAAGGCCGTGCCGCAGGTGGCCACCGCGCCCTCGACGCCGCTGAGGTGCGCGGCCATCACGTCGGTGTAGCCCTCCACCACGACGGCCCGGCGCTCGGTGGAGATCGCCTTCTTCGCGGCGTCGAGGCCGTAGAGCACCTGCGACTTCTTGTAGATCGGGGTCTCGGAGGTGTTGAGGTACTTCGCGGCGATCCGGTCGTCGTCGAAGAGCCGCCGCGCGCCGAAGCCGACGGTGTCGCCGGTGGTGTCGCGGATCGGCCAGACCAGACGCCCGCGGAAGCGGTCGTAGAGGCCGCGACTGCCGCGCCCGGACAGCCCGCCAGTGACCATCTCGTCCTCGGTGAAGCCACGCTCGCGCAGGTGCCGGCTCAGCGCCTCCCCGCCCGGGGGGGCGAAGCCGATGCCGAACCGCTCGGCGGCCGTGCCGTCGAAGCCGCGCTCGCGCAGGAAGTCGCGGCCCACCCGGGCGTCGGGTGTGCTGGTGTCGAGCAGGATGCCGGCGTAGAACTCCTGGGCCACCCGGTGCGCCTCGATGAGCCGCGAGCGCCGGCCCAGGCTCATCCCCCCCTCGCGCGGCCCCCCGCCCTCCTCGTAGCGCAGCTCGATGCCGAGCTTGGCCGCGAGCCGCTCGATCGACTCGGTGAAGGTGAGGTGCTCGACCTTCTGCACGAACGAGATGACGTCGCCGCCCTCGCCGCAGCCGAAGCAGTGGTAGCTGCCGACGGCCGGGCGCACGGTGAAGCTCGGGGTCTTCTCGTCGTGGAACGGACACAGGCCCTTCAGGCTGCCGACGCCCGCCGGGCGCAGGGTCACGTGGTCGCTCACGACGCCCTCGATGGACGTGCGCTCCTTGACCGTCGCGATGTCCTCGGCCCGGATCCGACCCGCCACTGACCCTCCTTCCGATCGTCTCCGAGAGTCTAGGTCGTCGTCGGGCGGCACCAGCGCCGGTGCAGGTTCAGCGCGCGCACGTCGGTGAGCGAAGCCACCTGGTCGACGAGCACCCGCAGGCCGGCGGCGTCGTCGGGGGCGCCCTCCCAGTCGTGGCGCAGGTCGAGGTCGAGCCGGCCCGGGTCGTGCTCGAGGGCCGCGACCAGCTCGGCGACGACCTCGCGCTGGCGGGCGTGCAGGGCCACCCGCTCCGCGGCGTGCATCACGTAGTGGGCGGCCACCGCCTTGAGCACGGCGCACTCGGCGCGCGACTCGCGCGGCACCACGAGCCGGCCGCCGTGCCGGGTGAGCGGGCCGGGCCCGTGCTCGGCCCGGGTGGCCTGCTCGACGGCGACCACGAACCTGCCGATCAGCCGCGAGGTCATGTCCTTCAAGGCCGCCAGGGCTCGGCGCGACCCGTCGTAGGCGTCGGGCACCGCGCCGGTGGCGAGCAGCCGGTCGAGCGCCGCCCCGAGCTCGTCGAGTCCCAGCCCCGGCTCGTAGACCTCACCGGCCACGGCGAGCACCGCCTCCACGTCGGCCGGCTCGCGCAACAGGCGCGGGTCCAGCCACCCGGACGCGACGGCATCCTCGACGTCGTGCACCGAGTAGGCGACGTCGTCGCTCCAGTCCATGACCTCAGCCTCCACCGCGCGCCGCGCCGGCGGGGCGTCGGTGCGGAACCAGTGGAAGACCTCGAGGTCGTCGTCGTAGACCCCGAACTTCATCGTGGGGTACGGCGCCTCCCCCCGGCGCCACGGGTACTTCGTGGCAGCGTCCAGGGTGGCCCGGGTGAGGTTGAGGCCGGCGGGGCGGCCGTCGGGGTGGGCCCGCTTGGGCTCGAGCCGGCTGAGGATGCGCAGGGTCTGGGCGTTCCCCTCGAACCCACCGATGCCGGCCGCGACGGCATCCAGCGCGGTCTCGCCGTTGTGCCCGAACGGCGGGTGGCCCAGGTCGTGGGCCAGGCAGGCGGTGTCGACGACGTCGGCGCTGCAGCCCAGCGCCGCACCGAACTCGCGGCCGATCTGGGCGACCTCGAGTGAGTGGGTGAGCCGGTTGCGCACGAAGTCGTCGCTCGCCGGCTGCACGACCTGGGTCTTGGCCGAGAGGCGGCGCAGGCCGGCGGAGTGCACCAGCCGGGCGCGGTCGCGGGCGAAGTCGTCGCGGTCGGCGCGCTTGTGGGCGGGGTCCTCGGCGACCCAGCGCTCACGGTCGCGCGCGGTGTAGGTGTCGCGAGCGGTGTCGGTCACCCGCTCACCCTAGGCGGGCCGCCTCCGCCGCCGCGGCCGCCCGCTGCACCCACGCGGGCTCGGTGCCGTAGCGCTGGGTCTTGATCATCCGGCCGTTGGCGCAGTCGTCGACGAGCTGGGCCATCCGGGCGTCGCGGGTCTTCTCCTGCTTGGCCGTGACCACCCAGTTGACGGCGAGCTTGCGGTAGGTGGGGGTGGCGACCTCCCAGAAGGCGGTGGCCGCCGGGTCGGCGGCGAGCTGCGCGGCGTAGTGATCGGGCAGCTCGCGGTTGCGGTTCTCGTAGGCGTAGACGCCGGAGCGGTCCTCGCGGCGGCGCTCGAAGGCGGCCAGGCCGCTGGGCTGCATCCGGCCCTGCGCGGTGAGCTCGGCGACTGCGTTGATGTTGATCGTCGACCAGTTGCTGCCGGGCTTTCGGGGGGTCCACCGCTGCCGGCTCGTGAGCTCGTCGATGCCCTGGGCAAGGCTGTCGATCCAGCCCCAGCACAAGGCTTCTCGCACGGCATCCGCCCAGGTGAGACCGGCCTTCGGGTGGCCCTTCTTGTAGTACCCCATCCACAGCTCGGTCTCGGTGTCGTGGTGTGCGGCGAGCCACTGGCCGAACTCGGCGGCGTCGTCGAAGAAGAGCGCCGGCCGCTCGGGAGTGCCACCGGGAGTGCCGATCTGGCGTGCCATGGGCCGACCCTAACGCTCGCCACTGACGGCTGGGAGTGCACCGCCGGGGGATGCCGGGTCCCCCGTCCGATGGACGCGGCACGCGGCTCGGCCTTCGTAGACTGCCGGACATGGACCGCAGACACCTCAGCTTCATCGCCCTGGCGATCACCATGCTCTACGGCGCGAGCTTCGCCGTCTTCGACGAGGCCCCGAAGGGGTACGCGGCGATCGGCGGGGTCGTCGTGGCGCTGTGCTGGATCGCGGTGGGGGTCTTCGGCAAGGACACGCCCCGCTCGCACGATGGTGGGATGCCGGTGCAGCCGCAGGACGACCCGACTCCGCCGCGGCCGCAGGACGGCTGAGCGGACACGGTGGGGGGACGGCGTGGCGCAGCTCGGGTCACTCGCTCGTGACCAGCCGCAGCGCGGGGTGGTGCAACTCGTGGACCTTCAGCGACGCCGGGCCCTCGTGGAAGCTCACCGACCCGACGACGACGTAGTGCTCGCCGACCTCGAGCTCTCGAACGGCGCGCAGGGCCCGCCACTGGCTGGGGAAGACGGCTGCGCGCAGGCGCCGACCCCGCCAGGCGAGGTCGAGCCACGCCCAGGACTGGCCCTGCGAGGTCTGCCGCAGGTCGACGGCGAGCAGCCGGCAGTGCAGCCGCTTGGGCGGCGTGCTGCCCGGGGCGAACGTCAGGTCGGCGGGGCGCAGGCGCGTCACGGGTACGCCGGAGGCGGTCGTCGGGGCCATGCCCCAGTTCTAGCGCCGCCCACCGACAGGGCTCAGCCGCCGGAGACGCTGAGCTCGGCCTGGGCCACCGCGGCGCGCTGTGCCCCGTCGAGCTCGCGCGAGCGCAACCAGTTCTCGGGCAGGGCCACCACCCGCGGCGAGCCGGCCCGGCCGCGCTGCCCCTCGGCGGCCTCGCCCGGCCAGGGTGAGTCGAGGTCGAGGGTCCCGACCAGCTCGTCGAGCGCCTGCAGGCTGTCGACGAGGGCGAGCCGGTGGCGCACGGTCGAGCCGGCCGGGAAGCCCTTGAGGTACCAGGCCACGTGCTTGCGGATGTCGCGGCAGGCACGGCCCTCGTCGCCGTCGTAGAAGTCGACGAGGTACTCCGTGTGCCGGCGCAGCGTGGCCGTCACCTCGCGCAGCCCCGGCTGCACGCGGGCCGGCGACCCCGCGAAGGCCGCGGCGAGGTCGGTGAACAGCCAGGGCCGCCCGAGGCACCCGCGCCCCACGACCACCCCGTCGCACCCGGTCTGCCGCACCATCTCCAGGGCGTCCTCCGCCGACCAGATGTCGCCGTTGCCCAGCACGGGGATCGACGTGACGGCTTCCTTGAGCCGGGCGATCGCCGCCCAGTCGGCCTGACCCGAGTACGCCTGAGCGGCGGTGCGACCGTGCAGCGCGACGGCCGCCACGCCCTCGCCCTCGGCGATCCGCCCGGCATCCAGGTAGGTGACGTGGTCGGCGTCGATGCCCACCCGCATCTTCACGGTGACCGGCACGCCGTACGGGGAGGCCTCGCGCACCACGGCCGCGACGATGCCGCGGAACAGCTCGGTCTTCCACGGAAGCGCCGCCCCACCGCCCTTGCGGGTGACCTTGGGCACCGGGCAGCCGAAGTTGAGGTCGATGTGGTCGGCGCGGTCCTCGGTGACCAGCAGGCGCGCGGCCTGACCGGCGGTGACCGGGTCGACGGAGTACAGCTGCACCGAGCGCGGGTTCTCGTCGGGGTCGTGCGAGATGAGCCGCATCGTCTCGGGCGTGCGCTCGACGAGGGCCCGGGTGGTCACCATCTCGGACACGTAGAGGCTGGTCGCCCCCGATGCTCCCCCTGCCTCGAGCCCCGCGCTGCCGTACTCCCGGCACAGCCGCCGGAAGGCCCGGTTGGTGATGCCGGCCATCGGCGCCAGCACGACGGGTGACTCGACGACGTGCGGCCCGATGTGCAGCGGCGGCAGCACCGGGCGGGAGACCGGGGTCGGGGTGGGGGCGATGGCGGTGGGGGCGGACATGGTGCCCCATTCTCCCCCGACTACGCTGGTGCCGTGGCATCGCAGCCCTCCGCCGGCCCATGGGGCACCGACGGTGTGCGCGCCACCTGGGTGGGGCACTCCACCGTGCTGCTCGAGCTCGGCGGGCTGCGCGTGCTGACCGACCCGCTGCTGCGCCGTCGCCTCGGCCCCCTGCGCCGGCGCCGCGACCTGCCGGTGCAGCGGCACATCGACGACGTCGACGTCGTGCTGCTCAGCCACCTGCACCACGACCACGCCGACCTGCCCTCGCTGCGCCGGCTGGGCCACGTGCCGGTCATCACCGATCCGGCCAACCTCCCGTGGCTCGACAAGCACCGGCTCGTACCCGGCGAGGCCTTCGCCGACGGCTGGCACCCGGTCGGCCCCGACGTGGAGGTGCTGCTCGTGCGGGCCGACCACGAGGCGCGCCCGATGCCGCACCGCCCCAACGGCGCCACCGGGATGCTGCTGCGCGGTGGCGGTGTGGTCGTCTGGTTCGCCGGCGACACCTCGCTGCACCCGGACATGTCCCGGCTGCCCGAGCTGGCCGGCGCCCCCGTCGACCTCGCCCTGCTGCCCGTGGGTGGCTGGGGACCGCGCCTGTCCCCCGGCCACATGGGCCCGGCCGAGGCCGCCGATGCCGTGGCGCGCTCCGGCGCCCGGCACGTCGTCCCCATCCACTACGGCACGCTCCACCCGTCCGGCTGGCCGTCGTCGCGGCTGGAGTGGACGACCGACCCGGGCCAGCAGTTCGTCGAGGTGCTGCCCCAGTGGAGCGACGCCACCGCCCACGTGCCACCGGTCGGTGGCGCGGTCAGCATCCCGCCGGAGCACGCGCCGCGCTGAGCAGCTCCCACAAGGCGGCCGCCGTCTCGTTCGGGTGGGTCAGCGGGAAGACGTGCAGCCCGCGGGGCACCGTGACGACGTGCACCCACCGGGCCGACCGCGCGGCGCGCGCGAACCGACGCGCATCGACGCGCAGCTGGTCGAGCTGGCCGTTGACCAGCAGCACCGGCGCGGTGACCTCGGCAAGCATCTGGGGCCGGCACCGGCCCATGACCCCCGCCCACGCCGCCGGGATGCCGTCGAAGCCGTAGCCGGCCTCCTTGATCACTGCCGCGAGCTCGTCAGGCAGCATCGCGTCGAACTGCCGGTCCAGTGCCCGCGACATCCGGTCGACCCCGAGCCGCGACTCGACCCGCGCGATCCCCCGGTACAGCGCCGCCCCCGGGCCGGCCGGCACGGCCGACGCCCCCAGCAGCGCGAGCCCGGCGAGCCGGTGCGGGTGCTCCGACGCCCAGGCCATGGCGAGGTAGCCGCCCAGGCTGTGCCCGGCGAGCACGACCGGCACCCCGGCCTCCCCGCCCTCCACCGCCTCGGTGACGACCGCGAGCGCTCCCTCCCAGCTGAACGTCTCACCGCGCCGGGTGCCGTGCGCCGGCAGGTCGGGCAGCACCAGCTCGACGTCGGGCCCGAGCAGCGCGCCGTACCGCGACCACTGCGCGGCGCTCAGCTGGGAGCCGTGGAGGAGGACGAGTCGCACGGGGGCTGCCACGCCGACATCCTCGCGCAGGGCACGGCGGCCCCGGTGGTTGGATGGGCCGATGAGCGCCCTGGTCACCCCCGACGAGCTCGCCACCCTCCTGTCGCGCGGGCAGGTACGGGTGCTCGACGTGCAGTACAACCTGCTCGGCACGCCCGGGTCCGAGCTGTATGCCGTCGCGCACCTGCCGGGCGCACCGCACCTCGACCTCGACGCGGCCCTGGCCGGGGCCCCCGGGGTGCGGGGACGGCATCCGCTGCCCGACCCTGCCGTGCTGCAGGAGGCGCTGCGCGCGTGCGGCGTCGGCGACGGCGACGGCGACGAGGTGGTGGTCTACGACCAGGCCACCTCGCTCGCCGCGGGTCGGGCCTGGTGGGTGCTGCGCTGGGCCGGGCACCCTCGGGTGCGGGTGCTCGACGGCGGACTGGCGGCCTGGCGACGGGCCGGGATGCCGGTCACCGGCGTGGTGCCCACCCCGGCTCCCGGACACATCACCGTACGGCCGGGCTCGGTGCCGGTGCTCGACGCCGGTGGGGCGGTGGACATGGCACGGCACGGGGTGCTGCTCGACGCACGCGCCCCCGAGCGCTTCCGCGGCGAGGAGGAGCCGATCGACCGGGTCGCGGGCCACGTGCCGGGCTCGGTGAACCTCCCGATGACCGACCTGCTCACCGCCGACGGCCGGTTCCTGCCCCCGGACGAGGTGCGGCTGCGGGCCGCGGCCGTCGGGGTGCACCGCGACACCCCCGTGGGCACGTCGTGCGGCTCGGGCGTCACGGCCGCCCAGCTCGCCCTTGCCCTGCACACTGCCGGCATCGACGCCATCCCCTACGTCGGGTCGTGGAGCGAGTGGATCGAGGACCCCACCCGGCCGGTCGAGACCGGGGGTCAGAGCGTGTAGGTGCCCGAGAACTCACCCGGTGCGCCAGCGGCACGGTCGACGTCGGCCACCTGGTAGAGCAGGCCCTCGTTGACATCCCACGCCAGCACCCTTCGCACCATGCCCTGGAAACCCGCTCTCTCCGAACGCGACTCGAACAGCACGACATCCTGCGGACCCCAGCCCAACGCCCGGTAGGAGCCCTTGGGCACCAGCGGGCCGGTCGACGCAGCGAGCACCCGGGGGGTGGGCGGCAGGTCGGAGTGCACCGCGACCAGCCCCTGCGAGCGGTCGACCGATGCCTGGTAGGCGCCGGGGAGGAACGCGCCCCCGGCCACCCAGCCCTCGGTGTTCGACACCGACGCGGTGTTCGGCACGACGGGCGGACCGAGGAGGAGCTTGCTGCCGGTGAGCGTCCCCGACCCGGAGAACGTCCGCAGCTGGGCCACCCCCTCCCGTGCGGACAGGTCGGCCCAGTCGGGGTTCACGGCGCTCGCCCGGTGTGCCACCGACCGCGTCTCGACGTCGACCAGCCAGCCGTCGTCGCGCCCCCGGGCCACGACCGTCGTGTGGTCTCGCGCCCAGCCCGCCAGGGTGAGCGTGGGGTCGGGCACCTCGATGGTGACGACGGAGCCGTCCCGCGCGTCGAGCACGACCACGCGACCCGGTTGTGGGATGACGACCCGGTGCCGGTCGTCGGAGATCGAGCGCGGGCCGAGCGCCGACTGCACGCCCTCCCACTGGTTGACCCGCATGGCCGGGACCTCGACCTGGAACGGCGCGTCCGGCGCGAAGAGCACCGGGTGGTAGCCGCCCCCCTCGTCGACGACGAGGAAGACGGCGCGCAGCGGCTCAGCCACGCCCCCTCCGGGGCCGAGCTCGGCCCGGATCGCCACGTCGGCGGGGCCGAGGTGACGCGGGATCTGGAGCCGCTCGGCATCCGGGTAGCGCGGCAGCAGCGCCTCGTCGGGTGGGTCGGGTGCGAGGTAGACCATGACGCCGTCGACCCGTGCCGTCGGCATCCGGCCGTTCGCCGCCACGGTGGCCGTGACGCTCGGCCGCGGTTCGGGCGACGGGGTGCGGTCCCGCACGACGAAGCCGACCGCGCCGGCGGCCGCCAGGCCACCCACCACCAAGGCGCTGCGGCGCACGACCGCCCGATTGCGGCGGCGGGCCTCGTTCCACGCCGGGGCAGCGAGGTCGAGGTCGGGCACGTCGTCGCTGGCCAGCTCTAGCAGCTCGCGCAGGTCGGCCGTCATCGCAGGCCACCGGTGCCGATGTCGGCCGTCGGCAGGGCGTCGCGCAGCCTGCCCAGGGCCTCGACGGCATCCGCGTGCGCAGTGGCGACACTGCAGCCGAGCACCTGGGCGACGTCACCCTCGCCGCGCTCCTCGAACCAGCCCAGCACGACGACCGCCCGCTGCCGGGGGGTGAGGGCGTCGAGGCCGCGCAGCACCTCGCGCCGACGCTCGAGCACGTCGGCGTCGTCCGGCTCGTCGGGCTCGTCCCAGGACGGGCGGGCCGGCATCGCCTCGGGCGGGCGCCCCCGCCAGGAGGCGACGGCGTCGCGGTAGAGCAGGCGGCGCACGAAGAGGTCGGGGCGCTCCTCCCGCACCCGCGGCCACTGCCGCCCGAGCCGCACCAGCGCGGAACGCACCAGCCGCTCGGCGATGCGGAGGTCGCCGGTCACGAGGTAGGCCGCCCGCAGGAGGGTGTGCTGGCGGGCGCGGGCGTAGTCGACGAACTCGTCGTCGGGCCACGGCGCCTGCGGCTCGCGCGCGTCGTCCATCCGGCTCACCTCCTCGTGCCCGCCGTCGTCACCCCACTGTCTCAAGGCTCGGTCGTGGCGCGGAAGCAGGCGACGGTCACGATCCGGGGTGCCCCGAGGTCGACCGGGTCGTCGCGTTCTGTTTGGATCAGCCCATGACGGGGGCCGACAGCACCTTCCACGTCGACCTCCGCGGGTCGTCGACCTGCTGTCGCACCACCTGTACTCCAGCCCACGGGTCTACCTGCGCGAGCTGCTGCAGAACGCCGTCGACGCCATCACCGCCCGCGCCGAGCAGGAGCCCGGCGCCCCGCGCCGGGTGCGGGTGGTGCCCGCCGACGTCTCGCCCGACGGGTGCCTGCACGTCGAGGACACCGGCATCGGCCTCGACGAGGCAGGCATCCGCGGGGTGCTCGCGACGATCGGCGCGTCGACGAAGCGCGACGCACTCGGCCTGGCCCGCGAGAGCTTCCTGGGCCAGTTCGGCATCGGCCTGCTGTCCTGCTTCCTGGTCACCGACGAGATCCGGTCACCACCCGGCGGGCGGGCAGCGGCGAGACCTGGCTGTGGGTCGGCCGTGACGACGGCACCTATGCCGTGTCGCCGGCGCCCGAGCGGCGCCCCGAGGCCGGCACCGACGTCGCCGTCCGGCCCCGCGGCAGCGCCGCGGACCTGCTGTCAGCCGGCGTGGTGGAGCGGCTCGCCGCCTCGTTCGCGGCCTACCTGCGGGTGGACCTCGTCGTCGAGACCGCCGCCGGTCCGGTGACCGTCGCTGGGCGACCCCTCCCCTGGGAGGAACGCGCGGCGATGACCCGCCGGGCGGTCGCGGCCCGGTGGTGCGAGGAGGTGCTCGGCTTCACCCCGCTCGACGTCGTCGACCTCTCCGACCCGGCCGCCGGGGTACGCGGCCAGGCCTTCGTGCTCCCCCACCATTCCGCCGCGCGTGGCACGCACCGGCTCTACGCCAAGCGGATGCTCGTCGGCGAGGCGGTTCCCGACGTGCTGCCCGAGTGGGCGTTCTTCGTGCGCGCGGTGCTCGACACCGACGGGCTGGGGCTCACCGCCTCGCGCGAGTCGGTGCACGACGACGAGGCCTGCACGAGACCCGCGCCCGCCTGGGCGAGCAGCTCAAGGGCTGGCTGCTGCGGATGGCGCGCACCGACCGGGAGCGCGCCGAGCACTTCTTCCGCGTGCACCACCTCGCCGCCAAAGCCGCGGCGACCATTGACGACGACATGCTCGACGTCGTGGCCGCGCTGCTGCCCTGGGAGACCACGCTCGGCCGGATGACGCTGGCCGAGTTCTCCGGCGTCGACCGCGTGCTGGCCTACGTCGACCGGGTGGAGGACTACCAGCAGGTCGCCCCGATCGCCCGGGCCGAGGACATCGCGGTGCTCAACGCCGGCTACGCCTACGACCGCCTACTCCTCGACCGCTGGGTGCAGCGCACGCCGGGGCTCGAGTCGCGCCGGCTGGAGCCCGAGCACCTCGCCGACCGGTTCAGCACCCCGACGCCGCAGGACGAGGCCGCCTTCGCGCCGCTGCTCGACGTCGCCCGCTCGGTGCTGGGTCGGGCGCGGGCCGTGCCGGTCGTGCGCTGCTTCCGGCCCGCGTCGCTGCAGGCGGTGCTGCTCGTCGGCCGCGACGCCGACCGGGAACGCGATCGGCTCGAGGTGGCCGAGAACGCCGACGGGCCGTGGTCCGACGCCCTCGACACCCTAGAGGCCCGCGATGCCGTGCCCCGCTTCGTGCTCAACGCCGACAACGCCGCGGTGCGCCGGCTCGCCGGCGCCGGCGATGCGGCCCTGCAGGGGGTCGCCGTCGAGGCCCTGTACAGCCACGTCCTGCTCGCGGGACGGCATCTGCTCACCCCGTTCGACAGCGCGCTGGTGGCCCGCGCGCTGCCGGCCCTGATCGACCTGGCCATCGACGGAGGCCGGGCATGAGGCAGTGGGAGCAGGTGTCGGAGGAGTTCGCGCAGGTGTCCATCGCGGCCGACGAGGCACCGGTCGGCGCCGAGCGGGTGCGCGCCCATGAGGCGGCGCTGCGGCTGGCCCAGTCGCACGGGTCGTTCGCCGAGGAGTTCGTGGCGCGCGCCGACCTCACCCAGGCCCTCTACTGGACGCCCAAGGACCCGGGCACGCTGGTGCACTTCGCGTGGCTGCGCCAGGCGCTCGACCCCGTGCGGGGGCTGGAGCAGGACGACCGCGACATCGTGCTGTGGCGCCTGAAGTGGGCGGTCGACCTCATCGAGGACCTGCCGCAGGTCGGCCTGGACGCCCTCGTGGCCGCCATCGAGGACGTCGAGCAGGTGTTCCGGGGCGACGGGTACCACCTGCGCCCGGTGCACGCGGCCCGGGCGCTCGAGCTGGTGGCCCCGGTCGTCGCCGGTGACCTCAGCTGCGGCGACGAGCCCCGCGCCTGCCTGTCGATCGACGCCCGGCTCCGCCTCGACCGCGGCGACGTCGACGGCGCGGTGGGGTCCTTCCGGCGCGCGTGGCACCTGGCGAAGGACGACCGGGGGGCCTCGGACTCCGTCGCCGCCTGCCTGCGGGTGCTCGTGACGCTGGGCAACGCCGACCGGGCCGTCGACCTCCTCCTGCCGCGGCTGTCGTGGCTCGACGAGCTGCAGACGCCGCGGCAGCGGATGTGGTTCGCCGCAACCGCGGCCTTCGTGCTGGAGCAGGCGTTCGCCCGGGGCCTGGCCCCGGTGACCGTGGGCGACCGACCGGTCGAGGAGGTGGCGGCCGAGCTGTCCGGCACGGCGAGCGACATCGCCGCGGCCTTCGACACGCGCTACGCCTCGCGGGTCACCTCCGCAACCCTGGCAGCCGCCCACGACGCCGCCCGGGTGGCCGACGAGCCCACGCTGCCCCCCACGAGGATCCCGGCAGCCGGCGGCGGGGTGGAGCTCGGTGGGGCGCTGCCGCCCAGCACCGGCGTACTCGAGCGCGGCCGGGTGGTTCGCGAGGCGCTCGAGTCGGCGGGCGCCGACCTCGGGCCCGAGGTGCGCGCCTGGCTGCGCGACCGCGACACCGTGCTCCCCGTCGAGACACCGCAGGAGTGGGCTGCGGTGTCGCTGCTGGACCGCACGGCCGCGCAGGACGCGGGTGGCCCCGACCAGCAGCGGCGCCTCCTCGACTCGGCGCTCGCGGCGGCGCACCGGGCCGGCGACCCCCCGGCGCTCGCGCGGGCCGACGGCGAGATCGCCCTGCTCGATGCCGTCGAGGCCACCGAGCCGCGTGCCGTGGCGGCCGCGCAGCAGCGGGCGCGCGAGTGCGCCGAGCGGCTCGAAGCGAGCGGCGCCGATGCCGACGCCGGCGGGCTGTGGCGCCGGTTCGCCTGGTTCGGCCGCGCCGACGACCCCGCCGCCCTGCTCGTGCGGGCCGCGGCGGCCTACGAACGGGCAGGGCTCGCCGAGCGCCGGCTGCTGTGCGATGTCGAGCAGGCGATGGCGCTGGACGGGCGGGCCCGGGTGGCGCGCAGCACCGGCGCCCTCGACGAGGCGGCGCGGCTGCTCGAGCAGGCCCGGTCGGCTCCCGGGGCGCCGCGCCGGTCGCGGCTGGCCGCGCTGGTCGAGCTGTGCGACGTCCGTGTCGAGCAGGAGGCCTGGGCCGCGCTCGAGGGCCCCGCCGCCGACCTCGTGGCGGCCGCCACGCAGGACCACGATCCGGTGCTGCTGGCGTTCGGGCAGCGCTTCCTCGGCCTGGCCTACGTCGAGACCGGCCGCCCGGTCGAGGCTGCCGAGCTGCTCGAGGCCGCCCTGCCGGTGCTGCGCGAGCACCAGCCGGGTCTGATCGGGCCGGCCGGCTGGGCCCTGGGCAACGCGCTGCTCGGGACCGGCCAGTGGGCCGGGGCGCGCACGGCCTTCGCGACCGCCAGCGCGGCCTTCGAGGCCGAGGACCGCATCCACGAGGCGGCCCACGCGCAGTGGCGGGCCGGAAACGCCGCCTGGGGGGCCGGCGACGCCACTGCCGCGGCCAGCCACTACGACGACGCCGTGGGCAAGGCCCGCGCCTCGGTCACGGTCGGCCTGTACGCCGAGGCGCTGCGGTCGCGCGCCGCCCTGACCGCCGACACCGACGACCTGACCGCCGGCCTCGCCGCACTCGACGGCGCCATCGCGGCCGGGGAGCAGCTGGCCGCCGAGCTGGGCTGCGACGAGGACGAGTTCGACGGCGAGGTGCTCGAGCCGCACGTGCCACGCCAGGACGCCCACCTGCTGGCCCGGCACGGCGAGGTCGAGGCCGCGGTCGAGCGCCTGGCGCGCGCCGAGGCGCTGGTCGGGCACGACTTCGAGCTGGTGCTGCGCGCCGAGGCCGGCATCCTCCTGGCCGACGACGACCGCCTCGACGTCGCCGAGCCGCGGCTGCTCGCCAGCATCACCGAGCTGCACGCCGCCGGGCTGGAGCCGGCCCGCATCGACGCGGCCGGCGCGCTCGCCCGGGCCCTCGACCGCGCCGGGCGCGGCGAGGAGGCACAGGAGGTCTGGGAGCGCCACGGCCGGCGGCAGTAGCCGGGCCGGCCGCGGGTCAGGCGCCGACGAGGCGCTGCGCCATCCACCCTTCGACCCGGTCGAGCGACACGCGCTCCTGCGCCATCGAGTCGCGCTCGCGGATCGTCACCGCCTGGTCGTCGAGGGTCTCGAAGTCGACGGTGATGCAGAACGGCGTGCCGATCTCGTCCTGGCGGCGGTAGCGCCGGCCGATGGCGCCCGCGTCGTCGAACTCGACGTTCCAGGTGCGGCGCAGGGTGGCCGCGAGGTCGCGCGCCTTGGGCGAGAGGTCGGCGTTGCGTGACAGCGGCAGCACGGCGGCCTTGACCGGAGCCAGGCGCGGGTCGAGGCGCAGCACGACCCGCTTGTCGACGCCGCCCTTGGTGTTGGGGGCCTCGTCCTCGGTGTAGGCGTCGACGAGGAAGGTCATCAGGCTGCGGGACAGGCCGGCCGCGGGCTCGATGACGTACGGCGTGTACTTCTCGCCGGTGGCCTGGTCGAAGTAGACCAGGTCGGTGCCCGAGTGCTCGCTGTGGGTCTTGAGGTCGAAGTCGGTGCGGTTGGCGATGCCCTCGAGCTCGCCCCACTCGCTGCCGGCGAAGTTGAAGCGGTACTCGATGTCGACGGTGCGCTTGGAGTAGTGCGACAGCTTCTCCTGCGGGTGCTCGTAGTGCCGCAGGTTGTCGGGGTCGATGCCGAGGTCGGTGTACCAGCGGGTGCGCTCGGCGATCCAGTACTCGTGCCACTGCTCGTCGTCGCCGGGCTTGACGAAGAACTCCATCTCCATCTGCTCGAACTCACGGGTGCGGAAGATGAAGTTGCCGGGCGTGATCTCGTTGCGGAAGCTCTTGCCGGTCTGGGCGATGCCGAACGGCGGCTTCTTGCGCGAGGCCTGGCTGACGTTGAGGAAGTTGATGAAGATGCCCTGCGCGGTCTCCGGGCGCAGGTAGTGCAGCCCCGACTCGTCCTCGATGACGCCGAGGTAGGTCTTGAGCATCATGTTGAAGTTGCGCGGCTCGGTCCACTGGCCGCGGGTGCCGCAGCTGGGGCAGGCGATGTCGGTGAGCGGCACCGAGTCGGGGTCGACCTGCCGGCCCTTCTTGGCCTCCTTGTCGGCCACGGCCTCCTGCATGTGGTCGACCCGGAAGCGCTTGTGGCAGCTCTGGCACTCGGTGAGCGGGTCGGTGAACTCGCCGACGTGGCCCGAGGCGACCCAGGTCTGGCGCGGCAGGATGATCGAGGAGTCGAGCCCCACGACGTCCTCGCGAGCGGTCACCATCGAGCGCCACCACTGGCGCTTGATGTTCTCCTTGAGCTCGACGCCGAGCGGCCCGTAGTCCCAGGCCGAGCGGGTTCCGCCGTAGATCTCACCGCACGGGAACACGAACCCGCGACGCTTGCAGAGGGAGACGACGGTGTCGACGACGGAGGTGGGGGCGGCCATGCGCGCAAGGTTATCCGTGCGACGACCCCGTGACCGAACCGGCCGCGCTCGCGGACAGCTCGACCAGCACGCCCCGGAAGGTGGCGTAGCGACGCGGCCCCACGGCATCAAGCCACTGCCCCTCCAGATCGGCGATCAGGGCGGCAAAACGGATGAGAGTGGCGTCGCCCGACGCGGTGCGCGTCACCAGCCGCACCCGCCGGTCGGATGCCGCGCGCGACTCGGCCAGGTGGCCGCTGGCCACGAGCGTGGTGACGAACTGGCCGCAGCCCTGCTTCGTCATGCCGACCAGCCCGGCCAGCTCGGTGACCGGACAGCCGGCCTCGGGGACCGACGCCAGCACGCGAAGGTGCGAGGGCCGCAGTCCTCCCCAGTCGTGTGCGAAGAACGTGGAGCGGACCTCACCCAGCAGCTCGGCGAGGAACATCGCGACGTGTGGGCCCCCGGGAGGGTTGACAGAGAACATAAAGTAACTTTACCTTCTTGGAAGTGACATCACGAACAGGTCAGGGGGTGTGGCGGATGGCGAACAGGAGCATCCTCGGGGCGGCGGACGTCGACGACGAGGCGTTCCGGGAGATCGTCGCCCGGGCGCTGGGTGAGGACCCCGCGACCGTCACGGTGCTCGCCTGCGACGCCTCGGTCGTGCCCTACGCCCTCGACGCGATCACCACCGCCGGACGCTACTGGGTCGCCGCACGCGCGGCCACGGCGAGCGGCGAGCGCGACGTGCGGCTGTTCGTCAAGCACGTGCAGTCATGGAGCCGTTCGCCGATGTTCCGCCAGGTTCCCGAGGAGCTGCGGGCGATCGCCGAGGCGAGCGTCCCGTGGCGCACAGAACCGCTCATCTACGAGTCCGACCTGCGCGACCGGCTGCCCACGGGGCTCACGATGCCGGTAGCCCTGCACGTCGCCTTCCTCGACGAGGCGTCGGCTGTGATCTGGCTGCCGGCCCTCGCCGTCGTCGAGCACGACTGGCGCACAGCGGACTACGCGCACGCTGCCCACCTGCTCGGCCGGCTGGCTGGCAGTGCCGAGGTGGCCGAGCTCTCGAGGGTCGGCGAGCTCGATCTCGGTCCGCGCACCATCGCCACCTACGCCGACGGCCGTCTTGCCGGGCAGGTCGCACCCCTCCTACGCTCTGGCGCCCTCTGGACGGTGCCGTGGATCGCCGAGGCCTTCGAGCCCGCGCTGCGCGAGCACCTCGTCGCGGCCCTGGACGAGGTGCCGGGCTGGGTCGAGGAGGTCGAGGCGGGACCGTTGGCGGTCGCGCACGGTGACGCCTGCCCCAACAACCTGCTCCGCACGGCCGACTCCGACGAGATCACACTGATCGACTACGGCTTCTGGGGACGACAGTGCCTCGGCTTCGACCTCGGCCAGCTGCTCGTCGGCGAGGTCCAGCTCGGAAGGCGACCCACCGACACCCTGCCCGAGGTGGAGCGCGAGATCGTGCCCGCCTTCGTCGCCGGGCTGCACGCCGAGGGCGTCGAGGTCGACCAGGCCACCGTGGCCCGGGCCCACGCCCTGCACCTGATGGTCTTCACCGGGCTGTCCACCGCCATCGTCGCGCTCCCCGGCCTCGACATTGCTCCCCCGGACCCCGCGACGGCGGCGGCGCTCGCGCGCGACGCCCGCGAGCGGGCGGCGATCGCGCGGTTCTGCCTGGGGCTGGTCGAGGCGACGTCGGCGTAACCGGCTGTCGCAACTAGACTTCCTGCCCGTGTCCCCCCTCCGCGAGTCCCTCGAGCGCGCCAGCCTGCCGGCCGTGACCTGGCTCAGCAGCCTGCCGCGCTTCGTGCCCTTCCTCGGCATCCTGGTGCTGACCTTCGCCGGAATCCTGCTGCCGTCGCCCGGCTGGCTGCTCCTGGTAGTCGTCATCGCGGTGCTGCTGTGGATCCTGACGCTGGCCTGGCCGCGGCTCAGCGGGGCGGAACGGCTGATGCGGCTGGCTGTGGTCGCCATCATGGTCGCCATCCTCGTCACCCAGGTGGCGCCGCGCGGCTGACCCCGGCATTTGACAACGATTCTCACTTTCAATGAGAATCGTTGTCATGAAGCCCGCCGCCCTGGTCGCCGCGTGCGCCGCGCTGCTGCTCGGCGCGTGCTCGCCGGCCGACGCCGGCCAGACCGGTGACGACGGGCGGATGCCGGTCTCGGCCGCCTTCTACCCGTTGCAGTTCGTGGCCGAGCGGGTCGGGGGCGAGCACGTGCGGGTGACCGGGCTGACCAGGCCCGGCGTCGAGCCGCACGACCTCGAGCTGACCCCCAAGGCGGTCGGGTCGCTCGCCACGGCGAGGGCCGTGGTGTACCTGGCGGGCTTCCAGCCGGCCGTCGACCAGGCGGTGCTCGCCCAGGCGCCGGAGGCCGCGGTCGACATCGCGCCGGCCGCGCGGCTCACGCTGACCTCCGGTGACGACGGGCACGACCACGCCGGAGAGTCCGAGCAGGAGCACGCCGGCCACGTCGACCCGCACTTCTGGCTCGACCCCACCCGGCTCGCCGACGTCGCGACCGCCGTGGCCGACGACCTCGCCCGGCGCGACCCGGCCAACGCCGCCGACTACCGCGCCAACGCGGCCGCACTCGCCGCCGACCTCACCGCGCTCGACGCCGAGTTCCGCAGCGGGCTGGCGCAGTGCCGCACCCGCGAGCTCGTCACCGGCCACGCGGCCTTCGGCTACCTCGCCGACCGCTACGACCTGCACCAGGAAGGGGTCGCCGGCGTGAGCCCCGACATCGAGCCCGACGCCGCGACCCTGCGGGACCTCAGCGCCCACGTGCGCGAGGCCGGCGTCTCCACCGTCTACGCCGAGAGCCTGGTCTCCCCCGCCCTCGCCGAGACCGTCGCCCGCGAGGCGGGGGCCCGGGTGGCCGTGCTCGACCCGCTGGAGGGCCTCACCGACGCCTCCCGCGGCCACGACTACCTCGAGGTGATGCGGGCGAACCTCGCCACCCTGCGCGCCGGACAGGAGTGCCGATGACCGACGACGTGCCCCTCGTGCGGCTCCACGGCGCGTCGTTCGGCTACGCCGACCGCCGCGTCGTCTCCGGTGCCGACCTCGAGCTCCACTCGGGCGAGGTCATGGCCCTGCTCGGGCCCAACGGGTCGGGCAAGTCCACCCTCGTCCGCGGCATCCTCGGCCTCACCACCGTGCAGGGCGGCGAGGTCGAGCTCTTCGGCACCCCCCGCGACCGGTTCACCGAGCACACCCGCATCGGCTACGTGCCGCAGCGGCACTCACTGTCCGCCTCCGTGCGGGCCACCGTGACCGAGATCGTCGAGGTGGGCCGCCTGCCGCACCGCCCTTGGTGGAGGCCCGCGTCACGCGCCGACCGCGCGATCGTCCGCGAGGCGATTGCCGACGTCGGCCTGAGCGACCGGGCGACCGAGGAGGTGGCGGCCCTGTCGGGTGGCCAGCAGCGCCGGGTGCTGATCGCCCGGGCGCTGGCCGGCCGCCCCGAGCTGCTCGTCATGGACGAGCCGACCGCGGGCGTCGACCACGCCAGCCAGGAGGCGCTCGCGGCCGTGCTGCGGCGCCTCGCTGACCGCGGCACCTCGATGCTGATCGTCACCCACGAGCTGTCGGCGCTCGAGGGCGTCGTCAGCCGGATCGTCTGCCTCGACTCGGGCCACGTCGACTTCGACGGCGACCCCGCGGCCTACGCCGCCCACGTGGGCGGGCACTCGGCGGGCTCGGGGCACCACCACGACGAGGAGCGAGGGGCGCGCTCCGGCCACGTCCTCGGCGCCGCCCCCCTCGACCCGGCCCACCGGAAGGTGTCGCCGTGAACGACCTCCTCGCCCTGGACTTCATGCGCCAGGCGCTGCTGGCCGCCCTGCTCGCCGGCTTCGCCGCACCGCTGGTCGGGGTCTTCCTCGTGCAGCGCCGGATGTCGCTCATCGGCGACGGCATGGGGCACGTGGCCCTGGCCGGCGTCGCCGTCGGCGTGCTCACCAACTCGGCCCCGGTGCTCACCGCCCTGGTCGCGGCGGTGCTCGCCGCGGTCGCGATCGAGCTGATCCGCGCCTCCGGCCGCACCAGCGGCGACACCGCGCTGGCCGTCATGTTCTACGGCGGCATCGCCCTGGGCGTGGTGCTCATCGCCCGGTCGACCGCCGGCACCCCCGCCACCCTCACCAGCTACCTGTTCGGAGCCATCCTCACCACCACCACCGGCGACATCATCGTGTTCGCGGTGCTGGCCGCCGTCGTGCTCGCCACCACGCTGGTGCTGCGCCCGCGCTTCTTCGCGGTCGCCAACGACGAGGAGTACGCCAGGGCGCTCGGGATGCCGGTGCTCGGCTACAACGTCGTGCTCGCGGTGCTCACGGCGGTGACCGTGGTGGTCTCCATGCGCATCGTCGGGCTGCTGCTCATCAGCGCGCTGATGATCCTGCCCAACGCCACCTCACAGCTGTTCGCCCGCAGCTTCCGCTCGGCGCTGTGGTGGGCGGTCGTCATCGGCATCGGGTGCAGCGTCGGCGGGGTCGTGGTGTCGTACTACGCCGAGACTCCTTCCGGCGGAACGATCGTGCTGCTCGCGGTGGGGGCGTTCCTCGTGGCGAGCACCGGGGCGGCACTGACGGCGCGGGCCCGCCGGGCGGCCCATGCCCGCTCCGAACGGCACGACCACGAGCACGGCCCCGGCTGCGGACACCCCACGGTCGAGCACGGCGACCACGTCGACTACCTCCACGACGGGCACCGGCACGCCGCCCACGAGGAGCACTACGACGAGCACGGCCAGCACACGCAGGTGGAGTCCCGATGAGCGACCAGCCTCCGGCCGAGCGGCGGCCGACCCGGCAGCGGGCCGCGATCGCGCAGGCCCTCGCCGGCTCGGCGGAGTTCCGCTCGGCCCAGGAGATCCACGCCGCCCTCGCCGGTTCGGGCACCCGGGTCGGCCTAGCCACCGTCTACCGCAACCTCCAGGCGATGGCCGCCGAGGGCGAGGCGGACGTCATCCGCACCGCCGATGGCGAGGCCGTCTACCGCTCGTGCTCGACCGACCACCACCACCACGTCGTGTGCCGGTCGTGCGGGCTGGCCGTCGAGGTGACCGGGGATGCCGTGGAGCGCTGGGCAGAGGCGATGGCCGCGGCGCACGGCTTCACCCAGGTGCGGCACACGGTCGAGATGGACGGCCTCTGCGCGGACTGCTCGACCAGCCGAGCCTGAGGCTCAGAACGCCGACACGGCACCCGTCGAGCGCTGCGGCCGACTGAGCGCGCGCAGAACCGCGGCCTGGCCGTGGCGCTCCGCGGCGACCGACGCGAGCAGGCCGAGCACGGCATCCGCCGCCTCGTCGGGGAAGCGCGGGGTGTCGACGCCGATGCTCGCGGCCAGGTCGTCGGAGTGCACGAGCAGCTCCATCGTGCGGGTCAGCACGAAGTCGGCGGCGGTCAGTGACCACCCCTGCCACGGGATGAGCACCGAGTCGGGACGGCGGCTGCCGCCGAGCACCGGCGCCAGCGCGGCCGGGAGCGCGGCGAGGTCGGCCGCCACCCGCTCCCCCAGGTCGGCCGGTCCTGACGCCGCGTACCCGTCGGCCGAGGTGCGCACGTCGACGTTCACCTCGTCGTCGTGCCCCGCGCGAACCCACGCGGCGCGGCGGTAGTGCTCGAGGGCAGGGATGGGGTCGGCATCGTGCGCGGGCCCAGCCAGCAGCAGCACGACGTTCGCCGCCTGCCCGGCGAGATGGTTCGCGAGCCCGCCGACCGTCATCCCGGCACAGGCGCTCTCGTCGCCCCAGTGGGCCGCGACCTCGGGTTGGCGGATGAGGTCGGCGGCTACGCGCGCCACCTCGGGGAACTGCTCGACCAGACGACGGCTCATGCCGGGACGCTACGGACCCACACCGTCAGCCGGTGCCTCGGCGGTGGGCGCATCGACGGCACCGCCGTAGCGTCGCTCGCGGTCGACGTAGGACTGGATGGCGGCCCACAGGTCGCGCCGGTCGTAGTCGGGCCACAGCCGGTCCTGGAAGACCATCTCGGCGTAGGCACTCTGCCAGAGCAGGAAGTTGCTGGTGCGCTGCTCGCCCGAGGACCGCACGAACAGGTCGACGTCGGGCATGTCCGGCTCGGGCAGGTAGCGGGCCACGGTCCGCTCGTCGACCCAGCGCGGCTTGAGCCGGCCGCGGGCGACGTCCTGCGCGAGGCGCTGCACGGCATCCCCGATCTCGGCGCGGCCGCCGTAGTTGACGCAGAAGTAGAGGGTGAGCCCGGTGTTGTCGCGGGTGAGCTCCTGGGCCACCTCGAGCTCCTTGATCACCGAGCCCCACAGCCGCGGGCGCCGGCCCACCCAGCGCATCCGCACCCCCCACGCGTGCAGCTGGTCGCGCCGGCGGCGGATGACGTCGCGGTTGAAGCCCATGAGGAACCTCACCTCGTCCGGGCTGCGCTTCCAGTTCTCGGTCGAGAACGCGTACGCCGACAGGTGGGTGACGCCGACCTCGATGGCTCCGGCGACGACGTCGAGCAGCGCCGCCTCCCCCGCCTCGTGGCCCTTGGTGCGCGGCAGGCCGCGCGCGTTGGCCCAGCGGCCGTTGCCGTCCATGACGACGGCGACGTGGCGGGGGAGCTGGTCGGGCGCGATGACCGGCGGGCGGGCGCCGCTGGGGTGCGGGAACGGCGGCGGGTAGGTGCTCGGCGCGCTCACCGCTCCACCATACGGAGGCTGCGGATGCCGCGTTCGAGGTGCCACTGCAGGAAGGCTGCGGTCAGGCCGCTGCCCTCGCGCCGGTGCTGCGCCTCGGAGGCGTCGGCGACCGCCCAGTCACCGGCGAGCAGCGCGCTGAGCAGGAGGAAGGTCTCGGGGGCGGGGGCGGCGGAGCCGGGCGGGCGGCAGGCCGGGCAGACGGCGCCACCGGCCACCACGTGGAAGCCGCGGTGCGGCCCGGGTGCGCCGCACTTGGCGCAGTCGCAGAAGCTGGGCGCCCAGCCGGCCACCGCGAGCGCCCGCAGCAGGTAGGCGTCGAGCACCAGGTTGGGGTCGTGCTCCTTGCCGGCGAGTGACCGCAGCGCCCCGGCCAGCAGCAGGTACTGCTGCAGCGCGGGTTCGCGCTCCTCGGTGAGCCGGTCGCACGTCTCGAGCACGGCCGTGGCCGTGGTGTACGAGGGGTAGTCGCGGCTGATCGCGTCGCCCCAGGGGTCGAGCGTCTCGACCTGGGTCACCGTGTCGAGGCTGCGGCCCTCGTAGCACTGGACGTCGACGTGCATCGCGGGCTCGAGGCGGCTGCCGAAGCGCGACTTGGTGCGCCGCACCCCCTTGCCGACCGCGCGCACCTTGCCCAGGCGCCGGGTGAGGAGGGTGACGATGCGGTCGGCCTCACCCAGCTTCTGGGTGCGCAGGACGATCGCCTCGTCGCGGTAGAGGGGCACCGCCCCATTGTCGGTGCTCCGCGCCCGGATCGGCGGGATGCCGGGCCGCTTGGGCCGCTGCGGCCGGCGGTCGGCGCGGTGGGTCGAGGGCATGGTGGGTCCACAGGTGCAGCACGGCGAGTGAGCGGTGCGGCCGCCAGGCCTCGGATGCCGTCGCGGCCGCTCGCGCGGTGAGCCCACCCAGCGCCCTGCGCAGCACCAGGTCACCGGGGAGGAAGACGTCGGGGTCGCGCAGCGCCCGCAGCGCGACCAGGTCGGCCGTCCAGGGCCCGACGCCCGGGAGGGCGAGCAGCACCCGTCGGGCCTGCTCCGTTGGGACCACGCAGGCCCGCAGGTCGAGGGTGCCGTCGGTGACAGCGCGAGCGATGGACACGACGGTTCGGGCTCTGGCGCCGGTGATGCCGACGGTGCGCTGGAGGTCGACCGGGTCACGAGCCGCCAGTACCTCGGGTGACGGAAACCCCTGCAGTCCATCGAGGTCGGTGCCGTGGGCGGCGACGAGGCGGGCGGCGAAGACCCGTCCCGCCGCGAGCGAGACGTGCTGGCCGAGAACCACCAGCACGGCGGTCTGGAACGGGTCGGTGCTGCCGGGCACGCGCAGGTGCGGTCGGGCCCGGACCAGCGGCCCGAGCCCGGGGTCGCCCGCGAGTGCTGCGACCCCGGGAGCCGGGTCTGCGTCGAGACCGAGCCAGCGGCGGCCGACAGCGGTGGCCGCGGCCACGGCATCCGGTGCGCCGGGGGCGTGGATGCCAGGGACGCCGACGGCCCGCGGCGGCAGGGTGACGGTGAGCGGCGCGAGGGCACCTGCAGGGTTGCGCACGAACCGGCGGTGCCGGCTCGACCCGTCGGCGAGCACCTCGACGTCGTCGAGACCCGGCACGCCGTGCGCGACGAGGAACGCCCGCAGCGCCGGCAGATCCACGAGGTCGGAGCTCACCGGTCGATCAAACCCCATGTCCCCCGCCCAGCCCACGGCCATAGGCTCGCCGACATGGCCGACACCCCGTTCTTCGACCCGTGGCCGGAGCCCGACCAGGACCATGACGACCAGCAGCAGGAGGTCGACCTGCCGTGGATGCCTCCGGTGCACGTGGTGGGCCAGGTGGTGCCCACCGCCGCGACGGTGTTCCGCAGCGACGACGTCGCGGTGGTGGTCACCCACGTCGTCGCGTACCGACGGGGGCTCGAGCTGCACGTGCGCACGTGGCTGCGGCCGGGGACCCGTCGCGAGCCGAGCTCCACCGAGGACCTGTGGCGGGAGCAGGAGCCCCGCGTCGGCGTGCGGCTGGCCGACGGCACGCGGCTGGGCCACCGCCCTGCGCACGCGGCGCCCGACGAGGCCGGCCCGACGACGTCGCCGTTCGCGCAGACCAGCGGCGAAGGGGGCGGGCTGAGCTCGTCGTCGTCCTGGTGGCTGAACCCGGTTCCCGAGGGGCACACCCTTGACGTGGTGGTGGCGTGGGACGCCCAGGGCGTGCCCGAGTCGTCGGTGGCGCTCGACCTGGCGCCGCTGCGGGCCGCCGCGGCATCGGAGACGGTGCTCTGGGACCCGCCGCCCCCCGGTGAGGGCGCCGGCTTCGGCTGGTTCGCCTACGCGCCGATGAGCGGCTCGGCGTACGGGTCCTCGTGGGCGGTCTCGTTCGACGAGCCGGGGGCCGAGGGCGACCCCGAGCGCGAGCAGGACTGACCTCAGCCGAAGTCGGTCGAGGCGAGCTCCGTCCGACCGCTCTCGACCGCGTCGAGGATGCGGCCGACGACGGCGTCGGGGTCGAGCCCCCGGGGCAGCGTCGGCGCCGTCCCCGCGAGCGGGCGGCCCGCCAGGCCGGTCTCGGTGTGCGGGGGCCGCACGTCGATGACGTCGACACCGGACCGGCGCAGCTCGCGCGCCAGCGCCCGGTCGGCCGCCGTGAGCGCCGCCTTGCTCGCTGAGTAGGCGGCCATCCCGGGCAACGGGGTCTCGGCCACCACGGCACTCAGCTGCACGACGAAGCCGCGGCGCTCGGCGAGCGCCGGCACCACCCGCCGCAGCAGGAACAGCGGGCCGAGCACGTTGGTGAGGAAGAGCTCCTCGATGACGGCGTCGTCGGTGTCGAGCATCGGCCCGAAGGCCACGACCCCCGCCGCGTTGACCAGCCCGTCGAGGCCACCATGCTGCTCGACGGCGGCGGCGACGACCCGGTCACCCAGGCCGGCGTCGGACACGTCACCCACGACGACGGCTGCCCCCTCGAGGATGCCGTGCAGCCGGTTCTCGTCCCGGCCGACCAGAACGAGCTGGGCGCCGCGTTCGGCGGCACCGCGCGCGATCCGCGAGCCCAGCTCGCCGCTCGCTCCGACGACCGCGACCACGAGACCGGACAATGAATGGGCGCTCATCCCCCCAGCCCACGGCATCTGGATGCCGTGCACAAGCGGTGTGCAAGGTTGGCGCCTGACGTGTGTGGACAGGTGTTCGAATGCCGACTACGCTGGCGGTGTGGCTGAACTCCAGGGGTCGCTGCTCGACCTGGCCGACGAGGTCGTCGTCCACCCGCCGTGCGGGGTGCGGCGCACGCACCTCGCCCACGGCGCGTGGGTCGACGTGATGACCGGCTTCGTCGGGGGGGCCGACCAGCTGTATGCCGCCTTGCGGCACGACGTGCCCTGGCGGGCCGAGCGCCGCCAGATGTACGACTCCATCGTCGACGTGCCTCGCCTGCTGCGGTTCTACGGTGAGCGCGAGCGGCTCCCCCATTTGGCCCTCGACAAGGCGCGCGACGCCCTGTCCGCCCACTACGCCGACGAGCTCGGCGAGCCGTTCACGACCGCCGGCCTGTGCCTCTACCGCGACGGGCACGACTCGGTGGCCTGGCACGGCGACCGGATCGGCCGCTCGCGCGAGCAGGACACCATGGTCGCGATCGTCTCGGTCGGTGCCCCGCGCGACCTCGTGCTGCGCCCACGCGGCCGCGGTCCGTCGATCAAGGTTCCGGCCGGGCACGGCGACCTGGTCGTCATGGGCGGCTCGTGCCAGCGCACCTGGGACCACTGCGTGCCCAAGACGAGCCGGCCGGTCGGCCCGCGCATCTCGGTCCAGTTCCGCACTGCTGGGGTGCGCTGAGCAGTCCCCGGCCGGCTGCGAGATGACGATCACGGCACACTGCCGCTGATGTCGCACGCCGCGTGGCGCGGCGTGGCAGGCTCGTCGCTGCACGGGCGCGCACTGACGAGCCCGCGTGGAAGGAACATCGATGAGCCGCGCCGCAGCAGCACGCGCGCTGTTGGTCGCCGCCACCGCCGTCGCCGCCACTATCGGCCCCACGGCGCCCGCGGTCGCCGGGCCGGAAGCCACGGTGCGCGTCATCGTCACCTACGACGCGCTCGCCAGTACCGGGTCGGTGTCCCGCTCGGTGCGCACCATGGGCGCCGTGACCGGCACCATGCGGCGCTCGCCGCACCTGGTCGCCACCGTGCCCGCCGCCGAGCTGCGCGCCCTGCGCCGCTCCCCGCACGTGCGCTCGGTGCAGGTCGACGTGCCGCAGAAGATCGCCCTCGACAGCAGCCTGCCCGTGATCCGGGCCGACGCAGCCCACCACGCCGGCTACACCGGGGCCGGCACGACGGTGGCGATCCTCGACACCGGGGTCGACGTCGACCACCCGTTCCTCGGCGGGCGGGTCGTGGCCCAGTACTGCTCGTCGAGCCCGGCAGGCCCCGGCCAGCGGTCGCTGTGCCCCAACGGCAGGACCGAGGACGACAACGCCGACATCGACTCGCTGGCGGCCTGCAGCGCCGCATCGGGTGCCCTGTGCGACCACGGCACGCACGTGGCCGGCATCATCGCCGGCAACGGCACCGGCGTGGCCGGCGCCCCGTCGGCCGGGGTCGCCCCCGGGGCCGACCTCATCGCCATGCAGGTCTTCACCCGTTTCGACGACCCGGCCTTCTGCGGGGTCGCGTCCTGCCTGGCGTCCTACCCCTCCGACCAGCTGCGGGCCCTGGACCGGCTCGCCGCTCTCGACACCGTGAACCCGTCGTGGAACATCGTGGCCGCCAACGTCAGCCTGGCCAGCGGTAGCTACGCCTCGCCCTGCGACACCGACCCGCGCAAGGGGGCGATCGACACCCTGCTCTCCCAAGGCGTGGCCACCGTCGTCGCCGCCGGCAACAACGGGGCCACCGCCTCCGTCTCCAACCCCGGCTGCATCTCCAGCGCCGTGACCGTCGGCGCCACCACCGACCACGACGGCATCGCCTCGTTCAGCAACCGAGGCGCCCTGCTCGACCTGCTCGCCCCCGGCGTCGGCATCACCTCGTCCGTGCCCGACGACACGTACGCCACCCTCAGCGGCACCTCGATGGCCGCCCCGCACGTGGCCGGGGCCCTGGCCCTGTTGCGCCAGCACGCCCCGAACCGGCCGGTCGCGAGCCTGGTCGCCGACCTCCGGTCCGGCGGGAAGCCGATCTCCTACACCTCCGGCCGCACGAGCGTCACCACGAGGCGGATCGACGTCCTGAACGCCCTCGAGGCGAGCACCGGCCCGCAGCTCACCCTGACCGGACGGCCGGGCGTGGCGCCCGAAGGAAGCCCGCTCGCGCTGACCGGCACCTGGACCGACGGCGCCTCCGGGCCGCCCGTGAGCGCCACGGCCAGCACGGGCACGGTGACCCTCGGCCCCGGCACCTGGTCGTGGACCGCCACCCGAGGGGACGACACGACGCAGCGCGTCACCATCACGGCGACGGATGCCGGGGGCGCCTCTCGCGCGCTCACCACCATCGCCCGGTGGTCGAACGTCGCGCCGACCGCCACGCTCACCGCTGCCGGCACCAGGTCGTGGCGCGGGAAGTACATCGTCTTCGCGCGAGCGGGTGCTCCGGTGGCCTTCTCGGTGGCCGTCACCGACCCCGGCAGCGACGACATCACCACCCGGTGGGGCTTCGGCGACGGCGCGCGTGCCGTTAACCGTTCCCTGCTGCACCCGCCGTCGGTCGACCCGGCCTCGAGCCCGTCGATCGAGCCGCGCTCCCTGGCGTCACGGGTGAACCACACCTACACCCGGGCCTGCACCCGGACGGTCACCGTGGGTGCCGTCGACGACGACCGGGGTGCCTCACCGACCCGATCCCGCCCGGTCGTCGTGCTCGGCACCACCCGGACCCGGCACGCGACGCACTGGTGGACCGTTGCCTACCGAGGTCGGATGGCGTCGGTGGGCGCGTCCGACCGGTCCTGCCTGCTCGGCACGGCCCGCACCCTCAGCACCGTCTTCGCGGAGCGTCGGCCGCTCACCACCGCCGCCGACGCCCTGGCGGTGCTTCGCCCGGCCACCCCCGTCACGGCACGCTCGCGGTTCGACGCGCAGCTGCTCACGGTGTGGCTGGACGTCGCCACCGGGTCCGTCGACCCCTTCGCCCCGTTCGACGCCGACGGCAACGGCTCCACCGAGACCACGGTCGGCGCCTGGCTGCTGGCGGCCGAGGGCACCCGCAACGCGTCGTCCGCGACGTCGGGCGCCCTGGCACCCCTCACGTCGGTACTGACCCGGATCCAGGTGACCGGCTGACTCGCCCGGCGCGGGCCAGCAGCCGCGTCGGGCGCTGGCGCAGCATCGCGCCCAGCGCGACGACGAGGGGCACGAAGGTGAGCAGGTAGCGCGAGCGTCCCTGGAAGACCACCGTGAACAGGGCGATGCCGAGCACGGTGAGTGCGAGGAGGAGCACGTCGCGGCTGGGAGCGCGGGCCCGCAGCGCGCCGAGACCGCTGACGAGGAGGAGCGCCAGCCAGAGCCCCTGTGCCAGGTCGCTGCGCAGCGGGTACCAGCGCCCGAAGTTGCCGTCCACGGCGTTGACCACTCCCCGCACGCCCTCGGTGGGCGGCAGGGTCAATGAGACCGAGTCCTGGCCCTCGCCCCAGGCCCAGAACATCCCGTCCCCCCAGTTCCAGGCCGCCTTGTTCGCGTAGAAGAGCGCCAGGTCGCCGGGGCCCCGGCTGCTGACCTGGGTCCGGATCCAGTCGCGTGAGTACGCCGTGGCCCCGGTGCCGTCCATCTCGGCGATGTCCCGCACCAGGTCGGCGTTGTAGCCGCCGTACCGGGTCGGGTTCCCCGGGCTCTTGCTCGGCGTCATCCCGTTCGCCACCCACCACAGCACCGGCGGCGAGCGGTCGGGAGCGAGCCGGGCCACCGTCACCGGGCCGAGCGCGGTCCTGGCCGTCGCCAGGAGCATCGCCACCAGGGCCACGGTGACGCCGATCCAGACCACGGTGCCCACGAGCGCGCCGAGCGAGTCACGCCACCGGGCCCTGAGGTCGACCGCGAGCAGCACCCCGACCACCGTGACGGCGACGACGAGCACGGCCGGGGTCGCCTTCAGCACCACGGCAGCCGCCGTCAGTGCTGCCGACCCGATCAGCTGCACGCCACCGAGCCAGTCGCGGCGGCGGGCGGCTCGCAGCACGAGCACGACCGCCCCGGTGAGCAGCGGCATCGCGAGCACGTCGGTGTAGGGAACCGCCATCCACGGCGAGGTCGCGACCAGCGCGACGACGACGAGCTGGGCGGCGACGGCACGCACCCGCCCCGCCGCCGGTGCCACGAGGGGGTGCACGAGCAGTACGGTCAACCCCGCCGCGACCCCGACGAAGCCGACGAGGGTCGCCTCGACACGCCACCCGGTCGCCTCCGCCAGCGCGTAGGCCGACCGGTGGACGCTGATCAGCGGATGGGTGTTCGGGTAGCGCGAGAGGTACGTGACCTCGCCGTCGGTGAGCGTCTCACCCGTTCGCAGCTTGCCGGCCAGCCGGAAGGCGATGCCCACGTCCCAGCTCCACGGGAACCGCAGCGACGTGCCCACCACGAGCGCGAGCGCACCCCCGGCGACGGCGACGAGCCACGGCATCCACCACGTCCGCAGCGCCCGGCGCAACCCCGTCGGGGGCCGCCACAGCAGCCCCACGAGCAGGAAGCCGATGGTGGCGCCGATGACGACCGGCTGGCGGTACTGGGTGAAGGGGGAGCGGGGTGCGACCAGGGCTGTCACGGCGACGGCGACCAGGAGGACGCCGACGACGATCGTGACCAGTTGCCCCACCCGAGCCTGCATCACCCGGATCGTACCGACGTGTCACCGGCCGTCGCGTCAGGCGGTCACCACTGCGTCACGCTCGGCCCGGTTGACCGCCGACATGATTGCGCGCAGCGAGGCCTTGACGATCGACTCGTGCAGGCCGACGCCCCACAGCACCCGCTCGCCGACGGCGCACTCGACGTATGCGGCGGCGCGTGCGTCGCCGCCGGCCGACAGGGCGTGCTCGTGGTAGTCGAGCACACGCACGTCGACTCCCAGCGGGGTGAGGGCCTGGATGAAGGCCGCGATCGGGCCGTTGCCGGTGCCGGAGATCGCGACCTCCTTGCCGAAGTCGGTGATCACCGAGTCGATGTGGTCCATGCCGTCGTCGGCACCGGTCAGCGTCGAGCGCACCGGGGCGAAACGGCCCCAGCGGTCGCCGGGCTCGTCGGCGTGCAGGTACTCGTCGGCGAACATCTGCCAGATCTCGACCGCCGAGAGCTCGCCCCCCTCGGAGTCGGTGCGGCGCTGCACGACGTGGCTGAACTCCACCTGGAGCCGGCGCGGCAGGTCGAGCCCGTGCTCGGCCTTGAGCAGGTACGACACGCCGCCTTTGCCCGACTGGCTGTTGACCCGCACGACGGCCTCGTAGGAGCGGCCGATGTCGTGCGGGTCGATCGGCAGGTACGGCACGCCCCAGTCGATGTGGTCGATGTCGACGCCAGCGGCCGTGGTGCGCCGGACCATGTCCTCCAGGCCCTTCTTGATGGCGTCCTGGTGGGAGCCGGAGAAGGCCGTGTAGACCAGGTCGCCGCCCCACGGGTGCCGCTCGTGCACCGGCAGCTGGTTGCAGTACTCCACGGTGCGCCGGATCTCGGCCATGTCGGAGAAGTCGATCTGCGGGTCGATGCCCTGGCTGAACAGGTTCATTCCCAGGGTGACCAGGCAGACGTTGCCGGTGCGCTCCCCGTTGCCGAACAGGCAGCCCTCGATGCGGTCGGCACCGGCCAGGAAGCCGAGCTCGGCGGCGGCGACGCCCTCTCCGCGGTCGTTGTGCGGGTGCAGGCTCACGACGACCGACTCGCGGCGGTCGAGGTGGCGCACCATCCACTCGATGGAGTCGGCGTAGACGTTCGGGGTCGCCATCTCCACCGTGGCCGGCAGGTTGACGATCATCTTGTGGTCGGGCGTCGGGTCGATGACGGCGATCACCTCGTTGCAGATGCGCACCGCGAACTCGAGCTCGGTGCCCGTGTACGACTCGGGCGAGTACTCGTAGTAGACGTCGGTCTCGGGGATGGTCTCCTCGAGCTTCCGGCACAGCCGGGCACCCTGGAGGGCGATGTCGATGATGCCCTCCTCGCTCATCCCGAACACGACGCGACGCTGCAGCACCGAGGTCGAGTTGTAGAAGTGCACGATCGCCTGCTTCGAGCCGCGGATGGCGTCGAAGGTGCGCTCGATGAGGTGGTCGCGGCACTGGGTGAGCACCTGGATCGCCACGTCGTCGGGGATGTGCCCGCCGTCGATGAGCTCGCGGCAGAAGTCGTAGTCGGTCTGGCTGGCACTCGGGAAACCGACCTCGATCTCCTTGTAGCCCATCCGCACGAGCAGCTTGAACATGCGCATCTTGCGCTCGGCGTCCATCGGGTCGATGAGGGCCTGGTTGCCGTCTCGCAGGTCGACCGCGCACCAGCGTGGGGCCTTGGTCATCACCTGGTCGGGCCAGGTGCGGTCGGGCACGTGGACCTCGAGCTGCTCCTGGAACGGCACGTACTTCTGGGTCGGCATGCCCGAGGGCTGCTGGGGGTGGATCACTGGTCTGCTTCCTTCACACGTCGTCGGGGTTCAGCCGGTGCAGCAGCAGCTCCGCGACGAGGGGCGGCCGATTCAGGCCCCGCCGCGGCAGCGAAGGAGGAGGCGTCCAGTACGCACGCGACAAGCGTCCCACGGGACCGGCAGCGCGCCAACCCCGGGGCGGTCGCGGGTCACATCTCGGGACGCAGCACGGCCACGGTGACACTGCGGCGCACCTCGAACCCGACCCGGCGGTAGAGGCGGTGGGCGCCCTCGTTGCCGTCGCGCACGTGCAGCATCGCGCGGTCGCCACGCTCCTGGATGCCGTGCGCCGCGGCCAGCGTGACGACGGCGCCCAGACCTGCGCCGCGCACCGCCGGGTCGACGCAGACCCCCGAGACCTCGCCGAAGCCGTCGACCCGCATCCGCTCCCCCGCCATCGCGACGAGCCGGCCCCCGCGGCGGATGCCGAACCAGCGCCCGGTGAGGTGGCTGTTCGGGCCGAAGGGCCCGGGTTCGGTGGCCGCCGCCAGGGGGACCATGTCGGGTGAGTCGGATGCCGTGAGCTCGACCACCTCGCGGGTCGCCTGCGCCGGCGGCTCGGTGAGGTCGCCGGCGACGTACTGCGTGGCGGGTTCGCGGAGCAGCTCGCGCCAGCCGGCTGGTGTTGGCTCGACCTCGCCGCGGAGGAAGACGGCAGTGCCGCCCTGGCCGACGAGCTCGGCCAGGGCCTCCCAGCCGGCGGGGTCGAGGTGCTCGACCCCGCAGAACGGTGCGATCTCGTCGCGGTAGCGGCGGGCCACGCCACCGGCGCCGCTCTCGGCGAGGTGGGCGTGGGGGCCGGTGAGGGCGTGCCACGCCACGTCGTCGAGCACGTGGTCGGTCACGGCTCAGCCCCGGACCCGCACCGAGAGGCACGTGACGCAGCCCTCGAGCTTCTCGAACTCCGACACGTCGACCTCGGTGACGGTGTAGTCGCGCTCGCGGTAGGAGGCCGCGGTGCGCGGTGCGCTGGTCGCCATCAGCAGGTGGTCGTCGGCCAGGTGCACGACGTGGGCGCCGCCTTCCTCAGGCACGTCCTCGTAGGCGGGGAACGCCTTCTTGTCGTCGACGACCGGGCCCCAGCCGACCACGGTGCCGTCGGGCAGGGCGGTGCAGGCCGACTTCAGGTGCAGCACCCGCTCGACCGGCACGGCCTGCACCCGAACTCCGAACTCGCGCAGGTGCATTGCGAGCTGCTGGATGCCGATTCCGTTGGTGCGCCCGCCGAGGCCGACGTAGGCGGTGCCCCCCGCGCGCAGCACGTCGCCACCGTCGAGGGTGCCGGGCGCCTCGATGTGGGCGATGCGCAGGCCGAGGTCACGCACCGCCCGCTCGACACCGGCCACCTCTCCGCGGCGCTCGGGGGCGCCGGAGCGGGCGATGACGGCGAGGTCACCGTGCACGACGACCGGGTCCTCGACGAAGACGGCGTCGGGGTGGTCGTCGGCGGGCTCCACCTCGACGATCGTCCAGCCGTTGCGGCTCAGCGCGTCCACGTATCCCTGCCACTGCTGGCGGGCCAGGTCGAGGTCGACCGGGGTGCGGTCGAGGTGGGTGACGATGCCATCGGCCAGGCGCGGGCCGGGCCGGCGGACGAGCGCGATGGGGGGCGTCACAGCATCCGGGCTCACGAGGCCGGCCACAGCGAGTGGTAGGCGTTGAGCGCGGGCTGGCCGCCGAGGTGGGCGTAGAGCACCGTCGAGTCCCTGGGGATGTCGGCGGAGCGCACCAGGTCGATGAGCCCGGCCAGCGACTTGCCCTCGTAGACGGGGTCGGTGATCATCGCCTCGAGCTCGGCGCCCAGGCGCATCGCCTCCATGGTGGAGTCGACGGGGACGCCGTAGCGGTCACCGGCCCAGTCGGGCAGCAGGGTGAACTCGTCGTCGCGCAGGTCGCGGCCGAGCTCGATGACCTCGGCGGTGTGGCGGGCGATCCGCTCGAGCTGGGAGCGGGTGGCGTCGAGGGTGGCAGAGGCGTCGATGCCGATGACGCGGCGCTTGACGCCGGTGAGGTCCTCGAGCGCGGCGAATCCCGCGACCATCCCGGCGTGGGTGGAGCAGGTGACCGTGCAGACCACGATGGTGTCGAAGTGCACGCCGAGCGCCTTCTCCTGCTCCGCGAGCTCGAAGGCGTAGTTGGCGAAACCGACTCCCCCGAGGGGGTGTTCGCTGGCACCGGCCGGGATCGGGTACGGAGTGCCGCCGCCCTCCTCCACCTCGCGCAGCGCGTCCTTCCACGAGTCGCGGATGCCGATGTCGAAGCCGTGCGGGTCGAGGCGGGAGTCGGCGCCCATCATCCGGGAGAGCAGGATGTTGCCGACCTTGTCGTTGACCGGGTCGTCCCACGGCACCCACTTCTCCTGCACCAGACGGCATTTCAGGCCGAGGTGTGCGGCCACCGCGGCGACCTGACGGGTGTGGTTCGACTGGTAACCGCCGATCGACACGAGGGTGTCGGCGCCGCTGGCGAGCACGTCGGGGACGATGTACTCGAGCTTGCGGATCTTGTTGCCGCCGAACGCCAGCCCGCTGTTGACGTCCTCACGCTTGGCCCACACCTGAGCTCCGCCGAGGTGGTCGCTGAGTCGGCGCAGGTGCTGCAGCGGGCTGGGACCGAAGGTGAGCTGGTGGCGCGGGATGTCGTGGAGACGCATGCTGCTGGTTCTACCACCGACAACCCGGATGCGGTCAGGGACGTCCGTGGGCCACCCTTGGTTCTCGTGACCACCGACCTGCCTGCCGGCCTGACCGCCCGGCCGCTCACGCCGAACGACCTCGACGCGGCCTTCGCCGTGTACTCCGGTGCCGAGCTCGAGGATGCCGGCCACCTCGCGCTCGAGCCGGAGGACATCGCGGGCGACTGGGCACGTCCCAGCTTCGACCTCGCGGCCGACAGCATCGGCGTCTTCGACGGCGACCGGCTGGTCGGGGCGGCCGAGGTGACCCGGGGTGGCTCTCGGTCCGAGGGGGCGGTGCTCCCGGGCGAGCGGGGACGTGGCATCGGGTCGTGGCTGGTGGTGTGGATCGAGCGGCGCGCGAGGGAGATGGGGGCCCGCCGGGTCGGGCAGGTGACGTCGGACGGGTCGCTCCCCCAGCGGCTGCTGCGCGGGAGGGGCTACACGCTGGGCCACACGTCGTGGGTGCTGGAGCTGCCCGAGGGCCGCGAGTTGGCCGAGCGGCCGCTGCCCCCTGGCTACGTGATCGTGACGGCCGACACCGAGGAACGGACGCGGGCGGCCTACGACGTCCTCCAGGACGCGTTCGACGAGTGGGAGGGCCGGGTGCGCGAGTCGTTCGAGGACTGGGCGGCGACGACCGTGCGGCGGCCCGGCGCCCAGCCGTGGCAGCTGCGGGTGGTCGAGCACGAGGGTGCGGTCGTCGGCGCCTCCTTCACCATCGTCGACAGCCAGGGCGCCGGCTACGTGCACCAGCTCGCCGTGCAGCGCGCGCACCGCGGTCGCGGTCTGGCCCAGTCCCTGCTTGCCGACGCGTTCGGCCAGGCCCGTGAGCGGGGCGCCCAGCGCAGCGAGCTGTCGACCGACTCACGCACGGGGGCGCTCGACCTCTACCTCAAGGTGGGCATGGAGGTCACCCAGACCTGGACCTTCCTGGTGACCGACCTCTGACGGGGTCAGGCGCGCAGCGAGCCGACCAGGGAGACGTACTCCTCGCGGGCGTCCTCGACGCTCATCCCCTGCACCGAGGCCCAGGCGTCGTGCTTCGCGCGACCCACCGGGTTGGTGAAACCGGGGCGCTTGCCCTGCACGTCGCCCTCGCTCGCCTGCTTGTAGAGGGCGTAGAGCCGCAGCTTGGTCTCGTTGCCGGGGTCGATCACGAGTGAGTTGACGTGGGCGGCAGCGGCATGGAACTCGTCCTCGGTGGCCATGGCGCCACTCTAGGGCGGCAGGTGAGACTGTGGAACACCCACCTTCCACAGGAGCCACGATGAGCGCGAGCACCGGGACCACGCACACCGACGACCAGACCGGCGGCCAGGCCCCGCGGGTCTCCGAGCGAGAGGCGCGCGACGTCGCGGAACAGGCGCGCGAGAGCGGCTGGGGCAAGCCCAGCTTCGCCAAGGAGCTCTACCTGGGCCGCTTCGACCTCGACCTGGTGCACCCGCACCCGCGGCCGGAGGCCGTCGACGAGGCGCGCGGCGAGGCGTTCCTGGCCCGGCTGCGCGAGGTGTGCGCCGGCATCGACGGGGCGCGGATCGAGCGTGAGGCACGGATCCCCGACGAGGACATCGCCGCGCTCGCCGAGATCGGTGCGTTCGGCATGAAGATCCCCACGGAGTACGGCGGCCTGGGGCTGACGATGCGCTCCTACGGACGGGCCCTGATGCTGATCGGCTCGGTGCACCCCGCCTTCGGGGCGATGCTGTCGGCCCACCAGTCGATCGGTGTGCCCGAACCGGTCAAGCTGGTCGGCACGCCGGAGCAGAAGTCGCACTTCCTGCCACGGTGCGCGGCCGGAGCGATCTCGGCGTTCCTGCTCACCGAGCCCGACGTCGGGTCCGACCCGGCGCGGATGGAGAGCACGGCCGTGCTGACCGACGACGGGAGTGAGTACCTGCTCGACGGCGTGAAGCTGTGGACCACCAACGGGGTGGTGGCGGAGCTGCTGGTCGTGATGGCTCGGGTGCCGAAGCACGCAGGCGGGCGGGGCGGCATCACGGCCTTCGTGGTGGAGGGGAACGCCCCCGGCATCACGGTGGAGCGGCGCAACGGCTTCATGGGGCTGCGCGGGATCGAGAACGGGCTGACCCGGCTGCACCAGGTGCGGGTGCCGGTCGAGAACCGGCTGGGCGGCGAGGGTGAAGGGCTGAAGATCGCGCTGACCACGCTGAACGCCGGGCGGCTGTCGATCCCGGCGATGTGCTCCGCCGGAGCGAAGTGGTCGCTCAAGATCGCCCGGGAGTGGTCGGCCGAGCGGGTGCAGTGGGGACGGCCCGTGGGCCGGCACGAGGCCGTAGCGGGCAAGATCGCGTTCATCGCGGCCACCGCCTACGCCATGGAGTCGGTCGTCGAGCTGACCTGCGCGATGGCCGATGCCGGCGAGACCGACATCCGGATCGAGGCGGCGCTGGCGAAGCTGTGGGCGAGCGAGATGGGGTGGCTGGTCGCCGACGAGCTGGTGCAGATCCGCGGCGGCCGGGGCTACGAGTCGGCGGCGTCGCTGGCGGCTCGTGGCGAGCGGGCGGTGCCCGCCGAGCAGCAGCTGCGCGACGTGCGGATCAACCGGATCTTCGAGGGGTCGAGCGAGATCATGCACCTGCTGATCGCCCGGGAGGCGGTCGACGAGCACCTCAAGGCGGCCGGTGACCTCGCCTCGGCGGATGCTGACCTGTCGGCCAAGGCCAGGGCGGCCGCGGGGGCGAGCGGGTTCTACGCGAGGTGGCTGCCGCAGTTGGTGACCGGGGCGGGGTCGGTGCCGACGTCGTTCGGGGAGTTCGGCCCACTGGCCAGGCACCTGCGCTACGTCGAGCGATCCTCGCGCCGGCTGGCGCGCCAGACCTTCTACGGGATGTCGCGCTGGCAGGCGGCGATGGAGCAGCACCAACGCTTCCTGGGCCGCATCGTCGACATCGGCGCGGAGCTGTTCGCGATGGCCGCTGCCTGCGTGCGAGCGCAGATGCTGCTCGCCGACGACCCCGAGCGGGGGCGGTCGGCGCAGCGGCTGGCCGACGCCTTCTGCGGGCAGGCGCGGATGCGGGTCGACGTGCTGTTCGACGAGCTGTGGACCAACTCCGACGACACCGATCGCAAGCTGGCGGCGTCGGTGCTGGCCGGTGACCTCACCTGGCTCGAGGAGGGCGTGCTCGACCCGAGCGAGGGCACCGGACCGTGGATCGCCCGGTGGGAGGCCGGGGCCAGCTCTGCGGAGTCGGTCTGGCGGGCAGTGCGCTAGCGGGCTGAGGGCTGGGCGCTGGCGGCTCAGCGGCGCTTGAGCAGCTCCTCGGCGATCTGCACGGCGTTGAGCGCGGCGCCCTTGCGCAGGTTGTCGCCGACGACGAAGAGGTTCAGGCCCTTGCCCTCGGGGGCGGCCTGGTCGGCGCGCACGCGCCCGACGAAGACCTCGTCGCGTCCGGTGGCCTGCAACGGGTTCGGCACGTCGGTGACGATGACACCGGGAGCCCGCCCGAGCACCTCGAGGGCGGCCGCGGGGCTGATCTCGCGGTCGAACTCGGCGGAGATCGCCAGGCTGTGGCCGGAGAACACCGGCACGCGCACGCAGGTGCCGGAGACGCGCAGGGCCGGGATGTGCAGGATCCTGCGCGACTCGTTGCGCAGCTTCTGCTCCTCATCGGTCTCGAGCGAGCCGTCGTCGACGATGGACCCCGCCAGCGGCACGACGTTGAAGCCGACCGGCACCGCGTAGATCTGCGGGTCGGGTAGGTCGAGTGCCGCGCCGTCGAGGGCGAGGTCCTTCGGGTCGCCGGAGGCGTAGCCGCCACGCAGCTGGGTGTCGAGCTCGACCAGGCCGACGCCGCCGGAGCCCGACACGGCCTGGTAGCTGCTGACGTGCAGGCGCACCAGGCCCGCGAGGTCGTGCAGCGGCTTGAGCACCGGCATCGCGGCCATCGTGGTGCAGTTCGGATTGGCGACGATGCCCTTGGGGATGACGTCGAGGTCGTCGGGGTTGACCTCGGAGACGACCAGCGGCACCTCGGGGTCCTTGCGCCAGGCGCTGGAGTTGTCGACGACGACGGCGCCGGCCTCGGCCACCCGCGGCGCCCAGACCTTCGAGGTCGAGCCGCCGTTGGAGAACAACGCGACGTCGAGCCCGGAGAAGTCGGCGGTCGCGGTGTCCTCGACGGTGATCTCGTCGTTCTTCCACGGCAGCCTGCTGCCCGCGGAACGCGCCGAGGCGAAGTAGCGGATCTCGTCGACCGGGAAGCCCCGCTCTTCGAGAAGCGTGCGCATGACGTTGCCGACCTGGCCGGTGGCACCGAAGACTCCGATTCGCATGCGGACCAGTCTAGGGAGCAGCCCGGATGCCGGCCGCCGGGCTCACGATGCGGTCGCCGCCGCGAGCGACCCCTCAGATGCGCAGCGTGCACCGCCTCACCTCGAAGTTCCCCGCCATGAGCAGAGGACGCCACGCCGGCACGCGGCCCGCCACGGGGGTCGATACGCGAGCTGCCCGAACGGAGTGGGCCGTCACGCCAGGTACCGACACAGCTGGCGCTCGAGGTGGCTGGTCATCCGTGGCCTCCTCGGGACCGGCAGACGCCGCCGAGCCCGTTCACGACGGAGGGCGCGCTTCCCGCGGACGTGTTCGGCCGGCGCGGTCGAGATCGGGGCCAGTGGCGGCACTGGGATCTGGCTGCCCCAGCCGAGCAGGGGTGGTGGTTCCGAGCGGTAGGTGTGCCCGAGCGGCGTGGTGATCTGCACGACTCGCCGCTCGTCGCCGAGCGGGGTCACGCGGGCTCGCCAGCCGGGGGCTTCCTTGCCGTAGTTGCACCGGGCGCACTTGCCGCTGCCCTCGGTGAAGGCAGTGCGGCCGTGCTGGTGCACCGGGATGGTGTGGTCGGCGTGCACGATCGGTGCCTCGCACCAGGGTGTGGTGCACACGTCGTCGCGCAGCACGAGCATCCGGCGCAGCATCCCGGTGAAGGTGCGTCGTCGCGAGTCCATGGCGACCAGGTCGCGCCCGTCCGGGGGCGTGTACAACCGGCGCAGCCATACCCGCTCCGCACGGTCCTGCGGGGTTCCTGCCTGCGAGCCTTCGCGCAGCCACGCCCGCGCGACCGGGGCGGGCACGGGCCCGTGGCCGGGGATGCGGGCCGGTTCGAACACGCCCCGGTCGGGGTCGCCGGTGCCCAGCATCGCCCGGTCGGTGATCACCAGGTGCACCTCCAGCGGGGTCAGCTCCCCGACGGCCCGACCGGACAGCGCCCGCAACGCGGTGTCGGCGGCGACCGCACCCACCCCACGCCCCTGCGGGGCCTCGTCGGGGCACTGCCCGCCGACCACCCCCCGAGCCCGCGCCTGCAACGCCGCGTGCGCCCCGACCACGTCTTTGAGCGGACCCAGCACGCTCAGGTACGCCATCCCGTCCGGAGCCGGCCGCACCGTCACCCGACGCGAGCGCACCGCCGCCTCCATCCGCGCCACCACCGACGCCGCATCCAGCTCCGCCGCGACCCGGGTCGCCGCCGCACCCGCCTGCTTGACCCCCAGCCGGGCGGCCACCGGCCCCAACCGGGCATCCACTTCGCCACGGTCCTGCCGGGACAGCGTGGCCGTGGCCTGCACCACCGCCACCGCCACCCGCTCACCGATCTCCCCACCGGTCAGCGCGGCCATCGTGTGCGGCATCTCGTGCACCAACGCCCGTGCCACTCCCACCAACCGGTCACCCGACGACGGCGACTCCCGCCGCGCCAACGCCACCATCGACCCCACCGAGCGCGCCACATCCCGCGGCTGCGTCACCTCCCGAGAGCAGCGCAGCGCATCGGTGGCCCGGGCCTGTCCCGCACACGCCGCCCCCTTGACCCGCTCCAACGCCGCGACCAGCTCCAGCCGCTCCCGATCACCCAACGCGCCGGTGTCGACCGCGGCCAGCCACTCCCGGAACCCGTCCACCACCCCCACCGCCGACCCGGCAACCACCGGCCCCGCAGCACCCACCGCGCCCACCGGACCTGGTTGCAGCGCAACCGAACCCGAACCCATGACCTGGTCGGTGCGCTGCTCTCGTCTCATACACTAATCGTACGCATGTCCACCCACAACCGGGCGACCCACCAGCGACCCTGTGGACAACTCGGATGGCCAGCCCCCCTGTGGACCACCAAGCCAGCGACGCGAGGAAGTGCGTCAGCCGGCTGCCCGCAACAGACCCGCGATCTCCTCGAACCCGTCCAGGGCAGCGCCGTGGCGCAGCGCCAGCGCCAGCGCATCCGCGTCACCCGATGGTGCGGCGGCCAGCAGCGCGGCATCCGGGTCGGCGGACGGTCGGTGGTCCTCGGCAGCGGTAAGCACGCGTTCCAGTGTGCGGTAACCCCGCTCGCGCGCCCTCGCCAGCGGCGTCAGCCCCTCCGCCACCGACTGCCGGCCCAGCTCTGCCCCGCCCGCCACCAGCACCTGCACCGTCGCCAGCTCGTCGGGCTCGTCCGCCCCGAACCGCACCGCCTCGTAGCCGATCCGGTTCACGTGGTCCTGGTCGTCGTCCTGGAACGGGCAATAGGGCGCACACCATCGCGCGCACCTGCGGTGCTCCGGCCTGACCGGGCGGAACCCGGCGCCTCAGAAGCCGAGCCGGCCCAGCTGCTTGGGGTCGCGCTGCCAGTCCTTGGCCACCTTCACGTGCAGGTCGAGGTGCACCCGCTGGCCGAGCAGCTCCTCGATGCCGGCCCGCGCGTTCGTGCCGACCTCGCGCAGGCGCGACCCCCCACGGCCGATGACGATCGCCTTCTGCGAGTCGCGCTCGACGAAGACGTTGACGCGCACGTCGAGCAGCGGCGAGCCCTCGCTGCGACCCTCACGCGGCACGATCTCCTCGACGACGACCGCCAGGCTGTGCGGCAGCTCGTCGCGGACCCCCTCGAGCGCCGCCTCGCGCACGAGCTCGGCGATCATCACCAGCTCGGGCTCGTCGGTGACCACGTCGTCGGGATAGAGCGGGCCCGGCGAGGGTGGCAGGTGCTCGGCCAGCACCGCCGCCACCTCGTCGACCTGGTCGCCCCGGGTCGCCGAGCACGGCACGATGGCCGCCCAGTCGCCGAGCTGGTCGATGGCGATGAGGTGCTCGGCCATCCGCTTGCGGTCGACCTTGTCGGACTTGGTGGCCAGCGCCACCACGGGCGTATTCTTCCCGCGCCTGAGCTCGGCGAGCTCGCGCGCGATGAACTGGTCGCCGGGCCCGATCCGCTGGTCGGCGGGCAGGCAGAAGCCGATGACGTCGACCTCGAGCAGCGTCTCGCGGACCAGGTCGTTGAGCCGCTGACCGAGCAGCGTGCGCGGCTTGTGCAGCCCGGGGGTGTCGACGAGGATCAGCTGGCTGCGAGGGGCGGTGACGATGCCGCGGATGGTGTGCCGCGTCGTCTGTGGCTTGCTCGACGTGATCGCGACCTTGCTGCCCACCAGCGCGTTGGTCAGCGTCGACTTGCCGGCGTTCGGCCGCCCGATGAGGCACGCGAAGCCCGCGACGTACCCTGGCTCGTGCTCGCTCATCCGGCTCGCTCCTCCATCTCCGGCGCGTGCTGCGCCGGCTCGACGCGCTCGACGACCACGGTCGCGATCCGGTGCCGGCGACCCGACATCCGCTCGGCGGTCAGGCGCAACCCTGCCACCTCGCAGGTCGACCCGAGAATGGGCACCCGGCCGATGGCCTTGCCGATCACCCCCCCGACGGTGTCGACCTCTTCCTCGTCGAGGGTCACGCCGAACAGCTCCTCGAGGTCGTCGACGTGCAGCGTGGCCGCCACGCGCAGCCGACCGTCGCCGAGGTCCTCGACCTCCGGCGCCTCGCGGTCGTACTCGTCGGTGATCTCTCCGACGATCTCCTCGAGGATGTCCTCGATGGTGACCAGCCCCGCCGTGCCGCCGTACTCGTCGACCACGACCGCGAAGTGGGTCTGGTCGCGCTGCATCTCGCGCAGCAGGTCGTCGACCGGCTTGCTCTCTGGCACGAACGGCATCGGTCGCATCAGCTCGCGCACCGGCACCGCGCCGGCCTCGGGGTCGGCGTTGAGCCGCCGGATGACGTCCTTGAGGTAGAGCAGCCCGACCACGTCGTCGACGTCCTTGCCCAGCACCGGGATCCGCGAGAACCCCGAGCGCAGGAACAGGGTCATCGCCTGCCGACAGACCCGGTCGTCGTCGATGGAGACCATGTCGGTGCGCGGCACCATCACCTCCCGGGCCAACGTGTCGCCGAGCTCGAAGACGGAGTGGATCATCTCGCGCTCCCCCGCCTCGATCAGCGCCGAGTCGCGCGCCATGTCGACGAGGTCGCGCAGCTCGCTCTCGCTCTCGAACGGCCCGTCGCGGAAGCCCTTTCCGGGCGTGACGGCGTTGGTGAGGGCGATGAGCAGCCGGCTGAACGGGCCGAGCAGCCGCCTCAGCCACACCGTGGTCGGCGCGGCAGCCAGCGCCACCCGCGAGCTGTGCTGCGCCCCAAGGGTTCCGGGCGACACCCCGACGACCGCGAAGGAGATGAGGGCCATGATCGCGATGGCGACGAGGAACGGCTGCCAGGTGCCCTCGACCCGGTCGACGACGGCCAGCGTGATCATCACGGCCACCGTCGACTCGGCGATGACCCGCAGGAACGACAGCACCGACAGATAGGCCGCGGTGTCGCCGACGACCTTCACCAGCGCCGTGGAGCCGGGGCGGCCCTCCTCGAGCAGCTCGTGGGCCCGGGCCCGCGACATCCGCGAGAAGGCGGCCTCCGCGGTGGAGATCAGGAAGGCGACGAGGGTGGCGAGCACCGCCGCCGTGACGAGTCCGGTCATGGTGTCGACCGGCCGGTCAGGCGCTGGGGCGACCGCGGGTGGCGAGGAAGGTGAGCAGCAGCTGGCGCTGCAGCTCGAACATCTCCTTCTCCTCCTCGGCCTCCGCGTGGTCGTAGCCCAGCAGGTGCAGGATGCCGTGCGTCGTGAGCAGCAGCAGCTCCTCCTCGGTTGCGTGGCCGGCCTCCCGGGCCTGCCGCTGCGCGACGCTCGGGCAGAGCACGATGTCGCCGAGCACGCCCTCCTGGGGCTCGGACCCCTCTCGGCCGGGCCGCAGCTCGTCCATCGGGAAGCTCATGACGTCGGTGGGCCCGGGCAGGTCCATCCACTGCACGTGCAGAACCTCCATCGCGGCCTCGTCGACCAGGCGCAGGCACAGGTCAGCCTGGGGGTGCACCCGCATCTGGGCCAGGACGTAGCGGGCGCAGGCCACGAGCTCGAGCTCGTCGAGCCGGAACTCGGTCTCGTTGAGGACGTCGATGCTCACCGGCGCGGGCCCCTCGGCTGCTGCTCGTCCCAGCGGCCGTAGGCGTCGACGATGGCGCCGACGAGGCGGTGCCGCACGACGTCGACGGCGCCGAGCTCGGCGAAGTGCACGTCGTCGAGGTCGGTGAGGATGTCGCGCACGACCTTCAGGCCGCTGGTGCCCCCGGGCAGATCGACCTGGGTGACGTCGCCGGTGACGACCATCTTCGAGCCGAAGCCCAGCCGGGTGAGGAACATCTTCATCTGCTCGGCCGTGGTGTTCTGGGCCTCGTCGAGGATGATGAACGCGCTGTTCAAGGTGTTGTGCGTCAGCAGGAAGTCGTCCGTTACGTACAGCGAGTCGGGGGCAGAGACCTGAATGCACATCGTCTCGACCTCACCGAGCGGCTCGATCGAGTCGACGTAGCGCATGGGCCGCCCGCCGCAGTTGTTGTACGCGAGGCGCTTCCGCTCCATGCGGAAGGGCTGGTAGCCCTCGGGAAGGCGGATGTCCACCACAAAGGCATCGTGGTTGAAGGGCACCGGCCGCCCCTTCGCCAGACCCGGGGTGCGGCCTTCTGCCGGCCGGGTCCGCCAATAGGCCACCCCACCCAGGGATCGGACAAGCCACACGACGTCGTCTCGCAGGCGCGATGAGGTGGTGCAGTACTGCACCCGGCTGGTGCGGTCGCGCTGGAGGACGGGGCCACCGTCGGTGTCGAGCAGACCCTGGAGCACCGCAAGACGGACCCAGGATGAGTTGAGCCGGTAGGGCTCTGGGACGAACTTCGTCGAGGACGTCGTACCCAGGAGGTCCAGTTCACGCAGGATCGCCGTGACCGGATTGGCGGTTTTGAGGCCACCGCGATGCGTCCCGCGATGACGCAGGACATAGTCGAGGCCTGACTTCGACGTCAGGTCGACGGGAAGGCCGACGTTGTCAAAGGCCTCTTGCATCGCCTCGACCAGCTCTGGGTCGGTCGTCGTGAAACCAGGGGTCGTACGCCCGGTGATACACCCGTCGCCCAGCAGGAGCCCGAGTGAGTACGGATCCATGGGAACGTCCTGCGGGACGAAATCGACGGCATCCACGAGGGGAAGCTCGTATATCTGTCCGCGGCGCAGCCTTCCCACCATGTCTGCCGTGGACAGCGTTCGCCAGCGGTCTCGGCGCTTGTCCTGGGGGGTACGAACGGTCCACAGGTGCTCGCCGCATGCCAGTGTCGATGCACCGTCCTGGGTCGTGATGCGGTACACGGTGCGACGCCCTTGCGGAAACACCCCCAGGACGTGCGTCGGCATGCCGTTGCTGCCCACGACGAGGTCACCGACCTGGAGGTCCCCGAAACGCCTGAAACCCTCTGGGGTCAGGACTCGGCTGTCGAGAGGTTGTGCACGGCCCCGCATGTATGCCAAAGGCGCGACCTCGATGGTGCCGGCGGCCAGCAGCCGCGGGATCGACTCGGGGTCGACCATGTCGTGCAGCGCGTCGTAGAGCGGCCGCAGGTAGGGGTCGATCTTGTCGTTCAGGGTGCCGGGCAGGAAGCCGAGCCGCTCGCCGGCCTCGACGGCGGGCCGGGTCAGGATGATGCGGTTGACCTGCTTGGCCTGCAACGCCGCGACCGCCTTCGCCATCGCGAGGTAGGTCTTGCCGGTGCCGGCGGGGCCGATGCCGAAGACGATGGTGTTTTCGTCGATGGCGTCGACGTAGCGCTTCTGCCCGAGCGTCTTGGGGCGGATGGTGCGCCCGCGGTTGCTGACGATGTTCATGGTCAGCACGTCGGCGGGGCGTTCGACGGTCTGGGCGCGCAGCATCTGGATGGACCGCTCGACCGCGTCGCGGTTGAGCGGCTGGCCGCCCTCGAGCACGTCGAGCAGCTCGTCGATGAGCCGCTCGACGAGCGCGACCTCGGCGCTCGGACCGGAGACGGTGAACTCGTTGCCGCGCACGTGGATCTCGACCCTCGGGAACTGGCGCTCCATGGTGCGCAGCAGCTCGTCGCGCGGGCCGAGGAGCGTGACCATGTCGACGTCGTCGGGGACGACCACGGTGTGCTGGCGGACGTGGGGGTGGGTCTGGCCGGCGGACGGGTCGTCGGCCGCGGGCTGGGCGGTATGGGCGTCAGTCATCGTGGGAAGAGTCTACGAGCCCGTGCCGGCCCCCGGCACACGAGAATGCGCCGCTCACCCGGGGGGCCAGCTCAGCGGGCGGCCACCGATCACGTGCAGGTGGGCGTGGAATACGCTCTGCTGCGCCGCCTCGCCGGTGTTGGCCACCAGCCGGTAGCCGGGCAGGCCCTCGGCGGAGGCCACCTGTGCGGCGAGCCCCACGGCGTCGGCCAGCTCGTCAGCGGATGCCGTGGCCAGGCCGGCGAGGTCGGGGACGTGCCGGCGGGGCACGACCAGGACGTGCGTGGGCGCGGCGGGCTCGATGTCGCGAAAGGCCAGCGAGTACTCGCTCTCGGCCACCACCTGCGCGGGGATCGCGCCGGAGACGATGCGGCAGAAGAGGCAGTCCTGGCTCGGGCTGGGGCTCATACCCCCTGAATCTAGTCGTACCGCGAGCCGCCGCCGTCTGTCACGATTCCCCGATGACGACCGACCACCGCGACACCGACGCCTTCCGGGGCGCCACGTTCCGGCGCGTCGACCTCTCCGGCGCCTCGTTGCGTGAGGTCGACCTGTCCGGGGCCACGATCCGCGACTCCGACGTCTCCGGGCTGCGCATCGTCGCCTCGGTGGTCGACGACGTGCACCTCTCGGGCCACGAGGGCGTGGGCCGGGTGTGGGTCGACGACGTCGAGGTCACGGCCTACGTGCGCGCTGAGCTCGACAGCCGCCACCCCGAGCGGGTGCTGGTGCGCCAGATGCGCACCAGCGACGACGTGCGCCGGGCCTGGGCTCAGGTCGACGCCCTGTGGAACGACACGGTCACGCACGCGGCGACCCTGCCCGAGGAGCTGCTGCACGAGCGGGTCGGCGACGAGTGGTCCTTCCTCGAGACCGTGCGCCACCTGGTGTTCGCCGACGACATCTGGGTGGGGCGGCTGCTGGCCGACGAGCCGGGCACCTTCCACCCCCTGGGCGTGCCACCCACCGACACCACGGATGCCGGGGCCGAGCAGATGGGCCTGACCCTCACCGCCCGTGCGCCGTTCGTCGAGGTGGCGGCCCTGCACCAGGACCGCCGCCGCCGGTTCACGGCCCTGCTCGACGGCGTCGTGGACGCCGACCTGTTCGAGGTGCGCACCGCCGTGCTCGCACCGGACTGGGGCGAGGAGTCGTTCACCGTGCTGGAGTGCCTGACCGTCGTGGTGCGCGAGCACCTCGAGCACCTCCGGTTCGCCGAGCGCGACCTCGCGGCGCTCGAGGCCCGGCCGGTCGGCGCCGCTCGGGCGGTCTCAAGCAGCCCTTCCTCGCACACGGCCTCGAGCGAGAGCACCCGGTAGCCGTCGCGGTCGAAGGGCTCCGCGGGAGAGGTCGGCCGTCTCAGGACGGCGTGCCATCGCCGCCCGGGGCGCCGGAGTCGTTGGCGCCCGGCGCGTCTTCGCCGGTCGACGCGTCGAGCCCGTCGGGGCGGCCCTCCTCTGGCGCGTTCAGCGAGGGCTCGGAGTCCTGGTCGTGCTCCTGCGGCTCGCCGTCGGGCTGGTCGGACGGGGGCGTGACGTCGTCGACGCCGGGCTGGGTCTCACTCATGCCACAGCACTACCCACCCGAGGCGCCCCGATTCGTCAGCGCCAGCGCGACATCGCGCTGAGCACTGCCAGCGCGGCCGGTCCAGCGCTCGACGAGCGCAGGACGGTGCCGCCGAGCCGCACCAGCACCGCGCCGGCGTCCTCGAGGGCGGTGAGCTCGTCGGGTGCGATGCCGCCCTCGGGCCCGACGACGACCAGCACGTCACCGGCATCCGGCAGGGTGACGCCGGCGAGCGGCACGGCGGCGTCCTCGTGCAGCACGAACGCGGCCGCCGCCGAGCGCACGCGCTCGGCGACATCGGCCGTGCTGGCGGTGGGGTCAAGCGCCGGGCGCCGGGTGCGGCGCGACTGCTTGGTCGCGGCGACCAGCACGGCATCCCACTTGCGCCGGGCCTTCGCGCCGCGCTCCCCCCGCCACTGCACCACGCTGCGCGCCGCCTGCCACGGCACCACCTCGTCGACCCCGCACTCGGTGGCGGCCTCGACCGCCTGGTCGTCGCGGTCGTTCTTGGCCAGGGCCTGCACCAGCACGAACCGGGGCTGCGGCTCGGGGTCGCTGCCCACCGACACCACCCGCAGGTCGAGCGTGCCCGCCCCCACGGCCACCACCTCGCCCTCGAGGCGCAGCCCCGCACCGTCCGTGAGCAGCAGGTGCTCCCCCACCCTGGTGCGCCGCACGGTGGCGGCGTGCCGGCCCTCGGGGCCGTCGACCACGACGACGTCGCCGACCTCGCGCCCCGCGAGGGCGTCGGGGGGCAGGAGGTGCAGCGGCAGGGTCATCGCGCCTTGAAGGCGTCGCGCAGCTTGCCGAAGATCGAGCCCTCGGCGGGGTTGGTGACGCGGCCCTCGGGGCGCTCCTCGCCGCGCGCGCTGGCGAGCTGGCGGAGCAGCTCCTCCTGGGCGGCGTCGAGCCGGGTGGGCGTCTGCACCATGGTGTGCACGACGAGGTCGCCGCGCCCGCTCCCCCGCAGGTGGGTGACACCGAGCCCGCGCAGGGTGAGGGAGTCACCGGACTGGGTGCCACGACGCACGTCGAGGTCACGGGGGCCGTCGAAGGTCTCCATCGGCAGGGTCGCGCCGAGCGCCGCCGCGGTCATCGGGACCTCGATGGTGGCGTGCAGGTCGTCACCACGCCGCTGGAAGGTGGGGTGACGGTTGACGGCCACCTCGACGTAGAGGTCACCGGCCGGCCCGGACCCGTGCCCCACCTCGCCCTCGCCGGCGAGCTGGATGCGGGTGCCGGTGTCGACGCCCGCCGGCACCTTGAGGGTGAGGGTGCGCCGGGTGCGCACCCGGCCGTCGCCGGAGCACTCGTAGCAGGGGTCGGTGATGATCTGGCCGAAGCCCTGGCAGGTCATGCAGGGGCGGGTGGTCATCACCTGTCCCAGGAAGCTGCGCTGCACCTGCTGGATCTCGCCCCGCCCGGCGCAGACGTCACAGGTGCGCGTCGAGGTGCCCGGCTGCATGCCGGCCCCGTGGCAGGTGCCGCAGGCCACCGCGGTGTCGATGGTGAGGTCCTTCTGGGCCCCGAACACGGCGTCGCCGAGGTCGATGTCGAGGCGCACCAGGGCGTCCTGGCCGCGCGTGGTGCGAGAGCGCGGGCCGCGCCCCGCCGTGCCGGCCTGGCCGCCGAAGAAGGCGTCCATGATGTCGCTGAACGAGAAGCCCTGGCCGAACCCGGCGGCGCCGGACCCGTAGGGGTCGGAGCCGTGGTCGTAGGCCTGCCGCTTGTCGGGGTCGGAGAGCACGTCGTAGGCCTGCGAGAGCCTCTTGAACTGCTCCTCGGCCTCAGGCCCGGGGTTGACGTCGGGGTGGTAGCGGCGGGCCGAGCGGCGGTAGGCGCGCTTGATGTCCTCCGCGGTGGCGTCGCGGGCGACCCCGAGGTCGGCGTAATAGTCGTTCACAGAAGGGTTGGTCCTTTACTCCGCGAGGATTCGCGAGACGTAGGTCGCGACGGCGCGCACGGACGCCATCGTCGTGGGGTAGTCCATGCGGGTGGGGCCGACGACGCCGAGCCCGGCGACGAGATCGGCCCCGGCACCGTAGCCCGAGGTGACCATCGAGGTGGTCTGCAGGCCCTCGTACGGGTTCTCGTGGCCGATGCGCACGGCGATGCTGCCGCCCTGCTCGGCGACGGTGCCGAGCAGCTTGAGCAGCACGACGTGCTCCTCGAGGGCCTCGAGCACCGGGCCCAGGCTCATGGTGAAGTCGGGGCCGACCCGCGCCAGGTTGGCGGTGCCGGCGAGCACGACGCGCTCCTCGCGCTCCTCGACCAGGGAGTCCTCGAGGGCGGTGCTGATGGCGCGCACGAGGTCGCGCACCGACGGGTCGAGGCGCTCGGGCACCGCCGACAGCTCATGGGCCGCCTCGGCGAGGGGGCGCCCACTGGTGGCGCGGTTGAGCTCGGTGCGCAGGGTCGACAGCACACCCTCGCCGTCGCCGGAGAGCAGGTCGGTGCCGACCGCGATGACCCGCTGCTCGACCCGACCCGTGGTGGTGATGAGCACCACGAGCAGCCGGTCGGCGCTGATCGGCACGAGCTCGACGTGGCGCACGGACGACCGGGCCAGCGACGGGTACTGCACGACGGCAACCTGGCGGGTGAGCGAGGCGAGCAGGCGCACGGTGCGGTCGACCACGTCGTCGAGGTCGACGGCACCCTCGAGGAACTGGCCGATGGCGCGCTGTTCCGCCGCGCTCATCGGCTTCACGGCCGAGAGCCGGTCGACGAACAGGCGGTAGCCGGCGTCGGTGGGCACCCGTCCGGCGCTGGTGTGGGGGGCGGCGATCAGCCCCTCCTCCTCGAGCGCGGCCATGTCGTTGCGTACGGTGGCGGCCGACACGCCGAGGTGGTGACGCTCGAGCAGGGCCTTGGAGCCGACCGGCTCCGAGGTCTCGACGTAGTCCTGGACGATGGCGCGCAACACGCGCAGCCGGCGGTCCTCACTCATCATGGGGTCACCTCCGGGACATCTGGAACGGACGGCAGGGCGCGGGTGCTGGCACTCTCGCGCGTCGAGTGCCAATTCTAACGGCCCGGGTCCGACCCGCGCGAATGCCGGGAACCAGTCTCGACGTCGCGTAGCCTTCCCGCCGTGACGAACGGGTACGGCGGCGACGTGCTGGGGGGCGACTGGCGGCGGCCGCCGCGGGGACGCTCGGTCGAGCTGCCCGCCGAGCCCGGGACGGTGGTGGAGGACGTCGAGACCGGCTGGGTCGGCGCCGTCGTGCGCGTCGAGAAGGCCGGCGGCGTGCGCGTGGTGCACCTCGAGGACCGGCACGGGCGCACCAGGGGCTTCCGCCTGGGCCCCGGTTTCCTCGTCGACGGCGCGCCCGTCACCCTCACTCCCCCACGCGCGACGGCGGACGCCGGACTGGCCCGGGCGCGGGCGGCATCCGCGCGCACCGCCAGCGGCTCGCGGGCGGTGACCGGGCAGCGGGCCCGGGTCGCCATCGGGTCGCGCCTCTACGTCGAGGGCAGGCACGACGCCGAGCTGGTCGAGAAGGTGTGGGGCGCCGACCTGCGCGTCGAGGGTGTGGTGGTCGAGATGCTCGACGGCGTCGACGACCTCGCCGGGGCGATCCGGCAGGTCGCCCCGGGTCCGGGGCGCCGGATGGGCGTGCTCGTCGACCACCTGGTGCCCGGCACCAAGGAGTGGCGCGTCGTGCAGGAGGCACGGGCCGTGCAGCCGTATGCCGCGCACGTGCTCGTCGTGGGCCACCCCTACGTCGACGTGTGGCAGTCGGTGAAGCCGCAGCGCCTCGGGATGCCGGCCTGGCCGGTGATCCCGCGCGGCACGTCGTGGAAGGCCGGAATCGCCGCGCACCTCGGCTGGCCGCACTCCAGCCAGGCCGACCTCGCGCTCGCCTGGCGCCGCATCCTGGCGTCGGTCGAGACCTACGCCGACCTCGAGCCCGAGCTGCTCGGCCGGGTCGAGGAGCTCATCGACTTCGTCACGGCGCCGGGCTGACCGAGGCGCGCGCGGCCGCCGCCCCCCGGTCGAGCCACTCGTGGAGCACCGCGTCGTCGGTGACGACGTCGGGGTCGACGTGCACCCAGCCCCGGCTGGTGCGACCGCCCTTGACCATCGGCCCCACACCGTCGCGCTCCAGCAGCGCCGCCTGGGCGTCGGCACCCACTCGCACGAGCAGCCCACGCTCGCTCGCCGAACAGGCGAGGGCACCGTCGACCATGAACCCGGTGCCGCCGAACATCCGCTTCTCCTCGGCGGCCGGCAGGTGGGCGCGGACGCGGTCGACGAGCTCCATGGGGATCAGGCCGGCACCCAGGGCGCGTGCCAGCCACCGGAGCCGGACGTGATCGAGTTGCCCGCCTCCGGGCCCCAGCTGCCCGGCGCGTACGGCAGCACCGGCGATGGTGCGTCGAGCAATGGCTGCATGACCCGCCAGGTCTCCTCGATGCCGTCCTGGCGGCTGAACCTCGTGCCGTCGCCGAGGAGCGCGGCGTGCAGCAGCACCTCGTAGGGCGTGGCGCCCTCACCGCCCTCGTCGGCGAACTCCATGTCGAGCTCGATCGGGCCGATCCGGCCCAGGTCGGTGCGGCGGGCGTCGACCTTCAGGCGGATGCCGGTCGCGGGATCCAGCTTGATCACCAGCTGGTTGGGCTCGGGGTCGTGGGCCTTGGGCCAGAAGCCCAGCCGGGGCGGGCGCTTGAAGACCAGCCGCAGCTCGGTCTGGGTGACGGGCAGCCGCTTGCCGGTACGGATGAAGAAGGGGACGCCGGCCCAGCGCCAGTTCTCGATGTCCAGCCGCAGCGCGGCGTAGGTCTCGGTGGTGGAGCCGGGCGCGACCCCCTTGATGTCCTGGTAGCCGTCGTACTGGCCACGCACGTAGTGGGCCGGGTCGGCCTCCTCGACCGCACGGAACAGGGCGACCTGCGACTCCTTGACGGTGTGCAGGTCACCTCTCGAGGGCGGCTCCATCGCCGCCGCCGCCACGAGCTGCATCAGGTGGTTCACCACGACGTCCCGCAGCGCCCCCACCGGGTCGTAGAAACTGCCGCGGTCGTCGACCCCGAAGCTCTCGGCCATCGTGATCTGCACGCTGTCGAGATACTGGCGGCTCCACACCGGCTCGAGGATCGCGTTCGCGAAGCGCAGGTGGAGGATCTCCTCCAGGCCCATCTTCCCGAGGTAGTGGTCGATGCGGAACAGCTGCGACTCGTCGACGTACTGATGCAGCTCGGCAGCGAGGTCGCGGGCGGACTGCTGGTCGTGGCCGAACGGCTTCTCGATGACGAACCGCGCCCCGGTGCTCAACCCGGCCCCGGCGATGCCGGCCACCACCTTCGCGAACAGGAAGGGCGGGATCTCGAGGTAGAAGACCGGGGTGCGGGCGCCCCCCATCGCCTGCGCCACCCGGCCGTACGTGGCGTCGTCGGCGAAGTCGCCCGACACGTAGGAGAGCCGGTCGGTGAACCGCGCGAAGACCTGCTCGTCGAGGGTCTCGCCGGTCGCCACGATGGAGCTGCGGGCCCGCTCGACCAGCTGCTCCATGCTCCAGTCGTCGGCCGCGACCCCCACGATCGGGCAGTCGAGCAGGCCGCGGGACTCGAGCCGGTACAAGGACCGGAAGGTCATCACCCGCGCCAGGTCACCGGTGATGCCGAAGACCACCAGGACGTCTGCGGGCCGTGGTGTCGCGGTGTCGCCGCTCGTCGTCATTGCGAACTCCCCTTTCGTGCCCCGCCACGATGCCGGGCCCGTCGTCACGATGCCCGTTCGCGGGCCGCCCGGCAATCGCCCGGGAGGGGTGACCCTCGGCCCGGCGGCGCGGTCGTCGGGGTCGGCCCTGATCCGACCCTGAGAGCGACCCCTGCCACACCCCGGATCCGGCGTCATCGCGTCGCACCGGGTGTTTCATGGAGGTAGACCCACCCGATCGAGGAGTTCCGATGAGTGACACCACCCCCCGCCCCGACGAGACGCCGGCCGCCGCGCCGACGGACGGCCCGACGGAGGGCCCGACGGAGGGCCCGACGGACGGCCCGACGGCGCCGCCTGCCTACGAGCAGCCGCAGTACACCGAGCCGCAGTACGCCCAGCAGCCACCGAGGCAGCAGCTGCCGCCGCCGGCCTACCCCGGCGCCACCCCGGGCACGTCGGTCGCACCGCCCAACCCGATGTCGCCGAGCGAGGAGCGCACCTGGGGCACGATCGCCCACGGTGGCACGCTCGCCGCCACCATCCTCTCCGGCGGCACGCTGGGATTCGTGTGTGCCCTGGTCATCTACCTGCTCTACAAGGACCGCGGCCCGTTCGTGCACCGCCACGCGGCCAACGCCCTCAACGTGCAGATCACGGCCGGCATCGCGTTCATCGTCGGCATCATCCTGTGCATCACGATCATCGGCCTGATCATCGGCATCCCGCTCATCATCGCCGCCGGGATCTACGCCATCGTCGTCCACCTCATCGGCGCCATCAAGGCCAACAACGGCGAGTGGTGGGACCCGCCGATGACCCTGAACATCGTCAAGTGAGCTGACCGCGACGGCCGCCCCAACGGGGCGGCCGTCGTGGCGTGTCAGACGCCGAGCAGCCTGCGCACCACGGTGTCGGCGAGCAGCCGGCCGCGCAGCGTGAGCACCACCCGCCGGGCCCCCACCGCGGCCCGCCCGTCGACCAGGCCGTCGGCGACCAGCCCGGCCACGGCCGTGCGCCCCGTCGCGTCGAGCGCGTCGAGCGGCAGCCCCTCGCGCAGCCGCACCCCGAGCAGCACCTCCTCGTCGTACCGCTGCTCGGCCGTGAGCGTCTCGCGCCCGGCCGCCGGGGAGGTACCCTCCGCCAGCCGCGCGGCGTACGACCTCGGGTGCTTCACGTTCCACCAGCGCACGCCCCCGACGTGGCTGTGCGCGCCCGGGCCGACCCCCCACCACGCGTCCCCGCGCCAGTAGCCCTCGTTGTGCCGGCAGCGCCCCGACGCCGCGCGCGACCAGTTGCTCACCTCGTACCAGTCGTAACCGGCCTGCGCGAGAACGCGTTCCGCCAGCTCGTACTTGTCGGCCTCGTCGTCGCCCTCGGGCATCGCCACCTCGCCGCGCCGCACCTGCGCTGCCAGCCTGGTGCCCTCCTCCACCACCAGCGCGTAGGCGGACACGTGGTCGGGCCCCAGCGCCACCGCCGCGTCGAGGCTGGCCCGCCAGTCGGCCAGGCTCTCGCCGGGGGTGCCGTAGATGAGGTCCACGCTCGTCGTGAGCCCGGCCCGCCTAGCCCCGGCCACCGCCGTCGCCACGCGGGCCGGGTCGTGCGTGCGCTCGAGCGTCGCGAGCACGTGCGGCACCACCGACTGCATCCCGATCGACACCCGGGTGAACCCGCCGGCCGCCAGCACCTCGAGGTCGGCTGCGGTCACCGAGTCGGGGTTGGCCTCGGTCGTCACCTCGGCGCTCGGTGCCAGCCCGAAGCGCTCCCGGATGCCGGCCACGCACCGCACGAGATCGGCCGCCGGCAGCAGCGTGGGCGTGCCACCGCCGACGAACACCGTGTCGACCGGCCCGCCCCCCCGGCCGAGCACCCGAGCGGCGAGGTCGAGCTCGGCCAGCGCCGAGTCGACGAAGGTCGCAGTCGAGGCACCCGGGCCCAGCTCGGTCAGCGTGTACGTGTTGAAGTCGCAGTAGCCGCAGCGCACGGCGCAGAACGGCACGTGCACGTACATCCCGAGCCGCGCAGCCGAGAGGGTGTGCAACGCCTCGGGCGGCAGCTCCCCGTTCTCGGGCGCGGGGTCGCCGTCGGGCAGTCGGGGCACCGCGCCATTCTCCCCCGGCGGCCCGACCTACGATGACACGGTGACGGACCGGTGGATCGAGCTCGACGGCATCGTCAACATGCGTGACCTCGGGGGGCTCCCGACGCGCGGTGGGGGCCACACGGCATCCGGGCGGTTGATCCGCTCCGACAACCTGCAGGACCTCAGCGACGCCGACGTCGAGCACCTCGTCGAGGCGCTGGGCGTCACCGACGTCGTCGACCTTCGCACGGGCACCGAGCTGCACATGGAGGGCCCGGGACCACTGCGGCGGGTCGAGAGCCTCACCCACCACCACCACTCGCTGATCGTGGAGCAGGGGCTGGAGGAGACCGCCGAGGCCGTCGGAGCCCGTGCCCTGCCCTGGCGCGGCGACGACCCGGTGCGCGACGCGTCGTTCTGGGCCGAGCACTACCTCGGCTACCTCGCCCGCCGCCCCGACTCGGTCGCCGCCGCCCTCGAGGTGGTCGCGACCGCTCAGGGCGCGGTGGTCGTGCACTGCGCCGCCGGAAAGGACCGCACCGGCACGGTCGTCGCGATGGCGCTCGACGTGGCGGGGGTGCCCCACGACGAGATCGTCGCCGACTACGTGCTCACCGGTGAGCGCCTCGAGCGGATCGTGGGCCGCCTGATGCCCCGCGAGGCGTACGGCCCGGCACTGGCCAGGCAGAAGCTCGCCGACCAGCTGCCCCGGGCCGAGTCGATCCGGGCCATCCTCGACGCCGTCGACGAGGGGTGGGGCGGCGCGGCCGGCTGGCTGCGCTCCCAGGGCTGGAGCGAGGAGGGGATCGGGCGGCTGCGCCGCCGCCTCACCGAGCCGGCTTCTCGCTGACGTAGATCGTGATGACGCCCTCGACGACCACGACGCCGTCGGTGCGAACCGCCCTCACCCGCACCGGCACGTCGCCCACCGGCGCCCAGTCGGCAGGGTCGGTCTCGGCGACGCAGAGCAGGTCGGTCGTCGACTTCGCGAGGTAGGACACCTGCATCCCCTTGGGGATCCAGCGCCGGTCCTTCGGGGTCGTGGCCTCGGCCAGCAGCCCCATCGCCGCCTCGAGCCCGTTGCAGACGGCGATGGCGTGCAGCGTGCCGATGTGGTTCTGTACCGCCCACCGCTTGCGGATGCTCAGCTCGGCGTGGTGCGGTCGCACGTCGCGCACCAGCGGCCGCACGGTGAGGAAGTAGGGCGCCTTGGCGGCGAACAGGACGGAGAAGGCGCGCCGGCCGAAGGGCAGGGTCGCGGCGCGCTGGTACAGGGCGAAGGTGTCGGGCACCCTGCGAGGTTACCGGCCGGTAGGGACGAGCGGGCTAGCGTGGGGTGGTGTCGTCCCCTCCGCTGCCCGGCCAGCCCGGTTTCGTCGTGCCCGCCCCCGTGGACCGGCCACGCTCCGACCGCCGCGCAGTGCGCGTGCTCGTCGTCGACGACTGCGACCGGATGCTGCTGTTCCAGGACTCCGACCTCGGGCTCGACCCCGCCGCGCACTGGTGGGTCACCCCGGGTGGCGGCGTCGACCCCGGCGAGAGCGATCTCGAGGCCGCGGTGCGCGAGCTCTGGGAGGAGACCGGGCTGGTCGTCGACCAGGGCGACCTCGTCGGGCCGCTGCTCACCCGCACCGTCGTGCACGGCTACAGCGACAAGGTCGTCGACCAGGTCGAGGTGTTCTACGTCGTGCGGGTGCCGGCCTTCGAGGTCGACACCGCCTCGCACACCGAGGAGGAGCAGCTGACCGTGGCCGACATCCGGTGGTGGACGCTCGCCGACCTCGCCACGACGGTGGATGACGTGTGGCCCCGCGACGTGCTCACCGTGCTCGAGCTCGCGGCCCACCCGCAGCGGTGGCGGGACGGCCCCGTGCAGGCGCCCGCCGTCGAGGAGTCGAGTGTCCCCGCTTCCTGACACGCTGGGCGGATGGACGCGAAGACGATGGCATGGAGCTGTCTGCAGGGCCTGCGTGAGACGGTGCTCTGGAAGGTCGAGGGGCTCAGCGAGCGCGACCAGCGGATGCCGCTGACCCCCACGGGCACCAACCTGCTGGGCGTGGTCAAGCACCTCGCGGGGGTGGAGGCGGGGTACTTCGGGGCCTGCCTGGGGCGGCCCTGGCCCGAGCCGATGGCGTCCTGGGCCGACGACGCCGAGCCCAACGCCGACATGTGGGCCACGCCCGACGAGTCGCCGGCGACGGTCCTCGACCTCTACCGGAGGGTGACCGCCTTCGCCGACGCGACGATCGAACCCCTCCCGCTCGACGCGCCCGCCACCGTGCCGTGGTGGCGCACCCCCGACACCGACCTGCACACGCTGCTGGTGCACATGGCCGTCGAGACGGCCCGGCACGCCGGGCAGCTCGACATCCTGCGCGAGCAGCTCGACGGGGCCACCGGGATGCTCGAGGGCGTGAGCAACCTGCCCGACGTCGACCCCGCCTGGTGGGACGAGTACGTGAGCCGGCTGCGAGACATCGCCGAGCGGTCACCCGGCACCAGGCCGTCGACCGGTGGCTGAGCCGCTCCAGCACGGCACAGGGTTTCCCCAAGGCCGTTCGGCCCCCCCGGCATCACCCGATCGGGCCCCGTCACCTGCAGGGTCGGATGACCCCCCTCCTGCCGCTACCGGGCATCGCCGCCAGGGCCGATCGTTGACCCAGATCGCGGGCCGGCAGGGGAACGCGACGGGCACCGTGCAGGGGTGACCATGTTCGACATCAGGCTCTTCGGACCCACGACGGTCCGCAGCACCACGACCGAGGTGGTGGGATCACAGCTCGGCGGCATCAAGCCGCGCCAGGTCCTCGAGGTCCTGGCGCTCGCCGGAGCAGCGCCGGTGACCAAGGACCGGCTGGTGCAGATGCTCTGGGGCGACAGCCCTCCAGGGTCGGCGGTGCCGACCCTGGAGTCCTACGTCTGCGTGCTACGGCGCTCGATGGGCGCCGGCGAGGGCACCACGTCTCCGATCGTCACGACCTCGGCCGGCTACCGCCTCGACCACGAGCGGGTCTCGGTCGACGTGCTCCGGTGCCGGTCGATGCTCGTGCAGGCCGCCGCCGCCGACGACGCGCTGGCCCTGGCCCTCACCCGCGAGGCCCTGCGCCTGTGCGACCAGCCGCTGTTGGCCAGCGAGAGCCGGGCCCACTGGGCGGACGAGAGGCGCAACGAGTTCCGCCAGGAGCTGGCTGCGGCCTGCGGGCGCGCCTCCCGGGCTGCTCTCGCGGTGGGCGCGACCGACGACGCGGTGCGGCTCGCCACGCGCGGCACGACGCTCGAGCCCTACGACGAGGCGCTGACCCGCGACCTCATGCGCGCCCTGACCTCCGCCGGCCGACGGGCTGCTGCCATCAGCGCCTTCCTCGACCTGCGCCGCCGGCTCGTGGAGGAGCTCGGCGTGGAACCCGGCCCGCAGACCCGAGCCCTCTACGCGAAGGTGCTCACCGACGACTCCCCGACCGGCTCGAACACCATCCCCACCCGGGTGGAGGTCCGTGGCCTGGTCGAGCTGCTGCGCGACACCGTGGCCCGGATGCCGGGAGTCGACGTCGTGTCCGTTGACCGGGCGCTGGCCCAGCTGACCGGGCAGGCCCTGGGCCTGCACTGAGCTCGGGCACGACGTGGACGTGTCGACGACGTGGCGGCTGGCCCGTGCAGGATCGGGCAACCTCGGGACAGGCCCGCTTCGGGCGGTCCACACTGTCGGGGTGAGCGACCACCCGCAGGGGGTTACCGACTCGCCGGTCACGGTTGTGGTGGTCGACGACCACCGGATGTTCGGTGAGCTGCTCCGTCGCGTCATCTCCTCGGACCCCGCAATGGTCTGCGTCGGCACGGCGGACAACGTGACGGACGGGTTCTCGATGATCGACGCCCTGCGGCCCGACGCCGTCATCATGGACGTGCAGATCGGTTCGGAGGACGGGATCGCCGCGACCGCCGAGCTGGTGCGCAGGCACCCCGGGCTGCGGGTCGTGGTGCTGACCGCGTTCTCGACCGAGCCGCTCCTGCGCCGGGCGGTCAGCGCCGGTGCCAGCGCGCTGCTGGCCAAGGACGGCGCTGTCGAGGACCTGCTGGCCGCCCTGAAGCCCGCCGGCCCCGACGAGTTCAACGTCGACCCGGCCCTGTTGCGCCGGCTGCTGACCACGCGGCGCGAACAGGGCGGGCGGGCGGTGATGCTGACCACGCGCGAGGACCAGGTGCTCCACCTGCTCGCCGAGGGCCTGGACACCACCGCCATCGCCGCACGCCTCGGCATCTCGCGCAACACCTGTCGTGGCTACGTCGGCGCCCTGTTCGGCAAGCTCGACGCGCACTCACAGCTCGAGGCGGTCGCCGTCGCCAAGCGCAAGGGACTGCTGCGTGAGTCCAGCTGATCGCGGGCGCTCCGCCGTCGACGGCTCCACGGCGGCTGCCACCCGCACGGCCCTGGTGCGCTTCGTGGCCCTGAGCGTCGCCGCCCTGCTCCTGCTGGGGGTGGGCGCCGTGGTCGTCGGCCAGCGGATCGCCAAGCAGTGGGCGATCGACGACGCCCGGCTGCGCGGGGCCGCGGTGGCCGACGTCATCGCCGGCTCCCTCGTCGACGAGAGGGTGCATGCCGGGAACCAGGAGGCGGTGGGCCGGCTGGGCGTCGTGCTGCGAGACGCGATGGCGCACGGCGGCATCGAGCACGTGAAGCTGTGGACGCCCGAGGGCGTGGTCCTGTGGTCGGACGAGGGGATGGTCGTCGGCAGGCGCTTCCCGCTCGACCCCGCGGTCGGGCGGTTGTTCGGCACCCGGGGCGTCACCGCGGAGCTGTCGACCCTGGACAAGGAGGAGAACACCGCCGAACGCGGTGAGGGCGAGCTGCTCGAGGTGTATGCCGGAACGGCCGATGCCGCCGGTGCCCCGCTCGTGGTGGAGGCCTACCTCACCACCCAGCAGCTGCGGGCCCAGCAGCGCACCCTGCTGGTGACCCTGCTCGCCCTGGCCGTGGGCATGCTGATCGCCTACTTCCTGGTGGTCGTGCCGCTCGCCGTGAGCCTGGCGCGCCGGGTCGAGCGGGGGCAGGAGCACTACGCACAGGTGCTGCGACGGTCGCTGCTGGCCACGCACCGGGAACGGCTGCGCATCGCCCACGACCTGCACGACGGCGTGGTCCAGGACCTCGCCGGCCTGAGGTACGCCATGCCGCTGGTCGCCAACCAGCTGCCACCGACCCCGGACGCCTCGCTCGCCCGGCAGACGGTGGCCGATGCGTACTCCATGCTCGGGCGGGACATCGAGGCGCTGCGCTCGCTGATCATGGACATCCACCCGCCCGACCTCGAAGGTCCCGGCCTGGCGGAGGCGGCCCGCGACCTCACCACCCGGGTGGAGTCCGCGGGCACCGTGGTCGACCTCGACGTGCCGACCCACCCGGACTGGTCGCTGGGCGCCTCACGCCTGGCCTACCGGGTGCTGCAGGAGGGCCTGCGCAACGTCGTCACGCACTCGGGCGCCACCCGCGCGGCCGTCACGGTACGCCGCGTGGGCGACGAGGTGCAGGTCGAGGTCAGCGACGACGGCCGGGGCCTGGCCGGCAGCGTCGAGCCGGAGCCGGGGCACGTCGGGCTGCAGCTGCTGCGCGAGAACCTCCTGGACTTCGGCGGCTCGCTGACCCTGGCGCCGCGCGGGGCCGGCGGCACGACGCTCGCCGCCACCATCCCGGTCGACGTCTTCGACGGCTGAGCCGGCCCCGGAGGCCGGCCCCGGCTACTTCTTGGTCGCCTGGGCGCCGGCGCCGTCGGAGGTGAGCGCGGCGATGAAGGCCTCGGGCGGCACCTCGACCGAGCCGATGTTCTTCATCCGCTTCTTGCCGGCCTTCTGCTTCTCGAGCAGCTTGCGCTTGCGCGAGATGTCACCGCCGTAGCACTTGGCCAGCACGTCCTTGCGGATGGCGCGGATGTTCTCGCGGGCGATCACCCGGGCGCCGACCGCGGCCTGGATCGGCACCTCGAACTGCTGCCTGGGAATGAGCTGCTTGAGCTTGCCCGCCATCATCACGCCGTAGCCGTAGGCCTTGTCCTTGTGCACGATGGCGCTGAAGGCGTCGACCGTCTCGCCCTGGAGCAGGATGTCGACCTTCACGAGGTCGGCGGCCTGGTCGCCGTCGGGCTCGTAGTCGAGGCTGGCGTAGCCGCGGGTGCGCGACTTGAGCTGGTCGAAGAAGTCGAAGACGACCTCGGCGAGCGGGAGCGTGTAGCGCATCTCGACCCGCTCGGCCGAGATGTAGTCCATGCCGAGCAGGGTGCCGCGCTTGCCCTGGCACAGCTCCATGATCGCGCCGATGAACTCGCTCGGCGCGAGGATGGTGGCGCGCACCTTGGGCTCGCGCACCTCGGCGATCTTGCCGCCGGGGAACTCGCTGGGGTTGGTGACGCTGATCTCGGTGCCGTCGTCCATCGACACCTCGTAGACGACGTTGGGCTGGGTCGAGATGAGCTCGAGGTCGAACTCGCGCTCGAGCCGCTCGCGGACGATCTCGAGGTGCAGCAGCCCGAGGAAGCCGCAGCGGAACCCGAAGCCGAGGGCGACCGACGTCTCGGGCTCGTAGACCAGCGCGGCGTCGTTGAGCTTGAGCTTGTCGAGCGCCTCGCGCAGGTCGGGGTAGTCGGAGCCGTCGAGCGGGAACAGGCCGGAGAACACCATCGGCTTCGGGTCGCGGTAGCCCCCGAGGGCCGTCTCGGCGGGCTTGCCCAGGTTGGTCACCGTGTCACCGACCCGGCTCTGGCGCACGTCCTTCACGCCGGTGATGAGGTAGCCGACCTCACCCACGCCCAGGCCCTTGCCGGGCACCGGCTCGGGGCTGATGACGCCGATCTCGAGCAGCTCGTGGGTCGCCCGGGTCGACATCATGATGATCCGCTCGCGCGGGTTGAGGTTGCCGTCGATCACGCGCACGTAGGTGACCACGCCACGGTAGGTGTCGTAGACCGAGTCGAAGATCATCGCGCGCGCCGGGGCCGTGGGGTCGCCCGACGGGGACGGGACCTGCCGGACGATCTCGTCGAGCAGCGGCTCGACGCCCGCGCCGGTCTTGCCGGACACCTGGAAGCAGTCGTCGGGCTCGCAGCCGATCAGGGTGGCGAGCTCCTCGGCGTACTTCTCGGGCTGGGCCGCGGGCAGGTCGATCTTGTTGAGCACCGGGATGATCGTGAGCTCGTTCTCCATGGCGAGGTAGAGGTTCGCCAGGGTCTGCGCCTCGATGCCCTGCGCCGCGTCGACCAGCAGCACGGCGCCCTCGCACGCGGCCAGGCTGCGGCTGACCTCGTAGGTGAAGTCGACGTGCCCGGGGGTGTCGATCATGTTGAGCACGTGCGTGCTGGCCCTCGAGGTCCCACGGCATCCGAACGGCCTGGCTCTTGATCGTGATGCCGCGCTCGCGCTCGATGTCCATCCGGTCGAGGTACTGCGCCCGCATCGACCGGTCGTCGACGACGCCGGTGATCTGCAGCATCCGGTCGGCCAGGGTCGACTTGCCGTGGTCGATGTGGGCGATGATGCAGAAGTTGCGGATCGCCTCCTGCGGCGTGGCGTGCGGCTGCAGCGCGATGCGGGCGCGGGGGGACACGAGCGGGTGGGTTCCTTGCGTGGGAGGGGTTCAGGGCACTGTGCCCCAGTCTCCCACGATCCGCGGATGCCGTTCACGCACCCGCCGACGCGCCTCGTCAGTCGCGGTGTGCGTCGACCGTGATCAGCACGAGCATCACCAGACCGGCTCGCAATAGGCTCCTCGGGTGGCTCCCGACCCCTCGACCCCCCGCCGTCCCGGCCTGCTGCGCAGTGCCACCGCCGCGGTGCGGCGGTGGTTCGCCGGGCGCTCGACGGCGCCGGCGCCGACAACCCCTGTTGGCTACCCCGGAGACTTCACCGGGCGGCTGGTGCCCGCCTACTCCCCGAAGCGCGACGGGCGGCCCGACCCGGGCGAGATCGTCTGGACCTGGGTGCCGTTCGAGGAGGACCACCACCAGGGCAAGGACCGCCCGGTGCTGCTCGTCGGCCGCGACGGGGCATGGCTGCTCGCCCTACAGCTCACCAGCAAGGACCACGACGGCCGGCCGGTGTCGGCGCGGGGCCCGCGCTGGGTCGACATCGGCTCCGGCCCCTGGGACCGCCAGCGGCGCCCGAGCGAGGTGCGGGTCGACCGGGTCGTGCGGGTCGACCCCAAGGCGGTGCGCCGCGAGGGGGCCGTGCTCTCGCGGGATCGGTTCGACGCCGTGGCCAGGGCCGTCGCCGACCTGCACCGCTGAAGGCCGACCGGGCGGCCGTGGGGCGGACAGCGACGGGGCCCGTCACCGAAACTCGGTGACGGGCCCCCGTCGGGGTCGCGGACGGTCAGAGACCGGCGGCCTTCTTGGCCATCGAGGACTTCTTGTTGGCGGCCTGGTTCTTGTGGATGACGCCCTTGCTCACGGCCTTGTCGAGCTTGGTGGAGGCCACCTGAAGGGCAGCCTTCGCCTCGTCGGCGTTGCCGGAGTCGGCGGCGTCGCGGAACTTGCGGATCGCCGTCTTGAACTCGGACTTGATCGCCTTGTTGCGCTCGGTCGCCACGCGGTTCGTCTTGATCCGCTTCAGCTGGGACTTGATGTTTGCCACGTGTAGATGCTTTCTCTGGGGTCGGTATGCCGTTAGAGGGCGGCAGTCGCGGGTCGGGACAGGACGTGGGGACATCCGTGGTTGACCTGCGCTGGGTGGTGCTGCGTTGCGCGCACGACCTCAAGCGCGCACGCAAGGACCAAAGTTACCAGCGGGGCGCCCACCGCACCAAAACGCCGGGCGTGCTGGGGGGGCGGCGCGGCGGGCATACTGCGGATGCCGCGCGGCCGGCATCCGACGTCGCCTCTCCTACCGCGTGGTAGGTGAGGTGATCAGTGCACGTACCAGGCGGTAGCGCGGGCGGAGTGCGAATGCCGCACCGCAGTGAAGATCGGATGCCGAGCGGCCGGCATCCGACGTCGCCTCGCCTCGTGGCCGGGTCAGCTGCGGTTGCGGGCGTGCTGGTCGGTGATGGTCAGCACGCACCGCTCGACGGCGTACACCGGGTCGCGCCCGCCGCCCTTGACCTCGAAGTCGGCCGCGGCGATGGCCGTGACGCAGGTGGCGAGCGCGTCGGCGGTCCAGCCACCCAGCGCCCGGCGCGCCTTGTCGACCTGCCACGGTGCCATGCCGAGGTCGCGCGCGAGGTCGACCGAGCGCCCGCGGCCCGCGGAGCCGACCTTGATCAGCTGGCGGGCCTGCTGGGCCAGCACCGCGACGATCGGCACCGGGTCGACCCCGACGGCGATGGCGTGCCGCAGCAGCCGCAGGGCCTCGCCGGTGTCGCCGGCCATGGTGGCGTCGGCCACCCGGAAGCCGGTCGCCTCGACCTTGCCCCCGTGGTAGGTGAGCACGACCTGCTCGTCGATGACGCCCGTGGTGTCGTCGATCAGCTGCTGGCAGGCCGACGCCAGCTCACGGACGTCCTTGCCGACCGCCTCGACGAGCGCGTGCACCGCCTCGCCGGTGGCCTTGCGCCGGGCCCGGCGGAACTCGTGCGCGGCGAAGTCGGCCTTGTCGCGGTCGGTCTTGATGGCGGAGGCGTCGATGACCCGGGCTCCCGAGCCCTTGAGCGTGTCGAGCACCCTCTTGCCGCGCGAGCCACCGCGGTGCAGCACGACGAGGGTGAGGTCGGGCTCGGGCTCGCCGGCCAGGGCCGCGAGCAGGTCGGCCTGCAGGTCGTCGCCGGCCTCGTCGAGGTCGTGCACGACGATGCACTTGGCACCACCGAAGAGCGACGGGCTGGCGTGCTGGATGAGCTCGCCGGCGGTGTAGGCGGAGGCGTAGAGCCGGATCACCTCGAGCTCGGGCTCGGTGACCCTGAGGTCGTCGAGGGTCTGCGTGACCCCCCGCTCGGCGAGCAGCGACTCGGGCCCGGCGACCAGGACGTAGGGCGGCACCCGGTGGTGCACCGCGACCTCGTCCGACATGGCGGTCACTCTGCCACGAGCGGCGGACACGCCCGACGGGGCGCGCTCAGGCTGCAGTGGGAGGCAGCGGACGGACCCAGAGGGTGACAAGGGAGACGACGGCCCAGGCCAGCACGCCGAAGAAGTACACGACGGGCAGGCCGATGACCAGTGGGCCGAGGCCGGTGACGACGAGCACGACCCCCAGCGCGATGCCCAGCCACCGCGGCAGGACGCGGCGGCCCGTCATCATCATCACCGCGAACCCAACGAAGGCCACGCTGACCCCGAGGTAGCCGACGACACTCGCCCCGGCGACCAGCACCGGTGGCTCGACGACCGCCTCCGCCGTGGTCAGCGGCAGGACGATCCTCTCCAGGGCGGCGGCCAGCCCACCGACCAGACCCACCCAGCCCAGGATCGTTGCCGCCCGAGCCCACCGGCCGGTCGTCGTGCTGGCCACCCCACGGCCCCACGCAACCAGTGCCGCGCCGAGCACCGCGAAGCCGACGCCCATGGGGATGAACGACATCCGGATCGCGCCGAGGTCGGCGCCGGCGATCTCGAGCTGCGCGGGGTGGTCACCCCAGGCGCCCATGTAGTCCTCGACGACCGGCCGGGACACACCGGCCATGAACACGATCCCGGCGAGGAGAAGCAGGCCCGACGCAGCCCGGAGGCGCCGCGTGCTCGTGCCGGTGGTGGGTCGTGTCGTCGTCATGGTGGTCATGGCCACTCCTTCGATGGGTCGTCACCCCCTTGTCGCAGGGACGGGGGGGTCGGTTCCTTCCGCGGGAACCATCCGCCGACTCCGCGCGACAATGGGGCATGGGGAGCTCGACGGAGTCCGGTGGCGGCCAGCCCGGTGGCGGCCACCCCGGTGACCGCGAGCTCCTGGCCGCCATCGCCGATGCCGACCCCGACGCCCTCAGGAAGCTGTACGACCGCCACGCCCCCTGGCTGGCGGCCCGGCTGCGCGGGCGGTGCTCGGACCCCGCCCTGGTCGAGGACGCCCTGCAGGAGACGTTCGTGGCCGTCTGGCGGGGGGCGAAGAGCTTCAAGGGGACCGGTGACGTGCCGGCGTGGCTGTGGGGCATCGGCATCCGCCAGCTGATCAGCCAGCTGCGTCGCCGCCACGTCCGGGTCGAGATCCCCGTCCCGGAGCTGCCCCGCCGGTCCACGCAGGCCACCGGCACCGTGGAGGACCTCGTGCTCCAGGGCCTCGAGCACGGACGCCTCGGACCGGCCCTGCAGTCCCTGTCCCCGGAGCACCGCGCCGTCATCAGGGCGACCGTGCTCGACGGTCTCACCACGAGGGAGGCCGCTCGCCTGCTCGGCGTCCGGGAGGGCACCGTGAAGTCCAGGGCCCACCGGGCTCGCGCGGAGCTGCGGGCGGCCCTGACGAGTACAGGAGGTGGCTGGTGAGCAGCGACCAGGCATGGCACGTGCCCGCACCCACGATGAGCGCCTGGGTCGGGGGGGAGGCGAGCGCCGTCGCGGCCGACACGATCGAGCAGCACGTCATGGCGTGCGCCCACTGCCGGGATGCGGCTGCCGTCGCCACCCGCGACCTCGCCTCCGTCGACCTCGACCGGGTCTGGGCCGGCGTCACCGACCAGATCCACCCCCAGTCTCCGTCGGCCGTCGTACGGGTGCTGCGCAGGCTGGGAGTGCCCGAGCCCGACGCGGTGGTGGCGGGGATGACGCCCGCGTTCACCGCCGCCTGGGTCGCGGCCCTCACCGCCGTGCTCGGCGCCACCCTGCTGGCCTCGTTCGTGTCACCGGACCGCGCCCAGGCCGCCTACCTCCTGCTCGCGCCGCTCGTTCCGCTCGGTGGGGTGGCGCTGTCGTACGGGGAGGGAGTCGACCCCGCATACGAGCTGACCCTCAGCACCCCCTACCCGCAGTTCCGGTTGCTGCTCCTGCGAACCGCTGTCGTCCTCGTGGCCTGCGCCCCCCTGACGATCCTCGTGGGACTGGCCCTTCAGCCCTGGTGGGTCGCCTTCGCCTGGCTGGCCCCGGGACTCGCCTTCGTGCTCGCCACGCTGGCCGCCTCGACGTGGTGGCCCCTGAGGTACGCAGCCGCCGGCACCGGCACGCTGTGGGTCGCGGTCACCGCGTCGGCGTTCCTGCTGGGCGACGAGCTGGCGGTGGTGGGCCCGGTGGCGATGGCCGTCTATGCGGGTGTGGTCGCGGTCGCCGGGTGGGTCCTGGGCACCCGGGGGCAGGCGCTCTCGCGGATGGTGGTGGGACCGTGGTGACGGGGGTCGGCGGCGCCGAGCTCGACGACGTCACCCAGCGCTTCGGCTCCACCACGGCCCTGGACGGCGTGACGCTGCGCATCCAACCGGGGGTCACGGGCGTCCTCGGCCCCAACGGGTCCGGGAAGACGACGATGCTGCGCATCCTCTCCACCATCCAGGAGCAGACCGCCGGGTCGGTGCGGGTCCTCGGCACCGACACCTCCCGGGACGCTGCCCGTACCGACATCCGTCGTCGACTCGGCTACCTTCCGCAGGAGCTCGGCTTTCCCCGCGGCTTCACGGCCTTCGGCTTCGTCGAGTACATGGCCGTGCTCAAGGAGTGGACCGATCCCTCGGCACGACGCGACGAGGTGCGCAGGGTGCTGGACCTCGTCGACCTCTCGCCGGTCTCTACCAAGCGGGTGCACCAGCTCTCCGGGGGCATGCGCAGGCGGCTCGGGCTCGCACAGGCCCTGCTCGGCCAGCCCCCGCTCCTGCTGCTCGACGAGCCCACCACGGGGCTCGATCCCGAGCAGCGAGCCTCCTTCCGCGCGCTGCTGGTCGGGCTGGCCGCCGGCACGACCGTGGTCCTGTCGACCCACCAGACCGAGGACGTGTCCGCCGTCTGCGACCGGGTGGTGGTGATGGATACCGGTCGGGTGAGCTTCACGGGGTCGGTCAGTGACTTCGTCGAGCGCGCCCGCGGCCACGTGTGGGTCGACGACCGACCGGATGAGAGGGCCCTGGCCCGCTGGCGCACAGCCACCGGGCGGTTCCGGCACGTCGGTGAGCCTCCCCCCGGGGCCGAGCTCATCGACCCGGGGGTCGAGGACGCGTACCTGCTGCACCGCGGCATCCCGCAAGGAGTGCTCGGATGACCCAGACGACCCCGACCAGCACCCTCCCGCCGTCGGCGCCGCCGGGCGTCCTGAGCGGCCTCGCCCGGATCCAGGCGCGACGGTACCTTCGGCACCCCGTCTACCTCGTGTCGGTCGCCCTCCTGCTCCTCGGCGCCGCCAGGCACCTGCTGACTGGCCAGATCGACACCGCCTGGGACCAGACGCTGAACTGGGCCCTGTGGCTGGGCATCCCCGGGGTGGTCGTGGGCTACCGGCTGGCCGTCACCGAGGACCGGGCCCTGTCCCTGCTCCGAAGCACCCCGACCGACCAGCGCACCAGGACCCTGGCGTTGTACCTCGCGTGCCTCGTCCCCGTCGCGACCTGTCTGGCGCTCATGGTGGTGTACGGGCTGGTGGGCCTCGTCCACCCGCCACCCGCCGGCTACGTCGTTCCGCAGGCGCCGGCCCAGATCGGCTGGCTCGACTACCTCTTCGCCGTCGCCGAGGGCCCGGTCGCCTGCTTCGGCGGACCCGTCCTCGGGGTCACCATCGGCCGGTGGGTGCACTTCCCCGGCGCCGGTGTGCTGGCGGCCGTCGCGCTCCTCATGGTCGAGCTGGTCGCCCTTGGCTTCGGGGAGTCCGTGCCGGGCGTCGGCGAGGCCTGGGCTTCACGGGTGGTCGTCACCCTCCAGCCGTACGTCTACTGGGGGGCCACCGACGAGAGCCGGACGTTCACGGCGCTGCGGCCCGGGTCCCCGGCGGGCCACCTGCTCTACGCCCTGGCCATGTGCGGTCTGGCCATGACCGCAGGACTGCTGCGCGGGGCCGGCCCGAGGGAGAAGGCACGGTTGCAGCGGGTGGGCGGGGCACTGGTGGCCGTGGTGGCCGCGTCGTTCCTCTGGGCACTGCTCGGCTGACCCGCCCGTCGACGTCAGTCGAAGGTGAGCGTGGGGCCGGTGCCGGCCTCGAGGCCGAGACCGCCCAGGCGGGCCGAGACGGCCTCGACCGGCAGCTCCATCGACTCGGCGAGCTCGTCGAGGGTGAGCCCCAGCTCGATGCCGTCGCGCAGCTCCTCGTCCTCCTGCTCGGTCCACGCGTGGCCGTGGGTGACGGCGGTGCGCGACGACTCCGGCGGTGGCGGGTCCTCGGCGACCGGACGTTCGATGCGGGCCGCCACCGCACCGGTCAGGCCGCGCAGCGCGGGCTCGGCCACCGGCAGCGGTGGCTCGGCGCTCTCGTCGAGCCGCTTCAGCGCCGCGAGCACCATCGCGCGGTCGGCGGTGGGCCAGAACGGCGGCAGCGAGCGCTGGAGGAACCCGGCGTAGCGGGCGGTCATCATCCGGTTGTCGAGGAAGGCGACGACCCCCCGGTCGTCGGCCCGCCGGATGAGGCGCCCCGCCCCCTGGGCGAGCCGCAGCGCCGCGTGCGTGGCCGAGACGGCCATGAACCCGTTGCCGCCCATCCGGGCGATGGCCTGCGAGCGCGCGGAGGCGAGCGGGTCGTCGGGGCGCGGGAACGGGATGCGGTCGATGATGACGAGCTGGCACGACGAGCCGGGCACGTCGACCCCCTGCCACAGCGACAGCGTGCCGAACAGGCAGGTGCCCGGGTCGCGGGCGAACTGCCGCACCAGGGTGCTGATCTGGTCCTCGCCCTGGCAGAGGAACGCGATCTCCCCCGCCGCGCCCGCGGCGGTCGCCCGGGCGTCGGGGAAGCGCTCGCGCATCGCCTCGGTGGCCTCCTTGGCCGCCCGCATCGACGAGAACAGGCCCAGCGTGCGCCCGCCCGCGGCCCGCACCAGCGCCTCGATCTCGTCGAGCGTCTCGGTGGCGAGGCCGTCGCGCCCGGGCGCCGGCAGGTGCCGCGCCACGTAGGCGATGCCCTGCTCGGGGTAGGCGAAGGGGCTGCCGACGTCGAGCCCGCGCCATGCCGGCGACCCCTCACCGCGCAGCCCGATGGTGCCCGCGACGGCGTCGAACGACCCGCCGAGCTCGAGCGTGGCCGAGGTGAGGATGACGGTGCGCTCGCTGAACACCTTCTCGCGCACCAGCATCGCGACGCTCATCGGCGCGACCCGCAGCACCGGACCGCGGCGGGGGTCGCGGTTGAGCCAGACCACGTCGAGCTCGCGCTCCTCGAGGACGCGCGAGGCGTTCTCGAACACCTCGTCGACGGCGGCCCGCGCCACCTGGCGACCGCCGTCGGGTTCCTCGCCCTGCTGGGGCTTGAGCTCGCTCTGCACGGCCCGAGCGGTGTCGCGCAACCGCCCGAGCGCCATCGCCAGCGAGTCGGGGATGCCGGTCAGCCGCCCCTCGGGGGCCGGCTCGAGCACCGACTCGAGCAGGTCGGCCGCCTCCTCCATGGTCGACGACGCGTCGGCCTGCCGTCCGGCGCGCTTGGCCGCCGCCCGCACCATGCCCGGGGTGACCTCGTCGGTGATCGTGGAGGTGACCCGGTCGACGAGCTCGTGGCCCTCGTCGACGACGAGCACGTCGTGCTCGGGCAGCAGCTGGCGCCCCTCGAAGGCGTCGATGGCCATGAACGAGTGGTTGGTGACGATGACGTCGACGTCGCGGGCGGCCTCGCGCGAGCGCTCGACGAAGCACTCGGCGACCATCGGGCAGCGGCTGCCCAGGCACTCCTCGGCGCTCACCGACACCTGGCGCCAGGCACGCTCGGACACGCCGGGGACGAGCTCGTCGCGGTCGCCCGACTCGGTGACCTCGGCCCAGTCGCGCAGCCGCACCACCTCGGCGCCCAGGCGCGACGCCTGCTGGTCGACGGCCCCGACCGACATCAGGGTGTCGACGTCGTCGTCGGGGAAGCCGCCCTCCAGCTTGTGCGCGCACAGGTAGTTGCGCCGCCCCTTGACCAGCGCGTAGGTCGGGCGCCGGCCGAGCAGCGGCGCCAGCGACTCGGCGAGCCGTGGCATGTCGCGGTCGACGATCTGCGCCTGCAGCGCCAGGGTGGCGGTGGCGACCACCGTCGGGGTGCCGGTGTCCATGGCGTGCTGCACCGCGGGGACGAGGTAGGCCAGCGACTTGCCGGTGCCGGTGCCGGCCTGCACGAGCAGGTGGCCCCTGCCGTCGACGGCGTCGGCGACGGCGTGCGCCATCTGGACCTGACCAGGACGCTCGGTGCCGCCGACCCCGCCGACGGCGGCGTGGAGGAGCTCGTCGAGGGTCGGCACCAGAGCAGGGTATGCCGTGCGCCCACCACCCGCGGCGTCCTCCACAGGCCGGTCAGCTGCGGTTGCGGGCGTGCTGGTCGGTGATGGTCAGCACGCACCGCTCGACGGCGTACACCGGGTCGCGCCCGCCGCCCTTGACCTCGAAGTCGGCCGCGGCGATGGCCGTGACGCAGGTGGCGAGCGCGTCGGCGGTCCAGCCGCCCAGCGCCCGGCGCGCCTTGTCGACCTGCCACGGTGCCATGCCGAGGTCGCGCGCGAGGTCGACCGAGCGCCCGCGGCCCGCGGAGCCGACCTTGATCAGCTGGCGGGCCTGCTGGGCCAGCACCGCGACGATCGGCACCGGGTCGACCCCGACGGCGATGGCGTGCCGCAGCAGCCGCAGGGCCTCGCCGGTGTCGCCGGCCATGGTGGCGTCGGCCACCCGGAAGCCGGTCGCCTCGACCTTGCCCCCGTGGTAGGTGAGCACGACCTGCTCGTCGATGACGCCCGTGGTGTCGTCGATCAGCTGCTGGCAGGCCGACGCCAGCTCACGGACGTCCTTGCCGACCGCCTCGACGAGCGCGTGCACCGCCTCGCCGGTGGCCTTGCGCCGGGCCCGGCGGAACTCGTGCGCGGCGAAGTCGGCCTTGTCGCGGTCGGTCTTGATGGCGGAGGCGTCGATGACCCGGGCTCCCGAGCCCTTGAGCGTGTCGAGCACCTTCTTGCCGCGCGAGCCGCCGCGGTGCAGCACGACGAGGGTGAGGTCGGGCTCGGGCTCGCCGGCCAGGGCCGCGAGCAGGTCGGCCTGCAGGTCGTCGCCGGCCTCGTCGAGGTCGTGCACGACGATGCACTTGGCACCACCGAAGAGCGACGGGCTGGCGTGCTGGATGAGCTCGCCGGCGGTGTAGGCGGAGGCGTAGAGCCGGATCACCTCGAGCTCGGGCTCGGTGACCCTGAGGTCGTCGAGGGTCTGCGTGACCCCCCGCTCGGCGAGCAGCGACTCGGGCCCGGCGACCAGGACGTAGGGCGGCACCCGGTGGTGCACCGCGACCTCGTCCGACATGGCGGTCACTCTGCCACGAGCGGCGGACACGCCCGACGGGGCGCGCTCAGGCTGCAGTGGGAGGCAGCGGACGGACCCAGAGGGTGACAAGGGAGACGACGGCCCAGGCCAGCACGCCGAAGAAGTACACGACGGGCAGGCCGATGACCAGTGGGCCGAGGCCGGTGACGACGAGCACGACCCCCAGCGCGATGCCCAGCCACCGCGGCAGGACGCGGCGGCCCGTCATCATCATCACCGCGAACCCAACGAAGGCCACGCTGACCCCGAGGTAGCCGACGACACTCGCCCCGGCGACCAGCACCGGTGGCTCGACGACCGCCTCCGCCGTGGTCAGCGGCAGGACGATCCTCTCCAGGGCGGCGGCCAGCCCACCGACCAGACCCACCCAGCCCAGGATCGTTGCCGCCCGAGCCCACCGGCCGGTCGTCGTGCTGGCCACCCCACGGCCCCACGCAACCAGTGCCGCGCCGAGCACCGCGAAGCCGACGCCCATGGGGATGAACGACATCCGGATCGCGCCGAGGTCGGCGCCGGCGATCTCGAGCTGCGCGGGGTGGTCACCCCAGGCGCCCATGTAGTCCTCGACGACCGGCCGGGACACACCGGCCATGAACACGATCCCGGCGAGGAGAAGCAGGCCCGACGCAGCCCGGAGGCGCCGCGTGCTCGTGCCGGTGGTGGGTCGTGTCGTCGTCATGGTGGTCATGGCCGCTCCTTCGATGGGTCGTCACCCCCTTGTCGCAGGGACGGGGGGGTCGGTTCCTTCTGCGGGAACCATCCGCCGACTCCGCGCGACAATGGGGCATGGGGAGCTCGACGGAGTCCGGTGGCGGCCAGCCCGGTGGCGGCCACCCCGGTGACCGCGAGCTCCTGGCCGCCATCGCCGACGCCGACCCGGACGCCCTCAGGAAGCTGTACGACCGCCACGCCCCGTGGCTGGCGGCCCGGCTGCGCGGGCGGTGCTCGGACCCCGCCCTGGTCGAGGACGCCCTGCAGGAGACGTTCGTGGCCGTCTGGCGGGGGGCGAAGAGCTTCAAGGGGACCGGTGACGTGCCGGCGTGGCTGTGGGGCATCGGCATCCGCCAGCTGATCAGCCAGCTGCGTCGCCGCCACGTCCGGGTCGAGATCCCCGTCCCGGAGCTGCCCCGCCGGTCCACGCAGGCCACCGGCACCGTGGAGGACCTCGTGCTCCAGGGCCTCGAGCACGGACGCCTCGGGCCGGCCCTGCAGTCGCTGTCCCCGGAGCACCGCGCCGTGATCCGGGCGACCGTGCTCGACGGTCTCACCACGAGGGAGGCCGCTCGCCTGCTCGGCGTCCGGGAGGGCACCGTGAAGTCCAGGGCCCACCGGGCCCGCGCGGAGCTGCGGGCGGCCCTGACGAGTGCAGGAGGTGGCTGGTGAGCAGCGACCAGGCATGGCACGTGCCCGCACCCACGATGAGCGCCTGGGTCGGGGGGCAGGCGAGCGCCGTCGCGGCCGACACGATCGAGCAGCACGTCATGGCGTGCGCCCACTGCCGGGATGCGGCTGCCGTCGCCACCCGCGACCTCGCCTCCGTCGACCTCGACCGGGTCTGGGCCGGCGTCACCGACCAGATCCACCCCCAGTCGCCGTCAGCCGTCGTGCGGGTGCTGCGCAGGCTGGGAGTGCCCGAGCCCGACGCGGTGGTGGCGGGGATGACGCCCGCGTTCACCGCCGCCTGGGTCGCGGCCCTCACCGCCGTGCTCGGCGCCACCCTGCTGGCCTCGTTCGTGTCACCGGACCGAGCCCAGGCCGCCTACCTCCTGCTCGCGCCGCTCGTTCCGCTCGGTGGGGTGGCGCTGTCGTACGGGGAGGGAGTCGACCCCGCATACGAGCTCACCCTCAGCACCCCCTACCCGCAGTTCCGGTTGCTGCTCGTGCGAACCGCTGTCGTCCTCGTGGCCTGCGCCCCTCTGACGATCCTCGTGGGACTGGCCCTTCAGCCCTGGTGGGTCGCCTTCGCCTGGCTGGCCCCGGGACTCGCCTTCGTGCTCGCCACCCTGGCCGCCTCGACGTGGTGGCCCCTGAGGTACGCAGCCGCCGGCACCGGCACGCTGTGGGTCGCGGTCACCGCGTCGGCGTTCCTGCTGGGCGACGAGCTGGCGGTGGTGGGCCCGGTGGCGATGGCCGTCTATGCGGGTGTGGTTGCGGTCGCCGGGTGGGTCCTGAGCACCCGGGGGCAAGCGCTCTCGCGGATGGTGGTGGGACCGTGGTGACGGGGGTCGGCGGCGCCGAGCTCGACGACGTCACCCAGCGGTTCGGCTCCACCACGGCCCTGGACGGCGTGACGCTGCGCATCCAACCGGGGGTCACGGGCGTCCTCGGCCCCAACGGGTCCGGGAAGACGACGATGCTGCGGATCCTCTCCACCATCCAGGAGCAGACGGCCGGGTCGGTGCGGGTCCTCGGCACCGACACCTCCCAGGACGCTGCCCGTACCGAGATCCGTCGTCGACTCGGCTACCTTCCGCAGGAGCTCGGCTTTCCCCGCGGCTTCACGGCCTTCGGCTTCGTCGAGTACATGGCCGTGCTCAAGGAGTGGACCGATCCCTCGGCACGACGCGACGAGGTGAGGAGGGTGCTGGACCTCGTCGACCTCTCGCCGGTCTCTACCAAGCGGGTGCACCAGCTCTCCGGGGGCATGCGGAGGCGGCTCGGGCTGGCACAGGCCCTGCTCGGCCAGCCCCCGCTCCTGCTGCTCGACGAGCCCACCACAGGGCTCGATCCCGAGCAGCGAGCCTCCTTCCGCGCGCTGCTGGTCGGGCTGGCCGCAGGCACGACCGTGGTCCTGTCGACCCACCAGACCGAGGACGTGTCCGCCGTCTGCGACCGGGTGCTGGTGATGGATGCCGGTCGGGCGAGCTTCACGGGGTCGGTCAGGGACTTCGTCGAGCACGCCCGCGGCCACGTGTGGGTCGACGACCGACCGGATGAGACGGCCCTCGCCCGCTGGCGCACCGCCACCGGGCGGTTCCGGCACGTCGGTGAGCCTCCCCCGGGGGCCGAGCTCATCGACCCGGGGGTCGAGGACGCGTACCTGCTGCACCGCGGCATCCCGCAAGGAGTGCTCGGATGACCCAGACGACCCCGACCAGCACCCTCCCGCCGTCGGCGCCGCCGGGCGTGCTGAGCGGCCTCGCCCGGATCCAGGCGCGACGGTACCTTCGCCACCCCGTCTACCTCGTGTCGGTCGCCCTCCTGCTCCTCGGCGCCGCCAGGCACCTGCTGACTGGCCAGATCGACGCCGCCTGGGACCAGACGCTGAACTGGGCCCTATGGTTGGGCATCCCCGGGGTGGTCGTGGGCTACCGGCTGGCCGTCACCGAGGACCGGGCCCTGTCCCTGCTCCGAAGCACCCCGACCGACCAGCCCACCAGGACCCTGGCGTTGTACCTCGCGTGCCTCGTCCCCGTCGTGACCTGTCTGGCGCTCATGGTGGTGTACGGGCTCGTGGACCTCGTCCACCCGCCACCCGCCGGCTACGTCGTGCCGCATGCGCCGGCCCAGATCGGCTGGCTCGACTACCTCTTCGCCGTCGCCGAGGGCCCGGTCGCCTGCTTCGGCGGACCCGTCCTCGGGGTCACCATCGGCCGGTGGGTGCACTTCCCCGGCGCCGGTGTGCTGGCGGCCGTCGCGCTCCTCATGGTCGAGCTGGTCGCCCTTGGCTTCGGGGAGTCCGTGCCGGGCGTCGGCGAGGCGTGGGCTTCACGGGTGGTCGTCAACCTCCAGCCGTACGTCTACTGGGGCGCCACCGACGAGAGCCGGACGTTCACGGCGCTGCGGCCCGGGTCCCCGGCGGGCCACCTGCTCTACGCCCTGGCCATGTGCGGTCTGGCCATGACCGCAGGACTGCTGCGCGGGGCCGGCCAGCGGGAGAAGACACGGTTGCAGCGGGCAGGCGGGGCACTGGTGGCCGTCGGTGGCCGCGTCGTTCCTCTGGGCTCTTGCGGTCGGCTGACGCGCCGGTCGACGTCAGTCGAAGGTGAGCGTGGGGCCGGCGCCGGCCTCGAGCCCGAGGCCACCGAGGCGGGCCGAGACGGCCTCGACCGGCAGCTCCATCGACTCGGCGAGCTCGTCGAGGGTCAGGCCCAGCTCGATGCCGTCGCGCAGCTCCTCGTCCTCCTGCTCGGTCCAGGCGTGGCCGTGGGTGACGGCGGTGCGCGACGACTCCGGCGGGGGTGGGTCCTCGGCGACCGGGCGGTCCACGGCGGGTGCCGGGACGGCGCCGGTGAGGCCGCGCAGCGCCGGCTCGGCCACGGGCTGCGGCGGCTCGGCGGTCTCGTCGAGCCGCTTGAGCGCCGCCAGCACCATCGCCCGGTCGGCGGTGGGCCAGAACGGCGGCAGCGAGCGCTGGAGGAACCCGGCATACCGGGCGGTCATCATCCGGTTGTCGAGGAACGCGACGACGCCGCGGTCGTCGGCCCGCCGGATCAGCCGCCCGGCCCCTTGCGCCAGCCGCAGGGCAGCATGCGTGGCCGACACCGCCATGAACCCGTTGCCGCCCATCCGGGCGATGGCCTGCGAGCGCGCCGAGGCGAGCGGGTCGTCGGGCCGCGGGAACGGGATGCGGTCGATGATGACGAGCTGGCACGACGAGCCGGGCACGTCGACGCCCTGCCACAGCGAGAGCGTGCCGAACAGGCAGGTGCGCGGGTCGCGGGCGAACTGCCGCACCAGCGTGCTGATCTGGTCCTCGCCCTGGCACAGGAACGCGATCTCGCCGTTCGGCGTCGGCGAACCGCTCGCGCATCGCCTCGGTGGCCTCCTTGGCGGCGCGCATCGACGAGAACAGCCCGAGCGTGCGGCCGCCGGCCGCCCGCACCAGCGCCTCGATCTCGTCGAGCGTCTCGGTGGCGAGCCCGTCGCGCCCGGGTGCCGGCAGGTGCCGCGCCACGTAGGCGATGCCCTGCTCGGGGTAGGCGAACGGGCTGCCGACGTCGAGCCCACGCCACGGCGGCGCCCCCTCGCCGCGCAGCCCGATCGTGCCCGCGACGGCATCGAACGACCCGCCGAGCTCGAGGGTCGCCGAGGTGAGCACGACGGTGCGCTCGCTGAACACCTTGTCGCGCACCAGCATCGCCACGCTCATCGGCGCCACCCGCAGCACGGGCCCCCGACGCAGGTCGCGGTTGAGCCAGACGACGTCGAGCTCGCGCTCCTCGAGGATGCGCGAGGCGTTCTCGAACACCTCGTCGACGGCCGCCCGGGCCACCTGGCGCCCGCCGTCGGGCTCCTCGCCCTGCTGCGGCTTCAGCTCGCTCTGCACGGCCCGCGCGGTGTCGCGCACCCGACCCAGCGCCATCGCCAGCGAGTCGGGGATGCCGGTCAGCCGCCCCTCCGGGGCCGGCTCCAGCACCGACTCGAGAAGGTCGGCGGCCTCGTCCATCGTCGAGCTCGAGTCGGCCTGCCGCCCCGCCCGCTTGGCCGCGGCGCGGACCATCCCGGGGGTGACCTCGTCGGTGATCGTGGAGGTGACCCGGTCGACGAGCTCGTGGCCCTCGTCGACGACGAGCACGTCGTGCTCGGGCAGCATCTGGCGGCCCTCGAAGGCGTCGATGGCCATGAAGGAGTGGTTGGTGACGATGACGTCGACGTCGTGCGCGGCCTCGCGGGAGCGCTCGACGAAGCACTCGGACACCATCGGGCAGCGGCTGCCGAGGCACTCTTCGGCCGACACCGACACCTGCCGCCACGCGCGCTCCGACACCCCCGGTACCAGCTCGTCGCGGTCGCCCGACTCGGTGACCTCGGCCCAGTCGCGCAGCCGCACCACCTCGGCACCGAGCCGCGACGCCTGCTGGTCGACGGCCCCGACCGACATCAGCGTGTCGACGTCGTCGTCGGGGAAGCCACCCTCCAGCTTGTGCGCGCACAGGTAGTTGCGCCGCCCCTTGACCAGCGCGTAGGTGGGGCGCCGTCCGAGGAGCGGCGCGAGCGACTCGGCGAGCCGCGGCATGTCGCGGTCGACGATCTGCGCCTGCAGCGCCAGGGTCGCGGTGGCGACCACCGTGGGGGTGCCGGTGTCCATGGCGTGCTGCACCGCCGGCACGAGGTAGGCCAGCGACTTGCCGGTGCCCGTGCCGGCCTGCACGAGCAGGTGGCCCTTGCCGTCGATGGCGTCGGCGACGGCGTGCGCCATCTCGACCT